>NZ_JAGGOY010000051.1 GCF_018614095.1 Streptomyces sp. ISL-87 | reverse complement strand
GCCGCACCCATGTCCGCAACGGCCCCCGACCAGCAAGATCACGATCTACAGCTGGAGTACTAGGAGGAGCCGGGGCGGCAGTGCCGCGTCTGGCTAGACGGGAGCGAGGTGCATGCTGTTGATGCTTCCGACCCGTCTCAGTTTCCGTCTCGTTCGTCTCCGTGCACGGCCGTCCAGAGCCGTACACCTTGCTCACGTGCCGGCTGGCAGTGTACGGATCTGAACGTCCCTGGACGTGTACGGATCATGTTCGATCTAACGCAGACAAACCTGCAAAGCGAGTTACGCCGGTTCGATTCCGGTCACGGCTTCCAAACGCAGAGCCGCCCGGGGGCACGTCCCCCGGGCGGCTTTCTGCCGGCTACGAATCGCACTGTGTCTGCTGCTTGGCCACGTCCACGAACTTCTTGATGAGCTTGGCGAACAAAGGGCGGGACTCGCCTTTCTTCATCTGCTCGATGGAGCCGCTGACGGTCAGCTCAACATGGAACATGTCCTTGGGCCCCTTGCAGGAGAAGGCGACGCGGGCGCCTGTGTCGTACACGATGGCCTCGTCTCCGAGGTCCAGCGGATCCGGCGGCGGCTTGATCATCTCGCGCATCCAGAAGAAGCTCTGGTCCAGGGGCTGGCGTGTCGCCGAGGCGAGGAACCGTCCCTCGCCGTCCACGTCGACATTGCACGTGGCACTCCGGCGCTCCGCGGTCAGCTTCACATCTACTGGACCGGACTCCTTCACCTCCTCGCCCTTGCCCATCAAGGGCTCCAGGTCGTCACGGGTGAAGATCCCGAAGCAGTTGCGCTCGGGCAGCTGCGGGGCCGCCGCCTTCTTCTCCTCGGAGCAACCGGTCAGCGCTACCGCCGCGACCAGCGCTGCGGCGAGCGCGAGGGGGATATGGGCCGTGCGCATCAGGAACCCCTGTTCGACTCAACGACCTGGCCACGGCCGACCGCGTGCGCGTTCGCCGTTTCCGTCGAAGCCACGCCGGCGAGGGCATCGATGGTCCTCTGGGTCATACCCGTTCCCTCTGCCGCCTTGCGGACCGATTGCGCCGCGGACTTGCCCGCCTCCATCTGCGCGTCCGTGTAGTCGATCACGGCCTTGTGGTTGGCCTCGCCGGTCTTCTCGGCCTGGTCCTTCTTCGCCCGCTCCACCACGCCCTCCGTGATGTCCTCCTGGAGCCACTCCACGACGTCCCCGGCCATGGGCACCATCTCCAGGTACTTGCCGCCCGCCGCGCTGATGCCGCGGTTGATCCACTTGGCCTTGTCCTCGACGCCTTTGACGTATTCCTCAGCCTTGTGGCCGTTCTCCGCGAACGTGCCTTCGGCCCTCGCCTCGGACAGGATTCCGGCGATTTGACCCCCCGGGTGCACAGCGCTCTTGATCGCCGCGTCCACGTCCTCGTACTCACCGCGATGCGCGATGACGTCATTGACGAGCGTGGTTGTGAAAGCTCGCTGGGAGTTGGAGATTGCACCGTACGCCTCCGGGTCCCGGCCCACGGCGCCGATGAAGGCCGCCATGTCGGCCTTGTGGAACTCGGCCATCTCACCATTGGCCTTGATCATCCCGCTGCCGTTTTCCGCCGAGGCCTGGATATCCGGCATGTACTCGGCGGCCATCTCGCCGAAGTGGCCGGACAGTCCCTTCAGCGGCGAGCTGTCGTCCTCCCCGGGCTTCCCAGTGACCAGTTCCGGCTTGTCGCCGATCTTCTCGACGACCCGTTCCATGACAGCCGCCATCTCCTTGGTGTGCGGGACCGGCGCCCCGTCCTCGTCGCCGGGCGTGCGATGGGAGACCGCCGACATGAGCGCATCGCCCAGGGCCTGCTGCGCCGGGTGGAGGCCCCCTGTCTTCGAGACGTCGAAGCCGTCCACGTAAGGCTTCTTGTCGAGCATGTAGTCGACCATGCCCTGCGCCTTGCCGTGCTGCCCACCGACCGGCTTGTCGTCCTTGGTGACGATGCCGTCATGGTTGCTGTCTTCGCGTACCGGCTCGTTGAAGAAGGCCGTCGCCGCGTCCGGGTTGTTACCGAGGGCCTCCATGAGTCCGGTCAGTGGGTAGAAGCCGCGGCCGCCGTCCTTGCCCTGGTTGAGGGCCATGGCGTACGGGGCCCCGTACTCCCATGCCTTCGGGTCCTTGCGGTCCATCGCAACCATGTCGCGGCCGACCGACGTCAGGAACTCCGTGTCGTAGGTGCCCTCACGCATCAGCGCGCCCAGCGCCTGGTAGCCGAACACCCGCGTAGTGACGCCGGCCACGCCGGTGACGTCCATCTCCTTGTGACCGGCCTTCATCAGTTCGGTCGTCCAGGCGGCGTCGAGGTGGTTCGGGACGTCCTTGTGCGTGGCGAGGCCCAGCATCGCGCCGAGGTCGCTCTGGATGTTGCCGACCATGAGCGCGCGGTCCAGGCCGGGCTGGCCCAGGCCGGTGGCATCCAGGGACATCTTCGAGTACGCCTGCAGCGTGCCCTCGGGGCCCACTTTGCGGTAGAAGCCGGTCGCGAACTCTGGGTCGTTGCGGTTGTCGTCGAGCAGGTCCTCCAGCTCGCGCAGCGCCTCGGGGTTGCGGGCCGTGCCACCTTCGCCGGTGACTTTCCTCATCAGGCCGGCCGCGCGGTCCACCTGCTCGGCGTCCAGGGTCGTGTACTTCGGGGTGGTGAAGTTGTGGTCGTCGGTGACGTTCGCCTGGAGCGCACGGACCAGCGAATCGTCGGCGTCCTGAGCGTCCTCGACGGCCCGGTTGACCCGCTCCTGCCAGAGGCCCCGGTTCTTGCGCAGCGACTCCTGGTAGTCCGGGTCGTGCTGTGCGGCGTACTGGTCCTTCGGGTCGGCGAGGGGGATGGCGGTGACCCGCCCGGACTCGTCGATCCGGAAACCGGCGGCGGGCGCCTCCGCGACCAGCTTCTTGATCTGGTCCTGGGCGGCCTTGAAGGTGGCGTGCCCATCGGTCAGGACCAGGTGGATGCCCTTGGCCTCCTTGGCCGCGTCCTCGAACTCCTTGGCCGTCTTGTCGATGAACGCCCGCCCCACGCCGGCGGTGACCCCGCTCCACTCCGCCTTGTCGGCCTTCGCCTTCATGCCGTTGCGGGCCGCCTCGGCCAGCTCGTCCAGCTTCGCGACCATCGCACCCCAGTCGCGGATCGCGGTCTGGAGCTTGTCCAGGGGTGCGTTCATCACGTTCTCGTACGTCAGCACGTGCCTAAAGCCGCCTTTCAGCGCACCAGGGGCTACTTGAGGTACTCGTCGATCTTGGAAGTGGTGAACTCGGCGTAGAGCTGCTTCTCGTCCTTGTTGTGGGAGGAGAGAGAGTAGTTGAGGCCGTTGGAGATGTTCGCGCAGGCGGCGACCAAGGTCTTGACCTGACTCTCCCAGCGGCTGTTGACCTTGAGCAGGGCCGCCCCGCTGGCGAAACTCTCCTTCGAGAGCGCGCCCGCGGCGTCGGAAGTGGCCACGTTGGCGTGCTTCCCGTCGGTGGACAGCCGCTCGTGGAGCTTGAACGCCTCGCTCCCGACGGCCCCGATGTGGTCCTGGTTGAGTTCGAGGTCACCGCCGCCGCCGTTGCCGGGGTCGGCGGGTACGTGGTTGAGCCGCATGGACACATTGGCGGCCGCCGCGGTCCGTGCGGCGGCCCACTCTTCGTCGAACGCCATGGGGTGCTCTCCTTCTGCCGACAGGACTTTCAGCGGTTCGAGCGCCGGACGACGACTGCGGTGACGGCACCGCCGATGATCACGCAGGCCCCCAATCCGAGGGCGATCCAGGGGAGGACGCTGCCGTCCTTCTTCTCCTCGGCCTGAGGGGCGGGCGCGGGCTTGCCGGACTCGGGGGCCTTGGACTCGGGAGACGAGGACGGGGACGGGGACTTCGACGCTGCCGCGTCTGCGGCCGCGAGATCGGGGAGCGGGAACACGTCCGCCGGACCCGGGTCACCCGGCGTGGGAAGCGCGATCCGGGGACGGACCACGCCATAGCCGATGCCGTCGTTCCGCTCGGCACCGTCCTTGGGCTTGCCGGCGGTATTCAGGAGGACACGGAGGACCTGGTTGTTCGTCCAGTCCGGATGAGCGGACCAAAGCAACGCGGCAGAGGCGGAGGTGAGGGCGCTGGCGTCACTCGTTCCGTGGTTCTTGCAGACTTCCGTCCCGCCCGCGCAGGCCGTGACGATGTCAACGCCAGGAGCAGAGATGTCTACCTGCGGGCCGCGCTGCGATTCCGCTGTCGCAGCACCGTTGGGGTCCACTGCCCCGACGCCCACCACGCCTGGCGTCCCAGATGGATAGTTGACCTCGTTGGTCGAGTCTCCATCGTTCCCGACAGCAGCGAAGATCAGCTTGTCTTTGGAAAGTGCGTACTTGACGGCTTCAAGCCGCTCCGGGTCCTCCGTGGGCAAACCCAGAGAGATATTGATGATCTTGGCATCCGAATCTGCCGCATACCGAATCGCCGCTGTCCAGGACGGAGCCCTCTTGCTGAACTCATGCGGCACACGGATTGGAAGAATCTTGGCTCCAGGCGCGAGTCCGAAGGCGCCATCGCCACTCGGATGCTTCCCTGAACCGGCAATCAATGCAGCCATGGTGGTGCCGTGTTTGTCGTAGTCGGTGCGCTCGTCACCTTCGTACTCGGCTGTCGCGAAATCCTTGCCAGGAAGCACCTGGCCCTCCAGCTCAGGTACGCGCGCCACACCGCTGTCAATCACGGCGACCGTAACGCCCTTGCCCGTGCTGATCTTCCAGATGTCGTCGGCCTTCATGGCAGTGAGATGCCACTGCCGCTCCCGAATGCTCTCCGCATGGGCCGGGGTCGCGGCGACCCCAGCCAACAGCAGACCCACAAGGGCCGAGGTCGCCTTCCGCATGCGCATCCCGTCCAGCATCCGTTCTGCTCAGTCGATCACAGGCGGCACAACACGACGGTCGCCCTGCCAGGTCTCTTCGTCTTCAGTCAGGTAGTCGGGGAGTTCGCTCCCCTGATCCCTATGCCGCCTACCGGGGTTACGGCTACCTGTACCGGCAACCGGACCGGCACCCGCCCCACGCACGAGGCCCGAACCGCCCTGTGTGAACGGCTGACCGCCCTTCGCGGGCTGACGCCCACCGACCACACCGCCCGGCTCCGTGGCCAGTCGACGGCCCACCCCGGAGCCACCTGAGACGCCGTGGGAGCCACCGACACCGCCCATGCCTCCCATCCCGCCCATCATGCCGCGTCCCGTCTGCGGGCCCTCCGAGCCGATGACCGTGCCACGCGGAATGCCCCTGCCAGGCCCGGTGGAGGACACCTGTCGGCCGCCCGTGATCCCGGGGTCACGCGGAGGCAGACTGGCGATACCGCCGGCCTTGGCGCTGGGAGCACTCGGACCCGGGAACGGACCAAAGGGACCCGGGCCACCACCGAGCTTCGGCATCCCGGTGATCGGCGGCAGCGCCAAAGGCGGAATCCCTTCGCCGGGAGTGATACGGCCACCACCCGGGCCAACCGGCCCCGGCAGTGCCGTGGTCGGGGGAAGGGTCGTGTCCGGCAGCGTCCCAACGGTGTCGAGGCCGACACCCACCTCACGATCCGGGAACCCCGGCACCGTCACCGATCCCGGTCCCGTCGTCGGTGTCAGCGTGTTGTCGGGCTGCGGCTGACGAACAGGCGCCCAGCCAGGCTCGTTCGAAGGCGCGTCATAGGAACTCTGAGGCGCGAACGATGAGCTACTCGATCCAGCTCCTGTTCCAGAGCCTCCTCCGGAACGTGCTGTGTACCCACCACCGTCGTGCCCCTCCGGCACGAACTCCCCCGGCGGCGGCGGAAACGTAGGCGCCTGCGCCTTGTCCATCTCCTTGGCCGACTGATCGTACGACTCCGACAGAGTCTTCATCGTCTGAGCAGCCCGCACCTGGTACTCGTGCAGATCGCCCATCGCCTCACGGCCGAACGTCTGCGCATCCGGGTCATTGTGATACTTGTGCGCCGTCTCAAGGTTGGACTGCGCGGTCGCGACCTTCTCGGCCTCCGGCATGTTCTGCTTGGCCTCGACCATGCTCTGGGCCGCCAACGTCATGTACTTGCCACCATTGGCGCTGTACTCACCCAGACGCAGCGTCGCGCTGCCCGCCTGGCTCACCCAGTCCTGAAAAGCCTCCGCCGCCTCGCCCTCCCAGCCAGTCACCTTGTGCGACTTGAGAGTCTCACCGATCGACTTGATGTCAGCCGCAGCCTGCGTCAGCAGCGTGCCCCGCGCCTTCACCGTCTCCGGGTCGAAGGCAGCGATCATCGCCATCAGCTGCTCAAGCGAGTGGCCCTCGAAACTCGTGGCCATCAGACTGTTCCCTCCGACGTGTGTGCGTTAGCGGTCGCGCCGTCCGATGCCGTGGTGTAGGTCTTCGAAAGCGGGTCGCGGTCCCGGACGTATTCCTTCTTCGCCTTCTCCGCGAGGGCGACCATCCGCCGCCTGGTCTCCTCGTCGATGCCCGCGAAGCCCTTGCCTGCTGTCCGGATCGCGATGCCCAGCGCCTCGATCTGGCCGGCCAGCCCCTTCGACAGGTTCTGCAGCTCGTTGTGCACCGTCGAGTACGCCTTGAACAGGGCCTCCGCCTCAGGGAAGCCCTTGCCCAGTGCGCCCGCCGGCAGGGTGCCGTGGGCCAGCTTCTTGTCGTCCGCCTCGGAGAGGCCGAGCCTGTCCAGGAGGTCGTCGACCAGATTCTTGTAGCCGCTCAAGGTGTCGTACTCGACCTTGAGCGCCTTTACCCTCGGGGCCCCGAAGTCCTGCCCGAACACGCCCGGCCCATAATCGGCTCCCACAACGGCCTCCCCGACTCCCCGTAATTCCCCGTTCGCAGGCGGGCGTACCCCCAACTCACACGCACGCGCACTGCCTCACCGTTCACTCTAACGATCGGCGCCGACAGCCCCAACCTCGGGGTTGCACGTGCAATGCAGGTCACAAGGTCAAGAGTTGGGCGGCGCCACTGCTGCCGATGGCCTGATCGGGAGCCTGTTGACCGGGCGGCCCGTTGCCGCGCGGACCGCTGAGGCCACTGCCGCCGGGGCCGTCACCACCGGGATGGCGCTCGCCGCCTTGGCTCCGAACGGGGCTACCACGTCTCGTTCTTCGACCAGTTTGACGATACGGATGACCGGTGCGTCGAGCGACGTCGGCAGGGCGTAGCCCGTCAGGTCGGGGTGGCGGATGACGCCCGACACCGAGCGGAGGTTTTCCGTCAGGGCCGCGCCCACCCCCTGTGTGACGCCCGCTTCGATACGGGCTTCCAGCTGGCGGGGGTTGAGGATGCGGCCGACGTCCTGTGCCACGGCCAGTTCCACGACCCGGACCGCGCCCAGCTCGATGTCCACGTCGACCACCGCGCGGATAGCGCAGAAGGCGAGGCCGACGAAGGCATCGCCCTGGCCGTCCGCGTCCAGCGGTTCGGTCGGGTGGGGGCGGCACTGGGCCGTCGCCCAGAGTTCCTTGCCCGCCATCGCCTCCGCGACCGTCGTGGAGAAGGCGCCGTCGTACGACGTGATCCGGCCATCCACGATCTGCAACAGCTCGGTGGACATGCCGAGTTTGTGGGCCATCGGCTGGAGGAGCTGCGTACGGACCATCTTCGCGGCCCGTTCCACCGCCCCGCCCGAGACCCACGTGTGCCGGCCGTGCGCCGACGGGCCCGCCGGCGGCTGGTCGGTGTCGACGGGGGCCGTCACCACCTCGTCCACGCCCAGGATCTCCTGGACGATCTGGCGGGCGAGGGTGGCGAAGCCCTGGCCGGTGTCGACCGCCGCGCAGATGACCGTCGCGGCTCCGTTGACCACCTTGACCGTGGCCGTCGCGACCTCGTCGGTCCCCTCGGCACCCAGCATGTGGACCATGCCGACGCCGTAGCCGACCCCGCGCCGCACCGCGCCCGGCTCGCCCGCGCCCTCCAGGCCGCCGGGCAGGAGCCACTCGTCCTCCGGGGCGTCTTTGGGCAGGGCGGGCAGCTCGAAGTCGCGCACCGAGCGCAGGAGTTCGGCCACCGGGGCCGGGCACGTCACCGTCTGGCCGGTCGGCAGGAGGTCACCGGTCGCCAGGACGTTGCGCATGCGGAGTTCCGCGCCGTCGAGGCCGAGCGCCGCCGCGAGCTTGTCCATCTGGCCCTCGTACGCGGCGCAGACCTGCATCGCGCCCTCGCCCCGGACATGGCCCGACGGCGGGTTGTTGGTGCGTACCGCCCAGCCCTCCACGAAGGCGTGCGGGACGACGTACGGGCCGCACGCGAAGGCCACCGCCGCCGCCAGGGACTCCGAGGAGGCGTCCGCGTACGCGCCGGCGTCCATCAGGATCTGGGCCTCGACCTTGACCAGCCGGCCCTCCGCGTCCGCGTGGTGGCGGTAGCGGAGCAGGGTCGGGTGGCGGTGAGTGTGGCCGAGGAAGGACTCCTCGCGGGTGGCGGCCAGCTTGACCGGGCAGCCGGTACGGAGGGCGAGGAGGCCCAGCGGGAGCTGGAACGCCGCGTCCTCGCGGTCGGCCGTCGCGCCCGGGACGCCGGTGACCACGACGCGTACGCGGTCGGGATCCAGGCCGAAGCAGGCCGCGGCCAGGTCGCGGTCGGTATGCGGGTCGGTGGAGGCGGTGTAGATCTCCACGCCGCCGTCGGGGCGCGGCACGGCCAGCCCGGCCTCGGCGCCGATGGGCGCGGGGTCCTGGCGGCCGATCCGGTACAGGCCCTCGACGACGACCTCGCCGGTGGCCTCCGGGTCGCCGTAGCGGAGCGGGATGTGCCGGATCAGGTTGCCGTCCGGGTGGAGGGGGGGCGCGCCGAAGGCCTGCTCGGGGTCGGTCACCGCGTCCAGCAGCTCGTACTCGACCGTGATCGCGGCCGCGGCGAGGCGGGCCGTGTCCGGGTGGTCGGCGGCCACAGCGGCGATGGGCTCGCCGTGGTGGCGTACGACGTCGTGCGCGAAGACCGGCCGGTCGGCGATCCGGCGGCCGTGCGTGGTGGCGCCGGGGACGTCGGCGTGGGTGACGACGGCGCGGACGCCGGGCATCTCGGCGGCGGCCGAGGTGTCGATGGACAGGATCCGGGCGTGCGCGTGCGGGGAGCGGAGCACGGCGGCCCAGAGCAGGCCCTCGGCCCACAGGTCGGCGGCGTAGGGGAAGGTGCCCTCGGTCTTGGCGCGGGCGTCGGCGGACGGCACGGAGGCGCCGATTCCGCGCGGAATGCCCTGTTCGTCCGGCTCGCCGCCGGATGTCACCGAGGTCGTCACCGTGGCGGTGGCCGTGCTGGTGGCCGTGCCGGTGGCCGTGGCCGCGTCGTGCCCGCTCACGCCATGCCTCCGTTGTAGTGGATTCCGCCCTCGCCGGGCGGTGCCTGGTGCGGGATGCGGGCCTGGACGGCCGGGGCCGGGACCGACGCCGGGGCCGGCGCCTGAACCGGGGCCGCGGGCTCGGCCGCTGCCGCCTCGCGCTCGGCGACGACCTCGCGGACGGCGTCGATGACGCCCCCGTAGCCGGAACAGCGGCAGAGGTTGCCGCACAGCGCCTGGCGGGTCTCCAGCTCGCTGGGGGCGTGGTTGCCCTCCAGCAGGTCATGGATGGTCATGGCCATGCCGGGCACGCAGAACCCGCACTGCACCGCTCCCGACCTGCACAACGCCTGCTGCACGTCCGACAGTTCCCCGTCGGTCGCGAGACCTTCAACGGTGCGGACCTCGCTGCCCGCGGCCGTCGCGGCCGGAACCAGGCAGGAGGCGACGAGCCGGCCGTCAACCTTCACGGCGCAGGCACCGCATTCGCCCTGCGAGCAGCCGTCCTTGGCGCCGGCGAGGCCGAGGCGCTCGCGCAGCACGTAGAGGAGGGACTCGCCGATCCAGGCGCCGGTGACGGGACGGTCGGCGCCGTTGACGCGCAGAACGTAGGAAGCCAGCGGATGCTCGTGATGGGCGACGGGCTCAGCGATCTCTTCGTCGTACGTCGCATCCTCGGCCGGGAAACCTCCGGCGTTGTCCGCACCCGGGGTTGCCTCGCCGCTGTCCGGGCCATCCCCGGTCGGCGTGAGCGACTCCTCCCCTTCGCCGGGGGCAGGGCGGCCTCCGCCCAGCCCGTGCCCTTCCGCTGCCGCGGGCTCCAGGCCATCACCGGACCCGGCGAATCCCTCTCCGCCACCCGCCCCGGGATCCACCCCGGGCCCGGCCTCCCCGCCGGACGCGGCTCCCGCCAGGCGGTGCTCGTCGGCGGGTTCAAGCTCAGGCTCAGGCTCCATCCCGGGCGCGGCCGCAGCGGGGCGGTGCTCATCGGCGGGCGCAAGCCCAGACACGGGCTCTACGCCCGGCACGGGCTCTACGCCCGGCACGGGCTCCATCCCCGGCACCGACTCCATCCCCGGAGCGACCCCTGCCGGGCGGTGCTGGTCGGCAGCAGCAAGCTCAGGCGCGGGCTCCATCCCCGGTGCGGCTCCCGCCGGACGGTGCTCGCCGTAGGGCGCAAGCCCAGGCGCGGGCACCATCCCGGCCGCGGCTCCTCCCAGGCGGTGCTGGTCGGCAGCCGAAGCCCCAAGCTCAGGCCCCGACGCCATTCCCGGCGCGGGCTCCATCCCCCGCGCGGCACCCGCCGGGCGGTGCTCGCCGTAAGACGCAACCTCAGGCTCAGGCGCCACCCCAGCCCCGGCACCCGCCGGGCCGTGCTCACCGTAAGACGCAACCTCAGGCGCGGGCGCCATCCCCGGCGCGGCTCCCGCCAGGCGGTGGTCGTCGCCGCGCGCGAGGGCCGGCGCGGGCTCGGACTGCGCCATCGTGAAGCCGGCCTCGGCCAGCGCCGCGGCGTCCGCCTCCGGCTCTTGGCCGGCCCCCGCATAGCCGTGCCCGTCCGCAAGCGCGTGCCCGTTCAGGAGCGCGTGCCCGTCCGCGAGCCCGTGCCCGTTCGCCGGCGCGGGCTCGGCCTCGCCGCCCGGGTGCGGGCGTTCCGCTGTGATCGGTGTCGCCGCCGGGCCGTGGGTGGCCTCGACGTCGCGCGGGGCCGGGTGCGCCGGCTCCTCCTCGGGGAGCGTGCCCACGCCGGGGCCGCCCAGGACGCGCGGACCCCGCCCGGGGACGCCCAGCCCCGGACCGCCCAACCCCCGCCCGGAGGCACCCGGGAGCACGCCCGAGCTCAGCGAGGTGTCGTTCTCGGGCCCGCCCGGCTGCTGCGCCGCGTAACCGCGCACGCCGTCGAAGTCGGGGTGGCTCGCCCACGGCGCGGCCGCGCCGCCCGGCAGGGTCGCCGGGGCCTGGGTCCAGTCGGCCTCCAGGGGGCCCAGGCGGAACTCCCCGGACGCGTCCTGCGACTGCGCCGGCTCGGGCTCGATGTCGGCCCCGGCGTCCGGGAACATCCACTGCCCCGTCGCGTGAGCCTGGTCATGGGCGTGGGCCTGGTCATGGGCCTGCCCGTCCCCGGGGAACGCCGCCGCCTCGGGGAAGCGCCACTCGGCCGTCGCCCCCGGATCCACCTCGACCGGGCCGGGCCCGGCGAACGCCGCCGCCACCGACGCCGGCAGCGGAATCGACGCCGGGATCGGCCCGCCGACCGGCGCGGGGGACGGGGACGAGACCGGGGCCGACGCCGACGCCGGCGCCGAGTCGACCGCAGCCGCCCCCGCACCCGCACCCGCCTCCGGCCACTGCACGGGAAACGTCCAGGTCCCCGTCGCCGCCGGATCCGTAGAGGCGGACGTGGCGGAGCCCAACGGCACGATCATCGGCGGCGGCACATACCCGTGCCCGGGCGCCGCCAGCGGCTCCCCCGTGCCGAGCGCGTCCAGCATGTCCTGCGGAAGCTTCACGAAGGCCGTCGCGTCGGAGTCGAACTCCCCGCCGTGCGGCACCGGCTCCCAGCCCCAGCCGGCGGACCCGCTGCCACCGCTCATGTTCGCGTTCTCGTTCTCGTTCTCACTCATGAGGTCAGCGCCCTCCCCAGGGCCCTCCGTGCCAGCACGGCGACCGTCCGCCGCAGATGCAGTACGCCGGCGGCCACCGGCTCCCCCTGGTCGGGTACGCAAGCGGCCGCGACGTACTCCCCGAAGGCTTCCAGCGCCTCGGGGGCGAGGCTTCTCTCCCCGTCCCAGTCGATCAGCGAGGCCACCCACTGCTCGGCCTCCAGCGGCCGCAGCGGCATCGGGGCGACCGCCCCGATCGCGCAGCGCACACCCCGGCGCGCGGGGTCGAGTACAAGCCCCACGGACGCCACAGCGCGCCCCGGACCGGTACGCCCCGTGGCCTTCAGGAACACCTGCGGCGCGTGCAGCAGCGGTACCCGCACGAAGCCGATCAGCTCACCGGGCCGCAGCATCTCGCGCCCGGCCAGCAGGTGCGACACCGGGATCTCCCGGCCCCCACCAGGCCCGACGATGACCAGCACGGCCTCCAGCGCCGCCAGCACGGGCAGCGCGTCACCGGCCGGCGCGGCCGTGGCGATGTTCCCGCCGAGGGTGCCGGCATTGCGGATCTGCGGGGGCCCGGCGGCCCGTGCGGCCGCCGCCAGGGCCGGGATGAGGGCGGCGAAATCCGGCCGTCCCATCCGGGCGTGGGTGAGGCCCGCGCCGAGCAGCGCGTGGCCGTCCTGGTACTGCCAGCCGCGGATCTCGTTGATCCGGCCGAGGCCCACCAGGGCGGCCGGCCGCAGCAGCCCGGCGTTGACGGCGGCCATCAGGTCGGTGCCGCCCGCGACGGGAACGGCGGCGGGCATGGCGGTGAGCGCCGCCACGGCCTCGTCGAGCGAGGACGGCAGCGTCACGGACTGCGCCGCCTGCGGGCCCTGAGCCCCCTGAGAAGAATGCGGTGCGTGCGGTGCGTGCGTGGTCAACCCAGCTGCCCCTTCCCGATGTCCCGGTCCCGGCGCTCACGCCTGTCCGCCGTACGGTACGTGCTCACCGCCGGGACGTAGCAACTCTGGCACATCTTCCGAACCGCCCGGCGCGAGGGTCGCCCGGGCGCCCCCGAACACCCGCACCTCAACCGAGCGTCCGTATTCCCCCGCATTTCTCCCGTATCAACCGAAATCGAGAAAGAGTTCCATAGAGTTGCACAGAGTCCTCAAGCGTTCCGGTCGCGGGCGTCACACGATCGGGGGCTCGCCTTCGATCGGGCGTCCGAGCACTCCGGGCCGCCGCTGCCACGGCAACGGGCCCGCCGGCGGCCGGTAGTCGACACCGAGTACGTCCAGCCGTACGTAGTGCTCCGCCATCCGCGCCTCGAAGCCGGCCCAGTCCCGCTCCCCCGGCTCCGGCAGGCGGGACCACACCACCTCCGCGAAGGCGGCCAGGCGCGGGAACACCTGGTAGTCCACGCGGCTCTGGTTCTCCATCACCTCGGTCCACACGTTGGCCTGCGCGCCCAGCACACGGGCGGCGGCCTCCGTCGACAGCTTCGGCGGCACCGGCTCGAAGCGGTAGACGTCCTCCAGCGAACGCACGTACCCGATGGGCATCGGCTCCTCGGGCCCGCCGGCCTGGCGGTGGTCCAGGTACACCTGCTGCTCGGGGCACATCACCACGTCGTGGCCCGCCTCGGCGGCCGCGATCCCGCCCGCGTAGCCCCGCCACGAGGACACCGCGGCGCCCGGCGCCAGCCCGCCCTCCAGGATCTCGTCCCAGCCGATGAGCCGCCTCCCGCGCGCGGTCAGCCAGGCGTCGAAGTGCCGGATGAACCAGGACTGCAGCCCGTCCTCCCCGGCCACCCCCAGCTCCCGGATCCGCTCCTGCGCGGCCGCGGAGGCCCGCCACTGCTCCTTCGGGCACTCGTCGCCGCCCACGTGCACGAAGGGCGAGACGTCGGCGGGGAACAGCTCCAGCAGCTCCTCGAAGACGCCCTCGTAGAACCGCAGCACGGCCTCGGTCGGCGCGAGCACGTTCTCGTTGATCCCCCAGTCGTCCCACACCCCGAGCGCGGCCGTGTCCACCACGTCCGCGTTCCCGAGCTCCGGGTAGGCGGCGATCGCGGCCTGCGAATGCCCCGGTACGTCGATCTCGGGGACCACCCTCACGTGCCGTTCGGCGGCGTACGCGACGATCTCGCGGATGTCGTCCTGGGTGTAGAACCCGCCGTGCGGGGTCTCGTTCCACAGCGGCGAGGCCCGGTGCCCCCACCGGCTGCGCGGCCGCCACGCGCCGACCTCGGTGAGCCGCGGGTGGCGCTTGATCTCGACCCGCCAGCCCTGGTCGTCCGTCAGGTGCAGGTGCAGCACGTTGAGCTTGTGCGCGGCGAGCAGGTCGATGTACCGCAGTACGCCGTCCTTGGGCATGAAGTGCCGTGCGACGTCGAGCATCATCCCGCGCCACCCGAACCGCGGGCCGTCCACGACCTTTCCGTGCGGCAGGCTCCACACCCGCCCGCGCAGTGGCGCCCGCCGGTACGCGTCGGGGCCCAGCAGTTGACGCAGCGTCTGGGCACCCCAGAACAGCCCGGCCGCGGAGGCGCCGGCCAGCTCTACGCCGTTCTCGTCGATGGTGACGGCGTAGCTCTCGGGTCCCAGGGGCTCGCCGCGCTCCGGGTCGAGGCGGAGCCGTATGTCGCCCGTGGCACCCGGCGTGGCCTGCGGCAGGTCCCAGCCGGTGGCGGCCCCCAGCTCACGGCGCAGCCAGCGCGCCGTGCCCTCGGTGCCTGGCCCGGCACCGAGCACCGGCCGGGGGCCGAAGACGTAGGGGGCCGCGTCCTCGCGCAGAGCGGCGGTCCGGGGAACGGGAATGAGATCCATGCGTCGGCCCTTCACGACAGCGCGTTGCACGCTGCGCAACACCCGTTTCGCAGCGTGCCCGTTGGCGCCGACCCTAGTACGCCGGAGATCCCCGGAGAACGCCAAAAGGCCCCCGGGGCGGGCCGATGCGCACCTCGGGGGCCTCGGGGGCCTTGATCCCGCGCTGGGCGGGCCGGAATACCAGGTCTTGCCGCGAGCGGGCCTGACTGCTTGCCCTTGCCGCGAGCGGCCGGACTTCCCGTCCTTGCCGCGAGCGGGCCGGACTACTTGTCCTTGCCGCCGCCCTTGTCCTTGTCGCCGCCGGCGCCCATGGACTCGTAGATCTCCTTGCACATGGGGCAGACCGGGTACTTCTTCGGGTCCCGGCCCGGCACCCAGACCTTGCCGCAGAGCGCGACGACGGGGGTCCCCTCGAGGGCGCTCGCCATGATCTTGTCCTTCTGGACGTAGTGGGCGAAGCGCTCGTGGTCGCCGTCGCCGTGGGACACCTGCGGCGTCGGCTCTACGAGGGTCCCCGTACCAGTCCCGCGCTCGGGCTCAAGAGTGCTCATAAAACCCAGGGTACCGACCCCCGCCGAGGTCAGTTGAGCGACGGGTCGTCCGGATAGGTGGCGACCATCGCCAGCTCGCTGCGCTGGCGGCGCAGCACCGCACGCCAGAGCCGTTCGGGGTCGGGGAAGGAGATGTCGCCCGGCTCGGAGTCCACGACGTACCAGGCGCCGTCGCCGAGCTCGTCCTCCAGTTGACCGGGCCCCCATCCGGAGTAGCCAGCGAAGATCCGCAGGGAGCCCAGGGCCGCCGCGAGCAGTTCCGGCGGGGCTTCCAGGTCCACCAGGCCTATCGCCCCGTGCACCCGGCGCCAGCCCAGCGGGCCTTCCTCGCCCGGGATCACCGCGATGCCGAGGGCCGAGTCCAGCGCCACCGGGCCGCCCTGGAAGACCACGCCCGGGTCGCCGGCCAGCGACGCCCAGGGCAGCAGGATGTCGCCGACGTCCACCGGGGTCGGCCGGTTGAGGACCACACCGAGCGAGCCCTGCTCGTCGTGGTCGAGCAGCAGCACCACCGCGCGGTCGAAATTCGGATCCGCGAGCGTAGGGGAGGCCACGAGCAGCCGCCCTGTGAGGGAGGACACCTCGGTCATGCCGACATGATCTCGCACATTCGCCCTCCGGGGGGAGCAGGCGGCGTGATCGGATCGTACGCAGCTCAGGGCGCACGGCAGCAGACAGGAGCGCGCGCCGCCCGCCCCGGATGAAAGGCGACACTCCGCCACCTGGCGGACACTCAGGGTGTCGTGGCTAATTCATGACAGTCCTATGGCCGCGTCAGCCTTACGAACCGGGGGGTGCTGGCCCTTACCCTTTTCCCTGGCCCCCTGCCCGACATCCCCCTGGCCCCCGCCGGGAGGACCCCCTCCGGAACGCGAGATTCATGACCGGCACAGACAGTGACGACGTACTGCTTGTCCATGGCGGTACCCCGCTTGAGGGCGAGATCCGTGTCCGCGGTGCGAAGAACCTCGTGCCCAAGGCCATGGTCGCCGCTCTGCTCGGCAGCGAACCCAGCCGGCTGCGCAATGTTCCCGACATCCGTGACGTCCGGGTCGTGCGCGGGCTGCTCCAGCTGCACGGGGTGACGGTCCGCCCCGGCGAGGAGCCGGGCGAGCTGGTGCTCGACCCGACCCACGTCGAGAGCGCGAACGTCGCCGACATCGACGCCCACGCGGGCTCGTCGCGCATCCCGATCCTGTTCTGCGGCCCGCTGCTGCACCGCCTCGGCCACGCCTTCATCCCGGGTCTGGGCGGCTGCGACATCGGCGGCCGGCCGATCGACTTCCACTTCGACGTGCTCCGCCAGTTCGGCGCGACCATCGAGAAGCGCGAGGGCGGCCAGTACCTGGAGGCCCCGCAGCGGCTGCGCGGCTGCAAGATCCGCCTGCCGTACCCGTCCGTCGGCTCGACCGAGCAGGTGCTCCTGACGGCCGTTCTGGCCGAGGGCGTGACCGAGCTCAGCAACGCCGCGGTGGAGCCGGAGATCGAGGACCTCATCTGCGTACTGCAGAAGATGGGCGCCATCATCTCCGTCGACACGGACCGGACCATCCGGATCACCGGTGTGGACCGCCTGGGCGGCTACAACCACAAGGCCCTGCCGGACCGCCTGGAGGCCGCCTCGTGGGCGTCCGCGGCGCTGGCCACCGGCGGCAACATCTACGTGCGCGGAGCCCAGCAGCGCTCGATGATGACCTTCCTGAACACCTTCCGCCGGGTCGGCGGCGCGTTCGAGATCGACGACGAGGGCATCCGCTTCTGGCACCCGGGCGGCCCGCTGAAGGCCATCGCGCTGGAGACGGACGTACACCCCGGCTTCCAGACCGACTGGCAGCAGCCGCTGGTCGTGGCGCTGACGCAGGCCACGGGCCTGTCGATCGTCCACGAGACGGTCTACGAGTCGCGGCTCGGCTTCACCTCGGCGCTCAACCAGATGGGCGCGCACATCCAGCTGTACCGGGAGTGCCTGGGCGGCTCGGCGTGCCGGTTCGGCCAGCGCAACTTCCTGCACTCGGCGGTCGTCTCCGGCCCGACCAAGCTTCAGGGCGCCGACCTGGTCATCCCCGACCTGCGCGGCGGATTCTCGTACCTGATCGCGGCCCTGGCCGCCGAGGGCACCTCGCGCGTCCACGGCATCGACCTGATCAACCGCGGCTACGAGAACTTCATGGAGAAGCTCGTGGAACTGGGCGCCAAGGTCGAACTCCCGGGCGGCGACCTCGTCTGAGTCCTCGTCGTCCTCGTTTGAGGCTGAGGCCGCGCCAGGCCTCTCCGGGCCCCACAGGGGCCCGGAGAGGCCTGGACAGGCCGAAGGGCGGCCACCCGGCTGGGGTGGCCGCCCTTCGGCGTTTTGAACGTGTCCTGCGTACTGCGTACTCCAGCCGTCCCGAGGGCCTGCGCGGCCCTCGGCACAAGGGCGGGACTACTTGCCCTTGGCGGCTTCCTTGAGCTTGGAACCCGCGGAGACCTTCACGCTGAAGCCGGCCGGGATCTGGATGGGGTCGCCGGTCTGCGGGTTGCGCGCGGTGCGAGCGGCACGGTGGGTGCGCTCGAAGGTCAGGAAGCCGGGGATGGTGACCTTCTCGTCGCCCTTGGCGACAACCTCACCGATGGTCTCGGCGAGGGCGGCCAGAACGGCGTCGGCGTCCTTGCGGGTCACCTCGGCGCGCTCGGACAGAGCGGCCACCAGCTCACTGCGGTTCATGTTGTACTCCCGTGTTCAACTTGCCTTAGAGGCGTGAGATCGAAGCCGATGCTGCCAGGGCCCTCGGACAGTCCCCGGACCCGGGTCTGACGTCAGACCCTCTCGCCCGGTTACGCATCCTGCCCCCACCAGCGGCGGGAAAGCCAATCCGGCACCCGCCAGGGTCACACGAAAAGCGCCACAGTCACGCCGCGGTGACGCTCCGTCCGCACCCAGGGATCCGGTGGATGCGGACCGCGGGCCACGCGGGCATCCCCGCAACCCTAGAGGCGGCCCGGCGGGCCCGCATCTCGCGACGCGCCGGGATCGGCGTCAGGGAGCCCGTGAGGGCAGTCACAGCGGGCCGGCACAGCGGCGCGCACAGCGCCACCACGGCGGCGCGCAGCCGTGCCGCACGGCGTCCCAGCGGGCCCGGCGGCCCGATGGCCCACGGCCCGACGTCAGACGGCCGAGGCGGCCTTGCGGACGGCTCCGGCGACCGCGCCCGCGACCTTGTCGTTGAAGACGGACGGGATGATGTAGTTCGCGTTCAGCTCGTCCTCGCCGACGACGTCCGCCAGCGCGGTCGCGGCGGCCAGCATCATGTCGGTGTTCACCGTGCGGGACTGGGCGTCCAGCAGACCGCGGAAGACACCCGGGAAGACCAGCACGTTGTTGATCTGGTTCGGGAAGTCGGAGCGGCCGGTGGCCACGACGGCGGCGGTCTGGCGGGCGACGGCCGGGTCCACCTCGGGGTCCGGGTTCGCGAGCGCGAACACGATCGCGCCCTCCGCCATGGCGGCGACGTCCTCGCCGGAGAGCACGTTGGGGGCCGAGACGCCGATGAACACGTCGGCGCCGACCACGGCCTCCTTCAGAGTGCCCGTGTAGCCCTCGGGGTTGGTGTTGTCGGCGATCCAGCGCAGCGGCGAGTCGGGGGCCGCGTCGACGAGGTCGGGGCGGTCCGCGTGCACGACACCGTGGATGTCGGCGCTGACGGCGTTCTTGACGCCTGCCGCGAGGAGCAGCTTGAGGATGGCCGTACCGGCCGCGCCGGCGCCCGACATGACCACCTTGACGTCCCCAACTGCCTTGCCCACGACGCGAAGTGCGTTGGTGAGGGCGGCGAGGACGACGATCGCGGTGCCGTGCTGGTCGTCGTGGAAGACGGGGATGTCGAGGGCCTCGCGCAGCCGGGCCTCGATCTCGAAGCAGCGCGGCGCGGAGATGTCCTCCAGGTTGATGCCGGCGAAGCCCGGGGCGATCGCCTTGACGATGGCCACGATCTCGTCGCTGTCCTGGGTGTCCAGGCAGATCGGCCAGGCGTCGATGCCGGCGAACCGCTTGAAGAGGGCCGCCTTGCCCTCCATGACGGGCAGCGCGGCCATCGGGCCGATGTTGCCCAGGCCCAGCACCGCGGAGCCGTCCGTCACGACTGCGACGGAGTTGCGCTTGATGGTGAGGCGGCGCGCGTCCTCGGGGTTCTCGGCGATCGCCATGCACACGCGGGCCACGCCCGGGGTGTAGATCATCGAGAGGTCGTCGCGGTTGCGGATGGGGTGCTTGGACGCCATCTCGATCTTGCCGCCGAGGTGCATCAGGAAGGTTCGGTCGGAGACCTTGCCGAGGCTGACGCCCTCGATGCCGCGGAGCTTCTCGACGATCTCGTCGGCGTGCGCGGTGGAGGTCGCGGCGATGGTGACGTCGATCCGGAGCTTCTCGTGGCCGGATGCGGTCACGTCGAGGCCGATGACCGAACCGCCGGAGGACTCCACGGCGGTGGTGAGCTGGGAGACCGCGGTTCCGCTCGCGGGCACTTCCAGGCGGACCGTCATCGAGTACGAGACGCTGGGCGCCGTTGCCATGGCCGTGTTCCTCTTCTGTCCCTGGTTTTTCTGTACATACAGGGCCCCGCGCACCGCAGGTGTGTCGGGACCTGTTGTCCGATCGTCCCACCTACCGGCCGGTAAAAGGTAACCAGCTACGAATTTCGGAAAGACACTTCCACCATACGAGATTTGAAGGGGTCATGAAACCCTTTCCGGCCACGCAAAACAGGTCTGCCCCCTCCGCTTCCGCGGTGGGGGCAGACCTGTCTTCTACGCCTATGACACCGACCCGCCATGCTCGCCTCGCGGCAAGTGGTCGCTCTAAGCGACGAAGGTTGGGCCCGGGGGCTTGGATCGAGTCGGTGCCGTAACCCAGGCTAACAAAGGATCGCCGGAAGCGATCCCCCTCCCGGGTGTTGTCTCAGGGACCACGCCCATGGCCGCGGCCAATCGGCGGTACGCGACCATCACCGCCCCGGCTGCGCCGGGCCACTCCAGCTGGTCGGCCCGCGCTTCCCGGCTGGGCCGGGCCAATCCAGCCTCGCCGACCCGCACCTTCCCAGCTGGGCCGGGTCACCTTCAGCCTCGCCGGCGTTTGAGGCGCGGGTCTGGGGCGGAGCCCCAGGGAACCCGGCTCCGCCGGGCACCGGGCTCCGCCCGGACCCGCGCCTCAAACGCCGGCGAGGCTGAAGGTGACCCAGGAACCGGGCCCTGCCCAGACCTGCCTCAAACGCCGACGAGGCTGAAGGCGCCTCAAGCGCCGGCGAGGCGGAAGGGGCAGGGGTTACGGACGCAGCAGGGCCGGGACGCCGTCCGGGGCAGGCTTACGGACGCAGCAGGGCCGGGACGCCGTCCGGGGTGGGGGTGTCGCGGTCGGACGAGACGACCGTCAGTTGTTGGGTCGCGCGGGTCAGGGCCACGTACAGGACCCGCAGGCCCGCCGGGGACTCGTCCGCGATCTCCGCCGGGGAGACGACCACCGTGGCGTCGTACTCCAGCCCCTTCGCCTCCAGGCTGCCCAGCGCCACCGCCCGCTCCCCCAGGTCGGCCAGCCAGCCCGCGGCCTCCGCCCGCCGGTCCATCGCCACGACCACGCCGACCGTGCCGTCCACCTGCTCCAGCAGCCGCCGGGTCTCCTCCCGTACCGCCGCCCCGAGATCCCCGGCGGCAGCCGTGAAGCGGGGCTCCAGCCCCGTGGAGCGCACCGCGGACGGCGGCTCCATCCCCGGCATCGCCAGCCGCAGCACCCGCGCCGCGACCTCCGCGACCTCCGCCGGGTTCCGGTAGTTCACGGTCAGGGTGAACCGCCGGCGCGGCCGCGTCCCCAGCGCCTCGTCACGGGCCGCGGCCGCCTCGTCCGGGTCCGTCCAGGAGGACTGCGCCGGGTCACCGACCACCGTCCAGGTGCCGGTCCGGCCCCGGCGGCCCACCATCCGCCACTGCATCGGCGTCAGGTCCTGGGCCTCGTCCACGATGACGTGCGCGTACTCCGTGCGCTCCGCCGCGAGCCGCTCGGCCCGCTCCCACAGGGTCTCCTCGCGGGTCGGCATCAGCTCCTCCAGCCCGCTGAGCTGCGCCAGCGGGTCCATCTCCCGCTTCCGCTTCGGCCTGGCCGGCGCGCCCAGCAACTGCTGGAGCTCGTCCAGCAGCGCTACGTCGTGCACCGACAGCGGCCCCTTGCCGTCCGGGCCCACCCGGCGCAGCGAGCGCGCCAGCTGGCGGGTCTCCCGCGGGTTCAGGTCCCGCCGCGACCAGCGGCCGAGCTTGCGCTCGTCGGCCATCGCGGCCAGCACCCCGCGCGGGGTGAGCTCGGGCCACCAGGCGTTCAGGAAGCCGATGAAGGCGTCCTCGGTGGAGACATCCTCGTCGAAGGCGGAACGCAGCTCGGCGGCCAGCTCCGGGTCGCTGTGCCGGCCGGCCCCGCCGGACTTCGCGTAGAGGGCGTCGAGCAGCAGCTTCCGGGCGCGCGGGCGCAGCAGGTTCACCGGCGCGGTGCCGCCGAGCACGATCTGCCGGATCCGGTTGAGCTCGTCGCCCTCCAGTTCCTGGCGCCGCCCGAAGGCCACCACGCGCAGGCGGTCGGGGGCGTTCCCGAGCTCCAGGGCGCCCCGTACCGCCTTGCGCAGCACCTTCAGCATCCGCGACGAGCCCTTGATGCGGGCCACGGCCGGGTCGTCGTACGTGGTCGCCTCGGCCCCGTCGACCAGCGAGCCGAGCGCCCGGATGGCGACCTGGCCCTCCTCGCCGAGCGAGGGCAGCACGCCCTCCGTGTACGCGACCAGCAGCGGGGTCGGCGAGACGATCAGGATGCCGCCGGAGTAGCGGCGCCGGTCCTGGTAGAGCAGGTAGGCGGCGCGGTGCAGGGCGACGGCCGTCTTGCCGGTGCCCGGTCCGCCCGCCACCTCGGCGACCGACGCGGCCGGGGCCCGGATGACCAGGTCCTGCTCGGCCTGGATGGAGGAGACGATGTCCCGCATGGAGTGCGTACGGGCCCGCCCGAGCGCGGCCATCAGGGCGCCGTCGCCGATGGCGGGCAGCTCCCGCCCGTCCAGGAAGGCGGTGACCTCGGGGCGCATCAGGTCGTCCTCGACGCCGAGCACCTTGCGGCCCTTGGACCGGATCACGCGGCGGCGCACGACGCGGCCGGGGTCCTTCGGCGTGGAGCGGTAGAACGGCGCGGCCGCCGGGGCCCGCCAGTCGATCACGAGCGGCGCGTAGTCGGAGTCCAGGACCCCGATGCGGCCGATGTGCAGCGTCTCGGCGATGTCGGCGGTGAGGTCGGCGCGGATCGCGTCGTCGGCGGGTTCGACGGAGGTGTACGCGCCGTCGGGCCCGCGCTCCCCGTCCTTACCGAGGACCATGTCGATCCGGCCGAAGAGGAAGTCCTCGAACTCGTTGTTCAACCGGTTCAGGTGGATACCCGCCCGGAAGACCTGCGCGTCGCGTTCGGCGAGCGCGCCGGGCGTGCCCACCTGGCCGCGCTTGGCGGCGTCGTTCATCAGGAACTCTGCCTCGTGGATCTTCTCCTCAAGGCGGCGGTACACCTGGTCCAGGTGCGTCTGCTCGACCGCGATCTCCCGATCGCGGACGGAATCCGCCGTGCTGTCGACAGCGGCATTCTGCGCGGCCACCAAGGCCCCCTTCTGACGTGCATGGGCGACCGTCAACCGTACGCGAATCCGGGCCCTGTCCGCACGCCCGTTCCGCGAGCGTCCCGCGCGGCGGCCTGATCCCACCGGTCCGTGGGCCGGGAAAGGGCCCCGCGAACGGTACGCGAACCCGCGAAGCCCGCCAACCCCTCGAACCCCCGCGAACCCCCACGAAAGGGGGCCCGCAACCGCTACGCGGACCCCGCCGCCAGCACCCGGCGCCGGTGCCGGGCGACCCGCTCCCGGTTGCCGCACAGTTCGCTGGAGCACCAGCGCCGCCGGTGTCCGCGCGAGGTGTCCAGGTAGACCCGGGTGCAGCCGTCGCCCTCGCAGGCCCGCAGCAGCGCCCGGTCGCCGGGGTCGGTGAGCAGTTCCACGGCGTCCCGGGCCACGGCGGCGAGCAGCCCCGCGCACTCCACCCCGCCGCACAACTCCCTTACCAGACGCCCCTCTTGGTCCCGTACGGCACACAGTCCCGGGGGTGGACCGGCGGCCGGCGCGTTGACCCGGGCCAGCGCCGCCTCGTCGGGGTCGCGCCCGCCGAGCTCCGCCCGTACGAGGGTTTCCACATCGCCGCGCAGCGCCCGGAAGGCCTCGACCCAGTCAGGCCCCACCCGGGCCAGCGGTGTCCGGTCGGGCACGAGCCCGGCTCCGGTGAGCCACAGCCGCAGCTCGTCGGCGTCCTGGATCCCCTCGTGTGGAGCGGAGGTGGCCACCAGGTCCAGGCAAACCCGCCCGGAGTCGAACCACATGCCCGTCACCGCCTCGGTTCGCGAGGGCCCGTGCCCCCCAGAGTGCCCCTCGCCGGGGCGTTGCGGAACCCCCCGTGCGAGGGGCCTACCGCGGTGGCGGGTTGTCGTGCAGCAGCCGCTGGAAGAGCCGGTGGTCGCGCCAGGCGCCGTTGATGTGGAGGTAGCGGGGCGCGAGCCCGTGCTCCTCGAAGCCGACCTTCGCCAGCACTCGCTGCGAGGCCACGTTGTCGACCAGGGTCCCGGCCTCGACCCGGTGCAGCCCGACCTCGTCGCGGGCGATCCGGCACACCTCCTCCAGGGCGGCGGTGGCCAGCCCCTTGCCGGTCCACTTCTGGTCCACCCAGTAGCCGACGCCGCCGCTGCGGAACGGACCGTGCGCGATGCTGCCGAGGTTGATCGTCCCGACCGGGGTCCCGCCGGCCGCCTCGACCAGGACGAACGGCAGCATCCGCCCGCCGTCCCGCTCCTCGAGCAGGCCCCGGATGCGGGCCTGCTGGCCCGCCTCGCTGTAGAACTCCTCGGGCCGGTACGGCTCGAAGGGCGCCATGTACGCCCGATTGCGCTCCAGTACGCCGGCCAGCCCGACGGCGTCATCGAGCGTGACGCCGCGCATCTCCACCCCGTCAATGATCATCCGGGCACGCTAGCCGACCACTCCGCGAGCGGGCCAGACGCGGGACCGCTTCGCTGCGCGGGCCAGGCCGAGGCGGGGCCGTACCGCTGCGCGGGCCAGGCCGAGGCGGGGCCGTACCGCTGCGCGAGCCAGGCCGAGGCGGGGCCGTTCCGCTGCGCGAGCCAGGCCGAGGCGGGGCCGTTCCGCTGCGCGAGCCAGGCCGAGGCGAGGCCGCTTCGCTGCGCGGGCGAGGCTGAGGCGGGGTGACGCCCCTGAGGTCCCCCCGGACGCAGTCGAGGGGACAGAGGAACCCGGCTCCGCCGGGCCCCGGGCTCCGCCCGGACCCGCGCCTCAAACGCCGGCGAGGCTGGATGTGGCCGGCGCAGCCCGTTGCGACTCGCCCCCGCCCGACCGCATTGCGGCTCGCCCGCGACCGGCCCCGGAACGGCTCGGCTTGACCCCGGCTCGCCGCCGCCCGATCGCGGCTGGGATCCCCGACCCGCCCCGGCACCCGGCTCCGCCCGATCACGGCGCGGCTCAACCCGGGCCCAACTTCGGCTCGCCCCCGGCCGATCACGGCGCGGCTCGATCCCGGCCCGGCTCCGGCTCGCCCCCGGCCGGTCACGGCGCGGCTCGATCCCGGCCCGGCTCCGGCTCGCCCGCCCGGTCGCGGCGCGGCTCGATCCCGGCCCACCCCGGCTCGGCCGGATTCGGCGCGGTCCGGTTCACCTCCGCGGCAGGACGCCGTACTTCTCCTCGCCGCCCGCGTCCAGTGACAGCCGGTACCCGCGTTTGACCACCGTCTGGATCAGCTTCGGCGCGCCCAGGGCCACCCGCAGGCGGGCCATCGCCGTTTCCACCGCGTGCTCGTCCCGGCCCGCCCCGGGCAGGGCCCGGAGCAGTTCGGCGCGGGCCACCACCCATCCCGGGCGCCGGGCCAGGGCGCGCAGCAGGGCCATTCCGGCCGGCGGCACCGGACGTAGCTCCGCGTCCACCAGCACCGCGTGCCCCCGGATCTCCACCCGGTGTCCGGCCAGCGGCAGCACCCGCGCCCGCCCCGGCAGTTCCTGGCACAGCAGCTGCACCAGCGGGCCGATGCGGAACCGCTCCGGCTGGACCGTGGACACTCCGTGCCCCTGGAGCGGCAGCGCGGTCACCGGCCCCACGCACGCGCTGAGCACCTCGCCCCGCAGGGAGTCCAGCACGGCCTCCCGTAGCCCCCGCTCCTCGGCCCGGGACAGCAGCGAGGCCGCCGCCGGGGCCGAGGTGAAGCTGACGGCGTCCACCGTGCCGGCGGCCACCGCGTCCAGCAGCCGGTCCAGCGGCCCGAGATCCTCCGGCGGCATCCACCGGTACACCGGGACCACCACCACCTCGGCCCCGCCGGCCCGCAGCGCCTCGACGAACCCGGGCAGCGGCTCCCCGTGCAGCTGGAGCGCGATGCGCCGCCCGGCCACCCCGGACATCAGCATCCGGTCCAGCACCTCGGCCAGCGACTCCGACTGCGGCGACCAGGCCTCCACCAGCCCGGCGGCCCGTACGGCCCCCTTCACCTTCGGCCCGCGCGCCAGCAGTTCGGTGGCCCGCAGCCGGGTGAGCAGCTCCTCGCCGATCCCCCACCCGTCGGCGGCCTCGATCCACCCGCGAAATCCGATGGCGGTGGTGGCGACCACCACGTCCGGCGGGCAGTCGATCAGCTCCTTGGTGGCGGCGAGCAGCTCGCTGTCGTCGGCCAGCGGCACGATCCGCAGGGCGGGCGCGTGCAGCACCTGGGCCCCGCGGCGGCGCAGCAGGGCGATCAGCTCGTCGGCCCGCCGGGCGGCCGTGACCCCGACGGTGAAGCCGGCCAGCGGCCCGGCCTGCGGACCGGCCGACGGACCGCCCGGCGGACCGCTCTGCGGACCCGGCACCGGCGCAGGATCCGGTACCGGCACCGGACCCGGCACCCGATCCGACGGCAGAGCCGACGCCGGACCTGCCGATGGGACGGTGCGCGTCTCGTCGTCCATGGTGACCTGCCTTGCAAGTGGGTCGGGGATACCGTGGCGGAACCGAGCCTGCCAAGTCGGCGTGTCAGGCTCGGTTCCGCCGCATTTCGGCGCCGTTAACCGCTGTTACACCGAGGTGAGCTGCGGTTTCGCCACAGCCCCGGCCGTCACCGGCGCGGCCTCGGCGGGCCGCCGAAGGTATACCGCCCAGGTGACCGCGCAGCACAGCGCGTAGAAGCCGAGGAAGGTCACGAAGGCACCCGTCCCCGTCCCGGTGCTCAGGAACGCCTCCCGGAACACCAGGTTGATGCCGAGCCCGCCGAGCGCGCCCACCGCACCGATCAGCCCCATCGAGGCCCCGGACAGCCGCCGCCCGTACGCGGCCGCGGCCTCACCGCTCATGCCCCGCGCCAGCGCCTTGGCCTGGAAGATGCCCGGGATCATCTTGTACGTCGACCCGTTGCCCAGCCCGCTCAGCGCGAACAGCGCCACGAACCCGATGAGGAACACCGGCAGCGACTCGCGCACCGAGGCCAGGACGACCACCCCGGTCGCCGCCGCCATCGCCACGAACGTCCCGAGCGTGATCCGCGCCCCGCCGAACCGGTCCGCGAGCGCCCCGCCCACCGGCCGGATCAGGGAGCCGAGCAGCGGCCCGATGAAGGTCAGCGAGGCCGCCTGGAGCGGGGTCCGCCCGAACTGCGTCTGGAGCACCAGCCCGAAGGCGAAGCTGTAGCCGATGAAGGACCCGAAGGTGCCGATGTACAGGAAGGCCATGATCCAGGTGTGCGCGTCGCGCATCGCCTCCCGCACCGCACCGGTGTCGTTGCGTACCGGCGCCAGGTTGTCCATGCGTACGAGGGCCAGCGCGGCCGCGACCACGATCAGCGGGATGTACACCGCGAGCAGCAGCCGCGGGTGCCCCGCCCCCGCGGTACCGATGACCAGCAGCGCGACGAGCTGCACCACGGGCACGCCGATGTTCCCGCCGCCCGCGTTCAGCCCCAGCGCCCAGCCCTTCTTGCGCAGCGGGAAGAAGGCGTTGATGTTCGTCATCGACGAGGCGAAGTTGCCGCCGCCCACACCCGTCAGCGCGGCCACCGCCAGGAAGGTCCCGTACGAGGTCCCGGGCTCCATGACCACCAGCGCGGCCACTGCCGGCCCGAGCAGCAGCAGGGCGCTGACGACGGTCCAGTTGCGCCCGCCGAACCGTGCGACGGCGAAGGTGTAGGGCACCCGTGCCAGGGCCCCCACGAAGGTGGCGGTCGCGATCAGGAAGAACTTCCCCGCCGGGTCGATCCCGTACTTGGGGCCCATGAAGAGCACCATCACCGACCACAGGGACCAGATCGAGAACCCGATGTGCTCGGACAGAACGGAGTAGAGGAGGTTGCGCCGGGCAACCCGCTCCCCGGACTCCTTCCAGAAGGTCTCGTCCTCGGGGTCCCACCGCTCGATCCAGCGGCCCCCCTTGCGCGGTGCGGTCGTACCGGTCATCACACGCCTCCACAGCTGTCGCGTCCGTGGTGACGACCGTAGGAACGGCGCGTTTCGGCCCCGGTCCCCGCCGGATGACCGCCGCGAAACCTTGCTCTCACCCGCCGCGCGGGCCCGGTGTGAGCGCCGCGGGCAGCCAGCTCCCCGGGGGCACTTCCAGCCAGCCCCGCTCGGCCGCGAGCCCGCCGGCGGCGTCCATGAGGGCGTCCAGCCCGGGATGCCCGAAACCCCTGCGCCACACCATCGCGAGCGGCGACAGCGGCACCGGATCGGTCAGCGGCCGCTTTACGCACCCGGGCATGTCGGGGAAGTCCACGGTCACCAGCACCGGATTGCGGGTCTTGGCCATCACCCGGCGGAACTCCTCCTTGCCGACGGCCACCGGCGCGGGCGGCGCCAGCGCGATCCCCCGCCCGGCGAAGAGCTCGCGCGCGAGGCCCGTCCACTCCAGGGTCCGCGGATTGCCGGCCCCGGCGTACACGGTCTCCCCGGCCAGCGCGGCCAGGGGCAACGGCACACCGTCCGGCCCGGCCGACGCGTGCCCCTCGGGCAGCAGCACGGCGAGCGGCTCGTACCGTACGGGCGTGTACGCGAGCCGCGCCCGCAGTGCCGGGTCCAGCCCGGCGGCGTACCCGAACGCCACGTCGAGGCGCCCGGCGGCGATCTCGGCGGCGGCATGGGTCAGCCCGCTCTCGAACCGGGCCATCAGTTCGCAGCCCGGGGCGAGTTCCCGCGCCCGCTCCAGCACGGTGCGCCCCGAGCTCGGCCCGGCGGTGTTCAGGTCGACGAGCAGCGGCCCGGGCTCGGCGAAGGCGGCGGCCAGCTCCTCGTGCGCGGCCAGCACCTTCCGGGCCAGCGGCAGCAGCCGCTCCCCGTCCGGGGTCAGCTCGACGGCACGGGTGGTGCGCACGAACAGTCCCGCGCCCAGGGCGCGTTCGAGCCGCCGCACGTCTCTGCTCAGCGCCTGCTGGGCGACGTACAGCCGGGCGGCGGCCCGGGTGAAGTGCAGCTCCTCGGCCACGGCGACGAACCCGCGCAGCAGCCGGGGTTCCACATCATGGGGTATCACGCCCGGAGACTAACAACAGAACTGCGTAAGAGGCCTCCGAACAGGTGTTGGACGGGGCCGGGCGGCTGCCGCGAGGCTCTTCCCATGCCCTCCACCCCCCTCATGACCGTGACCGGCGCCACCCTGGTCCTGGCCGCGCCCCCGCAGCGGCAGCCACAGCCACGGCCCGCCCCTGCTAAGCGCACACCGGGCGGCCCCGGCGGTGGCCCCGGCCGCGGCTCCGGCTCCGGCTCCGGCTCCGGCTCCGGCTCCGGCCGTGGCCGTGGCCCCGGCGGCCCCTACCGGCGCCTGTTCGCCCTCCCCGGCACCCGCGCCTTCACCGCCGGGAACCTCATCGCCCGCCTCCCCATGGGCATGTTCGGGATCAGCGCGGTCATGATGATCGCCGGGCAGCGCGGCTCGTACGCCCTCGCCGGCGCGGTCACCGCGTCCGGCCTGGCCGCGACCGCCCTCGTGGCGCCCTGGACGGCCCGGCTGATCGACCGCCACGGCCAGGCCCGGATCGCGCTCCCCGCCACCCTGATCGCGGTCCTCGGCTCCCTCTCCCTCATCGTGTGCGTCCGTACCCAGGCCCCGGCCTGGACCCTCTTCGCCTCCTACGCGGCGACCGCCACCACCCCCAACATCGGCGGCATGTCACGCGCCCGCTGGACCCTGCTGCTGCGCGGCTCCCCCGGCGCCCACCACACCGCGATGTCCTTCGAGCAGGCCGCCGACGAGCTCTGCTTCATGCTCGGCCCGGTCCTCGCGGCCTCCCTCTGCACCGCCGTCTTCCCGGAGGCGGGCACCCTCACCGGCGCGGCGCTGCTCCTCACCGGCATGCTGGTCTTCACCGCCCAGCGCGCCACGGAACCCCCGCTGACGGGCACCCCCACCACCCGCCGTCCCTCCCCCCTGCGCCCCCTCCTCCCCCTGCTCGCCCTGTTCCTCTGCCTGGGCGGGGTCTTCGGCTCCATGGAGGTCACCTCGATCGCCCACCTCGACGCACACGGCCTCGGCGCCGTCTCCGGCCCGGTCCTGGCCCTCCAGGCGGCCGGCTCCTGCGCGGCCGGCCTGCTCTACGGCACGCTGCGCCCCCGGGGCCTGCGGACCTGCCTGCTCTTCCTCTCGGCCGCGATGGCCCTCCCCTGGGCGGCGGCGGCCACCGGATCCGTGCCCCTCCTCGCCGTCGCCCTGCTCCTGGCGGGCATGGCCACGGCCCCGACGATGGTGACGGCCATGTCCCGGGTCCACACCCTCACCCCCGAGGGCCGCCTCAACGAGGGCATGACCGTGGCCGTCACCGCCATCCTGGCCGGTATCGCGGCCGGGTCCGCGACAGCCGGCTTCACCGTCGAACACCTCGGCACCACCACGGCGTACGTCCTCCCGGCCACCGCGACCTGCGCCGCGCTGCTGACTCAGGCCTGCCGCAGGGGCGGCATCGGCAGCGGAATCGAGTAGGCCGTGGCCCCGGCGCCCACTCCGCCCTCACAGGTGGTCGGCGGCTGGCGGTGCCGCGCGTGGACGGGCGCTCGGCCGACCGACGACACTCACTATGTACGGGAATCCGGTACAGGTGATAGTTTTCATATGTACCGAGAAGCGGTACGTACCAAATTCCTGTACGCGAGAGGGGTGCTCGTGTCCACACCCGCCGTCTCGGCGACCACCGCACGCGCCAACCTGTTCAACCTCATCAAGGAGGTAGCCGCCGACCACACCGTAAAGCGCATCACCTCCAACGCAGGTGACGCCGTCCTGATGTCCGCCGAGGACTACGAGTCCTGGCAGGAGACCGTCTACCTGCTGCGCTCCCCCGCCAACGCCCGCCGCCTCATGGAGGCCGTCGCCCGCGACAAGGCAGGAAACAGCGGGATCACCAAGACTATGGAGGAGCTGGAGAGCCTGACGGCCGACGCGGCAGGTGACGAGTGAGAGGCGTCAGCTTCGACCCCGACGGGTGGGAGGACTTCCTGTTCTGGCTGACGTCCGACAGGAAGAGGGCCGTCAGGATCACGCGTCTGATCGGCGAGATCCAGCGCACCCCGTTCACCGGGACCGGCAAGCCCGAACCCTTGAAGGGCGACCTGTCGGGCTACTGGTCCCGCCGCATCGACGACGAACACCGGCTCGTGTACCGCGTCGATGACAAGGAAGTGAAGATCCTCAAGCTGCGCTACCACTACTGACCAGCCGTGGGGCCCGGACGCATGACAAAGGCCCCGCAGCCGTGAGGCCGCGGGGCCTTAGCCCACATGGGATGAGTGGAGATGGCGGGAATCGAACCCGCGTCCAACGGTGCAGAAGCAGGGCTTCTCCGAGCGCAGTCCGCTGCGATTTTCTCGGCCCCGGAGATCACACGGACAAGTCTCCGACGGGCTCAGTCACTGTTTGATTTCCCTCCAGCCCCCGTGACCGGGGCTAGAGGTTTAGATCCCTAATTGACGCCAGGATCCGGACCGGGACCACTTCCGGGCTGACGCTCCTCACAGAGGCTTCAGCTCACTGTTATTAGGCAGCGAGGGTGAAGCGGGAGTTATCGCTCTTGGAGTTGGCGATTATTGTTTGCGACATATGGTTAGCGAGATCATTGCCGCTTCCTCGGCTCGCTTCCCCTGCATCGACATCCGCTGTCGAAACCGATCATCCCCATGTTTTTTTAACAAACAGCATCCCCCGCGAGCGGAGGTGCTGACGCCATGGTACGCGAAGTGCACCTCCGCGTGCCAGGAGGTTAAACCGTGCCGCGCTGCTTGCGCCGCACCGCCGCGATCGCGCGGTTCGTCTCGCGGGTGTCCTGCTTCTCGCGCAGCGTCTGACGCTTGTCGTACTCCTTCTTGCCCTTCGCCAGCGCGATCTCGATCTTCGCGCGGCCGTCCTTGAAGTACAGGGCGAGGGGCACGATCGTGTGGCCCGACTCCTGCGACTTCGAGTCCAGCTTGTCGATCTCCTCGCGGTGCATGAGGAGCTTGCGCTTGCGGCGGGCGCTGTGGTTGGTCCAGGTGCCCTGGCTGTACTCCGGCACGTGCACGTTGTACAGCCAGGCCTCGTTGCCCTCCATCGACACGAAGCCGTCCACCAGGGAGGCACGGCCCTGGCGCAGGGACTTCACCTCGGTACCGGTGAGCACGAGACCGCACTCGTAGGTGTCGAGGATCGTGTAGTCGTGCCGCGCCTTCTTGTTCTGGGCGATCAGCTTGCGCCCTTTTTCCTTAGCCATAGTGCGGCCATTTTCGCACTACGGACCCACCCCGAGGCCACCCAATACCGTACGGGCCCGCTCCTCGGCCCCTTCGTCGGCCGCCAGGTCCGGGCTGATGCCGCCGCCGTCCAGGCTGCGGCCCGCCGGAGTGCGGTACGTGCCCACCGTCAGCTCGGCCACCGAGCCGTCCGGGAGCTGCGTCGGCATCTGCACCGAGCCCTTGCCGAAGGTCCGCGTCCCGACCGTCACCGCGCGGCCGCGGTCCTGGAGGGCGCCCGCGACCAGCTCGGCCGCGCTCATCGTGCCGCCGTCGACCAGCGCGACCAGCGGCCTGACCGTGTCCCCGCCCCGGGGCGCGTACAGGGCGTGCTCGGTTCCCCGTACGTCGTACGTGGCCACCAGGCCGCCGTCCAGGAAGGCGGAGGCGGCCTTCACCGCCTCGGTGACCAGCCCGCCCGGGTTGCCGCGCAGGTCCAGCATCACGCCGGCGCCGGGGGGGGCCGCCCGCACGGCTTCCTGAACGCGTTCGCCCGAGCCGCGGGTGAAGGAGGCGACCTTGATGACGGTGATCCCGCCCGGGAGCAGCCGTACGGTCACGGGCTCGGAGCGCAGCTGTTCGCGGCGGACGGTCTCGGTGAGGGTGACGCCGTCCCGGCTGAGGCTCAGTACGACCCGGGTGCCGGCCTCGCCGCGCAGCAGGGCCACCACCTCGGCCACGGCCAGCCCCGTGACGCGGTGGCCGTCGACACTCAGCAGCCGGTCCCCGGCGGTCAGGCCGGCCCGGGCGGCGGGGCTGCCGGGCTGGACCCGGTCGATCTCGATGCGGCCGTCCCGCAGGCGCTCGGTCCAGAGCCCGACGCCGGTCCAGCGGCCGTCGAGGTCCTCGGTGAAGGCGGCGTACTCGCCCTGGTCGTAGACGACGCCCCAACGGTCTCCGCTGCGGCTGACCACCTCCTGGGCGGCCTTCTTGCCGGACTTGCCCTCGGCGACGGCATCGGCGGCGGCGCGGGCCACGGCCTCCCGGTCGGCGGTGCCGGCCTCGCGGGGCGGTGCGGGCGCGGGGACGGCGGGGGCACTCGTACTGCTTGCCGCTGGTAACCCGGCGGCGTCCGTGGCGTCCGCGCGGTCCCAGCAGCCCGCGCTCGCGGCGGTGCCGAGGGCCGCGAGGAAGGCCAACGTCAAGACGGCCCCGCGACGCAGGTCGCGGGGCCGGAGAGAGGAGGCGGGTGGACCCGGCATGGCGTCGAGTCTAGGACAAGCCCCGCAGCGGTACCGGTGGTTGGCCGGACCGCGCACGGGGCGCTTGTCACACCTTCAGGTACTTGCGCAAGGCGACGAAGGCCGCGAGCGAGGGCATCAGCACCCCGATGACCAGCACCAGCGGCAGCTTGGTGAGGACGGAGTCCCAGCCGATGAAGTTGATCAACTCCATCTTCTCGCGCAGCGAGGCACCGTGGTCGATCACGAAGTACTGGCCTGCGCCCAGCATTCCGCAGGCGAAGACGGCGCCGATGAGGCCGGCGAACGCGGCCTCCATGATGAACGGCACCTGGATGTAGAAGCTGGAGGCGCCCACGAGCCGCATGATCCCGGTCTCGCGCCGCCGGCTGAAGGCCGAGACGCGCACCGTGTTGACGATCAGCAGCAGCGCCACCACCAGCATGATCAACATGATGCCGAGGGCAGCCCAGTTGAGATAGCCCAGCAGCCGGAAGAGGTTGTCCAGGACGGTGCTCTGGTCGGCGACCGACTGGACCCCGTCGCGGCCCGCGAACGAGGTGGTGATCACCTTGTACTTCTCGGGCTGCTTGAGCTTCACCCGGAAGGATTCCTGCATCTGGTCCGGGGTGATCGAAGCGGCCAGCGCGGTGTGGCCGAACTGCTCCTTGTAGTGCTTGTAGGCCTCGTCGGCGGACTCGTACGTGACGGCCTCGACGAGTTCCATGCCCTTGAGCTCGGTCTGCAGGGCCTGCTTCTGCTCCGGGGTCACCGCACCCTTGGAGCAGGAGGCGCCGCCGGTCCCCTCGGCGTCGTTCTTGTTGCAGAGGTAGATCGAGACGTTGACCTTGTCGTACCAGTAGCCCTTCATCTTGCTCACCTGGTCGCGCATGAGCAGGGAGCCACCGAACAGGGCCAGCGACAGGGCCACGGAGATGATGACCGCGAAGGTCATGGTCAGATTGCGACGGAGACCGACCCCGATCTCCGACATGACGAACTGGGCGCGCATGGCGTCTCAGGGGCCTTTCAGTGCTGGTAGCCGTAGACGCCGCGCGACTGGTCGCGGACGAGACGGCCCTGTTCGAGTTCGATGACGCGCTTGCGCATCTGGTCCACGATCTGCTGGTCGTGCGTCGCCATGATCACGGTGGTACCGGTCCGGTTGATCCGGTCCAGCAGCTTCATGATTCCGACGGAGGTCTGCGGGTCGAGGTTGCCGGTGGGCTCGTCCGCGATCAGCAAGGCGGGGCGGTTGACGAAGGCGCGGGCGATGGCGACGCGCTGCTGCTCACCGCCGGAGAGCTCGCCCGGCATCCGGTCCTCCTTGCCGCCCAGGCCCACCAGTTCGAGGACCTGCGGGACGGCCTTGCGGATCTCGCCCCTCGGCTTGCCGATGACCTCTTGGGCGAAGGCCACGTTCTCGGCCACCGTCTTGTTGGGCAGCAGGCGGAAGTCCTGGAACACGGTCCCCAGCTGGCGCCGCATCTGCGGGACCTTCCAGTTGGAGAGCTTGGCGAGGTCCTTGCCCAGGACGTGCACCTGGCCGTGGCTCGCCCGCTCCTCGCGCAGGACCAGCCGCAGGAAGGTGGACTTGCCGGAGCCGGAGGAGCCGACCAGGAAGACGAACTCGCCCTTCGCGATGTCCAGGGAGACATCTCTGAGTGCGGGACGGTTCTGCTTCGGGTAGGACTTGGAGACGTTGTCGAATCGGATCACGGGTGCACCACGGTCGCCGGGGGTAGGTGTGCGTGACCCTACGCGAACGGGCGGGCGGTGGGGACCCGGCGTCCGGAGTTGCCCGATATATCCCCTGGTCACGGAGGGGCAGTATCGCGATTGCCCGGACGGGCCGCGCCGAATGTCGTGAGAGCTGGCACAGTGGTAGGGGGAACGGTCTGGTTCCCCGCGCCGTTATACCAGGAGTACCAGGGGAACGAGAGGAGGAGCGCATGACGTATGACCGGCTCGTGTGCGCGAACTGCGCCGCGCCCGTCAGCCAGGGCCGCTGCCCGGTGTGCCGGGCGAACCGGGAGCGCCTCCAGCAGGAGAGCAGCCCCTTCGCAGGCCTGAACCCCATGGCGCTCATCGTGCTTCTGGTGGTGCTGGTGGCAGCGCTGGCACTGGTGGCCCAGCAGACCGCCTAGGCCTCGCCTAGGCCTGCCTGGAGCCGCGTAGGCCCGCTTGGGCCCGCCTGACTGGACGACAACGCGTGAGGGCCCGGACACCACCATGTGGTGTCCGGGCCCTTCACGTGTGCGTGGGGTGTTACGCGGTCTGCTCCTGCTGCTTGCGCCAGCGGATGCCCGCCTCCAGGAAGCCGTCGATCTCGCCGTCGAGCACCGCCTGCGGGTTGCCGACCTCGAACTCCGTCCGCAGGTCCTTGACCATCTGGTACGGGTGCAGGACGTAGGACCGCATCTGGTTGCCCCAGGAGCTGCCGCCGTCCTTGAGGGCGTCCATCTTGGCCTGCTCCTCCTGGCGGCGCCGCTCCAGCAGCTTGGCCTGGAGGACGTTCATGGCGCTGGCCTTGTTCTGGATCTGCGAGCGCTCGTTCTGGCAGGAGACCACGATGCCGGTCGGGATGTGCGTGATGCGCACCGCCGAGTCGGTCGTGTTGACGCCCTGGCCGCCGGGGCCGGAGGCGCGGTACACGTCGATGCGCAGTTCGCCCTCGTCGATCTCGACGTGGTCGCTGGACTCGACGACCGGCAGCACTTCGACACCCGCGAAGGAAGTCTGGCGGCGGCCCTGGTTGTCGAAGGGCGAGATGCGCACGAGGCGGTGGGTGCCCTGCTCGACCGAGAGCGTGCCGTAGGCGTACGGGGCCTTGACGACGAAGGTGGTCGACTTGATGCCGGCCTCTTCCGCGTACGAGGTCTCGTAGATCTCGGTGGAGTAGCCGTGGCGCTCGGCCCAGCGCAGGTACATGCGCTGGAGGCGCTCGGCGAAGTCGGAGGCGTCGACGCCGCCGGCCTCGGCGCGGATGTTGACCAGGGCCTCGCGCTCGGCGTACTCGCCGGAGAGGAGGGTCCGGACTTCCATCTCGTCCAGCGCCTTGCGTACGGAGACCAGCTCGGTCTCCGCCTCGGCGAGGGTGTCCGCGTCGTCCATCTCCTGGGCGAGCTCGAACAACACCGAAAGGTCGTCGATGCGCCCGCGCAGGGTCTCGGTCTTGCGGACCTCGGCCTGGAGGTGCGAAAGCTTGCTCGTGATCTTCTGGGCGGCTTCCGGGTCGTCCCACAGGGACGGCGCGGCGGCCTGCTCCTCGAGCACGGCGATATCTGCCCTCAGCTTGTCGAGGTCCAGGACGGCCTCGATCGACCCCATGGTCGAGGAGAGGGACTTCAGCTCTTCGGAAACATCGACGACTGCCACGGGTCCAGCGTAGCCGGTCATCGGACGGCCCTGTCCGGCCAGGCTCGATCGCGCCTGTATCAACCCGTTCTGGCGGGCGGGGGTACGGGCGTACGCTCACCGTATGACTGTTCTCCTCGTGAAGCGCCGCCATGTGGACCACATGCGTGTCACCACGACGAGCTGTCCGCCGCCGGACTTTCCCCAAGCCTGATCCACACCGATCCGACTTGGTCCTGTACGCGGTCCCGCGGCCCCGGCGACATCCCTGCCGGCGGCCCCCTCCATCCGCTGCCCCGACATCCCCGGGAACAGGACCCCGTGACATCCCGAAACGGAGCCGTCATGCCGTCCGCGCACACCCTCCCTGTCCTTGACCTCGCCCAAGCCGACGACCCCGCCCAGCGGGGCGACTTCCTGAAGAAGCTGCACGCGGCAGCGAGGGACACCGGCTTCCTGCACCTCACCGGGCACGGGGTCACCGATGCGGAGACCGCCCGCATCCTGGAGCTGACCAGGGCTTTCTTCGCACTGCCGGAGACCGACCGGCTGGCCGTGAGCAATCTGAACTCCCCGCACTTCCGCGGCTACACCAGGATCGGCCATGAGCTGACGGGCGGGGCCTCCGACTGGCGGGACCAGCTGGACGTCGGCGCCGAGCGGCCGGCGCCGGCGCTGGGGCCGGGGGATCCGGCGTACCTGTGGCTGGAGGGACCGAACCAGTGGCCGGCGGCGCTGCCGGAGCTGCGGACGGCGGTGCTGGAGTGGCAGGCGCGGCTGGCCGCGGTGGCGCACCGGCTGCTCCAGGAGCTCCTGACCTCGATCGGCGCCCCGGCGGACTTCTTCGACGCGGCCTTCGCGGACCGGCCCCACCTGCACACGAAGCTGATCCGCTACCCGGGATCCGCGCCGTCGGGAGCCGACCAGGGGGTGGGGGCCCACAAGGACTACGGCTTCCTGACCCTGCTGCTCCAGGACTCGGTGGGCGGCCTCCAGGTGGTCCGGGACGGGGAGTACCTGGACGTGCCGCCGATGGCGGGGGCGTTCGTCGTCAACCTGGGCGAGCTGCTGGAGATCGCGACGGAGGGCTACCTGACGGCCACGGACCACCGGGTGGTGAGCCCGCCGGGGGCGGTGGAGCGGTATTCGGTGCCGTTCTTCTACAACCCGCGGCTGGACGCGGTGGTGGACACGGTCCCGGGTGAGTACCTGCGGTCGGCGCCCGGTATCGCCCACGACGCGTCGAACCCCCTCCATGCGGAGTACGGGCGTAACGAGCTGAAGGGGTGGGTTCGGGCGCACCCGGCCGTTGCGCGGCGCTGGCACCCGGAACTGGTCGAGGCCTAGCCCTCCGGGCCCCGCTCCGCGGGCCTTCCCCTCCCCGCCCCGCCCTTTCTCCGTTTCCCGGGTCAGAGTCCCCGGACCCCCGCCGCACCACCCAGCCTCGCCGGCGTTTGAGGCGCGGGGTCTGGGGCGAAGCCCCAGGGGCTTCAGCCGTCCAGGCGTTCGAGGACCGGGCAGGGCTCCGCGCAGCGGGGCGGCGGCGGCTAGGGCCGGGGGGTGAGGGGGGCGGTGTGTTTGCCGTCCGGGGGCGGTGGGGTGGCCGGGTCGCCGGAGGCGGCGAGCCAGCCGCCCACGCCCAGCGCAGCAGCCAGCAGCACCGCCGACGCCGAAAGCATCAGCCTCCGCTTGCGGACCGTGTCCGCCCGGTGCCGGGCGGAGCCCGGCCGGTGCCCGCCCGAGGGGCGCGGGACGCGGGCCGTACCCAGCGCACCCCCGGCCAGCTCGTCCGGCCCCGGCACCCGCATCGACGTATGGGTGTCCCGGTTGGAGTCCGTCGCAGACCCCGGCACCAGCGGAACCACCCCCCGCCGCCGCACCGGATCGGTGGCCGCGGGCGCCTCCTCCGGGCGATCCGAGGGATCCGGTTCGAGATCGTCCGGCTCGTCCACATCCAGCGGCGGCATCCCGACCAGCAGCGGCAGCAGGTCCCGCAGCCGCGCGGACAGCTCCGACGCCCGCAGCCGCGAGGCCGGGGCCTTGGCCAGGCACTGGACCATCAGCTGCCACAGCTCGTCCGGGATCCCCGGCAGCGGAACGACCGTTTCCGTCACATGCCGCCGCAGCACCGCCCCCGGGTGCCCGCCGCCGAACGGCGTGAACCCGGCCAGCAGCTCGTACAGCACCGTGGCCAGCGCGTATATGTCCACCGCCGCCCGCGGAGGCAGCCCCTCCACGATCTCCGGCGCCAGATAGTCCGGCGTGCCGATGATCCGCGTCGGCGGGGCCATGGCCCGCCCGCCGCCACCAACGCCACCACCACCGACGCCGCCGCCGGTCCCGGAGGTCCGCCGCGGGGAGTCGATCAGCTTGGCCACGCCGAAGTCGGTCAGCAGCGCCGGGTGCGCGCCGCCCGGGCCGAGCGGGCCCTGCATGTCCAGCAGGACGTTCTCCGGCTTGACGTCGCGGTGCACCACGCCCGCCGCGTGCGCCGCCGCCAGCGCGTCCGCCACGTCCGCGACGATCGCCACGGCCGCCTCGGGGGCGAGCCGCCGCTCGCGGTCGAGGCGCGTACGGAGGTCCGTACCCCGGACGAGGGCCATGACGAGGGCGAGGTCGTTGCCGTCGACGACGAGGTCGCGGACGGAGACCACGTGCGGGTGTTCCAGGCCGAGCAGCGCGCTGCGCTCCTGGACGAACCGCCCGACCAGCTCCTGGTCGGACGCGAGGTCCTCGCGCAGCAGTTTGACGGCGACGGGCCCGTCCGGCCCCTCGCCCAGCCACACCGTGCCCGCGCTGCCGCGCCCCAGGATCTGGTGCGCGGTGTACCGGCTGCCGATCTTCCGTGCCACGACTGCTCCCTCAGCGGCTGGCGTACGCACCAAAGCTACGCGGCCGCGTGGGCCTTGGAGGCCAGCAGGGGGCACGATTCGCGGCGACCTTCACTTCTGCGGGCGAAATCACGTCCCAGAAGTCGACAAATCCACGAACTCAGCGCTACAGGGGCGCGGTCACGGGTTGGAGATGCTCTCCGCGGAGTCTCCGACCGTGCTGATCCAGTCGACGGCGTCCGAGCCCCACGTCCACACCTGGTCCCACCAGCCCTTGCCGGTGCCGACCCATTCCTGGAGCGGGGTCAGCTCCCAGACCAGCCAGCCCGCCACGAAGAACACCAGGATCATGACCAGGCATCCCTTGAGGCAGCCCAGGCCCGGGATGCGCACCGGGTTGGCGCTGCGGCGGCGCGGCTCGAGGGGCTCCCGCGGGGCGCGCTGCTGCGGCGGCGGGCCTTGCGGGGGCTGCTGCTGCGGCGGGGGCGCCTGGCGGTACTGGGGCTGCTGGGGCTGCTGCGGCTGCTGGTACTGCTGAGGCTGGCGCTGCTGTTGCTGGTAGTGCTGCGGCGGCGGAGGCGGCGGCGCGTACTGCTGCTGCGGCGGCTGCTGGTACTGCGGGGGCTGCTGCTGGTACTGCTGCGGCGGCGGGCCCTGGCGGTACGGCTGCTGCTGCGGCGGCGGGGGCGCCTGGCGCTGCGGGCGGCGGCGCAGGGGGTCCTCGCTGGGGTCGAGGTACTGGATCTGCGTCTGCTCGTTGCGGTCCCGGGCCGCCTGCATCTGCGACTGCCACGGGTGCGGCTGGTCCGGCTGCTGCACCGGGGGCATCACCGAGGTCGGGTCCGCGGCCGGAGCTCCGGTGCTGGGCAGCACCGAGGTGGCGTCGGCGGCGCCGACCGGCGGCATCACGCTGGTCATGGCGTTCGGGTCGTAGGCACCCATCGGGGTGCCCTGGTGTCCGCCGGGCGTCCGGGTCGCGCCGGCCGCCCCCGGGGTCTCGGGGACCAGCGCCGGCGAGGGGTCGGGGGCGAGCAGCCCGCCGACGCCGAGGGCGGCCTCCACCTCGGCCGGCGAGGAGTGCACGCCGATGCCGGAGGCGACCACGCGCAGCCCGCGGGCCAGGCTCTCCGCGCTCGGGCGCTCGCCCGGCTCCTTGCGCAGGCAGCGCTCGATGACGGTCCACACCGGCTCGGGCAGGGTGGAGGGCCGCTGCGGGTCCTCGCTGAGGTGGCGGTGGAGCACTTCGAGCGCGGTGCCACCGGCGAACGGGGGGCGGCCGGTGACCAGTTCGTAGAGGAGGATGCCGGCGCCGTAGATGTCGACGGCAGAGGTCTGCGGGCGGCCTTCGGCGGACTCGGGCGCGACGTAGGCCGGGGTGCCCACGAACTCGTGGGTGCGGGTCAGGCCCGGGGAGTCGGCGAGGCGCGCGATGCCGAAGTCGGTGAGCATCGGCTTCATCTGGCCGCCGCGCTCGTCGAGCAGCACGTTGGCGGGCTTCAGGTCGCGGTGGACCACGCCGTCGGCGTGGCTGGCGGCGAGCGCGTCCGCGATCTGGGCGGTCAGCAGGCTCGCCGCGACCGGCGTGAAGGGGCCGTTCTGCCGGATGTACTTGTGCAGGTCCGGGCCGTCGATCAGGTCCATGACGAGCGCGAGGAGGTCGCCCTCGACGACGAGGTCGCGGGTGCGCACGATGTTGGGGTGGGTCAGGCGCAGCAGGACGGAGCGCTCGCGCAGGAAGCGCATGACGATGTCCGCGTCCTGGGCCAGCTCCTCCTTCAGGACCTTGATGGCCACGGTCTCGCCGGGCTGCCCGGCGACGGCCGCCTCCGCGCCGGCGGTCTCCCTCTGGCGGGCACGCCAGACAGTGCCCGTGGCGCCGCGGCCGAGCGGCTCCTCGAGCAGGTACTTGCTGCCGACTGGCCGCACGTCTCGCGCTCCCCTGCTGTCGTTGTCTGTCGTTCGTCGTCGGTCGTCGTCGGTGGTGGTTCGGACGGTCCCGACGGGTCTATTTTCCGGCCCACTCTAGGGGGTGTCCCTGGGGAAGACGCCGGGCACCGAGGGTTGGTTGCCGTACATATGTACGAAGAGTGATGTTTGCGGCGTATGCCGAGGCCATTTTCCACCGTTCCCTCGGCTTGGTGTCCGTATTTGTTCGGTGAGCGCACCGGGCCGCGACCGATCAAGATCAATTATCGGCAGGTGCCGGGCGCGTTGTCGGCGACAGGTGCGAGGATGCACCCGTACGGAACGGCGGGGACGGGAGCCCCTCCTTCCGGCAGACCTGACCGGACGACGCGCCGTGCCGGGTGGGGGGTGATCGGGCAGCCATGCCCTGCCGTTCCCCTGCCGGCGCACGCACCGCGCACCGCGCAGAAGGGACCGCTGACGGCGATGCAGATCCGGCTGACCGTCCTCGGGTCGCGCAGCGGCCACCAGGCCGCGACCGCGCCCGCGAGCTGTGACGTGCTCGTCACAGCGCCCCCCGGTACGGCGCTCGCCGCGGTGGCCTCCGGGCTCGCGGCGGCCGTCGCCGGGCCCGACACCGGGGGCACGGTGGTGCTGTACGCCGGTGCGGAGCGGCTGGACCTCCAGCGGCGGGTACTGGGGGAGCCGCCGCTGGTGGACGGGGCGGTGCTGGCGGTGCACGGGCCGGTGCCGGATGTCCTGCCGGAGGAGAGCCTGGGTGCTCCGCAACTGCACGTGGTGGCGGGGCCGGACGCGGGCGGGGTGCATCTGCTGCATCCGGGGGCGGTGCGGATCGGGCGGTCCGCGGACGCCGATGTACCGCTGGACGATCCGGATGTGTCGCGGCTGCACTGTGCGGTGACGGTGATGGCGGACGGGCGTGTGGCGGTCGCCGACCTGAACTCGACGAACGGGACGACGCTGGACGGGGCGGTGGTGGGGGTGCGGGCGGTGCCGTTGCCGCCGGGGGCGCTGCTGCGGGTCGGCGAATCCACCCTCCGGCTCGCCGCCGCGGCCCCCACCGCCCTTCCGGTCACCCCTGACCATGAGGGCCACCTGTCGATCCCGACGGGGCCGAGCTCCGGCTTCGGCTCCAACTCCAGCTCCGGCTCCGGCTCCGGCTCCGGCTCCGGCTTCGGCTTCGGCTCCGGCTCTGGCTCTGGCTCCAACTCCGGGACGGGTCCGAACACCGGTTCCGGGACGGGCGTTGGCTCCCGTTCCGGGGTGGGCATTGGCTCCGGCCCCGGCCACGACTCCGACTCCGACTCCGGTTCCGGGACGGGTCCGGACGCCGGTTCCGGGGCGGACATCGGCTCCCGTCCCGGGACGGGCGTTGGTACCGGCTCCGGCTGGGCCGGGTCGGACGGCCCCGGCGCAGGGCTGCGCCGTGACGCCTCCGGCGCGGGTCAGACCGGCTCGGGCCCGGACGGTGTCTCCGGTGCGGATGCCCAGTACGGCGGGGGCTCCGGCCCGCAGGGGCTGTTCCCCCACCCCGCCCCTTCCCGAAACGGGGGCTCCGCCCCCGACCCCGTCCCGGGGCTGCGCCCCGAAACCCCCCGCCCCGGCGCCTCCGGCGCAGGCCGGCCCGACCCGGCACCCGGCGCCTCCGGCGCGGCCTCGGGGCACCACCCCGGGACACCCGCACCCGGGGCCGACTGGGGCGGTACGCCCAGCTCAGCGGCCGGAGGCCACGGCGGGGAGCGGCCCCGCGGGGCAGGCCCCGGCGCAGGCGCGCCCTCAAGCGACGGGCGCGGGCTCGGGGCCGGCGTTGGTGGCGGGGTGGGCTCTGGGTGGGGCGAGCGGGCCGGGGGTGTGCCCGGCGGTGGGCGGCGGCGGGGGATTGGGGCGTGGGCGCGGAAGTGGGTGCGGGGGGAGGAGGTCGCCGAGGTTGAGGTCGTGGTCGAGGCGGACCCTGCCGTCGTGCCCGACGCCGACGATCCCGCCGCGCTGCTCCTCACCGCGCTCGGGCCGACCGGGCGGTTGTGGTCCCGCGCGCCCGGGGCGCTCGACGTCGGGCTCGGCGCCGGAAGCCGGGTCGCGCTGCGCGAGGCCGGCGCGCTCGGCATCGCCGGGCCGCGGGCCAGGCTCACCGGTGTGGCCCGCTCCGTCATCGCCCAGCTCGCCGCCCTGCACTCCCCCGCCCGGCTGGAGATCGTGCTCGTCTCCACCGACCGGTCCCGCGGCCTCGCCGACCGGCGTCGCGACTGGGGCTGGCTCGGCTGGCTGCCCCACGTACGCCCCGCGCACGGACAGGACTGCCGGCTGCTGCTCGCGTACGACCGCGACCAGGCGGCCGCCCGCACCGGTGAGCTGACCCGACGGCTCGACGACACTCCTCTCGGCGGCAATTGGGCCGCCGCCGACGCCCTCGCCGTCCGGCAGGCCGCCGACGCGTACGAGGGGCCGTACACCCTCCTCGTCCTCGACGGGGATCCCGGCACCGGGGCCCTGCGCGACATCACTGGCCGGATCGCCTCCCACGGCCCCGCCGCCGGGATCCACGTGCTCGCGCTCGCGGAGGCCCCGGCCGCCACCCCCGCCTCGCCGGTCGCCGAGACGTACGAGACGGCCTGCGCGAACAATCCCGCCTTCCGGGACTGCGGTGCGGTCGCCCTGCTCAGCGGTGATGTGGCCACGGCGGTACGGACCTTCGCGGTCACCGCCGGCAGGCCGGTCCCGCCCGGCGAGACGGCCATCGCCGACGCCGTCTCGGCGGCGTGGGCCGAACGGTTCGCCCGGGCGCTGGCCCCGCTGAAGGCCGACAAGGCCGACTCCCCCGGCGCCGGGGGCTACCGGCCCGCGGCCGCCACCCTCCCCCAAACCTCCCGGCTGCTCGACGAGTTGGGCCTGGCCCGGGCCACCCCGGCGTCCCTGATGGCCCGCTGGGCCGCCGCCACCGACCAGGGGCAGGACGTCGGCGGCCGCGCCGAGGTCGTGCTCGGCGCCGGGCGGCGCGGACCCGTCGGGGCCGAACTCGTCGCCGACGGCCCGCACCTGCTCATCGAGGGCCCCGCCGGGAGCGGCCGGACCGAGCTGCTGCGTTCGGTGGCCGCCTCGCTGGCCGCCGCCGCCCGCCCCGACCGGCTGGGCCTCGTACTCCTCGACGGCGCCGGCGGCGAGCGCGGCGACGGGCTGCTGCCCTGCACCGAGCTCCCGCACGTCTCCGCCCACCTCGTCGCCTCCGACCCCGTCCGCATGCGGGAGTTCGCGCAGGCCCTCGGCGCCGAGCTCAAACGCCGCCACGAGCTGCTGGACGGCGTCCCGTTCGCCGAGTGGCACGCCCGCCGCGAGGTCACCGACCGGATGGTCTCGCCCCGCCGGCCCAGCCCCGGCGAGCAGCGCGGCGATCTCGACCCCCAGCGCACCGGCACCCTCCGGCTGCGCGCCGCCTCCGTCCGCGTCGACCCGGCGGCGGGACCCAGCCCGTTGCCCCGCCTGGTGGTACTGGTCGACGATTTCGACGCGCTGGTCGCGCCGGGGCTCGGCAGTACGGGCCGCCCCGCCGCCGGTTCGGTGGTCCGCATGCTGGAGGCGGTGGCGCGCGAGGGTGCCCGGCTCGGCGTGCACCTGGTGGCCACCAGCGCCCGGCCGGACCGTACGGACGACACCGAACTGGCCCGGCTGAGCGCCCTGCGGGTCGAGCTCGACGCACCCGACCGGCCGAGTCCCGGCCGCGGCCGGCTCCGGTACGCCGACGGCACCACGGTCCCGTTCCAGGGCGGCCGGGTCACCGGCCGGATCCCGCGCACCGCGACCCAGCGGCCGACCGTGGTCCCGGTGGAGTGGGAGCGGATGGGTGATCCGCCGGCCCGCCGTCCGGTGCGCGAGCTGGGCAATGGCCCGACCGACCTCGCGCTGCTGGCCAGCGCCCTGGACCGGGCCTCGCACCTGGTCGCGGCGATACCCGTGCTGTTCCCGCCGGCTCCCTGATCAAGCCGCTGCCCACCCCCGTATGCCGGGAGGCGGTATTGCGGGGGTGCCCGGCTCGGCGTAGACCTTGTGGCACGGGACACACCACGAGCAGCAGACAGGCATCGGGGGCACAGCCATGCGCAGGCAGCAGGGAACGAGCCGCACGAAGAGCCGTAGCCGCGTGAAGAGCCGTGGAGGCGGCTACTCCTGTGCGGCCCTCGCCGCCGCGGGCGCACTCGCGCTGACGGCGTGCGGCGGCGGGGACGGCGGCAAGCAGGAGGACCCGCCCCAGGGAGGGGCGGCCCCCACGGGCCAGCGCGTCGAGTTACCGCGGCTGTCCGGCGAGAAGCTGTCGGTAGCGGCGGTCTGGACGGGCCCTGAGCAGGAGAACTTCACCAAGGTCCTGAAGGAGTTCGAGAAGCGGACGGGCGCCACCGTCACCTTCGTCCCGGCCCAGGACCCGATCGTCACCTTCCTCGGCACGAAGATCGCGGGCGGTCAGCCGCCGGACGTGGCGCTGCTCCCGCAGGTCGGCGCGCTGGTCTCGGCGGTGCAGAACAAATGGGCGCAGCCGGTGGGCCCGGAGGCGAAGGCCCAGCTCGACAAGAACTACTCGAACGGCTGGAAGGCGCTGGGCGCGGTCGACGGCACCCAGTACGGCGTCTACTACAAGGCCGCCAACAAGTCGCTGATCTGGTACAACGCGAAGGCCTTCGAGGCGGCGGGCGTGCAGCCGCCGAAGACCTGGAAGGACCTGCTGACGGCGGCCGACACCCTGTCCGCCTCCGGCACCCCGGCCGTCTCGGTGGCCGGCGCGGACGGCTGGACCCTCACCGACTGGTTCGAGAACGTCTACCTCTCGCAGGCGGGCCCGGAGAAGTACGACCAGCTGGCCAAGCACAAGATCAAGTGGACGGACGACAGCGTCAAGCAGGCGCTGACCACGCTCGGCGAGCTGTTCGGCCGCAAGGACTTCCTCGCCGGCGGGCAGAGCGGGGCCCTGGCGACCGAGTTCCCGAAGTCGGTGACGCAGACCTTCACCGGCGGCGACCGGCCGGCGGCCGCGATGGTCTTCGAGGGCGACTTCGTAGCCGTGAACATCACGCAGACCGAGGCGAAGGTGGGCAAGGACGCCCTGGTGTTCCCCTTCCCGGCGGTCGGCGGCAAGGCTCCCGTCGTGTCGGGCGGTGACGTGGCGGTAGCACTGAAGCCGTCGAAGGGCGCGCAGGCGCTGCTGACCTTCCTGGCCTCGCCGGACGCGGCGGAGATCCAGGCCCACGAGGGCGGTTTCGTCTCCCCGAACAAGGCGGTCGACCCGAAGGCCTACCCGAACGACATCCAGCGTGACATCGCCAAGGCGCTGATCGCGGCGGGCGACGACTTCCGCTTCGACATGTCGGACCAGGCCCCCGCCGCGTTCGGCGGAACCCCGGGCGCCGGCGAATGGAAGGCGCTCCAGGACTTCCTGGCGAACCCCTCGGACGTGGCGGGCGCCCAGGCGAAACTGGAGGCGGACGCGGCCAAGGCGTACGGGGGCTGATCCCGTGACGGCGAAGGCCCCGCACCACGCGCGCGCCACCGTCACCGCCGCCGCCGGAGCCGGAAGGTCCGCCGAGGCCCGGCGCCGCCGCCTGGTCGCGGCGGCGTTCCTCCTCCCGGCCCTCGTGCTGCTCGGGGCGCTCGTCGTGCATCCGATCGGCTACTCGGTCTACCGCAGTTTCTTCGACCGCTCCGGCGACACCTTCGTGGGCGGCGGCAACTACCGGGAAATCGTCCACAACGACACCATCCGCACCGCCTTGAAGAACACGGCGCTGTGGGTGGTGCTGGCGCCCACCACGGCCACCGTCCTCGGCCTGATCTTCGCGGTGCTCACCGAGCGGGTGCGCTGGGGAACGGCGTTCAAGATCCTCGTCTTCATGCCGATGGCGATCTCGATGCTGGCGGCGGGCATCATCTTCCGGCTGGTCTACGACCACGACGCCGACCGGGGTGTGGCCAACGCGGTCTGGGTCGGGGTGCACGACACGTTCGCGGAGTCCTCGGCCTTCCCGAAGGCCCGGCCCGGCCGGGAGTCCCCGCTGGTCCCGGCGGCGGGGGGCGCCTTCGTGACCCGTGATCCCGTACGGGCCGGCGTACCGGCGCTGCTCCCGCTGGTCGGCGTCGCCCCGGAGGCGCTGCCCGAGGGGACCCGTACGGCGAAGGCCGCGGACCCCGAGCCGGGCAAGGTCACCGGCACGGCCTGGCAGGACTTCACCCGGGGCGGGGGCGGCCGTACGAACACGGTCGACCCCACCGAGTCCGCGTTCTCCGGGATGCGGATCGAGGCGGTCAAGGACGGCAAGGTGGTCGACTCGGCGACGGCTCGCGCCGACGGCACCTTCACCCTGTCCGCGAAGGCCGACGGGGCGCTGCTGCGGCTGCCCGCCTCGAACTTCCGGGAGGCTTACGCGGGGGTGGAGTGGCTCGGCCCGGCGCTCGTCACCCCGGCGGTCATCGGGGCGTACGTGTGGATGTGGGCCGGGTTCGCGATGGTGCTGATCGGGGCCGGGCTGGCCGCCGTACCGCGGGAGCTGCTGGAGGCGGCCCGGGTGGACGGGGCGAACGAGTGGCAGGTGTTCCGGCGGATCACCGTGCCGCTGCTGGCGCCCGTGCTGGCGGTGGTCCTCGTCACCCTCGTCATCAACGTCATGAAGATCTTCGACCTGGTCTTCGTGATCGCGCCGGGCGCGGTGCAGGACGACGCGAACGTGCTCGCGCTCCAGCTGTACCGCACCTCCTTCGGCACGGACGCCGATCCGGGGCTGGGCAGCGCCATCGCGGTGCTGCTGCTGGTGCTCGTGGTCCCGGTCATGCTCTACAACATCCGCCGCATGCGCCGGGAGGCCCGCCGATGAGCGCAGCGCACAGCACCAACTGCATGTCCGGCACCATGCCCAGCAGCAGGTCCAGGTCCAGGTCCAGCGCCGTGCAAGCGATCGCCTCCCGCGCGGCCGGCGGGGCGCTGCGCGTCTTCCTGGTCCTCGCGGGCCTGTTCTGGCTGCTGCCCACGCTCGGGCTGCTGATCTCCTCGTTCCTCTCCCCCGCCGACCTGAACAAGGGCGGCTGGTGGGAGGTGTTGACGGCGCCCTCCCGGCTGACGGCCGGCAACTACGAGCGGCTGCTGGAGAACGACACCATCACGGGTTCGCTGCTCAGCACGGTGGCCATCACCGTCCCGGCGACCCTGCTCGTGGTCGTCCTGGGCGCGTTCGCCGGATACGCCTTCGCCTGGCTGGAGTTCCCGGGCCGGGACTGGCTGTTCCTGATCGTCGTGGGGCTGCTCGTGGTTCCCGTGCAGGTCGCCCTGATTCCGGTGTCCGAACTCTTCGGCACATTGGGCCTGTTCGAGACGACGGCCGGGGTGGTTCTCTTCCACACCGCCTTCGGACTGCCCTTCGCGGTGTTCCTGCTGCGGAACTTCTTCGCGGAGATACCGCGCGAGCTGCTGGAGGCGGCCCGCCTCGACGGGGCGGGTGAACTGCGGCTGTTCGCCCGGGTGGTGCTGCCGCTCGGCGGTCCGGCGATCGCCTCGCTCGGCATCTTCCAGTTCCTGTGGGTGTGGAACGACATGCTGGTGGCGCTGGTCTTCGCGGACTCGTCCCACCCGCCGATCACGGTGGCGCTCCAGCAGCAGGTCCGGCAGTTCGGGAACAACATCGACGTGCTGGCGCCCGGGGCGTTCCTGTCGATGGTGGTCCCGCTCGTCGTCTTCTTCGCCTTCCAGCGGCAGTTCGTCTCGGGGGTGATGGCGGGAGCGGTCAAGTAGACGTACCAGGGTTGACGTGGGACGTTGACGCTGAGTAACTCGAATGCCACACTCTGCGTAACCCGATCACCACGCCAAGGGTTCCTGGGCAATATGCCCGCGCCGACCCCTGGATGTGCCGTGCCCCGGTTCAGCGTCATCGTGCCCGCGTACAAGGTTCAGGCGTACCTCCAGGAGAGTCTGGACTCCGTCCTGTCCCAGTCGTACCCGGATCTGGAACTGATCGCGGTCGACGACGCCTCCCCGGACGCCTGCGGTTCGATCATGGACGACTACGCGGCCCGGGATCCCCGGGTCACCGCCGTGCACCTGGCGCACAACCTGGGCCTGGGCCCGGCCCGCAACGCGGGGCTGGCCCGGGCCACCGGCGACTACCTGGTCTTCCTGGACGGCGACGACACCCTCGCTCCCGGCGCGCTCCAGGCCATCACCGACCGGCTCAAGGACACCGGCTCCCCGGACGTCCTGGTCTACGACTACGCGCGCACCTTCTGGACGGGAGAGGTGGTCCGCAACAGCCTCTCGCACCGGCTCCGCGAGGACGGCCCGGCCAGCTTCCGGCTCGCCGACCGCCCGGCGCTGCTCGGCATGCTGATGGTGGTGTGGAACAAGACGTACCGCCGTGAGTACGTGGAGCGCGAGGGCCTCGAATTCCCGCCCGGCTTCTACGAGGACACCCCCTGGACCTACCCGGCGCTGCTCGCCGCCGAGTCCGTGGCCGTCCTCGACCGGGTCTGCGTCCACTACCGCCAGCGCCGCACCGGCTCGTTCCTGACCACCTCCAGCCGCCGCCACCTCGACATCTTCGACCAGTACGACCGGGTCTTCGGCTACCTCGCCGCCCGCCCCGAGCTGGAACGCTGGCGCCCGGCGGTGCACCGGCGGATGGCCGAGCACCTCTGTGCCGTGTACGCCGACCCGCGCCGCCTCCCGCGCGCGAGCCGGGCGGAGTTCTTCCGCCGCGCCTCCGCCCTGCTGCGGCGCTACCGGGCGGCGGGCGCGCGTCCCCTGCCCGTGCCGCTGTCCCCCTCCCGCACCGACCGCGTCCGCCACACGCTGATGCGGCTCGGTGTGCGTCGCACCTACCGCGCCCTGTCCGTCCTGCGCGCGGCCGCTCTGTCGGCGGGGCGTGGCGCGCGGACCGCGTGGCGGGGCCTGCGCGAAACGGCACTCCGCCTGCACTACCGCGTCCAGCGCCTCCTCCCGCTGCGCCCCGAGCTGGCGGTGTTCTCCGCGTACTGGCACGGCGGCTACGCCTGCAACCCGGCGGCGATCGAGGCCAAGTTGCGGGAGCTGGCACCCCGGATGCGGACGGCCTGGATCTGCGACCCGCGGCACGCGGCGACGCTCCCGCCGCAGACGGCGATGCTCCGCCCTGGCTCCCTCGCCTACTGGACGGCCCTGGCCCGGGCCACGTACCTCACCACGAACGTCAACTTCGACCGCACCCTGGTCAAGCGCCCCGGCCAGATCCTGGTCCAGACCCAGCACGGCACCCCGCTCAAGCGGGTCGGCCTGGACCTCCAGGACCGGCCGGCGGCCACCCCGACGACGGACTTCGCGGGCCTGCTGCGCGGCGCCGACCAGTGGGACTACCTGCTGTCCTCGAACCGCCACTCGACGCTGGTCTGGGAAAAGGCCATCCCCTCCACGTACACGACCCTGGAGTACGGCTACCCCCGCAACGACGTCTTCCACTCCGCCACCCGGGCGGACGTGGTCGAACTGCGCGAGCGCCTCGGCATCCCGCCGGGCTCGACGGCGATCCTGTACGCGCCCACGCACCGCGACTACCGGCGCAGCCGGCCTGAACACCTGGACTTCGAACGGGTCCTGCGCGACCTGGGCCCCCGCTTCACGATCCTGACCCGCACCCACCTCACCTACGCGGACGCCCCGGGCCCGTCGGGGCAGCCGCACCCCCGGCTGATCGACGTGTCCGCCCACCCCTCGGTGGAGGAACTCTGCCTGGCCTCAGACGCACTGGTGACGGACTACTCGTCCCTGATGTTCGACTACGCCTCGCTGGACCGGCCGATCGTGATCCACGCCGACGACTGGGAGGCGTACGAGGCGGCCCGCGGCACGTACTTCGACCTGCGGGCCTGCCCGCCGGGTGCGATCGCCCGGACCGAGGACGAACTGGTGGACATCTTCGCCACGGGCCACTGGCAGGGCTCCCGCTCGGCGCAGCTCCGCGCGGCGTTCCGGTCGCGCTTCTGCTCGTACGACGACGGCCACGCGGCGGAACGCGTAGTCCGCCGCGTCTTCCTGGGCCAGCCGGCCCCCGTCCCGGCCATCACCCCACCGGAACACCGCCGCCCCACCCCCGCGGCCTCGCCCCTGACCCCGGAACCCACCTTGGCGCCTCTCACGCCGAGCCTGTGGCCGTAAGGGCTGTCCATAGCCCCGCCGCGTTTGAGGCGCTGGCGGCGTCGGCGACGGTCAGCCGGACGCGGCCGTCAGACCCGCCACCACCGAGCGGGCCAGGCCGTCCAGATAGTCCGGCGACACGGCCTCCCGCACCACCACCTGCCGCCAGTACAACGGCCCGATCGCCAGATCGAGCGTTCTCGCCGCGTCCACCCCCACCGGCAGCTCGCCCCGCGAGACGGCGTCGGAGACGATCCCCTCCGCCATCCTCCGCTCCCCCTCCAGCAGCGCCCCCCGGACCGCGTCCGCGATCTCCGGATTCCGCGCCGCCTCCACCAGCAGGTCCGGGATCACCGCGGAGGCCACCGGGTGACGCAGCACGTGTGACATCACTTCCAGCAGCGCCCGTACGTCCCCGTACAGGGACCCCGTCGCCGGCACCGGCAGCCCGTCGACCGCAAACGCCCCCACCAGGTCCAGCACGAGGTGCAGCTTCGACTTCCAGCGCCGGTACACGGCCGTCTTGCCCACCCCCGCCCGCCGCGCGATGCCCTCGATCGACATCCGGGAGAACCCTACGGCGGCCAGTTCCTCCAGCACCGCCGAGCGGATCGCCTCGGTCACGTCCTCCCGCAGGACGGCGGCCCCGGCGGGGGCGCGGCGGGCGGGGGCGGCGGGAGCTTCGGCGGGGTCCTTGGTCATGCACAGAGCATAGCCGGGCACGCCGACCCTAACCCGTCACGACGATACGGTTGCGTTCCGACGTACCTCCCCCCTACTCTCGCCGTAGCGACGATACGGACCCGTCCCATCGTCGGCGCCGACGCCCTGCCCCCGTCGAAAGCGAGCCCCGTGACCACCACCGCGCCACCCGCACCGGCGAAACGGGCGGAATCAGCAGAACCGACGGAACCGGCGGACCCGGCGGACCCGGCGGACCCGGCGGAACTGGCGGAACTGGCGGCCGCCCACGGCCTGACCGTCAGCGGCGCCCGCCCGACCCTCCCCCGCTACGTCGCGGAGCTCTGGGGCCGCCGCCACTTCGTGACCGCGTACGCGGGCGCCCGTATGCACGCCACGTACAGCGCCGCCAAGCTCGGCCAGGTCTGGCACCTGGTGACCCCGCTCCTCAACGCCGCCGTCTACTACTTCATCTTCGGCATCGCCATGAAGGCCAGCCGCGACGTGCCGGACTACGTCCCCTTCCTCATCACCGGCGTCTTCGTCTGGGACTTCATCGGCAGCTCCGTCAATGCCGGAACCCGCGCCATCCACGGCAACCTCGGCCTGGTCCGCGCCCTGCACTTCCCCCGGGCCACCCTGCCCCTGTCCACCGTCGTCCAGCTCTTCCAGCAGCTGCTCGTGACCATGGGCGCCCTGGTCGTCCTGCTGCTCGCCCTCGGCCAGACCCCGGGCCCGTCCTGGCTCCTGGCCGTCCCGACCCTCTTCCTGATGGCCGTCTTCTGCGCGGGCTGCGCCATGGTCATGGCCCGCATCGGCAGCAAGAGCCCCGACGTCAGCCAGCTGATGCCGTTCGTCCTGCGCACCTGGATGTACACCTCGGGCGTCATGTGGTCCATCGACAAGGTGCTGGGGGCCGGTGACCTGCCGCACTGGGTCTCACTGCTGCTCAAGGCCAACCCGGCGGCCGTCTACATCGACCTGATGCGCTTCGCGTTCATCGACACCTTCACCGCACACGAACTCCCCCGCCACGCATGGCCGATCGCCATCGGCTGGGCGTTGCTCGCCGGCGTCGGCGGATTCATCTACTTCTGGAAGGCTGAGGAGGAGTACGGCCGTGGCTGACACCGCAACCCTGCCCCGAACCCCGACCCGGACCCCGCCCACCGCGACGGTGGACCCCCGCGTCCCCACCGTCATCGCGGACGGGGTCCACGTCGTCTACAAGGTCCACGGCGGCGGCAGCGCCAAGGGCGGCGCCATCGCCGCCCTCAGCCGGATCTTCTCCCGCAAGCCCGCCCCCGGCGTCCGCGAGGTGCACGCCGTCAAGGGCGTCAGCTTCACCGCGTACAAGGGCGAGGCCATCGGGCTCATCGGCACCAACGGCTCGGGCAAGTCCACCCTGCTGCGCGCGATCGCCGGCCTCCAGCCCGTGGCCCGCGGCACGGTCTACTCGCACGGCCAGCCGTCCCTGCTCGGCGTGAACGCGGCCCTCATGAACGACCTGTCCGGCGAGCGCAACGTGGTCCTCGGCGGCCTCGCGATGGGCATGTCCAGGCAGCAGATCCGCGAGCGCTACCAGGACATCGTCGACTTCTCCGGGATCAACGAGAAGGGCGACTTCATCTCCCTCCCCATGCGGACGTACTCCTCCGGCATGGGCGCCCGGCTGCGGTTCGCCATCGCCGCCGCCAAGGACCACGACGTCCTGATGATCGACGAGGCCCTCGCCACCGGCGACGCCGCCTTCCAGCGCCGCAGCCACAAGCGCATCGAGGAGCTCCGCGAGCACGCCGGCACCGTCTTCCTCGTCAGTCACGGCATCGGCACCGTCCGCGAGACCTGCGACCGGGCGATCTGGCTGGAGGCGGGGGTACTGCGCATGGACGGCCCCTCCGCCGAGGTCTGCGACGCCTACGAGGCCTTCACCTCCGGTCGGTGAACGGGCAGGGCGGCCCGGGACACGTGTCCCGGGCCGCCCTTTTACGCGTCATCGCCCCGCAGGGCCACGACTCAGCTGTGCGCCCTCAGCAGCGACCGCATCGTCCGCATCGCCACCGACAGGTTCGCCAGGTCGAAGTCGTCCGATCCCTGGATCTCGTCCAGGGTCGTCCGGGCCCGCCCGATGATCGCGGCGTTCTTCTCCTCCCACGCCGTGAAGCGGTCCTCGGGAGTCGAGGTGCCGTTGCCCACCGCCAGCACATCGGCGGTCAGCGCGGCGTGCGCCGCGAACAGGTCCTCGCGGATGGAGGCGCGGGCCATGGACTGCCAGCGGTCGGCCCGCGGCAGCTCGATGATCCGGTCCATCAGCTGGGTGATGTCCAGGCGGTCGGCGAGGTCGTAGTACACCTCGGCGACATCCAGCGGGTCGACGCCCGTCCGGTCCGCGATCGCGACGATGTCGAGCGTCGGGAAGGCCGAGGAGAAGCCGGCCACCTTGGCCGCCAGGTCCTGCGGCACGCCCTCGCCGGTCAGCTCGTCCATGATCGACTGGTACCAGTCCAGGTCGGCGCCGCGCACCAGCTTGGGCAGCTCGGACCAGACGTGGCCGACCCGCTGGCCGAAGGCCTCGATGGTCTCGGTGATCTGGAGGGGCTGCGGCCGGTTGTTGAGCAGCCAGCGGGTGCCGCGCTCGACCAGGCGCCGCGAGTGCAGCCGTACCCGGGTCTGGACATCGGCCGCGACCTTGTTGTCCAGCGCCTCGACCGCGTCCCACACCTCGGCCAGCCCGAAGATCTCGCGGGCGGCGAGCTGCGCCCGCACGATCTCCTCCGTGGAGGCCCCGGTCTCCTCGCGCAGGCGGTGCAGGAAGGTCGAACCGCCGGTGTTGACGGTGTCGTTGACCAGGATCGTGGTGATGATCTCCCGGCGCAGCGCGTGCCCGTCGATCTGCTCCGCGAACTTCGTGCTCAGGGCGGCCGGGAAGTACGCGTGCAGCAGGCGGCGCAGGTACGGGTCGTCCGGCAGCCCGGTGTGGATGAGCTCGTCCGCCACCGTGATCTTGGTGTAGGCGAACAGGACGGCCAGCTCCGGCTGGGTCAGGCCCTTGCCGTTGTTCAGCAGATCGCGGATCTGCCGGTCGGTGGGCAGGAACTCCAGGGCTCGGTCCAGGAGTCCGGCCCGCTCCAGGCGGCGCATGAACCGCTGCTGGGCGTGGAGCAGGCTCGGGGCCTGGGCGCTCCCGTTGGACAGGGCGACGTTCTGCGCGTAGTTGTTGCGCAGCACCAGATGTCCGACCTCGTCGGTCATCTCGGCGAGCAGCTTGTTGCGCTGCTTGACGGTCATGTCGCCGTCGGCGACCACCGCGTTCAGCAGGATCTTGATGTTCACCTCGTGGTCGGAGGTGTCCACGCCCGCGCTGTTGTCGATGGCGTCGGTGTTGACCTTGCCGCCCTCGCCGCCGGCGCCGGCACGGGCGAACTCGATGCGGCCGAGCTGGGTCAGGCCCAGGTTGCCGCCCTCCCCGATGACCTTGGCCTGGACATCGGAGCCGTTGACGCGGATGGCGTCGTTGGCCTTGTCGCCGACGTCCGCGTGCGTCTCGGCCGTGGCCTTGACGTACGTACCGATGCCGCCGTTCCACAGCAGGTCCACGGGGGCCTGGAGGATGGCCTTCATCAGGTCGGCCGGGGTCATCTTGCTGACGCCCGCCTCGATGCCGAGGGCCGCGCGGATCTGCGCGTTGACCGGGATGGCCTTGGCGGAACGCGGGTGGATACCGCCGCCCGCCGAGAGCAGCGCGGTGTCGTAGTCGGCCCACGAGGAGCGCGGCAGCTCGAACAGGCGCCGGCGCTCGGCGTACGAGGTGGCCGCGTCCGGGTTCGGGTCGATGAAGATGTGCCGGTGGTCGAAGGCGGCGACCAGGCGGATGTGCTCGGAGAGCAGCATGCCGTTGCCGAAGACATCGCCGGACATGTCGCCGACGCCGACGACCGTGAAGTCCTCGCTCTGGGTGTCGTGGCCCAGCTCGCGGAAGTGCCGCTTGACGGACTCCCAGGCGCCGCGGGCGGTGATGCCCATGCCCTTGTGGTCGTAGCCGGCCGAGCCGCCCGACGCGAAGGCGTCTCCCAGCCAGAAGCCGTAGGCCTCGGCGACACCGTTGGCGATGTCGGAGAAGGTCGCGGTGCCCTTGTCGGCGGCGACGACGAGGTAGGTGTCGTCCTCGTCGTGGCGGACCACGCCGCTCGGCGGCACGACCTCTCCGCCGACCATGTTGTCGGTGATGTCGAGCAGCGCCGAGATGAAGATCTTGTACGAGGCGATGCCCTCGGCGAGCCACGCGTCGCGGTCCACCGACGGGTCGGGGAGGTTCTTGGCGACGAAGCCGCCCTTGGCGCCGACCGGCACGATGACGGTGTTCTTCACCATCTGCGCCTTGACCAGGCCGAGGATCTCCGTACGGAAGTCCTCGCGACGGTCGGACCAGCGCAGACCGCCTCGGGCGACCTTGCCGAAGCGCAGGTGGACGCCCTCGACGCGCGGCGAGTACACCCAGATCTCGAAGGCCGGGCGGGGCGCCGGCAGGTCCGGGATGGCCTGCGGGTCGAACTTCATCGACACGTACGCGTGCTGCTCGCCCGCGTCGTTCAGCTGGAAGAAGTTGGTGCGCAGCGTCGCCTTGATGAGCGTGAGGAAGGACCGCAGGATCCGGTCCTCGTCCAGCGAGGCGACCTGGTCCAGGGCCCCGTCCAGCTCCTCCAGCATGGCGTCGATGAGCTCGGTGCCGGCGGTCTGCCGGACGGGCGACATCCGGGCCTCGAACAGCGAGACCAGCAGCCGGGTGGTGTGGACGTTGTTGCGGAGGGTGTCCTCCATGTAGTCCTGGCTGAAGGTCGCACCTGCCTGGCGCAGGTACTTCGCGTACGCGCGCAGCACCACGGCCTGCCGCCAGGTGAGCCCGGCGCTCAGCACCAGGGTGTTGAAGTTGTCGTTCTCCGCCTGGCCCGTCCACACGGCCGCGAACGCGTTCTGGAACCGCTCGCGGGCGTCGTCGCCCAGGTAGCTGTCGCCGTTCACGGCCGGGGAGGGGATCCGCAGGCCGAAGTCGTAGACCCACGCCGTCGTACGGTCGCTGCACCGCAGCTCGTACGGGCGCTCGTCGGTGACCTCGACGCCCAGGCGCTGGAGGACCGGCAGCACGGCGGACAGGGAGACCTGCTCGCCCTGGCGGTAGATCTTGAAGCGACGCTCGCCGGGGCCCGCGCCGACCGGCTCGTACAGGGAGAGGTCGAAGTCGCTGTCGCTCGCGGACAGCCGCTCCAGGCGGACCAGGTCGGCGACGGCCGAACGCGGCGAGTGGTCGGCCTTGTAGCCCTCCGGGAACGAGGTCCCGTAGCGGCGCAGCAGCTCGGCGGCGCGCTCCTCGCCGGTCTCGGCGATGAGCGCCTCGGCGAAGCCGTCGGCCCAGGAGCGGGCGGCCTCGACCAGCCGGCCCTCGATGCGCTCGACGTCGGCGTCGGTGAGGGCGGGCAGCTCGGTGCCCTGCGGGACGCGGACGACGAAGTGGATGCGGGAGAGGATCGACTCGGTGTTCCAGGCGGTGAAGTCGACGCTGGTGCCGCCGAGCTCCTCCTTCAGGATGTCGATCAGGCGCAGCCGGACGCCGGTGGTGTAGCGGTCGCGCGGCAGGTAGACGAGCGCCGAGTAGTAGCGCCCGTACTCGTCCTGGCGCAGGTACAGCCGCAGCCGGCGGCGCTCCTGGAGGTACAGGACGGAGGTGACGATCTCGCGGAGCTTGTCGACGGGCGTCTGGAACAGCTCGTCGCGCGGGTACGTCTCCAGGATCTGGAGCAGGTCGCGGCCGTCGTGGCTGCTCGGCGCGAAGCCGGCGCCTTCGAGGACCTCGACGACCTTGCGGCGGATGACCGGGACGCGGCGCACGGACTCGGTGTACGCGGCGGAGGAGAACAGGCCCAGGAAGCGGCGCTCGCCGACGACGTTGCCCTCGGCGTCGAACTTCTTCACGCCGACGTAGTCGAGGTACGAGGGGCGGTGCACGGTGGCCCGGCTGTTGGCCTTGGTCAGCACTAGCAGGCGGTGCTCGCGGGCCTTGGCGCGCGCGTCGGCGGGGAGCCGGTTGAAGGACGGTGAGACGGGGTGGTCGTCCTCCTGGCTGCTGTGGTGCGGGTCGGAGCGCAGGATGCCGAGGCCGGTGCCGGGCACGGCGGACAGGGCGTCGCCGTCGACGAGGTTGTACTCGCGGTAGCCGAGGAAGGTGAAGTGGTCGTCGGCGAGCCAGCGCAGCAGCTCACGGGCCTCTTCGAGCTCGTACTCGCGAAGGTCGGTAGGGGTCGGCTCGTTCGGCAGTTCGTCGGCGATGCGCAGCGCGGAGTCGCGCATCTTCTCCCAGTCCTCGACGGACTCGCGTACGTCGGACAGGACGCGCTGCAGATCGGCGGTCATCTGCTTGAGGTCGGCGCGGTCGGTCTCGCGGTCGATCTCGACGTGGATCCAGGACTCGACGAGGGAGTCGTGGGGGCGCGCGGTCTTGGGACCGTGGGCGTCGCAGTCGGGGCCGAGGATCTCGATCAGCTTGCCGGTGATGTCACGGCGGACGACGACCTGCGGGTGGATCACGACGTGGATGCCGCGGCCCTGGCGGGACAGCTCGTTCGTCACGGAGTCCACGAGGAAGGGCATGTCGTCGGTGACCACCTCGACGACGGAGTGGCTGGAAGTCCAGCCGTTCTCCTCCACCGTGGGGGTGTGCACGCGCACGTTCGCGGTGCCCTGCGGCCGCTTCTCGGCGAGCCGGTAGTGCGAGAGCGCTGCCCCGAACACGTCGACCGGGTCCCGGTCGAAGAGGTCCTCCGGGGCGGTGTGCAGGTAGTAGCGCTGGAGGTAGGCGAGAGTCGTGTCCCGGTCGGGACGCTCTCCCTGCTCGGACCCAGTCGGAAGTAGCCCCCCGGCCGGGCTGTGCTCAGCTACCCGGGCCGCCCGCGCGAGCAGCTCGGCCTTTGCTTCGTCCAGCTTGGTCTGCATGTCCTCTGGCTCCTGTCGCGCGCCATTGCGTGACGTAGGTGAAGGAAGGAATGACGTAGCGCCGCGACGCGGGGTGTCCGTTCGGAATCGACGCTATGCCGTCGTGAGAATCGACCGGGAGGGAATCAGCCATGATCGGCGGGAGGTCCCGGCAGTGGGGATCAGCGAAGGCCCGGGCACGGTTGTGCGCCGGGCGCCGGCCGGAGGCTTCAGTGCCCCCGATTTCTATCGCGCTGATCACGGGTACAAGGCTATCCCCACCCACCCCCGGCCCGTCATGAGCTGTATGTGTACAAAACCAGGGGTGGAACTTTGACACTCTGGACAGCGACGCGCGGCCTCTGCCATGCAGTAGCTATTCAGCCAGCTCGCGAGCTGTGCGTACGGCCTCGGCCAGGGTGTCGACGACCGGAACTCCGGCCGATTCCAGACTTGCACGGCTGTGCGAACCACCCGTGTACAGGACCGCCCGGGCGCCCACGTGGGCGGCGGCGAGCGCGTCGTCCACGGCGTCTCCGATGAGGACCGTACGGGTGGCCGTCACACCGGCCGGCTCCATGGCCGCCATATGGCGTACGAGATGCCCTGCCTTGCTGGTGTGCGAAGGGCCGATCCGTCCGTCGACGCGGACGAAGTGCCGGTCGATGCCGTGGGTGCGCACCAGGGGCACGAGCTTCTCATGAGGCGCGAGGGACAGCAGGGACTGGGTGGCACCGGCCGCCGTCCACTCCTGGAGCAGCTCCTTGGCACCCTCGGCGAGCCCGGCGTCCTCGGCCGCCGCCCAGTAGTGCCGGTGGAAGGCCTCGTCCATGACGAGCCACTCCGCGTCGGTGGGGAGCCGGCCCATCAGGCGCTCGTAGAACTTCGGCACCGGCACGACGTACAGGTCGCGGTACGTCTCCAGGGTGATCGACGCGAAGCCGAGCTCGGCGAAGGAGGCGTTGGTCGCGGCTATGACGGCGTCGATGTCGTGGAGCAACGTCCCGTTCCAGTCCCACACGATGTGCGGGGCGGTCTTCTCCTCGATCACTGCGATTACGTCGACCACGTCGATCACTTCAGCAACCCCGGAATCTCCTGTACCCCGAACCACAGCAGCTCGTGGTCCTCGGCGCCGTCGACGGTGAACTGCGCGTCGTCGTCCCCGCCGTCGGCGGCCTCCAGCGCCCCGGCAGCGGCGGCTACGTCTTCCTGGGCGTCGTCGGCGTCCACGTGGACAGCGGCGGCCACGGTGAGCCGTACGGCGTCGGCGAGGGTCACCTGGCCGAGGGTGGCCTCGTCGAGGCCCGGAGTGGCGGTGGCCGCCTTGTCATTGACGTCGAGCGCCACGACGACCCGCTTGCGCGGGGCCCCCGCGTCCTGGGCGATCAGCCGCAGCGAGGCGGCGGCGGCCCGGCTCAGGGCGGCGTACTCCAGCTCCTCGATGTCGTCCGACACGTACCACTCGCGCAGCCCGGGGGTGACGGCGTACGCACGGAGCGGGGCGGGACCCAGCTCACCCGCCTTGTGCGCCTCGGCGAGCCCGGGGAGGGTCAGGGGGACGTACACGCGCATGGCCGGCTGCTTTCGGTAGTCGGAAACCCCCTCAGGATACGACCGGCGGGCCCTTTCCCGGCGCCCCCTTCGCGCTGCGGCCGACTCCGCCCACTGAGGGACCCGGAGGTCCCCCTTCGGGCTGCGATCCCGTGGCCGCCGCCCGTCCACCCCGCGCACGCGCCGACCGGCCGGGGGGCGGGCGCCGGGCGGTGTGGCAGCCCTGATAGGTGAACGGAACCGCCCCCACCCGGGCCCGTCGCGACCGATTGCGGGGCCCTCACGTACCCCCGTAGAAGATCCCCAACCAAGTTACCGCCCGGTATGACACCACGTACGCCGGGCCCGGCCTTCTCGGGGACGACACCATGACCAGGTCCAGGACCAGGAACACCACCCGCCCGCCCGGCCGCAGCGACCTGCGCAGGCGCCCGCGCGGCCCGCACGACTGGTTCGCGGAACGGCTGCTGGCGGTGGTGAGCGGCCAGCGCCCGGTCCACTCGCTGCTGGGCCACACCGTGGGCCCGGCGTACGACCAGCTGGTCACCCTGGCCCCTGCGGGGCCACTGCGCGACCGCCTGCGCCCGGTCCTGCGGCACTGCGGCCGCTTCCACCCGGGGCCGGGCGTGATCGAGGCCTTCGCCCGCATCGCCACGGGCGACCGTGTCTCGGCGATGGCCTTCCGCCTGGAGCAGGGCCCCGACCTCCGCTGGCGCTGCGCGGCCGTCGAAATGCAGGGCCCCCGGCCCTGACCCCCTACCGCGGAGCCCCGCCGGCGTTTCGAGGTGCCGGGGTCCTGGGGCCGGCCCCCGGCAACGGCGCCGCACAGTCCTCGTACAACGACGCCGGGGCCGGACACCAGCTGCGCGGTGTCCGGCCCCGGCGGGGGTGCCCCTGGGGGCGGTTACTTCTTGCGGCGGCGGCCGCCCGAGGCCTTCTGGGCCTTGCGGCGCTCCGCCCGGGTCATGCCGTCGCCGGAGTCATCCGCGTCGAAGTCGCCCTCGACCACACCACCCTCGCCGTCGACCGTCGGCGCCGAGAAGTGCAGCCTGTCCGGCCGCTGCGGAGCGTCCAGACCCTTGGCCCGGATCTCCGGACGCGCGGCCGGCGCCTCCTTCGTCAGCGACGGCGCCGCGTCCTGCACCGGAAGCTCCTCGACCTGCTGCTCCACCTGGACCTCCAGGTTGAACAGGTAGCCGACGGACTCCTCCTTGATGCCGTCCTGCATGGCGTTGAACATGTCGAAGCCCTCGCGCTGGTACTCGACCAGCGGGTCCTTCTGCGCCATCGCCCGCAGGCCGATGCCCTCCTGGAGGTAGTCCATCTCGTACAGGTGCTCACGCCACTTGCGGTCCAGCACCGACAGCACCACACGCCGCTCCAGCTCACGCATGATCTCGGAGCCGAGCGTCTTCTCCCGCGCCTCGTACTGCTCGTGGATGTCGTCCTTGATGGACTCCGCGATGAACTCGGCCGTGATCCCCGCCCGGTCCCCCGCCGCGTCCTCGAGCTCCTCCACCGTGACCTTCACCGGGTAGAGCTGCTTGAACGCGCCCCACAGCCGGTCCAGGTCCCACTCCTCCGCGAAGCCCTCAACCGTCTCGGCCGCGATGTACGCGTCGATCGTGTCGTCCATCATGTGGCGGACCTGCTCCTGGAGGTCCTCGCCCTCAAGGACCCGGCGGCGCTCGCTGTAGATGACCTCGCGCTGGCGGCTGAGGACCTCGTCGTACTTCAGGACGTTCTTGCGCGTCTCGAAGTTCTGGGTCTCGACCTGCGACTGCGCGGACGCGATCGCGCGCGTCACCATCTTGTTCTCGATCGGGACGTCGTCCGGCACGTTCGCCATCGCCATGACCCGCTCGACCATCTGCGCCTTGAACAGCCGCATCAGGTCATCGCCCAGCGAGAGGTAGAAGCGGGACTCACCCGGGTCACCCTGTCGGCCGGAGCGGCCGCGCAGCTGGTTGTCGATACGGCGCGACTCGTGCCGCTCGGTGCCCAGCACGTACAGCCCGCCGAGCTCCTTGACCTCTTCGAACTCGGCCTTCACGGCAGCCTCGGCCCGGCTGAGCGCCGCGGGAAGGGCGTGCGCCCACTCCTCGATGTGCTCCTCCGGGTCCAGGCCCTGCTGGCGCAGCTCGGCCTCGGCCAGGTCGTCCGGGTTGCCGCCGAGCTTGATGTCCGTACCGCGGCCGGCCATGTTCGTGGCGACCGTGACGGCGCCGCGGCGGCCGGCCTGGGCGACGATCGAGGCCTCGCGCTCGTGCTGCTTCGCGTTCAGCACCTCGTGCGGGATGCCGCGCTTGGAGAGCTGCTGCGAGAGGTACTCGGACTTCTCGACCGACGTCGTACCGACGAGGATCGGCTGGCCCTTCTCGTGCTTCTCCGCGATGTCGTCGACGACGGCGGCGAACTTCGCGACCTCGGTCCGGTAGATCAGGTCCGCCTGGTCCTTGCGGACCATGTCGCGGTTGGTCGGGATCGGGACGACACCGAGCTTGTAGATCTGGTGGAACTCGGCGGCCTCGGTCATGGCCGTACCGGTCATGCCCGACAGCTTCGAGTAGAGGCGGAAGAAGTTCTGCAGGGTGATCGTGGCGAGGGTCTGGTTCTCGTCCTTGATGTCCACCCCTTCCTTCGCCTCGATCGCCTGGTGCATGCCCTCGTTGTAGCGACGGCCGGCGAGGATACGGCCGGTGTGCTCGTCGACGATCATGACTTCGCCGTCGATGACGACGTAGTCCTTGTCGGCCTTGAAGAGTTCCTTGGCCTTGATGGCGTTGTTCAAGTAGCCCACGAGCGGGGTGTTCACCGACTCGTAGAGGTTCTCGATGCCGAGCCAGTCCTCGACCTTGGCGACACCGGCCTCGTGGATGGCGACGGTGCGCTTCTTCTCGTCGACCTCGTAGTCGCCGGTCTCCTCGATGCCCTTGAGCGGCTGGCCGGCCTCGCCCTTGGTGAGGCGGGTGACCAGCTTGGCGAAGTCGGCGTACCACTTCGTGGCCTGGTCGGCCGGGCCGGAGATGATCAGCGGCGTACGGGCCTCGTCGACCAGGATCGAGTCGACCTCGTCGACCACGGCGAAGTTGTGGCCGCGCTGCACCAGCTCTTCCTTCGACCACGCCATGTTGTCGCGCAGGTAGTCGAAGCCGAACTCGTTGTTCGTGCCGTAGGTGATGTCGTTGTTGTACTGCTCGCGGCGCTGGGCCGGCGACATGTTCGCCAGGATGCAGCCGACCTCGAGGCCGAGGAACTTGTGCACCCGGCCCATGAGCTCGGAGTCGCGCTCGGCGAGGTAGTCGTTCACCGTGATCAGGTGGACGCCCTTGCCGGACAGCGCATTCAGGTACGCGGGCAGCGTGCCGACGAGGGTCTTGCCCTCACCGGTCTTCATCTCGGCGACATAGCCGAGGTGCAGCGCCGCGCCGCCCATGATCTGGACGTCGTAGTGCCGCTGGCCGAGGACGCGCTTGGCTGCCTCGCGAACGGTCGCGAAGGCCTCGGGCAGCAGATCGTCCAGGCTCTCGCCGTCCTGGTAGCGCTGCTTGTACTCGTCCGTGAGCGCACGCAACTCGGCGTCGGAGAGGTTGAGGAAGTCCTCTTCGATGGAGTTGACCTGGTCCGCGATGCGGTGCAGTTTGCGCAGGATCTTGCCTTCGCCTGCACGCATGAGCTTGTTGAAGACGGACACCGAGGTTTGTCTCCTTGCCGGTCGGGCCTGGCACTGGTTCGTACACGGGCACGGAGGGTGGGCCCCACCGCAACGGCCATCGTAAGCGAGGACGCGGTCGCGTCGGGAGGTCCGCCTTATCCGCAGGGCACGGGTGCCCGGAATGAGAACGTACGGGGGACGCGGAAGGTGCCGGTGTAGGCGAAAAGTGTTCGCCCGGAACGCCCTGCGGTATCAGAATCCGTTCATGGAGCCCATCACACTGACCACCGACCGGCTCGTGCTGACCCCGTTCACCCCGGCGGACATCGACGCGGTGCACGCGGCGTGCCAGGACCCCGCCATCCAGCGCTGGCTGCCGCTCCCCTCCCCTTACCGGCGGGAGGAAGCGGAGAGCTTCATCCTGCACATCGCCCCCGCCGGGTGGCGCGAGGACACGGAGTACACCTTCGCGGTCCGGCTCGCCGCCGACGGCGCCCTGGCCGGCGCGGTGAGCGCCCGGATCCGGGGCCAGGGCACTTACGAGATCGGCTACTGGGGCGCCAAGGAGTTCCGGGGCAGGGGGCTGATCACCGAGGCGGTCGGCGCGGTGGCCCGGTGGGCCTTCGACGAGCTGGGCTGCGCACGGATGGAATGGCGTGCGGAGGTCGGGAACACCGCATCGCGCACGGTGGCGAAGAAGGCGGGGTTCCGCCTGGAGGGCGTACAGCGTGCCGGCCTCGACCACAACGGCACCCGCCGGGACTGCTGGCTCGCCTCCCTGCTCCCCGCCGACCTCGGTCTGCCGTCCTCGCTGCCGTATCTGCCCGCTGTCAGTAGCCGCGTCTAGGGTTCGCCCATGACGACCACACCGCCGCCGACCGTGTCCCTGTCCGCCGACGAGGCGCGCCGGATCGCCCTGCGCGCCCAGGGCTTCCTCGGCGCCCCGGACCGCCGCGGCGGGGTGCGCGGGGTGCTGCGCCACCTGGGCGCCGTACAGCTGGACACGATCTCGGTGCTGGCCCGGTCGCACGAGCTGATCCCCTACGCGCGCCTGGGCTCGGTGGGCCGTACGGCGGTGGAGTCCGCCTACTGGTCCGACAGCCACGCCTTCGAGTACTGGTCGCACGCGGCCTGCATCCTCCCCATCGAGGAGTGGCCGCACTTCGCCTTCCGACGCCGCGCGCGCCGGGCCCGCGGCCACCGCTGGCACGTCCTCCAGGACAAGGAGCGCTCGACGCGGGCGGTCCTGGACCGCCTCAAGGCCGACGGCCCGCTGACCTCGACCGAGCTCGGCGGCGCCAAGAACGGCGGGGAGTGGTTCGAGTGGTCCGAGTCCAAGATCGCGGTGGAGTGGCTGCTGGACACCGGCGAGGTCGTCTGCGGTGAACGCCGCGGCTGGAAGCGGGTCTACGACCTGCCCGAGCGCGCCGTCCCCGACGCCCTGCTCCATGACGACCTGGACGACCGCGAGTGCCTGCGCCGCCTGGTCGCCCTGGCCGGCCAGTCCCTGGGGGTCGGCACCCGCGCCGACATCGCGGACTACCACCGCCTCAAGGGCGAGCAGGTCGATGCGGTGATCGCGGACTCGGGGCTCGTCCCGGTCGAGGTCGAAGGCTGGTCCAAGCCGGCCTGGGCGGACCCGGAGGCGCTGGTGACCGTCCCGCGCGGCCGGCACCGCACGACGCTCCTGTCCCCGTTCGACTCCCTGGTCTGGGACCGCCCGCGCACCGAGCGGATCTTCGGTTTCACGCACCGCCTGGAGGCGTACGTCCCCAAGCCCAAGCGGATACACGGCTACTTCGCGATGCCGCTGCTGGCCGGCGGCCGGCTCCAGGGCCGCGTCGACCCGGCCCGCGAGGGGACCGCCCTGGTGGCCCGCCAGCTGTCCCTGACCACCCTCAAGGCGGCCCGCCCGATGGCCGAGGCCCTGCGCGAGGCGGCGTCCTGGGTGGGCTGCGACGCGGTACGGGTGGAGCGCTCCGGTTCTCCCGAGGAAGCGGAAGCCGTCACCGCGGAACTGGCCGGACTCTGACCCCGGCCGGACTCTGACCCCGGCCGACTCCGACCCCGGCCGATTCCGACCCCGGCCGACTCCGACCCCGCCCCTACCGGATCTCCAGGATCTTCTCCCGCATCGCATACACCACGGCCTCCATCCTGGAGTGCAGCTGAAGCTTCTCCAGGATGTTGCGGACGTGGTTCTTCACCGTGTTCTCGGAGATGAACAACTCCTTGGCGATGTCCCGGTTGTTCATCCCGGTGGCGACCAGCTTCAGGACTTCCAGTTCCCTGTCCGTCAGCCTCGGCGCCGGCACCAGCCGCCGCTCGTCGGTGCGCTGGATCATCGACTTGAACTCGGTCAGCAGCTTCGACGCCATCGACGGACTGATCTGCGACTGCCCGTCCGCCACGGCCCGGATCGCCGTGGCGACCTCGTCCGTCGAGATCTCCTTCAACAGGTACCCCGTCGCACCCGCCTTGATCGCGTCGTAGAGGTCCGCCTCCTCGTCGCTGATCGTCAGCATGATGATCTTCGCGGAGGGGGCCACCTCCTTGATCGAGGTGCACGCCTCGATCCCGCCGCGCCTCGGCATCCGTACGTCCATCAGCACGATGTCCGGGAGGAGATCCGCGGCCTTGTCCACCGCCTCCGCCCCGTCCCCGGCCTCGCCGACGACCTGGATGTCCTCTTCCTGCGCGAGGACGATCTCCAGCCCGCGCCGGAACAGGGCGTGGTCGTCGACCACGAGCACCCTGATGGGCTCGCCGGCCGGTTCCCCCTCACGATCCTCACGGCAGTCCGCACCGTCGTTGCCGCGCACCGGTCCGAAGCTGTCCGCCATCGTTCCTCCCCCTGCATGTGCCGAGCTGCCGGGCCAACCCTGCGGGGTCAGCCGCCGATTGACTGCCCGCCATGATTCCATGCCCGCGCCACCCGGCGGGGGGCTACCGGGGGCCCGGACGGCGCATACGAGTCATACAAGTGCCCCTGCGGGACGCCTGAGCATCCATCCCGCAGGGGCAAAAAACCGAATGACTTGTCAGCCGCCGAGCGCTCCGCCGGCGCCGCCGCGCGGCTCCTCGGAGGTCGACGCCCCGTCGGGGTTCACGTGGATAACGCCGTAGTCGTAAGCGTGGCGCCGGTACACGACGCTGGGCAGCTTGGTTTCGGAGTCGACGAACAGATAGAAGTCGTGGCCGACCAGCTCCATCTCGTACAGAGCCTGGTCGAGCGACATAGGTGCGGCCGAGTGGGTCTTCTCGCGGACGACGAGCGGGCCTTCGCCCTGCACTTCAAGCGACCCGATCCGGGTGGTCGGGATGGCGTCCGCCTTCTCCTCGCCGACCGGCATGCCATTCCCGTTCAGGGTCGCGGCGTCCGGCACCACGTCGGCGACCTCGGCCGCCGAGAGCCGGCCGTTTCCACGGCGGGTGTAGCGCTTGTCGTGCTGCTTGCGCAGCCGGGCCTCCAGCTTGTCCTGCGCGAGGTCCAGCGCCGCGTACGGGTCGGCGGCGGCCGCCTCGGCACGAATCACCGGGCCCCGCGAATGCAGGGTGATCTCCACGCGGTCGGAACGGTCGGCCTGGCGCGGGTTGAGCTCCTTGGACACCTCTACGTCCAAGCTGATCACCTTGGCGTCGAGCTTCTGGATCCGCTCCGGATTCAGCTTCTCGGCCACGTGCTTGCGGAACCGGTCGGGCACCTCGGTCTTACGGCCCTTGACGACGATGTCCACGCAGAACTCCGTTCCCGGATAGCTCCGCCGCATGGGGCGAAGCGTCTCCCTTTCGCACCAGACTCCGGTGAACACCGGAGCCTCGGACTTGGCGACTTTCACCTCCTCCTCCCCCATCGGCAAGATCTACACCCCACCGACTTCGGAGTCGAGAGACTGCCTCTGACACGAAGATCCGAAACGTTTCGAAACGTGCGATCCGGTGCATGGGGCCAAGGCTCGCCAGTTCCTCACAACCGAACATATCCCTCTATGGCGGTTGTCGGCACCCGCTACCGGAACGTACCTCCGTTCAGGTGGCTACTCCCTCTTACTACCTGCAACGATGCGCCTTCCCCACCAGTTCCAAATCTATTCAGAAGAATTTGGCTCTGTACGGGTTTTCCGCGGGCCGGATCCCCCGGAAGGAGTCAGCCGGCGCGGCCACCACGGCCGCCCTCAGCACCGACCCCGCCCGCGCCCCCTCCACCAGCCCGGCGGCGCGCACCGCGCGGGCCGCCTCCGCGAGCGTGGCTCCAGTGGTGATCAAGTCGTCCACGAGGACGAGCCGCGCCCCGGCCGTCAGCCGCGCGCCGTCCCGGCACACCCCCAGGGCGCCGGCGAGGTTCTCCCGCCGCTGCCGGGCCCCCAGGCCCGCCTGGTCCGCCACCGGCCGCCGCAGCCGCAGTACGGGCGCCACGCGCGCGGGAACACCGGCCCGCCGCAGCCGCGCCGAGGCGGCCAGCGCGATCCTGCGCGCCGGATCGTGCCCGCGCGCCCGGACCTGCCACCGCGCCGAGGGCACCGGCACCAGGACCAGCTCCCCCGCCGCCCCGGCCGCCCCGTGCTCGCCGGCCCGGACCGCCGCCGCCAAGGCCGTGCCGAGCGCCCCGGCCAGCGGCAGCGCCCCGCGCTCCTTGTGGGCCAGTACGACCTCTCGTACGGCGTCCCCGTACGCCGCGGCCGCATACACCGCGGGCAGCCCCGCGGGCCCCGCAGTCGGCCGTACACGCCCCGCCCCGGCCCCACTGAGCGTTTCCCGGCACCCCGCGCACACCAGTTCCCGGCCGGCCCCGCAGCCGGCGCAGCCGACCGGCAGGACCAACCCGGCCAGCTCCCGCCACCACCCCCGCATACGGCCACTCTGCCCGGGCACCGGGACAGCCCGCCACCCCTGTGGAAAACCCACGGCAGCCTGGAGAAACCCGCAGGTCAGCCCGAAGATCGGCGAAGCTCAGCCCGGCGCAGCTCAGCCCGGGTAGACCGGCGCCCGCCCGCCCGCCGCCACCGTGCGCCACTGCGCCCCCGGCGGCAGCCACACGATCCCGTCATCATCCGAGAACGCCACCACCGGCTGCGCCTCGTCCTCGGACGCCGCCACCGCGCTGAGCCCCGTTGCCCCGGGCAGGCTGGCCGCGACCATCGAACCGTCCGCCAGCATGTAGCGGGCCTGCACGACCCCGCCGCTCTCCCGGCCCACCACCAGCAGCCGGCCCCGCGGCGCCCAGCTCATCGCCGTCACGTCCGCCATCTGGGGGGCCGCCGGGCGCAGCTCGCGCACCGACACCGCCGAGGCGTCGGCCTTGCCCTCGGGCCGCTCGACCCGCCCGATGAAGAGGTTCTTGCGCCCGCCGTCGTTCTCCACGAGCAGAGCGATCCGCACCCCGTCCGAGGAGGCCTTCAGCGCGGTGATCCTCCCGCCGCCGAGTCCGGCCACCTCGACCTTCTGCGGGGTTCCCGTCCCGCCGGGCACCCGCCACAGACCCGGGCTCTGCGGACCCAGGTCCGAGATCCACAGGTCGCCCAGCGCGTCCCAGCTGGGCGCGGTGAGCTTGCCGCCGGCCTTCCCGGTCAGCACCGCCGGCGGCATCGCGCCGGCCGTCGTCAGGTTCACGACGTACAGCCCGTGCCCATCCTCCGAGACCACCGCCGCGCGCTTCTCGTCGTACGCGACCGCCGCCGAGCCGACCTTGAACCCGGCCGCGGTGGACAGCGGCCCCGGCGCCGGCTCGGCCTTGTCCTGCTGCTGGTCCTCGCTGTTGACGTCGAGGGTCATCCGGACCAGCCGGGAGCCCTCGACGTAGTACTGGTGCTCGGGGGCGAGGGCCCGGTTGGCGATCGCCGCCGCGGCCGCGCCCGTCACCGAGCACTGCGAGGACTTCCCGTCGGAGCGCACCAGTTCCACCCGGTCGAGCCGGGAGGCCGTCAGATCCCTGACGGTGTACAGGAGTTGGGTGGCCATCTTCTGGCACTGCGGGTGCGCGACGTTGTCGGCCTTCTCGTTGAGCGGCACGCGCAGCGTGTTCTGCCCGTCGTACGAAAGGGACTTGGTGCCCTCCCGAAGCGCAGTCCCGCTGGGGAAGTTGGAGGTGACGACCGGCCCGAGCCACTTCGACGGACCGGCGAGCAGCGACTGCACGGTCTGGGTGGTGGGGTCCATCCGCGAGTCGGGGTCACTGCGCTGGCGCACGTAGACCGGGTCGGCGACGAGGGTGCTGCCCGCGAAGTAGTACTTGTTGACCGGCTTGTAGATGCGCTGGAAGTCGGACTCGCTGAGCACGAGGCTGCTGGGCGGGGTGGCGATCCGCCACTGCTTGTTGACCTGGACCAGCTGGAGGTACTCCTCGTAGCGCCCGCCGCCGGTCTCCGGCTGGTACGCGCTGCGCTCGTCCACCGTCGCGAGCTTCTTGCCGGTGACCTTCCAGCGCGGCTCGTCGGGCTCCTTGTCGCCCTGCACCGGGTACCGGTCCAGGCCGGCCGACAGCACGGTGACGGCGGAGCCGGGCCTCCAGTTCTTCGCGGCGTCCTCGGTGAGGTACTTGCGGGCGGTCTCCAGCTGCGGGTCGTCGCTGGTCATCGCCTCCAGGAAGCCGTCGACGATCTCGGCCGGGCTGGCCTTGTCGGCCGGCGGTACGCCGAACACCCGCACCTGCGAGTCGACGCCCTGGGAGGCCTGCACCTGGCGGATCTCACCGCTGTCGGGCATGGACGCGCACCCGGCCAGCAGCAGACCCGCCGCGCCGAGGACGGCGTACGCCCGCCCGCCCGGCAGCTGTCCGCCGGGCGACCGGCGGGCCTGTACTCGCGCGCTCCTGGGCTCAGCGTCCACCTGCTCCATCCTCCTGTGCTGCCTGGTCGGCCGGCCGGGCCACGACACGGGCCCCGTTGCCCGGCAGGGCCGTCGGGTCCGCCGGTACCGGCAGCGCGCCGGCGACGGCGGAGCGCGGCGGTATCGGCGAGCGGTCGCCGCCCTCCCCGCCCTTGCGGACCGGTGCCGCGCCCGCGCCCGCCGCCTCGGCGGCGGCCCTGGCCCGGTTGGCCCGCGAGTCCTCGGGTTCCAGCGGGATCGGGGAGCCCCGCAGCGGCTCGTCGGCGGTGCGCGGCAGGGTCAGCCGGAACTGCGAGCCGCCGCCCGGCTCGCCCCACGCCTGGAGCCACCCGCCGTGCAGCCGGGCGTCCTCGACGGCGATGGACAGACCGAGCCCGGTACCGCCGGTCGTCCTCGCCCGCGCCGGGTCGGCCCGCCAGAAGCGGTTGAAGACCCGGGTGGCCTCGCCGGGCTTGAGCCCGACCCCGTAGTCCCGTACGGCGACCGCGACGGCCCCGCCCGCCGAGGCGAGCCGGACCACCACATCGCGGCCCTCGCCGTGCTCCACCGCGTTGACGACGAGGTTGCGCAGCACCCGCTCCACGCGCCGGGCGTCGGCCTCGGCTATCACCGGCTGGGTGTCCCCCAGGACCCGGATCCGGGTGCCCTTGTGCTCCGCGAGCGGCTCGGCCCCGTCGATGACCCGGCGTACGACGTCCCGCAGGTCGACGGGCTCCGCCTCCAGGGCGGCCGCGCCCGCGTCGAACCGGCTGATCTCCAGCAGGTCGGCGAGCAGCGACTCGAACCGGTCGAGCTGCCCGGCGAGCAGTTCGGCGGAACGCGCGGTGACCGGGTCGAAGTCGACCCGGGCGTCGTGGATGACGTCGGCGGCCATCCGTACCGTGGTGAGCGGAGTCCGCAGCTCGTGCGAGACGTCCGAGACGAACCGGCGCTGGAGCCGGGACAGGTCCTCCAGCTGCTGGATCTTGAGCTGGAGGTTCTGGGCCATCTTGTTGAAGGCCTCGCCCAGCCGGGCGATGTCGTCCTCGCCGGTGACCTTCATCCGCTCCTGGAGCCGCCCGGCCGAGAGCCGCTCGGCGATCCCGGCGGCCATCCGGACAGGGGTCACGACCTGGCGTACGACGAGCCAGGCGATCGCGCTGAGCAGCACGACCACGAACAGGCCGGCGGTGGCGATCGTGGCCTTGATCAGGTTGAGGGACTCCTCCTCCTGCTTGAGCGGGAAGAGGTAGTACAGGTCGTACGGGTCCCCGTTGATGTCGGTGAGCCGCTTGCCCACGACCAGCGCGGGCTCGGGGTCCTTCTCCTCCGCCCCGGCGGTGTACTTGATCTCCGAGAAGGTCTTGAAGGTGCCGGTGGCGTGGTTGACGGCCTTGCGCAGCCCCAGCGGGACGCTCGCGGTCGGGTCCACGTTGCCGGAGGCGCGGGCGCCCTTGACGCCCTGCCCGCCGGCCGGGGCCTGCTCACCGGTGCCGGCGCCGAGCGCGGCGACCTCGAACGCGGTCTGCCCGCCACTGGCGAGCTGTTTGACGAGCGAGTTCATCCAGGTGCTGGCGTCCCGGCCGACCTTGTTGTCGGTGGCGTCGGGCCCGTCCGCCGCGGAGGGCGTGTTGGCCTTCTCCTGTGCGACCGCGAACCCGCCCGCGGCCTGGCTCTGCGCGGCCTCCTCCTTGGCGTCGAGGAGACCCTTGCTGACCTGGGCGATGACGACGAAGCCCAGCGCGAGGACCACGGCCAGCGACATCAGCAGGGTGGCCGCGACCACCCGGAGCTGGATGTTGCGCCGCCACAGCCGGACAGCCGGAAGCAGCGGCCGGCGTACGAGGCGTACGAACAGCCGCAGCACAGGGCCGCCGGGCGCTCCGTCCTGGAACAGCCGGCCGCCCCGCAGGACTCCCCTGCGGGAGCCGCCCCGGGGCTTGCCGGGCTGCACGTCAGCTCGGTCCGGCCTTGTAGCCGACACCACGCACCGTCACCACGATCTCCGGGCGCTCCGGGTCCTTCTCGACCTTGGAGCGCAGCCGCTGCACATGCACGTTGACCAGGCGGGTGTCCGCCGCGTGCCGGTAGCCCCAGACCTGCTCCAGCAGCACCTCACGGGTGAAGACCTGCCAGGGCTTGCGCGCGAGGGCGACCAGCAGGTCGAACTCGAGCGGGGTCAGGGCGATGGAGGCACCGTCCCGCTTGACCGAGTGCCCGGCCACGTCGATGACCAGGTCACCGATGGCCAGCTGCTCGGGCGCGGGCTCCTCCGACCGGCGCAGGCGGGCCCGGATACGTGCCACCAGCTCCTTCGGCTTGAACGGCTTGACGATGTAGTCGTCGGCCCCGGATTCCAGGCCCACGACGACATCCACCGTGTCGCTCTTGGCGGTGAGCATGACGATCGGCACCCCGGACTCGGCCCTGATCAGCCTGCACACCTCTATGCCGTCCCTTCCGGGCAGCATGAGGTCGAGCAGCACCAGGTCCGGCTTCGCCTCCCGGAAGGCAGCCAGTGCCTTGTCACCGTCCGCTACGAACGACGGCTCAAAACCTTCTCCACGCAGCACAATGCCGAGCATCTCGGCCAGCGCGGTGTCGTCGTCGACGACAAGGACGCGTCCCTTCATGGTTGACATCATCCCATTAGCTAATCGTTACCTGGCGGTGAGCTGTCCCACAGCCAAAAGGGCTGGAAATCGCCCCTCGGACCTGCGTGGAGATCAGGTCGACCAGTCTGCCCCGGATCCGGGCGACAATTGAAGGTACGGGCAGCCCGGGATCCGGGGGGAACAACTGATCCGTTCAACGTTCCCACATGGCACGATGGCAGCCGACCAGCGCGCCCGCCCCGGCAGGCGCACATGAAGGAGCGACGATGAACGACTCTCCGGGCTGGGCTTCGCCTGGATCCCCGACCGACGGCGAGGGCTCCGACGGCACCCAGCCGCCCGCGCAGCCCACCGGCGGCCCGAAGTGGTCCGCCGAGCAGCCGCCGCCCGGCCAGTGGTCGAGCCCGGGCACCGGAGCACCCGAGACCCCCGCCGCGAGCCCCCAGCAGCCGCAGCAGGGCGCGGGCTGGGGATCGTACGGCGGGCAGCAGCCCGGCAGCCAGTACGGCTCCCCCTACGGCGGCCAGTACGGCTATCCGGGTGGCCAGGGCGGCTGGGGCGGGCCCTCGGCCGCCAAGCCGGGCGTGATCCCGCTGCGCCCGCTGGGCCTCGGGGAGATCCTCGACGGCGCCGTCACCACGATGCGCACCCACTGGCGCTCGGTGCTGTCCATCAGCCTGGCCGTGGCCGTCATAGTGCAGCTGGTCAGCGTCCTCGTCCAGAAGTACTCGATGGACGAGCTCGTGATCGAGCCGGGCTCGCAGCCCGATGCCAGAGAAGTGCTCGACTCCATCGGCAGCAGCATGGCGGTGACCCTCGCCGCCCTCTTCATCCAGCTCGTCGGCGGCATCCTCGTCACCGCGATGCTCACGATGGTCTTCAGCCGGGCCGTCCTCGGCCAGAGCTCCACGGTCGCCGGCGCGTGGCGCGAGTCCCGCGGACAGCTGCTCCGGCTGGCCGCCCTGACCCTGCTCCTCGGCGCCGGCGCGGTCGCCGCATTCACCGTCCTGATCCTGCCCGGCGTCCTGGCGGACAACCTCGGCCTCGGCGTCCTCGGCGGCTTCGCCGCGCTCGGCCTGATCACCTGGCTGTGGTTCAAGTACAGCCTCGCCTCGCCCGCGCTGATGCTGGAGAAGGCCAAGGTCTTCACCGCGCTGAGCCGCTCGTCGAAGCTGGTCAAGGGCTCCTGGTGGCGCATCTTCGGCATCTCGCTCGTCACCGGCATCCTCACCTCCATCGTCTCGGCGATCATCATCTGGCCACTGACCCTCATCGGCGTCGCCGTCTTCGGCGGCGGCATGGACGGTCTCGCCGATGGCTCCAGCATGGACAGCTGGGGCGCGCTCGTCTTCGCGGGGATCGGCAGCGTCATCGCGCTGACGATCACCATGCCGATGCAGTCGGGCGTCACCGTCCTCCTGTACATCGACCAGCGCATCCGGCGCGAGGCCCTCGACCTGGAACTCGCCCGCGCGGCAGGCCTGGAGAACTACGGCGCCGGCGATCACGGCACCGCCCCCACGCCGCCGTCCGCCGCCGGCGGCGGACCGGTCACCGGGGGCTGACGGACCGATGAGCACGGGGGGCCTCATCACCCGCGCCGCGGCACTGCTGCCCGGCGCGGAGACACCACCGGTCACGACACCGCGCGAACCCGCCCGCGAGGCGGCCGAGCGAGAACTGTCCAAGCCGCTCTACCACCAGAACGACCCGGGCCTCTTCGAGCGCGCCCTCGACCGTTTCTGGGAATGGGTCTCCGACCTCTTCAGCCGTGCCTCCGGCGCCACTCCCGGCGGCGGCCTCGGCCTCCTGGCCGTCCTCATCCTCGTCCTCCTCGTCATAGCCGCCCTGTGGTGGCGGCTCGGCACCCCCCGCCGTACCGCCACCGGCGCGGGCACCCTCTTCGACGACGGCCTGCGCAGCGCCGCCGACCACCGCGCGGCCGCCGACGCCCACGCCGCCGCCGGCCGCTGGACCGAAGCCGTCCAGGAACGCATGCGCGCCGTCGTCCGCTCCCTGGAGGAGCGCACCCTGCTCGACCCGCGCCCCGGCCGCACCGCCGACGAGGCCGCCGCCGAAGCCGCCGTCTCCCTGCCCGAGCACACCGGCGACCTGCGCGCCGCCGCCCGCGCCTTCGACGACGTCACCTACGGCGGCCGCACCGCCGACGCCGCCACGTACGGCCGCCTCCGCTCCCTGGACCTCGCCCTGGAACGCGCCAAGCCGCTCCTGACGGGACCCACCGAATGACCACAACCGGCGGAGCAGCCGCCACATCCACCGCCCTCACCGCCGCCCAGCTCTGGACCCGGGCCCGCGGGTTCCTCGTCGTCCTCGGCATCCTGCTCGCCGGCGCGATCGCGATCGCCGGCCTCCAGTCCGGGAACCGGCACGGCTACCTGGACCCCCGCTCCGCCGACCCGTACGGAACCCGCGCCCTCTCCGAGCTCCTCAAGGAGCGCAAAGTCGCCGGCCGCGTCGTGACCACCGCCCGTGAGGCCGCCGACGCCGCAGGCCCCGGCACCACCCTCCTGGTCACCCAGCCCGACCTGCTCGGCGACAGCCAGCGCCGCGTCATCCGCTCCGCCACCGACCTCTCCGGCGGCCGCACCGTCCTGCTCTCCCCCCACGGCCCCAGCCTCGCCGACCTGGCCCCCGGCGCCCACGCCAACGGCCCCGCCCAGCAGGACAACCTCGACCCCGGCTGCGTCCTGCCCGCCGCCGCGTCCGCGGGCCGCGCCGCCACCGGAGGCGGCCTCCGCTACACCACCGCCGTCCCCGGCGCCGAGCTCTGCTACTTCAGCGGCGACGGCGACCCCACCCTGCTCATCCTCCCCGGCACCACCAAGGGCGGCGACACCGTCGTCCTCGGCTCAGACACCATCCTGCTGAACGAGAGCCTCGCCAAGGAGGGCAACGCCTCCCTCGCCCTCCAACTCCTCGGCTCCCGCCCGGAAGTCGTCTGGTACCTGCCCAGCATCGCGGACGCCTCCGAGCCCGGCGACACCGAGGAGAAGAGCCTCGTGGAGCTCATCCCGGCCGGATGGGGCTGGGCCCTGCTCCAGCTCTTCACGGCCGCCGTCCTCGCCGCCCTCTGGCGCGCCCGCCGGCTCGGCCCCCTCGTCACCGAGAAGCTTCCCGTCGCCATCCGCGCCTCCGAGGCCACCGAGGGCCGCGCCCGCCTCTACCGCAAGGCAGGCGCCCGCGACCGCGCCGCCACCGTGCTGCGCGCCGCGACCCGCGAATGCCTGGCCGCACTGGTCGGCGTACCGGCCACCCACGCCCACGAACCCTCAGCCCTGGTCCCCGCCGTATCCGCCCGCCTCGCCGAAACCGTCGGCGCACACGACGCGGCCACCCTCCTCTTCGGCACCACACCCGCCGACGACGCGGCACTCGTCGCGCTCGCCGACCACCTCGACGCCCTCGAAAGAGAGGTCCGCACCTCATGACGGCCACCACGGACAGCGCCCGCTCCTCCCTGGAAGCGATCCGCACCGAGATCGGAAAGGCCGTCGTCGGCCAGGACTCGGCCGTCACCGGTCTCGTCGTCGCCCTCCTCTGCCGCGGCCACGTCCTCCTCGAAGGCGTCCCCGGCGTCGCGAAGACCCTCCTCGTCCGGGCTCTCGCCGCATCCCTCGAACTCGACACCAAGCGTGTCCAGTTCACCCCGGACCTGATGCCCAGCGACGTCACCGGCTCCCTCGTCTACGACGCCCGCACCGCCGAGTTCTCCTTCCAGAACGGCCCGGTCTTCACCAACCTCCTGCTCGCGGACGAGATCAACCGCACGCCCCCCAAAACCCAGTCCTCGCTCCTCGAAGCGATGGAGGAGCGCCAGGTCACCGTCGACGGCACCCCGCGCCCACTCCCGGAGCCCTTCCTCGTCGCCGCCACCATGAACCCGGTGGAGTACGAGGGCACTTACCCCCTCCCGGAAGCCCAGCTGGACCGCTTCCTGCTCAAGCTCACCGTGCCCCTCCCCTCCCGCGAGGACGAGATCGGCGTCCTGACCCGGCACGCCGCCGGCTTCAACCCCCGCGACCTGCACGCCGCCGGCGTCCGCCCGGTCGCCGGCCCGAACGAACTCGAAGCCGCCCGCGAAGCCGTGGCGCACGTCAGCGTCTCCCCCGAAATCACCGGCTACGTCGTCGACATCTGCCGCGCCACCCGCGAATCGCCGTCCCTCACCCTCGGCGTCTCCCCCCGCGGCGCGACCGCCCTGCTGGCCACCGCCCGCGCCTGGGCCTGGCTCACCGGCCGCGACTACGTCACCCCTGACGACGTGAAGGCCCTCGCGCTGCCGACCCTGCGCCACCGCGTCCAACTCCGCCCGGAAGCCGAGATGGAAGGCGTCACCTCGGACTCGGTCATCACCGCGATCCTCTCCCACGTCCCCGTCCCGCGCTGATGGCCCTCACCGGACGCACCGCCCTGCTGGCGGCCCTCGGCAGCATCCCCGTAGGCATCCTCGAACCGAGCTGGACGGGGATGCTCGCGGTCAACGGCCCCCTCGCACTGGCCTGCGCGGTCGACTACGCCCTGGCGGCACCGGTCCGCGCCCTCAAGCTGACCCGCTCCGGCGACACTTCGGTACGCCTCGGCGAGCCGGCGGACGTCCACCTCACCCTCACCAACCCCGGCACCCGCAAGCTCCGCGCCCGCGTCCGCGACGCCTGGCCCCCGAGCAGCTGGCTCCCCGGCACGGAAACCGACGCGTCACGGCACTCCCTCGTCATCCCCGCGGGCGAACGCCGCCGCCTCACCACCCGCCTGCGGCCCACCCGCCGCGGCGACCGCCAGGCGGCCCGCGTCACGATCCGCTCCTACGGCCCGCTGGGCCTGCTGGCCCGTCAGGGATCGCACACCGTCCCCTGGACGGTCCGCGTCCTGCCCCCCTTCGCCAGCCGGAAGCACCTCCCCTCGCGCCTGGCCCGCCTGCGCGAACTCGACGGCCGCACCAGCCTCCTGACGCGCGGTGAGGGAACCGAGTTCGACAGCCTGCGCGACTACGTCCCCGGCGACGACACCCGCTCCATCGACTGGCGCGCCACCGCCCGCCAGCACAAGGTGGCCGTCCGCACCTGGCGCCCCGAACGCGACCGCCACATCCTGATCTGCCTCGACACCGGCCGCACCTCGGCCGGCCGCGTCGGCGACGCACCCCGCCTGGACTCCGCGATGGACGCGGCCCTGCTCCTCACCGCCCTCGCCACCCGCGCCGGCGACCGCGTGGACCTCCTGGCCCACGACCGCCGCCCCCGCGCCCAGGTCCAGGGCCGCTCGGCCGCCGACGCCCTCCCGGCGTTCGTCAACGCCATGGCCACCCTGGAACCGGAACTCGTCGAAACCGACTCCCGCACCCTCGTCTCCACCATCCTCCGCAGCGCCCCGCGCCGCTCCCTGGTGGTCCTCCTGACGAGCCTGGACGCGGCCCCGATCGAAGAGGGCCTGCTCCCCCTCCTCCCCCGCCTCACGCAGCGCCACACGGTCCTGCTGGCCTCGGTGGCCGACCCGCACACAGCGGAAATGACAAGGTCCCGCGGCACCATCGAAGGGGTCTACGAGGCCGCGGCAGGCACCCAGTCCCAGTCCCAGCGCCGCCGCACAGCGGACCAGCTCTCCCGCCACGGCGTCCACGTCGTCGACGCCACCCCCGACGCCCTGGCCCCCGCCCTGGCCGACGCCTACCTGGCACTCAAGGCCGCCGGCCGCCTCTGACCAACCCTCACCGACGTGCCGGAGCGCCCGACAAGCGGGCGGACAGAACCTGGCCCAGCGCGAGCACGCTCAGGCCGAACATCAGGACGCCCAGGGGGACATGGGCCGTCGGCGTGTGGGCGATGCCCAACACCACCTGCACCGAAGCGAGTACGAGGAAGCCGGACGCGTACAGGATGGGACGGGGCGACCCGCCGCCCGGCCGCCACGCCAGGATCGCGGCGAGCACGTACAGCATCGATGCCCCGTACATCACGCGCGCCCCGACGCCGTGCAGTACCTCGCCGTGGGACGAGGACAGCAGAAGTCCCGCGGTGATCGCTTGGAAGAAGATCGCCAAGGTCTGCAGGGCTATCGCGACCTGCATGAACGTGACGCTGCGGCGTTCTGTCATCGTCTGGGTGGCCATGATGTGGTCCCCTCTTCTGCCTTGCGGCGGTGGATCGGTACTGTCTCGACAGATCGACGACGTAGGCCCGCGAAATGTGAGGCGAAGCGCCGAAAAACAGGGAGCCGTCACCACATGAGCACACCGTCCGAGCCGGGTCTGAGCGTGATCGTCGGCGAGCAGCGCCAGCTGACCAATCTCGCCTACCGGTTGCTCGGTTCGCTGGCCGAGGCCGAGGACGCCGTGCAGGAGGCCTACGCCCGCTGGTACGCGATGCCGCGGCAACAGCAGGAGGCCATCGAGTCGCCCGGCGCCTGGCTGACGACGGTGACCGGCCGCATCTGCCTGGACCTGCTCGGCTCGGCGAGGGCCCGGCGCGAGCGTTACGTCGGCGCATGGATACCCGAACCGCTTCCCGACCGTACGGAGTGGACCAGCGGGTGGGCGGGCAGTGGCAGGCCCCACCCGGCCGACCCTGCCGACCTGGTCACCTTGGACGAGTCGGTGAACATGGCCTTCCTCGTCGTACTGGAGTCGATGACGCCGGCCGAGCGCGTGGCGTTCATCCTGCACGACGTCTTCCGGTACCCCTTCACCGAGGTCGCCGAGATCGTCGGCCGGACACCGGCGGCCTGCCGTCAGCTGGCCTCCTCGGCCCGTCGACGTGTTCGCGCCGCGCAGGCTCCGCCTGTTCCGGCGGCCGGGCAGGCCGGTCTGGTGCGGAATTTCAAGGAGGCGTGGGAAGCCAAGGACATCAAGGCCCTCGTCGGCCTCCTCGACCCCGACGCCACGATGATCGCCGACGGCGGCGGGCTGGTCGGCACGGTCCTCCGCCCGGTCGAGGGCAGCGACCGTATCGCCCAGTACCTCATCCACATCGCCGACAAAGCCCCCGGGCTGACGCTCCTGGAACGGACAGTCAACGGCCGGCCCGGCCTGGTCGCCCAGCACGCCGGCGTCACAGTGACCGTGGCGGCGTTCAGCCTCACGCGCAGCCGCATCACTCGCATCTGGGCAATCCGCAACCCGGAGAAACTCCGTCCGTGGACCGACAGGTCCTGAACCTGGTCCTGAACGCAGA
>NZ_JAGGOY010000050.1 GCF_018614095.1 Streptomyces sp. ISL-87 | reverse complement strand
GGTCCAGCCGGCCTCGGGCACCCCCTCTCGCCAGGAGAACGCACGTGAACAGCACCAAGGTGCCCGCGAAGCTCGAAACGATCCGGGCTCTGCTTGCCAAGGCGGAGGACCCCCGCACCCCCGAGGCGGAAGCGGAGCTGGCCCGGAGGCGGGCGTTCGAGATGATGGCGAAGTACGGCGTCGAGCAGGCGATGCTGAACGACGCGAACCCGGCCAGCGACGCCCCAGCCGACCGTCAGATCGTCCTGGACAACCCGTGGGCCATGGAGCGGGTGCGACTGATCAACCGCATAGCCGTTGCTCTCGGTTGCCAGCTCATCCATCTTGGGCGCGACGGCGACGGCCCTGCCCGCCGGGTGCACATCTTCGGATACGCCAGCGATCTTGAGCGCGTCGAACTGCTATACACCTCTCTCCTGCTTCAGATGAACGGCGGACTCAACGCCCAGACCGTGCCCGTGCGCAGCGGCGCTCGCGCCTGGCGTCGATCTTGGCTCCTCGGCTTCATCAGCCGAGTTGGCGACCGCATCGAAGAGGCCGAGCGCGGCGCATGTGAGCAGGCCAGCGCCGAGACCACGGCCACCGGCCGCAGTGCCGCCCTTGTGCTGGCAGACCGCAAGTCCGTCGTTGAGCGCAGCTACCGGCAGGCGTACCCGCGTGCCCGCAGCGGCGGCCGGACGACCATGACCGGCAACGGGTACGGGGCGGGTTGGTCCGCCGGGAGCCGCGCGGACATCGGCGGTAAGCGGATCGGCCGCACCGGGGCCGGAGCAATCGCGGCGTAACCGCATCAGCAGGCCGGGGCGGCAGCCCGCCGCCCCGGCCACGCTCCCCGCCCTTCTCGAACCAGGAGCCCGACCATGCCCCGACGTAAGGGCCCCGCCGCCCCCGCGCGCATCCTCACCGTCGCCGCCGACCACATCGAACGCGTCGGTCTCTACCAGGGTGATCACCTCTGGCAGCCCGGCAGGATGGGCGACACCGCCCCGTGCACCGTGCTGCACGCTTGGGAGCGCGGCGTGCGTGCCGCCCGGCCCCGCTGGTCCGTACGCGGTGAACCGTGGGACATCTTCCAGCGTGCCCTTTTCGACTCCCTTGTGGTGCTCAGCAACCACATCAACGGCCGCCCCGTGTCCGGCGTCCGGTGGCGGAATCTGCGGCTCACGGAAGACGCCTACCGGCGCACCATGCTGTGGTGCTGGGGAGGCGGGCCCGAGCGGACCACCGCCGAGGCCGCCGCCATAATCCGCACCGCCGCAGCCCTGTACCCGAGTGGCGCCGATCACATGATCCCGGGTTGTCCCATCCTTCAGAACGTGGTTTAATTAGTGGTGTCGGAAGGGGGAGGGCAACACCCCCGACCGACACCCCCCACCGGGCCGAACGGCCCGACGCAACTCTCACCAGGAAGAGAAGGACCGATGACCAACACCAAGGCTCAGGCCGGCGTCCAGGCTGCCCCCGCCCCGTGGCCGACCCTCACCGTCGCCGAACTCGCCGCGCACCCCGGCAACCTCCGCAACATCGAGACCCCGGCCGATCTGCTGGCCGATGTGAAGGAGAACGGCGTCGAGGAGCCGCTGTACGTCGTGCGGACCCACGGCGACGTGCCGCAGATCATCGACGGGTTCCAGCGTCTCGCCGCCGCCGTCGCCGTAGGGCTGGAGACCGTGCCGGTCACGCCCCGCCCGGTCATCCAGATCGGCGCGCTCACCCCGCACCCTAAGAATGCCCGCGAAGACCTGGACATCAACGCCCCGTTCGTGGACTCCCTTCGTGCCGAGGGGTGCCGTATCCCGGTCAAGATCCAGCGCCTTGACGGCGGAGTCCTCCAGGTCAACGACGGAAACCGCCGGTTCTTCGGCTCGAAGGACGCGGGTCTGACCCACCTGCCGTACGAGTGGGACGACGACGACCGTGACGCGGCCGGACAGTTCCTCGACATGATGACCACCGCTCAGCACCGCAAGAGCCTGACCCCGTCGGAGATGAACCAGGCCATGTTCAGCGCGGCCGAGGCGGGCGCGCAGGTCGGCCGTATCGCCAAGGCCGCAGGCGTGCGGCAGAAGGACGTGAAGACCGTCGTCAAGGTCCGGTCGGACGAGAAGCTGAGCGCCGCCGTCGCGGGCGCGAGCAGCTACGCGTGGACGTTCGAGCACCTGGCCGCGATCTCGGAGTTTGCCGACGACGCCGAAGCGCTCGCCGCGATCACCGAGGCCGCCGCCGAGGACGACGCGGACGCCGGAGACGTCGACTGGGCCATTGCCATCGAGCGGACCAAGCGCGACAAGCAGGCCAAGGCCCAGGCGCATCGCGCCGAGCTGGAGACCGCCGGGCAAAAGATCCGGGCCGCCGAGGAGCTGTCCGAGCGCGCCATGCCCGTGTGGCGGCTGCACGGCATCAGCACCGAGGAGCACGCCGAGTGCAAGGGGCTTGTGTGGGTGTTCGACGAGCGCCGGGGCGACCGGTATGAGCCCTACTGCTCCGCCCCCGGCCTGTACGGGCACACGGTGCCCGAGAGTGCCAGCAGCAGCGGCAGCAGCGGCACAACGACCACTGCCCAGAAGGAGGCCGAGCGCGCCGCCCGCGCCGCCGTCAAGAAGGGCAACATCGACTGGGACGCCTCCGAAGACCTGCGCCGAAAGTGGATCACCGACCTGATCAAGCGTCGCACCCTCACGAAGAACATCACCAACGCCCTGATCGGCCATGTCAACGAGGCTCTTGTCAGCGGTACGTGGGGAGTGTCCGACGACCTGAACAAGGACGGCACCAGCGAGATTCTGGCCGCCTTTCTCGGCCTGAACACCCAGCAGGCCAAGGACCGCAGCCGGTTCGCCGAGCACATTGCCAAGGACCCGCGCCGGGCCCCTCAGCTCCAATTCGCGGCCATCGCGGCCGTCCGGGAGAAGTGCGGGAACCGGTCGGCATGGAGGACCGACGACCAGCACGCCCCGTGGACGCGGAAGCCCACGGCCCGTTGGTTCAAGGTGCTGGGGTCCCTGGGGTACCCGCTCACGCCCATTGAACAGTCCGTTGTGGATGGGGAGCCGTACGACCCGGCGAAGAAGAAGGCCCGCGCCGCGATCACGTCCGGCAGCGAGCCGGAGGCCGAGCAGGAACCCGGCACTGACGAGGAGTCGAGCGAGCCGGAGGCCGAGGAAGCCGACGAGCCGACGAGCGACGACGAAGCCGCTGCCTAACCCCCTCAGTCGACCGCCGCCGGGGGCGGGAAGTTTTTCCGCCCCCGGCCACCCTCAGGAGTCCCGCAGTGACCCGTACAGCTCTGTTCGAGACCCACGCCGACGACCACGGTTGCGGGTGCGTCCCCGCCCCCGCCGAGCCCGACCCCGGAACCACCGCTGACATCATGCAGGCCCGCGCTATCGCGTCCGGGCTGGCGGAATTCGGTATCGGGCCCGCCCGCTGGTCCGCCGCCTACGACCACCAGGCCGCCGCCGTCGTCCTGCGCGTGGACACCCCGCGCGGACTGTACGCACTCGCCATCCCGGCCCCCGGCCAGCCGTTCCCCGTCCGCCACCGGGGCGAGCGGATCGGAGCGCTTGATTGCCGCCGCACCTACGGCACCGCCGACAGCTACACCGCCGCCCTGTTCGCTGCGTTCCTCCGCGACCGCGCCGCATTGGACATCCCCGGCCGGGATGCTTGCCCCATACCGCAAAACATGGTTTAATTAGTGGTGTTGGAGGGGGAGGGCAACACCCCCTCCAACCCACGGGCCGCCAGCCGGCCCGACCCCGGCCGTACGCGGAGGGCAACCCGCCCGGCCGGGCGCTCTGAACCTCTCTCACCAGCAGGAGCACCCACGATGACCAGCGCAGCCACGCGTTTTGACGTCCCGGCCACGGCCGAGTCGCGCGTCCGTCAGCTTGTCGAGGCGACCAACGCCCGCGCCGCCGTCCACCAGCTCGCCGCCTACTCGCTCGCCGTCTCCCCGTCCTTCCTGGCCGACTACCACGACACGGACGGCCGCCTGATCGGCCAGCGCCCCACCGTCACCGTGACGATCTCCGGAGCCATCCCCCGTCACCAGGGGTGGACCGTCGTGGCCCGTCTGGACCACGACGAGGAGGGCGAGACGCTGCTCAGCCTCTTCCCCGGGCTCCCCGAGCAGGACGCCGAGGCCGTGCGCGGATACCGCGCCATCGAGAACTTCTGCCACGGCTGCAAGATCGCCCGGCACCGTACCGCTACCTATCTCGCCCGCCACGAGAACGGCGAGTTCCGCCAGTTGGGCACGACGTGCGTGGAGCCGTACACCGGTCTCCCGATCAAGGGCCTTGAGGCACTGTGGCGCTTCGGCACTCTGAAGGACTCCGATTGGGACGGCGGGGAAGGTGGCATCCCGGCCGATCTCCGCGTGCCGGTGGCCGAGGTGCTGCGGGTGACCGCCGCGATCGTGACGCAGGAAGGCCGCTTCTACAGCCGTTCTGAGCAGTGGAAGAACACCGCGCCGACCGCCGATTTGGTCGAGTCGTATTTCTTCGACCGCAAGGCCCCCCAGGAGTGGCGCGCGGCCGTCGACGCCGAGCCCGACGCCCCGAGCACCGCCGCCGCCGTCCGGGAGTGGGCGGTCCAGGGGTATGGCAGCCCGCATGACTACCGCCACAAGGTGGGCCAGTTGGCGAAGGTCGAAACGGTCAGTCCCCGTCACCTCCCGACGCTCGTGTCCGCCATCGCGGGGTGGCACCGCGACCAGGAGAAGGAAGCCACCGAGCGGGCCGCCCAGAATTCCAAGCCGCAGGGCACCGTGGGCGAACGCATCTGCACGACCGCCACCGTCACGACCGTGATCGAGCTGGAAGGCCGGACGTACGGCTACAACACCCAGCGCCGCCGACTGGTCAAGTTCCAGGACGGCGAGGGCAACGTGTTCGTCTGGTTCAGCAGCGCCGCGACCGTCCCCGGCAAGGGCGACGAGGTCGAGCTGACCGGCACGGTCAAGGACCACAGCATCTACGGCGAGACCGCGCAGACCGTGCTCACCCGGTGCCGGATCACGGAGCGTCAGCCGGTAGCAGCATGAGGAACCGGCCGGGCGGACGGGTCGCCGCCCGGCCGGACCCCGGCCGCCGGGCCGTGGTGTGGGCGGCGTCGAGCCGCCCACACCACGCGCCGCCCACCACCGTGGAGCCTCCGGTGCGTCGGCGGCCGGGGGCACCGGCCCCTGTGTAAAGGGCGTCCCTTCGGGACGGCTCAGCCTGGCCCGGCTCGCAGCCGGCCGGAACGTCCGGGCCGCGGGCGGCCCTCCCATCCCGTCCGGACGCCGGGCCGAAGACGTGCCCTCCGGGCACGGCTGTACTGCCCATCGCGCTCCGCGCGACCACTGGCGGCAGCCCTGGCTGGGCGCCGCGGAATCCCCCGGCGAACGCCACCGAAATTTCAACCACGAGGACCAAGGCCATGACCGAGAACAAGGGCAGCGCCAGCCCGGAGGAGCCGACCGCCCAGCCGGGGGAGCCGACTCAGCAGACCTGCCTCCAGGTGGCCAGACAGACCGCGATGCTGGCAGTCATCGCCGCCGACGACGCCATGACGGCGTGTGCCGCAGCCGCTCCGGTACTTCGGCCAGCTTGGAGGGGGTGATGCACGCGGCCCACGAGGAAGCCGTCGAAGCCGAGGGGTTCGCCGATCGCGCGGAGCGGTACGCCGCAGACCCCGACATGCCGACGACCGCACTGTTCTACTGCGCCGGGCAAGCCGTCGACCATGCCGTACGCGCCCAGTCGGCCGCGGGGGTTGAGACGACGGCGGCCGATTTGCGGGCCGAGTTGCAGCGGTCATTGACGGTGGCTGAGTACGCCGAGCAGGAGAGCGCCCGTCGCAGGGACGCGGGGCGCCGTGGTGCGCGGCGCGGCCGCCCGGCCGAGACCCGCACCGGAAGCACGGTGCACCCGAGATGCCCCCTCGGGGTTACCAGCCTCGCCGACCGCCGCCGTCACGGCTCCCCGTAGCTGCACGCCACCGGCTTGATCGTGCCCGCCGCCGAAACCGGCGGCGGGTCGGCCAGGGGCCCGGCGGCTGGAGCGGACCTCGGCGGAGGGAGCGGGAGACGGTGCAGAACGCCGTTCGAGGGCCGCGACCGGCTTTGCGGTCGCGGCCCTCGGTGCGGCCGGGCCTGGCGGTACCTGCCTCCGCATGCCGGGCTGTGCTGCTGCCGGTGCCCGCCGGGCCCCGGGCACACACCCCGGGGCCGGCGGACGCCCTGCTACGCGGGCTCTGTGGTTTAGGAAGGACCAGCGGTGTAGGTCAGCACGATGCAGCCGGCCTCACCGGCCAGCCCCGACTTGCCGTTGTTGATGTTGCCGTCGGCCTTCGTGCCACCGTTGCCGCCGGAGCCACCCCCGCCGGCCCTCAGGGGGCATCCCACAGGCGCCCACCTGGTGCCCTCCGTGCCGCCCTTGCCGCCGGAACCGGACGAATCCCCCTTCTCGCCGTTGCCGCCACGTTCGCCGTCCTGGAGGCTGACGTCGGAGCCGCCGCACCCGCTGTTCGCCTTCCACCCGGGGCCGGAGGCAGTGCCGCCGGCAGAGCTTGTGAGCCCGTTCCAGCCGCCTCCGCCTCCGCCGCCCCAGTCGGCGTAGATCTTCTCGGACCCGTCGACTCGCACCCTCGACGGGTCACCGCCGGTACCGTTCCAGCCGCCCACGGGGATCGCCCCGCCATGGCCGCCGCTTCCGCTGGCACCGCCGGCTCCGACAGTGATCTTCAGGGTTTTCGCCTTGCTGACGTCCAGAACGCAGCGCACCGTGGCACCGGAGCTGCCTCCCGCACCAGCCCCGCCGCCCCAGCTGAAAGTGCCGACAGAAGCGCCGCCGCCCCCGCCGCCCCCGCCGCCCGCAGCGACGGCGGCGACCGAGATCTTCGTGACCCCGGCCGGAATCGGGAAGTCGACCATGCCCGGCGAGCTGAACACCTTGGTTTCCGCAACCGCCGGGGTGAGGTCACTGGCGTGGGCCGCAGGCGCTGTCGTCACCCCCATCGCGGCGAGCAGGGCCCCGGTACCTGCCGCCGAGACTAAGACCCTGTGAAGACGTCGACGCATGAGAAAGCTCCCTCTGAAAATGGATGATTAGGACGCTCCGACCCTTCCTCACCCGGGTCTCTCCGGCGCACTCCTCCATGCCCTGACCACCCGATCGAGTGAGCACCTTCCCGGCACAGACACACCCCGCGACCACTCGCACCGCCGACGTCCTCGGAGATGAGCCGCGGGCAACCAGGCACCCCGTTGTGCAGCCTGCCTTGTGGTGATGCGAGGGTGCTGGCGTTCGAGACTT
>NZ_JAGGOY010000049.1 GCF_018614095.1 Streptomyces sp. ISL-87 | reverse complement strand
ATGCTGTGACCTGCGGCCACCGTCTCTTCGTAAGTCCACACAACTCACGATGATCAACGGTGGCCGCACCCATGTCCGCAACGGCCCCCGACCAGCAAGATCACGATCTACAGCTGGAGTATTAGGCGCCCCACTCATTTCCTTGAATGCCATCACTTGGCATCGCTCCCAGCCCCGGAGTTGCGTCGGCCGGCAGAAATAGCCGTCGCAGGGCGTGGCATCGGTTTCGAGTAGCTTTCCGATCGGTGCATCTTTGAACCAGCTGGAAATTGGGGTTCAGGCAGTTTAGCTTTCGCCATATTGCGCGGGTCTTGCGGTGCACCACCCTTGCTACTTAGGCATGGCCGTCCGCTTTAGTGACATGCTACTTTCCCCTTTACCTTTCGGCTCCAGGTAGGTCACTTGACCCAAGGATTTCCTCCGAATCCTTCCCGGCTGAGCCGGGAATACAGTCAGTCGTTTTCAGAGCGCACTCTGCCCACATCCGGTCGACCTGCTCCTTCTGTTCCTCACTCCAGCCCGGGCTGTCGGGGACGTTCCCACGGTGGGAGAACCGCTCGCCCCGCGCCCAGCCCTTCAGGGGCTCCACGCTCCAGGGCAGTCCGTCCAGGCAGGCCCGGTGCTCGGCGTGGGCGCGGTGGAGGCGCTCCTGCAGCTCGAGGAGATCGTCGGGGAACACAGCACAGCGAGGGCCGGCGTCCCCCTCGGTGGCCAGGTTTGCCTCCGCGTGTCGGGCCCCGTACTGAGCGGCTGTGGAATTCATACGGCGGACAGGGGGTGGGGCCCGGCCGTCGGCGCCCGCACATGACTCCAGCCCTGCTCCGAGGAACACTCGAAACAGGGCTGGAATTTGATGGAAGGGGCTATATCAGTCCCGTGACCATGGGTTGATGCCCAGATCCTTCAACCGCGTTTCCTCCCTTGCGTGGAGGAATCGGGGGTGGGTGAGGCCGGATAGCGTTTTTGTGCTGATGGGGCAGCGGTCGAATTCGGCACGCAGCAGCCTTGCAAGAAATTCAGTCATGCTGCAGTGGTGAACGGACCAAGTTGATTCACTGCGGGAGAACACGGCCAGCGGCCATTTCTCCGGCGCGGATCCGCAAGTAATCCAGGCCAGGACGTCCGCCTCATTGGTCTCGCCCCAGATGAGCAGGTCTTCGAGTCGGTACTTCTCGGCGGCGCTCGGGTCTGCCCATTCATTTGCCTCGGGGAACTCGAGTACCTCCTCGGGCAGCCTGTCCACCCGCCTCTTCATCGGGTCGGTGTTGACGGTGGGGATACTGACCCACAAGGTTTCCTCGATCGATCCCTCACCGAAATTCGCGATGAAGTCGATGTAGTCCTGAGGAAAGCGAACCCCGTACTCGATTTCGACGGCTTTCCAGTCGACCTCGTCGCCCCCGCCTCCCAGGAGTGTCAGCGACTCGGACAGCTGTGCGGTGTAGTCGGTCATGTCTGTTCCCTCATTTCTAGCGGTTATTCCACTCGTCTGTACCGCGGACTGGAACGGGACCGGGATTCGACACGCGCCCCAGGTTGTGCCACTTGCCGGTTCGGAGCCCGAAGAACTGGTTGGGAACCTCATCGTCGATGACAATTCCGGGCGATCCGTCGGGGTTCCAGCCGGACGCCTGCATCTTGAAGGCGTAGGGAACGGTTCGAGGCCCTTCGTACAACGGTGTCACCTTGTAGCGGACAACCTGGCCGCCCATGACCGCCTTTTTCACTCGACTCTCATAGGTGAGCATCTTCGGCGTCATCTGAGGTGCACGCCGGTCGATGGTCCAGGCGTTGGCCTGCCGACTGCACGTGGCGAAGTTCTCCTCCCGCGCATCGCCGGTCAGGTCCTTGGCGAGCAGATGGCACGCGTTGACCCAGAACCTACTGGGCTCGTTTCCGAAATCGGCCATGTACCCCTTGGCCCACACGTGACCGGGGGGATCGAACTGTCGCTCCGAGGAAGTCTCCTCGGTCTGGTTGTTGATGAGGAAGTGCCTGTCCAGGCAGGCGTCCACTCCGGTGGTGCGGTTGCCGTTGACAGCGTCGACCGCCCCCCTTCGCGCCATCCGCTGCCGAACTTGCGGCAGTCCCTCGCCTGTTCCGTGTCGGAGCCCGCATCCGGTCCGCGCCCGATGGCAATCGCCGGGTTCGATCCCACGTTTTCTGCCCAGAAACCACGCATGCCGTGCCCCCTGGAGAAGGGGGCACGGCATGTTCAGTTCTTGCTCAATGTCAGGACCAGGGGTCAATCCCTTGGTCCATCATTTCTGTCTCCTCCCGTGCGGTAAGGAATCGCGGGGATTCCAGTCCGAATAGGGATGCGTCACTGAGTGGGCACGCATCGAACTCTGCGCGGAGGGTTCGAAGGATGAATTCAGTCAGAGTGCAGTGGTAGACCGTCCAGGCCAAGTCATTGCGACTGTAGACGGCGATCGGCCATGCGTCGGGGGCGCTGTCACCTGCGATCCAGCACAGGGTGTCGGCTCCAGCCGTTTCCCCCCAGATCAACATGTCCTCGACTCTGTAGGTGGCTGCGGCGTCCGGGTCGGTCCACCGATGGGTCAGGGGGTCGGCCAGGGCTTCCGGCGAGATGGGGCAGATTCGGTGTTCGGCGTCCGAAGCCGTGACGAGAGGCAGTCGAACGTCCAGGGACTCCTCGAAGGAACCTCCGCCCAGGCGCTCGATGAAATTCATGTAGTCGAGGGGGAACCGGTGACCATTCACGGCCTCGGCACCACCCCAGTTGACGACATCTCCTGCAGAGCCTTCCTTGCGGACGACCAGGTCCAGAAGTTCCGACAGAGGGCCCTCGATTTTTGCGTCGTTTGCAGCCACTATTCCACCCAATTGGTCGGGGACCATTGGCCCATGTTGTGCCACTGTTGGTCCTTCTTGCTGTACATCTCGTTGAATACGAGTTTATCGAACGAGATACCCTTCCCACCGTTCGGGTCATACCCGGACGCTTGCATTCGGAAGGCGACTGGCACCACGTGCGGGCCGTCGTAGACCGGGGTCACGGTGTAGTGGACCACCTGGCCGGATTGGACCGCGTCATAGACGTCCGCCTCCCACTTGGCCATGTTCGAGTGGCGATGCTCCGGAGTGCTCTTGTCCATACGGCTGGAGTTGGCGGTCCTGCTGCAGGTCGCAAGGTTTTCGTAGTCCGTTCCACTGCCACCCAGCCTGCTGGCCATCAGGTGGCACGCGTTGCGCCAGTTCCTGGCAGGCGAGTTGCCCAGCTCCCAGGCATAGACGGCTGCCCAGTCGTAGGCGGGCGGCTTCGCGCCGCTTCTCGTGTTTGTCGCCGTGCCCCGCTTTTCGTCAACATAGGCCTTGTCGAGGCATGCCTCGGCGCCTGTGGCCCGGTCTCCGTTGTTCGGGTCGGTGGGAGAGTAGTGGATCCATGCCGCTCCAAGTACGCGGCAGTCCCGCCCTTCCCTGGTGTCCGAGCCGGCACCCGTGTCAATACCCGGGACACCTTCGGCGTTGGGCGCCTGCTGCGGGGTGAAGCCGGCTATCGCGAGCAGGTCCAGGATCGCCTGGGAGGTGAAGGTGGTGGTGATGGTCTGCCCGGCGGTCAGGGTGGCCGTTGAACCGGCCGTCCAGTTCAGTGCCGCCGGCGGCAGGTTCGGAGCCGGAATCGGGTTGGCGCCGTTGTACGCGTTGGTGTCGATGCGCGGTTTCGGAGGCTTTGTCGGACGCGGGCGGACCTTTGTCGTGCCGCCGCCGCCGCCGCCACCGCCGCTGCGGCCGCTGCTGCTGCGGCCGCTGCTGCGGCTGGGAGGGGGAGGCGCCGACTGGTAGCGGGCGTGCTGTCGCTTCTCTCCGCTAATGCCCTCGGGGTCGCGCCAGTCGGAGGGAGTTGGGCAGTTGACCATGCCAGGGCAGCGTTCGCCGGCGCCGTCGGTCATGTTCCCCCCGGCGTTCCAGGCCTCCCACAATGTGCACCCGAAGACGCCGCCCACCCTCTTCATCCAGAGTGACTTGGTGTTCTTCCTCGGATCAAAGCAGTCCCACACGAGGTGCCCGGTCGGGTCGATCCCGTTCATCGGGCTCGCGTTGGCGTATGTGTAGCGGTTGGCCTGGGCAGAGGGGTTCGGGTCGAGCTGCCAGGTGTCGCGGCTGGTGAAGCCGCCCGTGCCCGGCTGGTACCAGCGGGAGGCCATGTTGACCTCGCCGGTGGAGTTGTCTGTCCAGCCCGACTGGTAGCCGAGGGACGGGTTGCCGCCCGAGGATGCGGTCACGTTGCCGAGTGCGTCGTAGGCGCGGGACGAGGAGACGGTGGTGCCGTCAGCGGAGAGGCTGGCGACCACGTCGGTGTGCTGGTCCGTGACCGACAGACGTCCTGAGCCGGCGGTCCCGGTCGTGGCGCTGGCCAGCAGCGTGCCGCCCGGGGTGCGGCTGTAGGTGGACGTGCCGTCCTTGACCAGGTTGTTGGAGCCGCCGTCGTAGCTGAAAGCGTTGGAACCGTTGGTCAGGACCCGGTCGAGCGAATCGTAGGTGAAGGTGCTCGTGCCGTTGTTGACCGTCCGCTCGAAGGCGTCGGAGTTGATGACCCGGCTGGTTGCGCCGTCGGTGACCGTCTGGACGGTGCCGCGGGCGGAGTAGTCGTAGGTCTGCGTGCCCCGGGTCTGGACCCGGTTGCGGGAGTCGTAGGTGGCTGTGATGTCACCCTTCTTGGTCAGGTTGCCGGCCTTGTCCCACTCGAAGGCGGTGGTGGTTCCTCCGCTGGTCTCCGAGGTCATGCGGCCGGCGAGGTCGTAGGCGTATGTTTCCGCGCCCGTCCCGGCGGTGCCTGTGGTGGTCTTCTTGACCAGGCGGTTGTCGAGGTCGTACTCGTAGGCCGAGCCCTGGACCCCGGCGCCCGTGCCGGTGTTCTTGACACTGTCGTCCGCGAGCCGGCCCAGAGCGTCGTACGTGTACGAGCGCTTGGCGCCGATTGTGAACGTGCCGCCGGCGGCGGGGCGGGCGTACTCGTCGGCGGTCGGGCGTCCGGCCGCGTCGTAGTCGTTGCGCACCTGGGTGCCGGTGAGCGGGTCGGTCGTGGTGTCGAGGCGTCCGGCCTGGTCGTAGGCGAAGGCTGTCGTGCCCGCCGGGTCGGTGCGGGAGGTCATCTGACCGTCCGCGTCGTAGGCGTAGGCGGACTTGCCCGAGGGGCCGTCGGCGTTGAGGAGCTGGGCGCGGTCGTTGTAGGTGTAGGTGTTGCCCGCGAGGATTCCGTCTGCGCCGACGCCGGTTAGACGGCCGGCGAGGTCGTAGGAGAGGGATCGGGGACGGGTGGCCACGGCGGTGCCGGAGCCAGTCTCGGCGGTGAGGCGGCCGAGGGCGTCGTACGTCTTCTGACGCTTGACGCTGCCCGGGAGCAGCTCGGTGACGACCTGACCGGCCGCGTCGTAGACGTTCGTCCACGTGCGGCTGCTGAGGGCCGGGTGCTGTGTGGTGCTGGGCTCGATGGTCGATTCCGGCAGGCCCCACGCGTTGAAGGTGTAGTAGGTGGCCTTTCCGCGGCCGTCGGTCAGGCGCGTGCGGTTGCCCGCCGCGTCGTATCCGAAGGTCGTCGTGATCGAGTCGGTGGCCGTGACCGGTTCGACCTGCTTGGTCATCCGGCCCAGCGCGTCGTAGGTGTAGGTGCGCCGGGCGCCGGTGGCGGAGACCGATGCGGTGACGTTTCCGTCCGCGTCGTACTCCGAGGACATTGAGCGCAGGACCGTCGTTCCGGTCCCGTACTCGGACGACGAGACCGGGTTGCCGAGGACGTCGTACGCCGTGACCGTCTTGCGGCCGGTGGCGTCCTTCGACTCGGTCTGGCGGCCGAGGCCGTCGTAGGCCGACCGGGTGACGCCCCCGAGCGGGTCGGTGACGGTCAGGACCTCACCGGCGGTGCTGTACGTCGCCGTGGTGCGGCGCCCGCCAGGGGTGGTCGACTCGGTCTGGTTGCCCGCGTCGTCCCAGGTGTAGCGGGAGACAAGGTTGTGCAGGACGGGCTTTCGCTCCACCGTGGTGGCGGTGAGCTTGCGGCCCAGCTCGTCGTAGGTGGACTCGCTGCGGGCCCCGGTCGGGTCGGTCGCGGAGAGCGGCAGACCGGTCGGGGTCCAGGTGTAGGTGGAGACGCCACCGCCGGACAAGTCCGTGAAGGTGCCGTCGAAGGTGGCGGCGCCCGGGGCCTTCAGGCCCTGCGCGCCGGCGATCGCCGGGTCCGTCTTGCGGACCAGGCTGCCCATCTGGTCGTACGCGAAATGCGTCGCGCGGCCCAGCGGGTCGGTGGTGGAGGCCGTGTTGCCCAGCTTGTCGTACGTCGTGCGCGAAACGGCCGTGGTGGGCGTCGCGGCGCCCGGCGCCATGTAGTCGGGCAGCGTGAGCGCCGTGGGGCGGCCCAGCTTGTCGGTCTCCACACGGGTCACCAGGCCGCGCGGATCGCGCGTCTCGGTGGCCTCGCCGAAGGTGTTGTAGCCCTTGAGGATCTTCGGCGTGACGGCCGCGGCCGCACCGCCGTTCTCCTCGGCCTGCACCTGCGGCGCCGTCGTCTCGACCGGCCGGCCGAGCGCGTCGTACCGGGCGGTGGAGGTGTTGCCCCGCGCGGTGACCTGGGTCAGCGGGAGGCCCCGCTGGTCGAAGGTGCCCGAGGTGACCCGGGTTCCGGTGCCGTCGGTGACGGTCGCCTTCTTCGGGTTGCCCGCCCCGTCGTACTCGGCGGTCGAGGTGAGCTTCTTGCCGGAGCCGTCGATCGACTGGGTCGACTCGGTGACCCGGTCGTCGGCGTCGTAGGCGACCGTGGTCACCCGATTGAGGCCGTTGGGGTCGAAGACGCTGCGCGTCGTGCGTCCCGTGGCGTCCACCGTGCTGACCGTGGTGCGGCCGCCGCTCGCGGTCCGCGAGAGGACGTTGCCCGCGCCGTCGTAGACCGCCGACTCCAGGACGATGTCCTTCTTCGAGCCGTTCGCCTGGGTGACCTGCTTCGCCGTCGCCGAGGCCCGCAGGCCGTCGTCGTAGTAGGTGAAGGCGGTCGTGGCGCCCATCGCGTCCGTCGTCGAGGCCAGCCGGCCCGCCGGGTCGTACGCGTTCGAGACCAGGACCAGGTCACGGGCCTGGCCGGACGGGTCGCCCGTCCAGTCCTTCAGGACCGACTCGGCCAGCTGCCCGCGCTTGGTGAACGCGTGCGTGACGACGTTGCCCGCGGGATCCGTCTCGCGGACCACCCGGCCCAGCGCGTCATGGCCGAAGGTGCTCTCGTTGCCCGCCGCGTCTGTCACGCTCTCGTTCAGGCCGAGCGCGTTGTAGCGGTAGGTGGTGGTGCGGGTGGCGTCGCCTCCGGTGGTGTCCTCCGTGGACGTGGTGAGTAGCTGCCCGTCCACGTCATAGGTACGGGAGATCTTCGCGGTGTGCGTGACTCCGGTGATCTCGTTCTTGACGCCGGGGCCCGTCTCCGAGGAAATCCGGGACATCGCGTTGTACGCGTACGCCGTCGTCACGCCCGGGGTGCCGTCGGAGACCTGAGTTTCGGACAGGCGCCGGCCGATGCCGTCGTACGTGTACGTGGTCACCAGACCGGAGGGCGCCGTCGCCTTCGCCAGGTCACCGCTCGCGGAGTACGCGTACGCGACCGTGGAGCCGCCGGTGGTCCTGGTCGTGGCGACCAGCCCGGCCGGGGTCGTTCCGCCCCCGACTGCGGGCTCGGAGCCTGCGGTGTAGGTCGTCGATGCCGTCCGGCCGTCCGCCAGCGTGACCGTGTCGGCCAGGCCGAGGGCGGTGTAGGACGTGGCCGTGCGGTAGCGGTTGTCACCCGCGTCCGTGGACCGTGCGTCACGGACCGCCGTGGGCTTGCCGTTGCGCGGGTCCAGCGGATCCGCAGGGTTGAAGTAGTACTCCGCGAACGACGTCCAGCAGGAGTTCGCGTCCCGGCAGGTCGTCGTCGAGACGGTGTTGCCGCGCTCGTCGTGACCGGTGATGCTCGCGTGACCGTTGGGGTCGGTGGCCGTGTGGAGGAAGCCGCCGGTGTCGTACGCGAAGGTGGTGACACCACCGTCCGCGTCCGTCGAGGCCACCCGCCGCTGACCGCGAACCGCGTCGAACGTGCTGGACGTCTTCGCCCCGGTGGGGTCGGTGACCGTCACCGTGGAGGTGAGCGAGGAGGACGCGGCCGTGGTGCGGGCCGCGTACTGGCTGGCCACCTCATCGGCGGTGAGGCCGCGGCGGAAGACCGCGACCTCGTCGAGCGTGCCGGTGAAGTAACTGACGTTGCCCGGGGCGGACGGCCAGTTCTTGGCGAAGCCCGCGCCGACGTAGGTGCGGGTGCTGTGTTCGTGATTGACGGGCGCCCCCGTCTTCGTCGCGACCTGGGTGCCGTCCAGGTACAGGGTCTGCACTCCGGCCTTGGCGGTGACGGCCGCGTGGTGCCACTGGTTGTCGGTCACGGTGCCTGGTGAGGCGTTCGATGCCCCCGTCCCCGAGAAGTACTCGCCGTGGAGCTTGCCGTCGGCGCCAACGTAGAGGACCGGTGCCCAGTCGCCGGTGGCGTCGGTGGCTCCGGCCAAGGCGGCCGACTGGTTGGCGAGCATGACGCCGGGCTTGTCGGTCCGGAACCAGAGACTGGCGGAGACATCGGCGGTGCCGATGCCGACGCCCGGGACCTGCGCGTATCCGTCGCCGTTGAACTGCACCGCGGAGCCGTCACCGGGGCCGAAGGCGCCGGTGACTCCCAGGGTGGCCTTGGTGTAGGTACCCGTGCCGTCGAGGGCGGCGACGCGGCTGTTCACCGTGGTGCCGCCGGTCTCGTCCAGGCGCCAGTAGCCGGCCGGGCTGCCGGCCGTCACCACACCGCGGTACTGGTCCCCGGTGCCGCTCATTGCCTTATTGCGGGCCTTGAAATGGTCCGCGACGGTCTGGGGGTCGAGTTCCTTCGCGTAGAAGGCGGCCTCATCGAGCTGACCGTTGAAGTAACGAGTGCCACCGGCCTGGCCGTCCCAGGCCGCGTTGGAGTAGCCGGCCCCGAGGTAGGTGTAAGCGAAGGTCTCCGGCTTGACGACACCGGTCTTGGAGCCGATCTTCGAGCCATCGAGATACAGGGACTGGCCGGCAGGACCGCCGGTGATCACGACGTGGTGCCACCTGTTGTCGGTGACCTTGACGCCACCCATTACAGGCCAGGCGCTGGAGTCCCACAAGTGGCCGCGGAGCATCCCCTCGGAGTCGATGAGCAGACTCGGATTCCAGTCCTGCGGGGTGGTGCCGAGCTCGGTGCTCTGCAGGCTCAGGAGGACACCGCTGGGCTTGTCGGTGCGAAACCACATCTCAACGGAGAGGGAGGTCGCCCCGCTCAGAGGCTCCGCCGGCACCTGGACGGCGCCCTTTGACCCGTCGAGCGTGATGGCACCGTCGTCGCCGTCAAGGAACGTGCCGACGCCGCCGAGGGCGACGCCGTCACGGTAGGAGCCGTTGCCGCCTGTGGAGATTTCATCCAACGCCGCGGCGCTGCTGCTGTCGCCCAGGCGCCAGTAGTTGACCGGGTTCGCGGCGCGCACGGCATCCGCGTAGACCTGGGAGCCCGACGCGTAGACGGGCGCCGAGACCTGCCACACACCGCCGTTGGCGTCGGTGACCTTGGTGGCGCGCTCGGTGTCGCTGTCGTACTCAGCCGTACCGCCGACCCGGCCCGAGGGCAGGGACACCTTGGACAACTTCGAGGCCCCGGTACGGGCCGCGTAGTGCGCGCGCACCGAACCGGCGTCGAGGGCACGGTGGTACACCGCGACCTCATCCATCAGACCCTTGTAGTAGCGCGTGGTGTACGCGCCGCCGCCGTCCCAGCCGTCGGCGGTGAAGCCGGCGCCGAGGTAGGTGTACGTCTTGACGGAGTGGGTCACGGGCCCGGTACGGGTACCCAGAGACTGGCCGTCGAGGTACAGGATCTGGCTGGTGCCCGTGCTCGTGAGCACGGCGTGGTGCCAGGTGTTGTCTGTGACCGGCGCCGGGGAGACCAGAGGGGTCACGCTGCTGTCCGACAGCTCGAAGGCGCCGCGGAGCTTGCCCGCCGCATCGACGGCCAGGACCGGGTTGTAGTGGCCCGGACGACCGCCCAGCGGCTCGTCCTGGAAGCCGACGAGAACACCGCCCGGCTTGTCGGTCTTGAACCACAGTTCAAGCGAAAGCACGGTGGAGGACGCGAGCGTGGAGTCCGGCAGCTCCACGTAGGAGTTGGTGCCGTTGAAGGACGCCGCCTTGTTGCCCGTGCCCGTCAGGACACCACTGCCGCCGAGGTCGACGTCACGGTAGTGCCCGGCGTTCATGCCGGTACGGGAGACGGCCTCGCTGAGCGCAGCCTCGCCCTCGGCCTCGTTCAGCCGCCAGTAGCCGACCGGGCCGGCGTCCTGGACCATGCTGCGGTACTGCGAGCCGCCGGTGTACTCGTACACCGTGCACGCCGTCGTCGACGACGGCGGGCACACCTTCGTCAGCTGGTCACCCTGGTACGTGTACGACCAGGTCAGCGCGGGAGCGCTCGGCCCGACCGCGTCGGTGGAGACGGACGCGACGTGTGCACCGCTCCAGATGAACGTCAGCGCCCGCTTGGACACCGCATCGGTGGCCTTCGTCAGCTTGCCGCCCGTGTAGGTGAGCAGCTGTTCGCGCCCGTAGCCGTCCTTGATTCTGGTCAGCTGGCCGGCGGCATCGAAGGTGTACAGCGCCGCGGACGCGTCACGCAGAGTCCAGCCCCCGCCGGAGGCGGACGTCAGCACCCCCATGGAGCCGGACGGCGCGCTGTAGGTGTTGTCGCTGTTCTTGCCGAAGCGGACCTGGCTGCCGTTCGCGAGGGTGATCACGACACTGCCGTCAGGCTCGGAGGCGGCCCGCATGTCCCAGCGGGTGGCCCACCCGGCGCCGAAGGCACTGGTCTTGCGCGGGTCCTGCGAGTTATATGTACGGGAGACCGCGAGCTCGGGGCCGACCGTGGGTACGGCGGCGTCCGTGGCGGCGGTGGCGTAGTTGCCGGAGCGCTCGCCGAAGGTGCGGCCGTTGTCGGCACCGCCCAGGTGGGAGGTGATGACCGGCTGCGGCACCTGCGTGCTCAGGATCGAGGGCGCGGTCCGGGCGGACTGGTCCTTGCCATCGCTGGCGTAGGCGTACCAGGCATAGGTCTTCGCCCAGCTCAGCCAGCCCGCCGGGACGGTCCAGCTCTGTGAGGCGGACGCCGGTCCGCTCCGGCAGTTCTTGCGGCTGTCCTTGCCCTCGACCTCACACACCTCGAACTGGTACGTGAGAGAGCCGGGAGACTTGTCCAGGTCTGCGGCTGACGCCCACAGCGTCGGGTTGAGCGTGTCGGCCAGTGTGCCGCTCGGAGGCGCCACGCCCGTGAGGTAAGGCGGCGCGTTGACCGCGTCGAACCGGATGCCTGCCCCGGGGACACCAGCGGAGGTGAAGCTGGACACCCCGTACTCGTCCATCGTCCACACGAGCTGGTACGTGCCGGGCGCGAGCGGGGCGATCTTCGCGTCGAGGGTGACTGAGCCCCCGGGCGCCACGTCGTACGGCATGGGCGTCCACCGGATCTTGCTCGCGTAGTCACCCCCGACCATCGTGCCGTTCGCGTCGTACAGGTCATACTTCAGCTTGAAATTGCTGTCCTTGCCCCAGGTCTGCTGGCCCTGGTTGGTCACCGTGACCTTGAAAGCGCCTTCGGTGGTGGCTGTCGGCGGCTGGACCCACTGGCCCAACTGATAGGCGGCCCCGTACTTGGACCAGGTGACGTCGAGCGTCGGCTTGCCGTTCGGGTAGTCGTCGGAGCCGAACTGCTTCCACGCGGACGAGTCCGTGGTGGAGGCCTGCAGGGCCAAGCCGTAGTTCGGCTTGCGCCCATGAGTCCAGTCGTCGACCAGCTGGCGACCGCTGCTGCCGAGGTCGATCCCTTCCCAAGCCGGCCCGCCGCAGGGGTAGCCGGTCTGGCCGGCCGGGCGCCATCCGTGGGCAAAGCTCTTCGAGCCGATGGCGTTACCGGTGGCCGGTCCCGGCCAGGAGGAGGTCGTGCTCTCCGACCAGTTCGACGTGATGGGGTGCACGGTCACGGGGCGTGCCGTGCAGGAATACGACCACGTGTTGAAGAGCTGGAGTGTGGCACCCAGCACGTAGGCGTTCTTCAGGGAGGTGTTGATCCCGTCGAAGCGCAGGAACGACGCGGACTTGTTGCCGCCCCCGTTGGACGTGCCGACTTTGAGAACGGTGTCCGAAGAGAAGTTCTGGTTGTACGGTGCCTGGACGTACGTGCCCGTGGACGCACCGGAACGCTCCACCGAGGGATCGACCTTCACGGGGAAGACCCGCTCCGGGTCCGACAGCCACTTCTTGTCGAGGGTGACGACCAGGACCTGGCGCGCGCCCTCCTGCACGATGTTGTAAGCGACCCCGGAAAAGATGACGCCCTCGTTGGAGTTCGGGGCCTTCTTGGAGTCCTCCATCCAGCCGGCCGGCATCCAGGCCTTCTGGCGTCCGTCGGCGTCGAGGAAAGTGATGCCGCCGTGCCCGTCGAGTTTCGCCGTCAGGCCCTCAAGAGTCAGCGGGAAACGCCACTCCGTGGGAGCGTCGGCGTCCTTGAGGACCAGTGTCTCCTTGACGGACTCGCTGCCGACTATGAGCTCCAAGTCCGCGGAAGGGCGGATCTTCGGATAGGTGATGACGCTGCCGGAGACTTGGCCCTGCGTGTGTGCGGCGCCCTCGATCCCGTAGGCGATCGCGGCTTGGTCGTCGGCGCCGAAATGTACCAGCGTCTGGGCATCCGCGTATTCGGCGAACCGGCTCAGCGTCTCGGTTGAGCGGGGCTCCCAGAAGGAGCCGGAGTCGCTCATGGTCCGTAGCCCAGTCTGTTCCTGGCGGGCGAGGCTGGTGTCGATGTCCCTCCACTTGCCGTCTTTGCCGCGGAAGTTGACGGGCTCGTTGTAGAAGCGGGTGGTGAAGGTGCCGTCCGGGTTGGCGAAGGTCCGGCCGCGCTCGGTGCGCTCGGCGGGCACCTCGGTGCTGACCTTGGGATCGAAGCCCTTCGGCGGGGCCGCCTTGGGCGCCGGAACCTTCTCGAACGGCGTCTCGGCGGGCGGTTTGGGTGCCTGGCCCAGTCGCAGCGGCGTGGCGCCGCCGTCCGGTGGGAGCTCGCCCGGCGCCTTCAGCGCGCCGCTGCGTCCCCCTCCCGCCGCCGCGTCGGTGGCGTCGCCGGAGGCGCTGTGGCCCCGTCCGCGCGCCGATCCCCAGCCCTGTTCGGGCCGTTCACCGGCGCCGAAGCCGGTCTTGGCGGTGACCCATTGGTTCACCGCGAGTGCGGCCTGTTCTGTTCCGGCCATAACGGCCATGACGAATGCCACTAGGAGTACTAGTGGTCGCGCTGTGCGCACGGATTTCCCCCACATAGATGATCAGTGAGGTTGTCCTATCTATTTTCACAGCTTGTACACAAGATTCATACGGAAACAGACGGCCATGACTGGTCGCACGCCGACCGTGAAATGATCTTATGTCCTGGCATGCCCACACCAACTCTGCCTCGCGCGCAGAGCTGGAGTGAGGGAACTCACTTCCTCTGCAGGAACCAGGCTCCGCCTCAGCCAACGCCGAGGTCGGGTCTGGTCCTTCGGAGCCGGTACGAAGGATGCCTGCGTGTACCCGGGGCTGGGCGCGGACGGCCCGGCTGGCCGGCGGAAACCGGGCTCCGCGGCCCCGTCGCAGCGCAAGTCGAGCTCGACTGGGCTCACTGAGAAGAGACCTGGCGTCTGAACTGCGCAACGCGGGGTTGGTGCGGATGGCCGTCCGGCGTCGTGCAGCGTGAGCCGGGCCGGGCCTTGCGCGTAGGGCAGGCGACGTCCGTCACGCGCCACACGGCAGAACGCTGCCGCGAGCGCGGTTTCCGTTCATTGATGATCAGCCGGAGCCGTTCGTCATGGGGTAGCTGCCGCCGTTGCCGTCGTCGTTGAGGCAGCCCTTGCCCGTCTTGGCGAGGCACCTCGGACAGGGCTGCGCATCCAGCGGCAGCATCAGCGGCTCCTCCGAGGCCGCACCGCCCAGAACCGCCGTCTGAATCTGCCGGTTGTCACCCCGCACGAACCCCACCCCCATCGACCCGACTCACCGGTTCAGCGATCACTCCCCGGCACGCATGCGCCGTTCCTCGCGCTGCCGGCGCCGCGCGTGGGCGACCTGACTACGGAGCCACTCGGTGTACGCCACCTCGGGGTCCCGGTCCGCTCCCGCGAGCAGTGGGAGGAACGCGACGACCTGGGAGACGAGGACGGTGATCACATCGGCGCTCCCCTCAGGCCCACGGGCCAGGACCAGGGTGCGCGCGGTCTCATCGAAGAGGTCGAGCGCGGCCTCATCGCCGAGAGTCAGTGCGAGGCGGTCGGCCAGGAAGTGCCGGACCATCACGGCGGCGTCGGCGAGCGACTGCTCGACGCCGAACTCGGTGGCGGCCGCGCGGCCGACTTCGAGTACCGCGGGGAGCGTGAGGGGCAGCTCGAGCTCTGGGATGAGTCCCTCCTTGCGCCACTCCTCGTACGGAGGCGGCCCCGCGGCGTCCCGGCGGGCCCGGTGGTGACTGGTGGGATGCCCGGAGGGAGTGCGGCGGGAACGGCCGGCGGCCACGCTACAAGAGGGGCACTCCACGCGCCGGTACCAGGCACGGGAAAGACGAACCGATTCCCCCGAGTGCAGCCGCTTCTGCCAGGGCCCCCAGCTCTCCTGCGTCACCGCTCCCCCAGCCGCCAGCCAGCTATGGAACCTGGGGCGGGTACGGGAACACCGAGGCGTCGGAACGCGTACGTGAAAGGCCGCATCCGCTCATTCTGGTCCGCAATATGGCCGCACCGCAGGCAAAGCGCTGCCTCCGGCACACGCCTCGTGGCCGATCTCGTGACCGGTCCCCTGTGACTGATGGCGTGTCCTGTCCAGGTCGTAGGCGGCTTCCGGCCACGGCGGGCCTATCCCATCGGGGTGGCCGACCGGGAACGTTGCAGGTCACCGGGGGTTTCAGATTCCGCCCCTCCAATGAGGCAGGTCACCGGCCTGCGGGCGGTACCCGACCCTGTGGCCGATGGCCGATCCGATGTCTTCACGGGGTGGCCTGACGGCCGCCTGGAGGAAGTGCGCGCAGGAGTTCCCACAGGGGTCGCGATCCGCCGGCCCATTCGCCGAGGAGGTGCCGGTCGACGAGGTGGAGGCGCTGGGACTTTGCGAACTGGGTGGCGTCGGCGGTGATTCGCCCGTTGGTGAGCATGACCACGACGTCGCCGTGGTGGATCTGCCTGCCGGTGCCGTTGAGGACCTGCAGGTCGGGGCTCCCGACGGGCTTGCCCAACCAGCCGTCCTTGCGGTGCTTGCACTGGATGACCCACCGGCGCCCGTACGGATCGGTGGCCTTGACGTCGGCCCCGTTGTCGCTCCGCCCTCCGACCTGCGCCGCGTCCGCGCAGCCGTCGCGGCGCATCAGGTCCCGCACCGCGAACTCGAACGCCCGGTGATGCAGACCGTCGAGGTGGCCGAGAGCGAAGCGCAGGCCGCTCGCCCGGACCTGCTCCCACCGGGCGGCCTCCTTGCGCCGCCACGCCCAGACCCCGGCACCGGCGGCGACCACCAGCAAGATGGCGGCGACGATCCAGGGGTGGGCGGCGAGCCACCGCAGCGCGGCGGCCGCCAGGCTGATCACGACGGCGGCCGCGAGAACGGCGAGGAGCAGCTGCTCCAGGCGCTGGTTCTTACGGCGCCGGGAACGCCGACCGGGGCGTCGGGCAGGACGGCGACGTCCGCTCACCGCTTCCTCCCCGACCGTGAAGCGGCGCTACAGCGTGAGGCCGCGGTGCCCCGCCTTGTCGGAAGGCGAAGGAAGCTGAGGGGGGTCACTGGCCGGCCTGGGAGACACCGCTGACCAGCTGGCCGAGGAAGCTGGCAATGCCCTGGCCTACGTCGGTGGGAGCAAGGATGACGCCCAGCGCCAGGACAATGACCACGGTCATCTTCTCGTCGAACCGGCTCCGGGAGTGGGTGCGGCGGCGCAGCCGCAGGAAGACGATGAACGCCAGGAGTACCGCCACGTTGATCGTGAGCAAGTGCCCAGTCCCCCCTGTCCGAACCATCACGGGGCAGCGGACGACAGCCCCCTGGTCTCGTGTAGCTGGAGGTCAGCGGCACTGTGACCGGATCGCCGGGGATTGGCGGCAATGCGCTGTACTGGCCGGATTCGGCAGGACCGGGTGTTCGGGGGACTCAAGTACGCCAAGGCCCCCGGGCAGTCGGCCGGGCAGCGACCATCAGCTCTTGTCAGGTAACGCGGGTCTCCACATTCACCGACGCCCTGTCAGCTATCAGCCCTACGCTGCTCTCGTCTGTGAGCGTGGGGGAAGAATGAGCGAGACGGAAACCGTGGCGACCTGGCGACACCCGCTGTTGCGCTGGCACCACCGGCATGTAGAGGCCAAGGTCGCCCCAGCTGAGATGGCGGCAGGCGTGCTTGGGGTCCCCTTCGACGGGGACCGTATCCGAAAGGCGCTCGCCTACAAGCGGGAAGGGTTGCGGCGCTTGGCTGGCCCGGTACTGATCGCCGCTGGTGTCTGCTCCTTCCCGGTCTTCCTGAATCTGGCGGGGTGCGCACCTGGGGCAGGTTTACCCCGGAGGCGGGAGGCTGCATTCCGTGGCCGACGTTGTGGACGCAGTTAGGCATGGCTGCGGGGGCCGTACTCGTGGGTAATGCCCTGCGTATCTACGTTGGCGAGGTCCGCGGCGGGGAGCACATCGACCGTTGCTACGGGCCGCTGTACCCGGCGATGGCGCTGTTATCGGCGAGCGCGGAGCTGGTCGCGCTGGCCGACAGCCGATACACAGACGCGGTGAAGCTCAGAAAGACGGCCGCCGAACTGGGACTCCCCCTGCGGCGCACAGCCACCTATGCCGCCTCCGAATTCGGGAACCGCAAGGACCTCCGGGCGGGTCTACACGAGCACGCCGAGTGCGTCGAGACAGCCATTGCACAGGCTGCTGACGCACTGCTGGTAGACCGCGACGGTGCCGCGAAGAAGCTCGGTGGGCTGGCCGCCGCGATAGCCAACAACGTGGCCGCCGACCAGTTCATGCACATCCTTCCCGCCTCCGAACTCCCGGCAGACGCCGTGATCGAACCGGACCGGCTGGACGGGCGCCGACTGGCGAAGGCGTGCTTCTGGTCGGCCAGCGCGGTGTCAGCCGTGTCGGTGCTGCTCGGACGCTTCGGTATCTCGGCCACCATCCTCATCCCCACGGCGTTCCTCGCCTGGCCCATCGGCGCGTACCTGCTGCTGTGCCGCAGCTACGGCCTCTCCGAAGCCACCCGGCTAACGCGGAGCATCAGGTCGTTCCTTCCCAGCGGTCCACCTCAGCCACCAGCCTGACGGCCAGGCGCACCAGCACGGCGGCCTCGATGCCGCGCCCGGCACGACTGAACGGATGACCACACGCGCCGGTCTGCCACGGACCCTACGAGGCGGCGCGCACCGAGCTCGCGGTGGGGAACCGCGGCGGCCGTGGGATCAGGGCTGCCGTCGGCTCACGCACTCCCTTCTGGCTGGGGATTGGGAGTTCGCCGTCGTTGACCTTCCGCAGAACCTCGCCAGCGTTCTTGAGGGCCTGGGAGACCCGGGTCTGCAGTCGAGGGTGGAACGGTAGGGCCAGGGGCACGAGGGCGGCGAGCGCGGCCGGGTTGGGGAACGACGCGCTTTGCAGCTGCCGGATCACCTGGTCGAGGGCGATGCTGAGCTTGATCGGCAGCTGGATCGCCGAGCGCTCCAGGGAGCCAAGCAGCAGTGCCAGCATGTCCTCGAACGCGGTGCGCAGGTCCACGACGCTGTCGTAGGACGCGACGCCGGAGGCGAGCAGGCTACGGCCGCGCTCGAGTTGGGGCAGGACGGCCCTGAGCGTCTTGAGGTCGACGTCGCCGGCGTACCGGTACCTCGGGTCCACCCGGGTCAGCAGCTTGCCGCCCTCCAGGCCCTCGCGCCCGGAGAAACTGCTCAGCACCACAAACCACGCCTCCTGGCTGCGCAGTGAGTGAACGCCACAGCCGATGAGGATCTGGTAGAGGATCTTCGCACGCAGGGGTCGGGTGCCCCGCAGGACGGCCCCGTAGGTGACGTGGGAGTAGCCGGGCGCCTGGCGGGCGAGGGTGCGCTGGCTGAGCCCGTTGAAGTCCAGTAGGGCCTGGAGCAGCTGGCGCAGCTCGGCCTCGTCGGCCACGGGGATGGGGGTGAGGATGCCCGTGCGCTCCCAGTGGGACAGTGCCTCGCGGCACAGGCCCCCGGAGAGCCCTGCGCCCGCCAGGCGCAGGCTCTCCCAGCGTGGGCTCCAGTCCTCGGGGTTGCCGCCGCAGGCCAGGACGTAGGCATTGACGGTGGCCCAGGTCGGCAGTTTCTTGCCGTTGTGGGCGTTGGACAGTGTGGGGGCGGAGGTCCCGCTGCGCTCGGCCATCATCGCCAGCGGTGGGGAGCCGGCCCGTCCTGTTCAGCAGGAACGGGCTCAGGAAGCAGCAGAGACAAGGAAGTGGACTCCCATACGCGAGAACGACAGGTGACTTACGGTCCGTACGCGGTGCTCAAGTGCCTTGCAGGGCACGGGACTTCACTGCCAGTGGTTGCAGCCACAGACGACAGCAGGTCCCACGCTACCCAGGCATACGCCCGACAACGCCGTTTGAGTTCCCCTTGGAGGCAGCCTTAAATAAATGGCTCCGCTGTTATTTAAGGGCTGGAACGGAATTGTTTAACGAACGGTTCGGGTTCTATTGAATAACACCTTGATCGTCAATTTTCGTGGCCGTATGCGCAGGTCAGGCGGCCTAACGGGCGTACTGGAGGAACTTAGCCGCCTACATCTCCTTGCCGTGGTCAATTATCCCCCGCATCCTTGAACTCGTTCCCACGTGCGCGGGGACGCACGGGTCCGCGGACGCGTGCACGCGTACGAAAGAGGCGCAGGTCCAACGGTCCGGACACGCACCGCAGAACTCAGAAGCCCCCGTTGCAGCGGGGCGCTTCCGCAAGGTGGCACGGCCCACGGGTCGGCCGCCTGGACTTCCTTCCCCACCGTGAGAACTCTCGTGGGCCGAAGGGCATACGACAAGATGCGGGGCTCGGCGGAAGATTCCGCCGGGCCCCGCATCACGTCCGAGAGCTGCTCGCCCTACACCTCGGCCGCGCCGTTAGGCAGCTCCGCCCGCACCACTGCGGTAGCCGGCACCACGAACACCCGGTTGCCGCTGCGGCCCAGGTTGTTCGCATCAGGACGGATGTAGACGAAGCCGTCACGGAAGGCGATGCGCGCTCCCCTGAATTCGTGCCTCTCCGGCTTGCCGTTCACGGGCAATCCGCCCTCGGCCGGGAGGGACGTGGATAGCTCGATTGAGGCGTCGTCGTGCCATATCAGCTCACTCATGTCCCGATCCTGGCCGCTGGCCCTTACCGCGAAACCAGCGCTCTGCGCCCCGGTCTGCTCCAGGGACCTGCGCTGGTATGCCGGGCACAAGGACACCGAGGCCGACGTCGCCGCTGTACTGGAGGCAGCCCTGGAGGAGTGGGACGCCACGCAGCGCAGCAACCGGTCACGCCGCCGCAGGGTGAGGCGTCTATCGGCGGCGGCGCCAGCGCGGTTGAGGTGGTGGTTGAGGATGTCCCGCCGCGCTTGGTGGGAGCCGGTGGGCAGGGCGCACTCGGCGTCGGGTTTGGCGTGGCACACCGGGCAGGAGATGTTCATCAGCCGGTAGTAGGGCACCTTGCTCGCGGTGCCCGTTCGGTGCGCTGGCCTTCCGGGCGCCGGGCCTTCTTCGCTGCCAGGGCCGCCGCACGTACAGACAGACCGGGCACCGGGCCCGGGGAAAATCAGCTGGCCTCGGGCCGCTGGCCGACCAGCTGCGTGAGCAGCTCGATGATCTGCGCCTGGTTCCGGTCAGGTGGGAAGTCGCCACTCCGGCACATCCCCCCGTGCGGCAGGTTGATCGACGCCGCATCTGTGTCAGCCAGGATTAACCGCGCAGTCAGGGTCGTGAAGCGCCGCCCGCTGAGGCTGCCACCGAGGGTGGAGCCGCTTCGGAGCCGACGGGCGATCGGTACTCGGCGAGTCGGGCGCAGACGTGTGCGTGCCGCTGGTCGCAGCAGCAGACGTCTCGGTCTATCGCCGTGCGATGGTCACGTCTTGGATGGTGACCTTCTTCTTGGGGGCGCCGTCGCCTTCGCCGTTGGCGTTATCCGATCCGGCGTCCGCGACTTCCTCCGCCGCAAGCGCGACCCCGCCTTCGCCGCCGCCATGGACGCCTCACTCATGCACGCCCGCAGACACGCCCGCGACTACGAACGGCTCATCCAGCACTCCGAATCGCTGATCACCTGGGCCGCGATCACCCTCATGACCAGGCGCATCACCCGTCGACAGTCCCGCCGGTCCAGCCAGCTGGCCTCCCGCGAACCCACCCGGGACTGACCGCGGTCACCACGGTGACCGCCAGCCAGGCTTATCGACTCACACACCCTCGCATCGAGCACCACGGCACGTCAGCCGCGGACACCACCGAAAGGGATGAAGAAGGCACCGAACCACCGTCCCTGCCCTCCTCGCCTCCCGCTTGACCCACTCTGTCATGCACGACTCAAGAGCAGGTACTTACCGTCTCGTCCTCGCTTTTCAGGATGCGATGTGGAATGTGAGCTGGGAGTCCGAGCTGTCTACGGAGTGCCCATGCACATAGCCGCGGTAGGGTCGGGGACTGGCGCGGTGGCTGATGCTCCGTTTCCAGTCCCCGCCGCTTCAAACCGTGCATGCAGTTCTCCCGCACACGGCTTTCCGACATCGTTCACCGGCTGGCATGCGCCGTTGCCCTGTGCACGTTCCCGGTAAGACGGTAAATACCGAGTCGGGTGATCCATCCGTAGGTGAAACGGGTGGTCCAGTTCCGGCCCGCCATTCTATGTTTCGCACTGGCGAGAATCGCCAGCCGTTCGTGGACGTAGCCATCGACCACGTTGAACTTCCGCCCGGAGTTCCCGTTGCGGAAGTATGCGGCCCAGCCCCGCAGAACAGGGTTGAGATCGGCTACCACGGCGGATACCGGCCGTTCGGTCTTCGAGCGGGAGGTCGCCACGCGGATTTTGTCCCGCAGCACCCGCATCGCTCTGGCCGAGGGCCAGCGTTGCAAGTAGAATCTGCCCCGCCATTTCCACGATTCCATCTTCCGGTGGTGGAAGCCGAGGAAGTCGAAGCCCTCCCCGCCCCGGGTGAGGCAGACGATGCCGGTCTTGTCGGGGTGCAGACGCATCCCGAGCCGTTCCAGCACACTGGCCGCCAGCTCACGGGCCTGCTCGGCCCGCTGTTTCGTCGGCGACAGGACCACGAAGTCATCGCAGTACCTCACCAGAATTCCCAGCCGGCGCCCTTCGTGCTGCCACGCCTCATCGAGCACGTGCAGCGCAATGTTCGCCAACAACGGGGAAATTGGTGAGCCCTGAGAGGACGCTAAGTCC
>NZ_JAGGOY010000004.1 GCF_018614095.1 Streptomyces sp. ISL-87 | reverse complement strand
CGATTCCTCCCGGGGCTGAAGCCCCGGGGTTCCTCGCAAGATCCCGCTGAAGTCCTGACGTCCGCTCCACGACGAAGCCCCAGGTCACGGCCTGGGGCTTCGTCCTTTGTCCTTCGTCCTTCGCCCTCAGCCGGCTATTCGTCCTTGAGGTGCCGCATCAGCCGCTCGAAGTCCTGCCAGCCCGCCAGGTCCGACGGGTCCCCGGGCAGCGGGTAGTACATCGCGGGCCGGGTCTTCGGGCCCAGCTGCACCGGTTTCGCGGACAGCGGCGTGCGCCGGGCCCGGTCGCCCGGCATCCGGCGGACCTCCTCCGCGCCGAGTACGAAGGCCAGCGGCACCCCGGGGCCCTCGAAGCGCGGCGGCACCGCCAGGTCGCGCCGGGCCTTGCGCAGCTGCACCAGCATCGACTGGAGGTGGTGGCGGGTGGCGAGCACCTCCGCGAGCCCCGGCAGCGCGTCGACCGGCGGCTCCTCGTCGGGGCCGTAGCCGAACGCCAGCCGGACCTCCTCCTCCACGCCCGCCTTCGTCCGGGTGATCCGCACCGTGGCCAGGCCCGGCCGGTCCGGGCTGCCCACCACGACGGCCCAGGTCGGCTCGGGCGCCCGGCCGAAGGCGACATCGGTCAGCCGGCTCGGCGACCACGGCAGGTTGGCCGGTTCCGCCGTACCCCACCCGGCCGGCGGCTCGCCGGTCAGCTCGCGCCAGACCGCCTCCAGGGCGCCGCCGAGCAGCAGCCGCTCGTCTGCCGGGTGGACGGTGCGGAACGAGACGGCCAGCTGCCGCTCACCCGTCGCGGAGACCTCCTGGAAGGTGGCGGCCGCCGGGGTGCGCATGTCCTCGGCAGTCGCGTCGAGGGCCGCGACGGGGGCGAACATGCCGTCCTGCCAGCGCAGTACGGCCCCGGACAGGCCGTCGTAGTAGCCCTCCCGCTCGTCCTGCACCACCCACCGCGAGGGCCAGCCCGGCAGACTGTCGCGGACGGCCGGGGAGAGCGTCGTACCGGCCGGGCTGACGACCTGGAGGCCCAGCTCGGCGTTGGCGGCGGCCCGGAAGGCGTCCGAGAGCCAGGCCGTCATGGCGACGACCGGGCGGTCCTGGATGACGACGGCGGCCTTGTCGGTGAGCACGTCGACGGCGGGCTGCGCGGCGGCGGGCGTCGGGGCCACGCTGACGCCGTCGCTCGCCACCACCGCCAGGGAGCGCGCGGCCTCGGGCGGCCAGGCGGAGCCGCCGGTGAGCGAGGCCAGCCGGGCAGCGAAGGTGCCGGCGAGCCGCTCGGCCTCCGCGACGCCGGTGGTGGCGCGGGCCTCCGTCCACCAGAAGGGGACCGGCGGCGGCGTGGCCCCCAGCAGCCGCTCGGCCTCGCCTTCGACCTGTACGAGCAGGGGTGCCTCGATGGAGACGAGCGGCCGGCCCTGCTCGTCGCAGAGCTGTACGACGGCGCCGTCGCCCTCCGTGCCCACCAGCTTGTCGGGGCCTCCGGAGAGCAGGCCCGCGAGCACGGTCCACGGGTCGGGCATGCGCTCGGTGAGGGCGATGACGTCCTTGGTCATGTGGTCGTCCGTCCTTCGTCGTTCGTGTCGTCGTTCGTGTCGTCGGTCGTGTCGTCGTTCGTGTCGTCGGTCACTCGGGCGAGTACACCGTCTGGATCAGGCGGTGCGACTGGCCCCTGCGGATCAGCACACCGCGCCCGGCCGGCTGCTGCGTCGCGTACACCCCGGGGAACAGCTGGCCCTCGCTGCGGTCGCCCGCCATGAGGACCGCCGAGGCACCCGACTCGCGCAGGCCCTGCACCAGCGGCTCGTACATGCCGCGCGAGGCGCCCGCGACCCGCCGGGTCAGCACGAAGTGGAGGCCGATGTCCGCCGCCGAGGGGATGTACGGCAGGAACGGGGCCAGCGGCGACTGCCCGGCGGTGGTCAGTACGTCGTAGTCGTCGACGAGGACCACGATCCGCGGGCCGCCGCCCCAACTGCCGGGCTCCAGCTCCTCGATGGGCGCACTGTCGTCGGGCAGCCGCTGCTCCAGGACGGAGGCGATGCCGGCGGCCAGGCCCGCGCACAGCTTGGCGTTGTACGCGTACCCACCGTTGAACTCCTCGGGGATCGCGCCGCGCAGGCCGCGCCGCGGGTCCATGACGGCGAAGACGAGCTCGTCCTCCCCGTAGCGGTCGATGAGCCCGTGCGCGACGGTCTTCAGCAGGTTCGTCTTGCCGCACTCGCTGTCACCCATGACGAGCAGGTGCTGGTCGTGCTGGAACAGGTCGAGCAGTACGGGCTCCAGCGCCGCCTGGTCCAGCCCGATCGGCACCCGCCGGGGCTCGGCGACCGGACCCGGCAGCAGGTGCGGCTCCAGGACGTGCGGCAGGACCCGTACCGGCTGGGCGACCTCGCCGCTCCAGGTGGCGCGGACGGTGCGGGCCGTGCGCTCCAGGACCGCGCCCAGCTCCGCGCTGTCGGCGAGTCCGTCCGTACGGGGCAGCGCGACCTGCGCGAACAGCTTGCCGTCGGTGAGGACGCGGCCGGGCTCGTCGGGCGCGAGGGTCTCGGCGAGCTTGCGGTCCACACTGGACTCGGTGGGGTCGTTCAGCCGCAGCTCGACACGGGTGCCGAAGTTCGACTGGGTGGCGATGCGTACGTCGTTCCAGCGGAGCATGCCCGCGACGACGTGGATGCCGTAGCCGCCGCCGCGCTTGAGGATGTCGACGACGGCGTCGTCCAGTTCCTCGAAGTCGTCGCGCAGCGCCCCGAAGCCGTCGATGACGAGCACGATGTCGGCCGAGGGCAGCTGGGGCAGCCGGCCCGCCGCGTGCAGGGTGCGCAGCTGCTCGACGGAGTCGATTCCGTGCTCGCGGAACAGCTCCTCCCGGATCGCGAGCATGGTGCGCACCTCTTCCACGGTGCGTCCCGCGCGCTCCCGGTCCGCCCGGCCCGCGATCCCGCCGACGTGCGGCAGGCCCGCCAGCGCCTGGAGGCCGCCGCCGACCAGGTCGAGGCCGTAGACGCCGACCTGCTGCGGGGTGTGGGTGAGGGCGAGGGAGAGGACGAGGGTGCGCAGCAGGGTGGTCTTGCCGGACTGCGGGCCGCCGATGACGGCGGCGTGGCCGCCCGCCACGGTGAGGTCCAGGAACCACTCGCCCTGCCACTGCCGGGTCGGGTCGTCGAGCAGACCGAGCGGCACCTGGAGCGTGCCGCGCCGCTTGGCGAGCTGCATGCCGCGCGCGCCGACGTCCAGCGGGCCGGCGACCTGGTCGAGGGCGATTGCCTCGGGCAGCGGCGGCAGCCAGATGCGGCGCACCGGGTCGGCGGCGGCGCCCTCCAGCTGCTCGACCATGACGCCCAGCTCGGTCGGGCCGGTCTCGCGGCGCCGCGAGGTCTGCTCCAGCGGACCGGAACCCGAACCGTCCGCGTCCGCAAGGGTGTTGTAGGACTCGTACGCGAGGGCGAGGGGCCCGGTGTCCTCCTCGTCCAGGCGCTTCACGGGGCCGCGGTAGCCGCCCGAGACATAGCTCGCCTTGAAGCGCTCGTAGTGGCTGGTGTCGACCTTGAGGTAGCCGAAGCCGGGCAGCGGCGGCAGGTGGAAGGCGTCGGTGGTGTCGAGGACCGTACGGGACTCGTCGGCGGAGAAGGTGCGCAGGCCGAGCCGGTACGAGAGGTACGTGTCCAGGCCCCTGAGCTTGCCGCCCTCGATGCGCTGGCTGGACAGCAGCAGGTGCACGCCGATGGAGCGGCCGATGCGGCCGATCGACAGGAAGAGGTCGATGAAGTCCGGTTTGGCGGTGAGGAGTTCGCCGAACTCGTCGATGACGACGAACAGGTGCGGCAGCGGCTCCAGGTCGGGGCGGCGCTGCGCGCGCAGCGCCGCGTAGTCGCCGATGTCGGCGACGTTGCCGGCGTCCTTGAGGACCTGCTGGCGGCGCTTGACCTCGCCGGCGAGCGAGGCGTGGACGCGTTCGACGAGGCCCGCCTGGTTCTCCAGGTTGGTGATGACACCGGCGACGTGCGGCAGGTTCGCGAACGGCGCGAAGGTGGCGCCGCCCTTGTAGTCGATGAGGACGAGGGCGAGGTCCTCCGGCGGGTGGGTGGCCGCCAGGGCGAGGACGAGGGTGCGCAGGAGTTCCGACTTGCCGGAGCCGGTGGCGCCGACGCACAGGCCGTGCGGGCCCATGCCGAGCTCGGAGGACTCCTTCAGGTCCAGGAGCACCGGCTCGCGGGAGTCGCTGATGCCGATGGGCACGCGCAGGAAGGCACGTTCGCCGCGCGGCGCCCACAGCCGCGGCAGGTCGAGCCTGGCCACGTCGTCGATGCCGAGCAGCTCGGCGAAGTCGACGGGGCCGGACAGCGGGGCGTCCACGCGGGACTCGGCGGACAGCCGCAGCGGCGCGAGCATCCGGGCCAGTCCCTCGGCGAAGGGGATGCCGACCTCGTCCACGGTGCCGTGGGCGCTGATCGGCTCCGGCCCGCGCAGGTCCTCGATGAACACCTGGTTGCCGTCCACGGTGATCCGTACACCCACGTGGCCGGGCTCCTGGACCCGCTGTTCCAGCAGGTGCAGGACGGTGAGCCCCATCTCGCGCAGGCCCACCGCCTCGTCGGGGCGCGGCAGGTCCACGGCGTCCTCGCCGTGCCCGTCGCTGACCACGAGCAGCCGGGAGTTCATGGACAGCGCGTCCTGGCCGGACAGGCCGCGGCGCACTTCGGCCGCGTAGGAGGCGCGGCGGCGCAGCTCGGGGCCCAGCTGGCGGGCCAGCTGGGGAGCGGAGGGGGCGATACGGCGGGCCGCGACGGGGCCGTCGAACTGCTCGGTGTCGAGCAGGTGCGGCATCCACTTGGCCCACTCCCAGTCGGCGAGCCGGTCACCGGGCACGGCGAGCGCGATGGCCACGTCGTCGGGGGCGTGGGTGGCGGCGGCCTGGACGAGCAGGGCCCGCGCGACGCGCAGGCAGTCCTCGCGGGGGCCGATGACGCTGACGTTGCCGACGCGGTCGAGCGGCACGGTCAGCGGGAGTTCGGTGCCGGTGCGGAAGCGGGCGATCAGCGCGGACGCCTCGTTGAGCATGAACCGGTCGGGCGGGGTCAGGACGGACGAGCCCTGCTGGGCGAGGCTCAGATCGCGGACCGGCATCTCGCCGGTGCCGACGCGCACGCGCAGGAAGTCGCCGTCGGTGCGGCGGCGTTCCCACATGCGCGCCGGGTCGCGCACTATGTCGTACAGGGCGTACGGCGGCGGGTTGAGTACGTCGGCCCGCTCGCGCCGCTCGCGCTCCTCGGCGGAGAGCTCCTCGCGCAGGTCCTCCAGGTAGGCCAGGTACGCCTCGCGCTGGGTGCGGCGGGTGCGCTGGGCCTTGCCGCGCTGCGAGAAGACCAGCCCCATGGAGCCGATGATCGTGACGACGAGGATGATCGCGCCGAGCCCCGCGAACTGGCTGTTGCGGACGACGGTCATCATCACGACGGACGACATGACGCCCGCGACGGGCAGCAGCGACATCGCGATGTTGCCCGCCTTCCCCTCGGGGAGGTTGGGCGGTGCCTCGATGCTGCGCGGCTCGGGGGCGGCCGGGGGGCGGGTGGTCCTGGCCGGGCGGTGGATCAGTCGGGTGCTCATCAGTGATCAGTGGCGCTTCTGCGAGAGCTGGAAGACTTCCGCGGCGAGGCGCGTGGCGGCTTCCCTGGTCGAGTGGGCGAGCAGTTCGGTGCGGATGGCGCCGCCGGCGGCCAGGTGCCGGTCGTAGGGCAGGACCTGGACGCGGACCCCGGTGGACTTGAGCTTCTGCGCGGCCTCGGTCAGGTTCAGGCCGGGGTGCGGCGCCAGTTCGGTGATCACGACGACCGTTCCGGCGATCACGTGTTTGGGCAGCCCCTGCATCCACTGGAGGACGGCGTAGGTGCTGGTGATGCCCTCCAGCGTGGCGGGGGTGGTCAGGACGCGGGCCTGGGCGGCGGCGAGCGCGACGCGGGCGACTTCGGCGGGCAGGGTCTCGCAGTCGACGACGGTGACGCCGAAGTAGCGCCGCAGGGCGACCATGGCGCGCTCGTACGCGCGGGTGTCCAGCATCGCGCCGATCTGGCCCTGGCTGCCGGGCAGCAGCCAGGCGTTGCCGGGGAGCTGGACGAGGTAGCCGGTGATGTCGAGCAGGGACATCTGGGGCTCGACGATGCCGGCGACGTCTCCGGTGGTCCAGCGCAGCGATTCGGCGCCGAGGCGGAGGGGGAGCGAGCCGAGGGCGGGGTCCGCCTCCACGAACAGGACGGGGTCCTGGCGGTAGTGGGCGTAGGTGGTGCCGAGGAGTGCGGTGACGGTGGATTTGCCGGCTCCGCCGCGTATGGAGGTGACGGCGATCTGGCGGCCGGTGGTGACGGGCTGCTGGAGCACTTCGGCGGTACGGGTGATCTCCGCGACCTCGCGGGCGGCGGAGGCGGAGACCGTACGGCGGATGGCGCGGGTGGCGCGGGTGGTGAGGGGTTCGCCGTGCAGGGGTTTGCGGAGGGTGGCGGCGGCCAGGGTCTGGTCTACGACGGGGCGGGAGTCGGGGGTTCGGGGGGCCGGTGCCTGCGGCCGCTGGTACGGGGGCTGCGGCTGCGGAAGCGGCTGCGGCTGCTGCGGAAGCGGCTGCGGCTGCGGCTGCTGCGGAAGCGGCTGCGGCTGCGGCTGCTGCGGAAGCGGCTGTTGGTACGCGGGCTGCGGGTGCGGGTGCGTCGGGGGTGGGCCCTGCGGGGGCGTTCCCCTACCCGCCCCTTCCCGAAACTGGGGCTGCGCCCCAGGCCCCGTCTGTGCGGCGGGGTTGTCGGGGGCGCTGCCCCCGAACCCCCGCGCCTCAAACGCCGGCGGGGCTGATTCTGCCGGCGGGGCTGACTGGGCCGGCGGGGCTGATTCGGCCGGAGGGGCTGAATCGGCGTTCAGGTCGCGCAGGACTTCGCCCTGCCAGTTTTCTCTGTTCGGCATGTCTGCCTCTTCTCCACCCTGCCGAGTCAGAACTTGTTGAGCAGTTGGCCGTACACGCCGAAGACACCGATGGCGAGCGGGAAGAGCCCCACCATGCCGATGGATTCGACCAGGTCGGCCATCCGGCGCAGCCGGACCCGTACGTGGTCCGGCGGCTGGACGGCCAGGACGAGGAGCGGGAGTACCGCCGCCGTACACAGGAGTGCAAGGGGTCCGGCGCCGCCGGCGTGGCTCATCCACACCGTCACCAGGCGTACGAGGAGCACCGACGCGGCGGTGAACAGCGCGACGACCTCCGCGACCAGCGGGAAGGCCCGTGCGCGGGACAGCAGTACCACCGCGAGCAGTGAGGGCAGCAGGACGGTCCACACCGTCGGTTTCCCGGCCAGTGTGAGGAGCCACCCGGCGGCGGCGGCCGAGACGGCGGTGACCGTCGTCGCGAGGGCGAGGCCGCGGTGGGTGGCCGCGAGGGCGTTGGCCACCTGGTGCCGGCTGACGGACGCGCCGCCCGAGCGGCGGTCGTCCAGCGCGGTGAGTCCCGAGGCCATCAGCGCGAGGCGCGGGAGGAGGCCCAGCAGGACGACGGAGAAGACCGCCATGACGGCGCCGAGCCGCGCCGGTTCGCTCTGAACGGCCGCCGCTGTCTCCCACACGGCGGTGAGCGCGGCGGTGGTCGCGGCGCCGATGAGCCCGCCCTTGCCGAGCGGCGAGAAGTAGCCGAGCAGCGCCTGGGTGAGCGCCAGGGAGCCCGCGACGGCGGCGAGGCGTGCGGTGCCCGGCCAGTCGTAGGCGTCGGCGGCGGTCCACGCGGTGAGGACGCCGAGCCCGCCGGAGGCGAGGAGCAGCGCGGTGGCCAGGCCCCGGTTGCCCGTTCCGATCCTGGCGACGAGCGCACCCGCGAGGAGGAGCAGCAGCGTGACGGCCGCGAAGGCGCCGACGAGGGAGTCGAGGGCGAACTCCCGGCGGGCGAGCAGCGCGGCGATCACCGCGAAGGCGACGGTCGCCACGCCCGCGCTGGCCCGGCGCGCGGCGGGACGCCAGCGCCAGGCCTGGAGGTCGAGGTCGTCGGCCACCTGGTCGGTGACGTCGTGCACCACGGGAGCCGGCGGCGCGGAGTGGGTGCGCACGAGGCGCAGGACGGCGCCGTCGGCGATCTGCGCCGAGGCGAGCGTGCTGTCGTGCGGCAGTGCCGAGCCGTCGGAGGTGATCAACTGCCGTGTCATCGGGCGGGATGCGGCCCGGTCGTCGAGCAACTGCAGGATGTCCGGGAGCAGTTGCCCGATCGGGGTGTCCGACGGCAGGACGATGTCGGCCCGGCGTCGCTCGCCGACCAGAGTCACCCGGCTCAGTTGCGCCTGGGAAGTCGTTGCTGTGCTCACCACTTACGGGAACCTATCATCGCGGCGGTTGCGGGCTGTCGGGCAAAGGGGACATACCCGCGGTGTGCGGGTACTGCTGCGCCTGGCGCTGCTGTTGCTGCTTCTGTTCGGCCTTCTGCTTCGCGAGCGTGTGCTGGAGGAAGGACCACCCGACGCACCCCGCGCACAGGACCGCCGCGATGGCGATCCCCACGAACACCTTCGCCAGCCGTTCGTCCGCCGTGCGCCGCGCCCGCTGCGCGCCGAAGAGGAGCGCGTCCCGCATCCTGCGCCTGCGTACCGCCACCGACTCCAGCAGCTGGCTGTCGTAATCCCGTGCCATTCGTCGTCCGTCGCCTCAGTCGTCCGTCGCCCCAGGTCGACGACATTGTGTTCGAGATCCGCCGCTTTGACGAGCCGGGCACCGGCATTCCCGGCCGCGCCCGGCCGGCCGGAGTGCCCGCTTCCGATGGAATCCCCCTGATTTGCCTCTGCAACATAGAGCATCGGCCGCTACCCGGTACACCCCGCGTCCGCGCCGACACCGGGCGCCCCGAAAGGGTTTGTGACCTGGCACTCGGGGACGGCGGCACTGCCGTCGGGACTTCGGGGTGTGGCGCCGCCACCACCGGCCCCCGGGGCCGCAGTACGCGTACGGCTGCGTGCGGCCGCCGCGGGAACGCCGGGTGGCCCGGCGTGCGCCCGCCCGCCGAGGTGTGTGACGGGCACACCTGGGCAAGCCGAGGCCCCCGGACGCACGGTTGAAGCCCGTGGAGAGCAGCGGGTTCGCCGACGTATGGGGAGACGTGGAGATGTACCTCGCTTACGGAGCTTGCGGAGAACAGGTCGCGCACCGGGTGCCGGACGGCGCCCTGGGCCGGCTGTCCGCGGAGATCTTCGCGTCGCTGCCCAGAAGCGACCAGCGCCGTAAGGGCGAGCTGTACCTGCGCGGGCTGCTGTCGGCGGGCGGCCGCAAGTCGATGCGGAACATCGCGACCCACGTGGGCGACCGCGCGGCCGAACAGAGCCTGCACCACTTCATCTCGTCCTCCACCTGGGACTGGAATCCCGTACGCGCCGCCCTCGCCCGGTACCTGGAGCGCTCGCTGCGCCCCCGCGCCTGGGTGGTGCACCCGGTCGTCATCCCCAAGGCGGGCCGCCACTCGGTGGGTGTCGGACGCCGGTACGTGCCCAGCCTCGGCCAGGTGGTCAACAGCCAGGAGGTGTTCGGTCTCTGGGCCGCCAACGAGGAGATGAGCAGCCCGGTCAACTGGCGGCTCATGCTCTCGGAGGACTGGCGCGACAGCGACCGGCTCGGACACGCCTCGCTGCCGGAGACCCACCTGGCCGGAACCCCGCTGGAGTGCGTGGCCGGGGCCGCGGCCGAGGCGCTGTCCTGGACGGGCGGCAGGGCCCGCCCCGTCGTCCTCGACCTCCCGGGCATCGATCCGGTCGCGGTGGCACGGCGGTTCGCGGCCGCCCGTCTCCCGTTCCTGGCGTCCGTCCGCGGTTCCACCACCGTGACCCCCGCGGCTTCGGCCGTCTTCGGCCACGAGGCCCGCGGGGCCACCGCCCATCAGCTGCTGCGCGTGGTCCGCACGCTGCGGCGCCCGGTGATCTGGTCCTGCCCGGAGAGCCTGGCGAGCCGTACGAGCCTGGTCGCCGGCGTCCAGGTGCGGCTGGCGGGCACGCACCGGCCGCTGTTGCTGCTGGGCGAGTGGACGGGCACGGACGACCGGCCGAAGCAGTGCTGGCTCACTGACATGACCGAGGTGCCCTGGGGTGCGCTGCTGCGCCTGACGAAGCTGACGCACCGGGTCTCGGCGGACTTCTCCGAGATCTCCACGAACGTGGGCGTCGTGGACTTCGAAGGCCGGTCCTTCGGCGGCTGGCACCGGCACACGACGGTGGCCTCGGCCGCCCACGCGCTGAGCACCGAGTACCGGCTTCAGCCGATGGCGTGCCCCGCCTGATCGCGGCGGCCCCGGATCAGGGCGCGCCGGGTCCGCTGCATCTGGAGGGCCAGCTGCACTTCCAGGGCCTGCGCGGGCTCCAGCCAGTCGGGTCCCAGCAGCTCGCTGATGCGCTCCAGCCGGCGGGAGACGGTGTTGGGGTGGACGTGCAGGCTCTCGGCGGCGCGCGTCGGGCTGCCGGCCGAGGCGAAGTACGCCTCCAGGGTGCGGGCGAGCTCGGTGCGCTGCTGGGCGTCGTATTCCAGCACGGGGCCGATGGTGCTGGTGATGAACTCACCGGTGTTGGGGTTGTCGGAGAGCAGCAGACCGAGAAAGCCCAGGTCGCCGGGGGAGGCGGTGCCACCCGTACCGCCCAGCGCGGTCAGGGCGTCCAGGCAGCAGCGGGCCTCGTGGTACGTGCGGCTGATGGCCGTCAGATCCTTGACGGGCCCGGCCGTGCCCACCGTCACGGGATGGTTGAGCGCCGAGGAGAGCTCCTCGGAAACGGCACGCGCCGCCGCTCCCGGGTCGGTGCCGGGCAGCATCAGGATGATGCAGCCGCCCTCCACACTCTTGAGCCCGGACAGCTGGTGGGCGTACGAGGACGCCCAGATGACCGCCCTGCCGAGCGAGCCGCCCTCGGGGCGGGCGACCACGACGACGTGCGGGCCGCCCAGGTCGACGCCGAGGCGCTGGGCACGTTCGGCGAGCTTGGCCGCCTGCCCGTTCCCCTTGAGCAGGTCGTTGAAGAGTTCGTCGCGCACCTGGCCCTCGGCCGCGGCGGCGCTGCGCTGCATGAGCAGCACCAGGGCGGTGACCTGGGCCACCAGCGCCAGGAGCTGGGTGCGGTGCGCGCTGTCGGACTCCGCCTCGGTGCCCGCGTGCGGGGCCAGCAGGAGCGTGCCGAGCATCTCCTGGCCCGCGACGGCCGGGGCGATCAAGATGCCGGCGGCCGACCGGACCGGGCGGCGCTCGGTGTGCGCGTCCAGGCAGACCGCGCGGATCTCGCTCTCGTCCAGCTCCGGGAATTCACCGGTGGTGTTGAGGTCCCGGCCGGCGTGGTCGCGGATCAGCACCGAGCCGCCGAGCAGGGTGGCCGCCTCGGCGGCCAGGGCGTGCAGGCCACCGCCCTCCAGCACCACGTCGATCAGCTTGCTGTGGACCTGGCGCAGGTGGTGGGCGGCGGAGGAGGAGCTCATGGCGCGGGAGGTGTTGAGCTCCAGTCCCGCGACCTCGCTCCTGACCTGGTCCAGCAGCCTGGTCTTCTCGATGGCCACCGCGGCGAGGTCGGCGAGCGAGCTCATCAGGGAGATCTCGTCCGGGTCGAAGTGCCGGATGCCGCGGCCCGCGACGTACAGGTTCCCGAGCTCGGAGTCCTCGTGGCGCAGCGGGATCGCCATCAGGGCGTGCAGGCCCTCGGCCCGCACGACGTCGTCGATCACCTCGGAGTGGAGGAAGGTTTCGTCCCGGAGGTAGTCGGCCGTCCAGAACGGCGCCGAACGCTGCCGGGCCTGCCGGCCGACCCCGCCCGCCATGGGGACGGCGAATCCCACGGTGATCGCCGAGGTGTGACCGTCGGCGGCCCGTACGTAGGAGCAGCCCTCGTCGAGGGCGTGGAACGTCACCCATGACATGTCGAGCCCCAGCAGCAGCCGGGCCCGCCGGGTGATGACCTTGAGCAGCGTGTCGAGGTTGTACGGGAGGGTCAGGTCCCGTGCGGTGTCGACGAGCGCGCTCAGCCCGGCCTCGCGCTGCTGGCGGCGGGCGAAGAGGCTGCGGATGCTCAGGGAGAGGTCCTTTGCCCTGGTCAGCCGGGCGAGCTCCGCCTCGTCGGCCCCGGCGTCACGGGCGGAGCGGACGACCCGCTCGAACTCCTCCGTGTGCGCCTCCCGAGCCAGCAGCTCCAGCATCTCGGACACGTCCGGGTAAGGCCGACGGCTCTCCGGCATCACATTCGCCCCCCTCAAGGCATTTCTTTCAAGATCGCGCAGCATCGCGCAGCATCGCACCGCTTCGCTCCCCCTCGCGAACGTAGTGCGGTCGCCCAGCGCAGGTCAACATTCTGCAAAACAGAAGAATGCCAGGTCAGGCAGGGCGGAGTGTGCCTGGGGCACCACTCACCGTGAGCGATGCGGTTGCCTGGCCACCTTCTGGCGGAGCGCCCTCGGGAGTTAAACCTTGGACGCGGCGCCATGATCGGCGCCGCACCACAGGTTTTGTTGACGAGGGGTGCGATGTCGCAGGTCCAGAGTTTCGAACGCTCGATCCACCGCAGCCGCATGTCTTTGACGAGGCCCGACCGGCCGCGGATATTCACTATGTGCGGCCGTGAGTGGGATCTGCTGGATGAGGTGTTCGCGCCCGTATTTTCCCCGTCGACCGGAATCGCGCTGGAATTCCTGGGACTGAATGACCTGCCGGCCGGTGCACCGGCGGCCGCGACCGCCGGCTCCTTCCTGGAAATCGGCTGCGGCTCCGGAGTGACGGCGGTGATGGCGGCGCTGGCCGGCCACGCGCGGGTCGTGGCCTCGGACATCAGCCCGCGAGCGGTGGAGAACGCGGCGGTCAACGCCGAACGGCACGGCGTGGACGACCGGCTGAGCGCCGTGCACAGTGACCTGTTCTCCGGCCTGGCCGAAACCGAGCGGTTCGACACGATCTTCTGGAGCTCCAACTACGTGATGGCGCCGGAGAGCTACGAGTACAAGTCGGTCCACGAGCGTGCCTACGTGGACACCGGCTACCGCGCCCACCGCCGCTACCTGGAGCAGGCGCCGCGCTGGCTCACCCCGACCGGGTCGGCCCTGCTGCACTTCAGCGACCGGGGTGACACGGCCGCCCTGTACCAGATCGCCGCGGACACGGGGCGGGAGCTGCGGACGCTGCGCAGCCACCGGGTCCGCGAAGGCGAGTACGGCGAGGACATGGTCGAGCACATGCTGCTCCAGATCCTGCCGGCCCGTACGCAGTAACCATTGTTTCTGGGGGGAACATGCGCACGCTTCTGATCGACAACCACGACTCTTTCACCTACAACCTCTTCCACCAGATCACCGAGGTCAACGGCCGTGAGCCGGAGGTCGTCCGCAACGACGACCCGCTCTGGCGGCCGGGCCGGCTGGCGGAGTTCGACAACGTCATCATCTCGCCGGGCCCCGGAACTCCGGTGCGGGCAACCGACTTGGGCATCTCCCGCGAAATCGTCGAGACGTGCGAGCTGCCGCTGTTCGGCATCTGCCTCGGCCACCAGGCGATCGGCCACCTGTACGGCGCCACGGTGGGGCGGGCGCCGGAGCCGCGGCACGGCCGGATCTCGCCCGTGTGGCACGACGGCGAGGGCCTGTTCGCCGGCATTCCGTCGCCGATGGAGGTGGTCCGCTACCACTCGCTCGCGGTGACCGACCTGCCGGACGAGCTGGAGGCCACGGCGTGGACGCCGGACGGCGTGCTGATGGGGCTGCGGCACCGGGACCGGCCGATGTGGGGGGTGCAGTTCCATCCTGAGTCGATATGCGCCGCGTACGGGGTTGAACTGCTGCGGAACTTCGCCGAGTTGAGCGGAGTGCGGCGGCGCGGGGGTCGCCGGGAGGGCGTGCGACCGGGTGCTGCGGCGGCCGCGCCCGCTGCCGCTCTGGCTCCTGCCGCCCCGGCTTCCGCTGCCGCTGCCGCTGTGGCTCCCGCCGACCCGGCTTCCGCTGCCGCCCCGTCCGGGCGTTCGGAGGTGCGCCGGCTCCGGGTCGTCGTCGAGGAGCTGCCCACCCGCTGGGACCCCGAGGCGGCCTACGACCGGCTTTTCCGGGGGAATCCGTACGCCTTCTGGCTCGACAGCAGCCGCCCGGACGCGGCCAACGGCCGCTTCTCGGTGATGGGCGACGCGACGGGCCCGCTGGCGCGGGTGGCGCGCACCGACGTGTGGAGCGGCACGGTCCGGGTGGATTCGGCGGCGGGTACGGAGATCAGCGCGGGCCCGTTCCTGGAGTGGATCGACCAGGACCTGCGCACCATCGTCACCGACATCCCGGACCTGCCCTTCGACTTCGCCCTGGGCTGGACCGGCTACCTCGGCTACGAGCTCAAGGCCGAGTGCGGCGGCGAGCTCGCCCACCAGTCGCAGGACCCCGACGCGGCGATGGTGTTCGTGGACCGGGCGCTGGTCCTCGACCACCTCACCGGCACCACCCACCTGCTGGCGCTGGCGGAACAGGGCCCGGAGCCGGCGGAGGCGGCGGCGGCCGAGGCGAAGGCCGGGGGCGAGGCGAAGGCCGGGGGCGAGGCGAAGGCCGGGGGCGAGGCGAAGGCCGGGGCCGGAACCGAGTCCGATGCCCGCGACCGGCTGGCGCGCATGGCCGTAGAGCTCACCCGGCTCTCCCCGCTCGCCCCGCCCTCCCCCGCCCCGCAGGCCGCACCCCCCGGGCCGGCCCTCCCCGGCGAGATCCGGCTGCGCCACGACCGCGACGCCTACCTGGGGCTCATCGACGCCTGCCAGGAGGAGATCGCGGCCGGCGAGACGTACGAGGTCTGCCTCACCAACATGGCGGAGGTGCACGGCTTCATGGACCCCTGGGAGGGATACCGGAAGCTGCGCCGCACCAGCCCCGCGCCGTTCGGCGCACTGCTCCAGTTCGAGGGGCTCTCGGTGCTGAGCACCTCCCCCGAGCGCTTCCTGCGGATCTCCCGGGACGGCCTGGTCGAGTCGAAGCCGATCAAGGGCACCCGCCCGCGCGGTGCCACGCCCGCCGAGGACGCCGCCCTGGTCGCGGACCTGCGGACCAACGAGAAGGACCGCGCCGAGAACCTGATGATCGTGGACCTGGTCCGCAACGATCTCGGGCGCTGCGCCGAGCCCGGTTCGGTCGAGGCGCAGGAGATCTTCCGGATCGAGACCAACGCGCACGCCCACCAGCTGGTGAGCACGGTGCGGGCGCGGCTGCGGTCCGGCAGCAGTGCCGTGGAGTGCGTACGGGCCGCCTTCCCCGGGGGTTCGATGACGGGCGCGCCCAAGGTGCGCACGATGCGGATCATCGACCGGCTCGAAGCAGGCCCGCGCGGGGTGTACTCGGGTGCCATCGGCTACTTCTCGCTGTCCGGCGCCGCCGATCTCAGCATCGTGATCCGCACGCTCCTGGTCACCGAGGACAAGGTCCGCTACGGCGTGGGCGGCGCCATCATCGCCCTCTCCGACTCCGAGGCGGAGTTCGAGGAGACCGCGGTCAAGGCCGGCCCGCTGCTGTCGCTGACCGAGGGCCCCTTCCCCGGCCGGCGGACGCAGAAGCTCAGGGCCTGAGCGCCGCCCACTCGTCCTGGAGACGGCCGAGTTCCACCGCCTCCAGCTCCCGCACCACATCCGCCATACGGATCCCGAGCCCGTCGAGCGTCTCCAGCGCCCGGCGGGCCTCCGTGTGTCCGTTCAGCAGCGTGTCCCCCCGCAACTGATGCTGAGCCGCGGCCGCCTCCAGCACCTCCAGGGAGACGGCTTGAGCCGTGTTCCACCCGACCAGCGCGCCGACGTGCCGGGGCCCCACCTCGGTCCACATCAGCTGCGGGGGCGCCGCGCCGGCCGCCCGGAGCACCCGCCACCACTCGCCGTCGAGCCGCTGCTCCCGTACGCGGTACATCTGGCGGGCCACCGCCACGGCTGCCGTGTCCTGGACCCCGGCCGCCGCCGTCCGCTGCCTCGGCAGCGCCATGAGACGGGAGTTGACCTCCGCGTCGAGCACGCCGACCGGTACCGAGGTCACCGCGGCGACCTGCTGGAGCCGGAGCCCCGCCGCCAGCGCCCCCTCCAGCCCGGCCAGAGCGGCCCCGAGCACCTGCCCGTACCGCTCGGCGGAGAAGATGAGATCCGCGTCCACACTGATACCCAGGGCGAGGCAGCGCTCCAGCGCGACGACTCCGGCCCGGGTGGCGGGGATACGGACGAGCAGATTGGACCGCCCCACCTCCCCGTGCACCGCCCGGGCCGCGTCCACCAGCGCTTCCGCGTCGTACACGAGCCGAGGATCCACCGGCACGGACACCCGCCCCCGCCGCCCCTCGCTCTGCCGGAACGTCTCCCACAGCGCATCGCAGGCCGCGCGGACGGCACCCAGGTCCACTCTCGCCGCGACGGCCCCGTGCACCACCGCCGGCGCCGCGGAATCCGGGGGGAATTCCCCTCCGCCCGCCACAACCAGCCAGGGCGACACCCCTTCGGCCGCAAGCTGCTCCAGCAGCCCCATGGCCGGTTGACTCATCATGCCGCCGAGCCTAAAAGGGCCCGTGGGCCACGCACAGGACGCGAATGAGGCCTTGTCAAGTCGGCGCGTTTACGCGGGTCCCCGCTGTCGAAGTCGAATCCGCCGCCGGGATGGCAGCCGCCGGGACAACGCCCCCCACCCGGGCCCCTGACGCCCCCGCCGACGCCTCCGAAACGGCGGCGCACCGCTCTGGTCGTCGCCCTGAGCGTTCTCGGCGCACTGCTCCTGCTGATCGTGATCGGTGTGCTCGCGACGACGAGGGCGGCGCCTTCAGCAACAACCTCGCCCCCGGGCAGCAGGCGGGCGTCACCGCCCGAGGGCTCGCCCGGGTCTCGGGCGAGATCACGTGCAAGGTCACGAAGGTGACCCGGCTCCCGTCCTGAGCCCGCTCAAGGTCAGGTGAGGAGCTTCTGCTTGGCCTGCTGGTACTCCTCCTCGCTCAGCTCGCCCTTCGCCTTGAGCTCCGAGAGCTTGTACAGGTCGTCCGCGTTCGCCTTGGCGGGGCCCGGGCTCTTGGCCGTTTCGCGGATGTAGGCGTTGAAGGCTTCCTGCTGCTCCTGCGCGTGCTTGATCTCCCGCTTGCCCATGTGCTTGCCGCGGGCGATCACGTAGACCAGTGCGCCCAGGAACGGGATGAGGAACAGGAACAGCAGCCAGGCCGCCTTGGCCCAGCCGCTCATCTCGTGGTCGCGGAAGATGTCGATCACGATCCGGAAGAGCAGGATCAGCCACATCACCCAGAGGAAGATCCACATCACGGTCCAGAACGCACCCAGCACGGGGTAGTCGTAGGCCAGGTAGACAGAGCCAGCCATTGTCGTCCTCCTGCCGTCGCGAGGGCGCCCGCCGAAACCTCCGCGCGACGCCCAACGTGATCACCATCCCAGCGACCCCCCAAGATCGCCACCGGCGGGCTCGCCACCCATGCGGAATGCGGGTCGTGCGGATCGCGATGGACGGATCTGCCACGCCCTGGACGGGGTGCCGGGGTGCCCCTCGCCATCGAGCCGACCGCGGCCCGGGCCGGGCTGTACTGCTCGACTGCGTCCCGGTGCCGCGGGCACCGTCGCCGCCGCCGCTGCCGCCGCATCCGGCGGCACCGGTCGTTCAACTGAGGACCGCCCGTTCCGCGCTCCCCTAGCGTCGGAGGTATGGACAACAACACCAACACCCCTGCCCCCGCTGCCGATGCGCTGCGTCTCGCCCTCATCGTCGGGTCCACCCGCGAAGGCCGCTTCGGTCCCACCGTCGCCGACTGGTTCGCCCCGCTCGCCGGGAGCCACGGCGGGTTCGAGCTCGATGTCATCGACGTCGCCGAGCTCGAACTGCCCGCCGTGCACCCCGGTTGGGGGACGGCCAGGACCCCCGCGCTGACGGAGACGGCCGCACGCCTCCAGGCCGCCGACGCCTTCGTCGTGGTCACGGCCGAGTACAACCACAGCTTCCCGGCGCACCTCAAGCACTTCATCGACCTGCACCGCACCGAGTGGAACGCCAAGCCCGTCGGCTTCGTGTCCTACGGCGGTGTCGCCGGTGGCCTGCGCGCCGTCGAGCACCTGCGCCAGATCTTCGCCGAACTGCACTGCGTCACCGTCCGCGACGGGGTCAGCTTCCACAACGGCTGGGACCACTTCGGCGAGGACGGCAAGGCCCACGACCCGCAGGGCGCGGCCGGCGCCGCGAAGACCATGCTCGACCAGCTCGCCTGGTGGGGCCTGACGCTGCGCGAGGGCCGCACGGCCCGCCCGTACGGCAACTGACCACCCGTCACCCGTCACCCCCGCCCGCCCCGACAGGACGGCGTACGACCATGACCGCAACCCTCGCCCCGGCCCCCCTGCGGGCCGGGCCCTCCCCCACCGCAGTCGCCATGGTGGTGATCGTCGGCTCGTTCATGACGGTCCTCGACACCACCATCCTCGGCGTCGCCCTGGGCGGGCTCTCCCGGCACTTCCAGGCGCCGCTGGCCACCGTCCAGTGGACGGCCACGGGCTACACCCTGGCCCTCGCCACCGTCATCCCGCTCACCGCCTGGGCGGCGGGCCGGTTCGGCACGCACCGGCTCTACATGGTCTCCATCGGCCTGTTCACGGCCGGTTCGGCCCTGGCCGGGCTCGCCTGGAGCACGCAGACCCTGATCGCCTTCCGCGTCATGCAGGGCCTCGGCGGCGGCATGGTGGTCCCGCTCGGGATGGCGATCGTCCTCAACGCCGCCTCCCCGGAGCGCAAGGGCCGGATGATGGGGCTGCTGGGGATCCCGGTCCTGGTGGGTCCGCTGGTCGGGCCGGTGCTCGGCGGATGGCTCGTCGACGAGGCCTCCTGGCGCTGGATCTTCTTCATCAACGTGCCGGTCGGCCTCCTCACGGTGGCGCTGGCCGCCCGGATCTTCCCCCGCGACACCGAACGGAAGTCCGGCCGGCTGGACGTGCCGGGGCTGCTGATGCTCTCCCCCGGCCTCGCGGCGCTGATCTACGGCGTGGCCACGGGCGGCGAGCACCGGGACTTCGGCTCGGCCGGGGTGCTGGTGCCGACCCTGCTGGGCGCCGCGCTGGTGCTGGCCTTCCTCGTACGGGCCCTCACCACGGACGCGCCGCTGCTGGACCTGCGGCTGCTGAAGGTACGGGCCTTCGCGGCCGGAATGGGCACGGTCACGCTGTTCGCCGGAGCGTACTTCGGGGGCATGATGCTGGTCCCGATGTACTACCAGTTCGTCCGGGGCGAGAGCGCGACCGTGTCCGGGCTGCTGGGCGTGCCGCAGGTGCTCGCCACCGGGATCACCCTGCAGTTCGCCAGCCGGCTGATCGACCGGGTCCCGGCGGGGCGGATCGTGCCGTTCGGCGTCACCCTGGCGGCGCTCGGGTACGGGGCCTTCGCGACCCAGATCGGCCCCGAGACCCCGTACTGGCGGCTGGTCGCCTCGCTGACCGTGGCAGGGGCGGGCGTGGGGATGACGCTGATGCCGACCATCACCGGCGCGGCCCGCGGCTTCGGCCCGGCGCAGGTTCCGGCGGCCACCACTCTGCTCAACATCAACACCCAGATCGCCGGGTCGGTCGGCACCGCGCTCCTGTCGGTGCTCCTGACCACGGCCGCGGCCGACCGTGGCGGCCTGGCCGCCGCACAGGCCGAGCCCGTCCCGGCCCTGGCCGGGGCCTTCCAGCACACCTACCTCTGGGTGGTGGCCGTCATGGCCGCGGCCCTGGTCCCGGCCCTCCTCCAGCCCCGCAAGCAGGGCTGACCCGGAAGCAGGGCTGACGCAGATCCTCCGGGTATCGGGTGGTTCGGCCGGGTATAACCCCATCTGGGCAGGGGGAGCCCAGCCCCGGTCTGGGACCAGCTGTGGGAGGAGCGCAGAGTCATGAACCGTACCGACCTCACAGACGCCGCGACCCACGAGGCCAGAGCCCTCTCCATGGCCTTGTTCCGCAGGCTGGGCGAGCTGGAGGAGGGCACCTCGGACTACTCCTACGTCCGCAACACCCTCGTCGAGCTCAACCTGAGCCTCGTGAAGTTCGCCGCCCGCCGGTTCCGCGCCCGCAGCGAGCCGATGGAGGACATCGTCCAGGTCGGCACGGTCGGCCTGATCAAGGCCATCAACCGGTTCGACCCGGACCGCGGGGTGGAATTCACCTCGTTCGCCCTTCCCACGATCACCGGAGAGATCAAGCGGTTCTTCCGCGACACCAGCTGGGCCGTCAAGGTCCCCCGCCGGCTCCAGGAACTGCGGATCGACGCCGCCAAGGCGCACGACGTGCTGGAGCAGGAGCTCGGCCGTCCGCCCACGGTCACGGAGCTGGCCGGACGGCTCCACGTGACCCCTGACGAGCTCGTCGAGGGGCAGAAGGCGGCGCACGCCTACTCCGCGCGCTCCCTGGACGCGCCGGAGCAGGAGGACGGCGACCAGAACGCCTACGCCGCCCGGCCCGCGCTCGGCGAGGAGGAGGCCGCGTACGACCGGATCGAGTGCCTGGAGTCCCTCAAGCCGGTCCTGGCCGACCTTCCCGACCGCGAGCGCACCCTGCTCTCGCTGCGGTTCGGGCAGGAGCTGACCCAGGCCGAGATCGGTGACCGGCTGGGGCTGTCCCAGATGCACGTCTCGCGCCTCCTGAGCCGCACCCTCGCGCGGCTGCGCACGGTCCTGCTCACCGACCCCGACCACGAACCGGAGCCGGACCAGGACCCCGACCCCGACCACGAACCGGCCGATCTGACAGAGTCCGCGCCCACTTAACTTCCACATCTTGGAATCATTCTTCCACCATGCGATAAATTGAGATCGCGCTCGCCGGACAGAGCCTTGCGGGCGCGGCCGGCGCACCGCCCTGCGGGGACGGCACGCCGGTGTCCACATCCTGGACAACTACCCTCGATATATGAACGCAGCAGCCGACGCCCTCGCCACCGTCAAAGACGCCGACCGGAAGCACGTCTTCCACTCCTGGTCGGCGCAGGAGCTCATCGACCCGCTCGCCGTGGCCGGGGCCGAGGGCTCGTACTTCTGGGACTACCAGGGCAACCGCTACCTCGACTTCTCCAGCGCGCTCGTCTACACCAACATCGGCTACCAGCACCCCAAGGTGGCCGCGGCCATCGCGGAGCAGGCCGCCAAGCTCTGCACCGTCGCGCCGGGCTTCGCCGTCGACGTGCGTTCCGAGGCGGCCCGGCTGATCGCCGAGCGGACCCCCGGGGACCTGGACAAGATCTTCTTCACCAACGCGGGCGCGGAAGCCGTCGAGAACGCCGTCCGCATGGCCCGGCTGCACACCGGCCGGCCCAAGGTGATGTCCACGTACCGCTCGTACCACGGCGCCACCTCCACCGCGATCAACCTCACCGGTGACGCCCGCCGCTTCGGCAACGACACCGCGACCGCCGGTGTCGTGCACTTCTGGGGCCCGTACCTCTACCGCTCGCCCTTCCACGCCACCACCGAGGCCGAGGAGTGCGCCCGCGCCCTGCGCCACCTCGAGGACACCATCGTCTTCGAGGGCCCGCAGTCCATCGCCGCGATCATCCTGGAGACCGTCGGCGGCGCCCCCGGCGTGCTCGTGCCCCCGGCCGGCTACCTGGCCGGTGTGCGCGAGCTCTGCGACCGCTTCGGCATCGTCTTCATCCTGGACGAGGTCATGGTCGGCTTCGGGCGCACCGGCACGTGGTTCGCCGCCGACCACTGGGACGTCACCCCCGACCTCCTCTGCTTCGCCAAGGGCGTCACCAGCGGCTACGTCCCGCTCGGCGGCGTCGCCATCTCCGCCGCGATCGCCGAGACCTTCGCCCGCCGGCCCTACCCGGGCGGGCTGACGTACTCCGGCCACGTACTGGCCTGCGCGGCCGCCGTCGCGACGATCAACACGATGGAGGAGGAGGACATCGTGGGCCAGTCCGCCCGTACCGGCGCGGAACTGCTGGGTCCGGGTCTGCGCGCGCTCGCCGAGCGGCACCCCTCGGTCGGCGAGGTCCGGGGCCTCGGCACCTTCTGGGCGCTGGAACTCGTACGCGACCCGGCGACAGGCGAGCCGCTGGTCCCGTACAACGCCTCCGGGGCCGACAACGCGCCGATGGGCGAGTTCGCCGCGGCCTGCAAGAAGGGCGGCCTGTGGCCGCTGGCCGCCGGAAACCGCCTCCACGTCGCCCCGGCCTGCAACATCTCGCCGGAGGACGCGGCCAAGGGCCTGGCCATCCTCGACGAGGCCCTGACGATCGCGGACGCGCACGTCGTCTGAGCGTCTGCCCGTCTGACCATCTGACCATCTGGCCGTCTGACCTGCGGCGCTGTGGGGTCGCCCAATCCGTGGGTGCCGGTCTTCGGATGATCTGTACGGGGGATAACTCCCCGTTCGCGTGTTGCAATCCGAATCAGCACCTACGGACCGGGATGCACGTCAGTCCCGGGGCGGTCCCTTCGGGACCGAACGGCGGGGAGCGGCCGGTCCTGGACGGCAGGGCGGGCGCTGGACGCCGGGCGTACGGGATCCAGACCACCGGACTCCGTGTTCCCGAGGACCGAAGGAAGACACCATGAGCAAGCACGTCCTGGCCCAGAACCAGTACGGCAAGGCCGAGAACCGCATCGTCAAGGTCACCCGCAAGGGCAACGACGGTTCCTGGCACGAGATCCGCGACCTCAACGTCTCGGTCGCGCTCCGCGGCGAGTTCCGCGATGTCCACCTGACCGGCGACAACGCCAACTGCCTGCCGACCGACACCACCAAGAACACGGTGTACGCCTTCGGCAAGGAGCACGGCATCGCCTCCCCCGAGGCCTTCGGCATCCTGCTCGCCAAGCACTTCGTCTCCTCGCAGGCGCCGATCCGCGAGGCGCAGATCCGCATCGAGGAGTACGTGTGGGACCGCATCCCGGTCCCGACGCGCAAGGAGCAGCACTCCTTCGTCCGCAAGGGCCAGGAGATGCGCACCGCGCAGATCACCTACAGCGAGACCACGGGCCTCCAGGTCATCTCGGGCCTGAAGGACCTGACGGTGATGAACTCGACCAACTCCGAGTTCCACGGCTACATCAAGGACAAGTACACGACCCTCCAGGAGGCGTACGACCGCATCCTGGCGACCAAGGTCACCGCCCGCTGGGCGCACTCGGCGCTCGCCGCCGACGACGCCGGGTACGACTGGGACCAGTCGTACGAGAAGGTCCGCAAGAACATGCTGGAGGCCTTCGCGGAGACGTACTCGTACTCGCTCCAGCAGACCCTGAACCAGATGGCCGAGCGCGTGCTCGACAACTGCCCCAGGGTCAATGAAGTACGCCTCAACCTTCCCAACAAGCACCACTTCCTCGTCGACCTGGAGCCCTTCGGCCTCAAGAACGACAACGAGGTGTACTTCGCGGCGGACCGGATGTACGGCCTGATCGAGGGCACCGTCCACCGCGACGGCGTGCAGCCGGTGATCGCGACGAGCGACTGGATCGTCGCCTAGCCCACGCCTAGCCCGCGCCTAGGAGCGTGGGTCAGTAA
>NZ_JAGGOY010000048.1 GCF_018614095.1 Streptomyces sp. ISL-87 | reverse complement strand
GTCCGTGGCCATGGGGCTGCTCGCCTTGGAGCGGGGGGTCTCGACGCTGGTCCAGCAGATCGGGTTCGCGGCGGAGCTGGAGCGGGTGCTCGCCGTGTATGCGGGGGCGGGGGCGGGGGCGGGGTCGGGGGCAGGGTCTGGCGCGGGGTCGGGGCCGGGGTCGGGCGCGGGGGATCCCGTACTGGAGGACCGCCTGGTACGGCTGTGGGCCGAGCTGCGCACGATGCGGTGGAACGCGCTGCGGACGCTGGGCACTTCCGGCGATCCGGGCGCCGCCTTCGGTGGCGACGGCGCGCCGAGCGTGGCGAAGCTGCTGTGGGGCGGGTGGCACCGGCGGCTCGGGGAGCTGGCGGTGGCCGTGCGCGGCGCGGCCGCCTCGGCCGGGCCGGCGGACTGGTCGCCCGGTCTCCCGTACGAACTCGGGCTCGACGAGGAGCAGCGCCTGTTCCTGTTCACCCGTGCCGACACGATCTACGGCGGCTCGGACGAGATCCAGCGGAACATCATCGCCGAGCGTGTGCTCGGCCTGCCCAGAGAGTCGCGGTGAAGGTATGAGGGGCGTCGTGTTCGACGGCAAGCAGGCCCAGGTGGTCGACGATCTGGAGATCCGGGACCCGGGGCCGGGGGAGGTGCTGGTCGCGATAGCGGCGGCCGGACTGTGCCACAGCGACCTGTCGGTGCTGGACGGGACGATTCCGTTCCCGCCGCCGGTGGTGCTGGGGCACGAGGGCGCGGGGGTGGTGGAGGCGGTCGGCTCGGGGGTCACGCATGTCGTGCCCGGTGACCACGTATCCCTGTCCACCCTCGCCAACTGCGGGGCGTGCGCGGACTGCGACCGGGGGCGGCCGACGATGTGCCGCAAGGCGATCGGGATGCCGGGTCAGCCGTTCTCGCGGGGCGGGAAGCCGCTGTTCCAGTTCGCGTCCAATTCGGCCTTCGCGGAGCGGACGATCGTCAAGGCCGTGCAGGCGGTGAAGATCCCGCAGGACATCCCGCTGACGTCGGCGGCGCTGATCGGGTGCGGGGTCCTGACGGGGGTGGGCGCCGTACTGAACCGGGCGCGGGTCGACCGCGGGGAGTCGGTGGTCGTCATCGGCACGGGCGGCATCGGGCTGAACGTGCTCCAGGGCGCGCGGATCGCGGGCGCGACGACCATCGTGGCGGTGGACGCGAACCCGGCGAAGGAGGCGGTGGCCCGGCAGTTCGGGGCCACGCACTTCATCGACGCCTCGGCCGTCCCCGACTCCTCGGCGGCGGTCCGCGAGATCCTCCCGACGGGCGCGGACCACGCCTTCGAGTGCGTGGGCAACGTGAAACTGATCCGCCAGGCCATCGACCTACTGGACCGGCACGGGCAGGCGATCCTGCTCGGCGTGCCCGGATTCAAGGAGGAGGCGTCCTTCATGGTCTCGTCCATGTACCTGGACAAGACCATCATGGGCTGCCGCTACGGCTCCTCGCGGCCGCAGCGCGACATCGCGATGTACGCGGAGCTGTACGGGCGGGGGAAGCTGCTGCTGGACGAACTGGTGACGCAGGTCTACCCGATCGAGGACTTCGCGAAGGCTGCGGACGACGCCCATCAGGGGCGGGTGGCGCGGGGGGTGCTGACCTTCTGACGGGGGGCCTGACGCGGTGCTGGGCTCTGCCTGGTGGGCCGGCTGGCTGGCTGGCTGGCTGGCTGGGGCGGGGCCCGGCTGCGTGTCGCTCGCCGAGGCGCGGGTGTGGGTGTGTCTTCAGCTTCCGACGATCAGGACGGTGCACACGACCGCGATCAGCAAGCCTGCGCGCACCCGCTGCCGGTGGCCCAGACGGTGGCGAGGAACCGCGTGAGCTGCGCCTCCCGGCCCTGCGCGGGGCCCAGGCGAGCCCGGCTCGGAGAGGTAGAAGGGCCCAGGCAGACGAAGAACAGTGCCTCCATCGCGAATCCAGCAGATGGCGAAGAGCGCGGAGCTGCCGCCGAGCGCGACTTCGGCCGTCAGCGGCGGGTACGGAGGCACTCCGATCAGCGTGCAGAAGACCGCGCCGCGTCTCTCCGTCAGTCGGCCAGCCGCCCGAAGCGGCCCTTGTGGAACAGGAGCGGCTCGCCCTCGCCGGCCGCGCCCATGGCCTCGACCCGCCCGACCACGATGAGGTGGTCCCCGCCGGTGTGCACGGCGTGGATCCGGCAGTCGATCCAGGCGGGCACGGCGTCGAGCTGCGGTGAGCCGGTGGCGGGGGCGGGGGTGTGGGCGACTCCGGCGAACTTGTCGGCACCGCTGACCGCGAAGGACCGGCACAGCTCGCCCTGTTCGGCGCCGAGGATGTTGACGCAGAAGACCCCGGCGCGGGCGATGCGCGGCCATGTGGTCGACGTACGGGCCACCATGAAGGTCACCAGCGGCGGGTCGAGCGACAGCGAGGCGAAGGACTGGCAGGCGAACCCGGCCGGGCCGTCCTCCCCCTCGCCGGGTGGCGCGGTGATCACGGTGACCCCGCTGGCGAAGTTCCCGAGCACGGCCCGGAATTCCGCGGGGCTGACGGGCGCACGCTCATCCTCGCCGACGGCCCGCAACTCGGGACGCGGCAGCGTGGCGTCGAGCACTGGATCCGGCTCCGGCCCGGCGGAGGTGGGGGAGCCGACTGACCTGAGGTATCGGACGACGGTGGCCGCCATCCCTGCGTGTCCCATCACAGGACCGATTGAAGCTGACGGTACGTCAGATAGGAAGGGGCGGAGCGACTGTTCTCCCGACCAGCCGCGGAGGCGGGGGCGAGGTGGAGTCGGAGGCTGAGGCGACGGGACCGGCCGCGCCGACCCGGAGCGGCAGCATGCCCCGTCCCTTCTCCTGCCCCTACTTCGGGTCCGGGTCCGCCAAACGGGTGAAACGCCGTGCCCGACAGGGCCCGTACGCCAGGCTGCCCCGCAGGGGGTCGGCATTGTGGCCCCCGGCCAGATCGCCCCGTCCGTCCCCCAGGAGGACCCTCATGCTCGGCACCGACTTCCGTACCGGCTCGCCCAACTGGCTCGACCTCGGGAGCCCCGACACCACCGCGGCCGCCGCCTTCTACGAGGCGCTCTTCGGCTGGAAATTCGTCTCCGCGGGGCCCGAGGCGGGCGGCTACGGCTTCTTCCAGAAGGCGGGCAAGACCGTTGCCGCACTCGGGCCGCTCACCGAGGAGGGCGCGAAGTCCGCCTGGATGGTGCACTTCCAGGCCGAGGACATCCAGGCCACCGTCAAGGCGCTCAAGGACGGCGGCGGGAAGATCCGGATGGAGCCGATGGACGTCATGGGGGAGGGCTGGCTGGCCCAGGCCACCGACCCGCAGGGCGCCGAGTTCGCCCTCTGGCAGCCGGGGAAGACGGCCGGGCTGGGGATCGCCTCCGCCGAGAACACGCTGTTGTGGGTGGAGCTCCACGTACCGGACCCCGCTGCGGCCATCGCGTTCTACAAGGGGCTCTTCGGGTGGCGACACCAGGAGATGGAGGCGCCCGGGATGACGTACCGCGTGCTGAGCATCGCCGAGGGCGACCAGCAGGAGGGCTCCTTCGGCGGGGTCGCGCCGCTGAGCGGCGAGGGTGAGGAGGCGCGCTGGGTTCCGTACTTCAACGTGACGGACGTCGATGCCACGGTGAGGACGGCCGGGGAGAACGGCGGATCGGTGCTCATGCCGGCCGCGGACGTACCGGACGTCGGCCGCATCGCCTGGCTGGCCGACCCGTCGGGCGCGGTGTTCGCCCTGCTGAAGCCGGCCCCGCGGATGTCGTGACGACGGCCTTGCCGGGGCGGGCCGGGGGCACGGGGTGGCGCGACCCCGGCCCGGCCCGGCCCGGCCCCGGGTTCGGGTTCGGGTTCGGGGTGATTCGGCTTGGTCAGGCGCGACCGGGACTGGTGCGACGTAGCGCCCCGCCCGTCCCTCAGGCCCCCCGGTACTTCGGCGTGCGGCGCTCCACGAAGCTCGCCACGCCCTCGTTCGCGTCGGCCGTGCTCATGTTGATCTCCTGCGCGGTGGCCTCCGCGGCCAGGGCGGTCGCCCGGTCGCTGTCCAGCGAGGCGTTGACCAGTTGCTTCGTCATGGCAAGGGCGCGTGTCGGGCCCTGGGCGAGGCGTTCCGCCCACTCCCGGGCGGTGGTCTCCAAGGCCTCCGCCGGGACCACCTTGTTGACCAGCCCGAGCCGCTCGGCCTCCGACGCCGGAACGGCGTCCCCGAAGAACATCAGCTCCTTGGCCTTCTGCGGGCCGACCAGCCGGGGCAGCAGATACGCGCCCCCGCCGTCCGGGACCAGCCCACGGCGGACGAACACCTCGATGAACCGCGCCGGTTCGGCGGCTATGACCAGGTCGCAGGCGAGCGCGAGGTGGACCCCGATACCGGCAGCCGTGCCGTTGACGGCGGCGATGACCGGCTTCTCGCAATCCAGCACCGCAGTGATGAGGCGCTGCGCGCCGAGCCGGATCATCCGGGCCACGTCCCCGGCGACCCGCTCGCCGGCGGAGGCGGAGGCGGAGGCGGGCGCGCCGCGCAGGTCGGCGCCGGCGCAGAAGCCCTTACCGGTGGCGGTGATGACGACGGCCCGGACGGCGGGGTCGGCGGACGCGTCGGCGAGCAGCGCGATGACGCGTTCGCGCTGATCCCAGGTGACGGCGTTCATGGCCTCGGGGCGGTTGAGGGTGATCCACGAGACGCCGTTGTCAGTGCGGTGCAGTACCAATGAGTGGAGGTCTGGTTCGGCTTGGGGGGAGTCGGTCATGGGGGTTCAGCTCCAGTTCAGGTGGGGTTCGTTGGTGGGCATGGCGCGGCCGGCCGCAGGCGCGGTGTCGCGGGCCGGGCCCCGAAGGCCCTCCGCAGGCCCCTTACGTCCCCCACGCCCCGCATCCCCGCCCAGGGAGCGGGGTGTGGTCCGGGGTCTGGGTGCGTGCCGGGGTCGGCGCCTGGATCGAGTTCCGGGGCGGGGCTGGGGGGAAGCCCGGGGGGTGGCCCAAGGGCTGGGTGTGGGGCCGGGCCGGGGGCCGGATCCCGGTGCGGGGGGTGTGTGCCCAGCGGCAGCGTCATCGGCAGATGGCCAGCGCGTCCAGCGCCACCGCGCCCTGACCGCGGGGGAGGACCATCAGGGGGTTGATGTCCAGCTCCGAGAGTTCGTCGCCCAGTTCCAGGGCCATCCGCTGGACCCGGAGGATGACCTCGACCAGCGCGTCGACATCGGCCGGCGGGGCGCCCCGTACTCCCTCCAGCAGCGCGTGGCCCCGCAGTTCGGTCAGCATCGCCCGCGCCTGGTCCTCGCCGAACGGCGGCACCCGCACCGCCGCGTCGTGCAGCACCTCGACCAGGACCCCGCCCAGGCCCACCGTCACCGTCGGGCCGAAGAGGTCGTCCTGGGTGACGCCGACGACCATCTCCACACCCCGCTCCACCATCTGGCAGACCAGGATGCCGTCCAGCGGGACGTTCTCGCAGCGCGCGATGTCCGTCAACTCCCGGTACGCGTCCCGGATCTGGCTCGCCGAGGTCAGGCCGACCTTGACCAGGCCCAGCTCGGTCTTGTGGGCCAGCTGCGGGCCCGACGCCTTCATCACCACCGGGTAGCCCACCAGTCCCGCCGCCCGCACGGCCGCCGCCGCGCTGGTCACCAGTTGCTCCCTCGGCACCCGGATCCCGTAGGCCCGCAGCAGCTGTTTCGCCGCGTGCTCGCTCAGCTGCTGGCCCGGGCGCATGAGCGCCTGCGCCTTGCGGTACGAGGGCGAGGGCGTCCGCGGCGCGTCCTCGAAGGGGGAGCGGTAGGCCGCGGTGAAGCGGTGGTGGCCGAGGTAGGCGCGTACGGCGGTGATGCAGTTGCCGAAGGTGCGGAAGGTGGCCAGTCGGGAGGAGCCGAGCAGGGTGGTGCGGTAGGCCTCCTCCGTGCCGACCGGGGAGCCCCAGATCACGCAGACCAGCTTGTCGCTCCGCTCGGCCGCGTCCACCAGGTCCTGCGCGAGTTTGTCGCTCATGGGCGGGAAGGGCCCGGTGATCGGGCAGATCAGGACGCCCACCGACGGGTCGGCGAGGATCGCATCGATGATCTTGCGGCCGCGCCAGTCGCCGACCGGGTGGCCGCCGTTGTCGACGGGGTTGGCGACGTTCAGGTACTGCGGTATCCACTGGTGGAGTTCGTCCTGCTTGGCCTGGGAGAGGGTGGGGAGGGAGAGTCCCGCCTCCGTCGCCAGGTCGGAGAAGTGGGCGCCGGTGCCGCCGGAGATGGAGTAGACGACGACCCCGTCGGCCTGGGGCTTACGGGCCCGCGCGAGCAGGGCGGCCGTGTCCTGGAGCTCGTCCAGCCCGTCGACGCGGATGACCCCGAACTGCCGCATGGCGGCGTCCACGACGGTGTCGGCGCCGGTCAGCTTCCCGGTGTGGGAGGCGGCCATCCGCGCGCCGGTCTCGGTGCGGCCGACCTTGACGGCGACGACCGGGACCCCGTTGCGGGCCGCCCGGTCGGCGGCCAGCAGGAAGGACCGGCCGTCCTTGAGGCCTTCCACGTAGCAGGCGATGGCCCCGACCTCGGGCTGCTCGGCGAAGTAGGAGATGAAGTCCGAGGTCTCGAGGTCGGCCTCGTTGCCCGTGGGAGCCCAGTGGGAGAGCCGGATGCCCAGCTCCTGGAGGGTGTAGACGGGCCGGCCCTGGTGGCCGGACTGGGTGATCAGCGCGATCGCCGGGCCGTCGAGGTCGTCCCGGAACTTCTCGAAGGCGTTGAGGTTGGTGTTCGGTCCGAGGAGGCGAAGGCCCGATCGCCTGACCGCGGCGGCCAGCCGGGCCTGGGCGGCCGCGCCCGCGTCACCGGTCTCGGCGAAGCCGGAGGCGAAGGCGACGGCGAACTTCACCTTGGCCTCGGCCAGTTCCTCGATGACGGGAAGCGGGTCCCCTACGAGCAGCACCGCGAGATCCACCTGTTCGGGCAGGCCGGCCACGGAGGTGTGGCACGGCAGCCCGAAGACGGTGGGGCGGGTGGGGTGCACGGGGTGGATCCGGGCGCCGACGCGCTCCGCCCAGGCGATGAGCTGCCGGGTGATGCCGGTGTTGGGTCTGCCCTCGGCGTCGGAGGCGCCGATGACGGCCACGGACTCGGGCCGGAAGAACCGGTCCAGGTCGGGCACGTCGGAGTGCAGGGGCCGTCCGCTGACGTCCAGCGCGGCCGTGTCCTCGGCGGATGGTGCCGCCGTGGAGTGGACCGCCGTCCTGGGGCTTTCCCCGCAGGCCTCGACACGTGCGCGGAAGTCGGTGGTGAGGGTGCCGTGAGTAGATCCAAGCATCGTTCCGCCCGCTCCTGCTCGAAGATCTCCGTGAACTCCATAACTGACGCGTAGTCAGATTACTGAACTGACGCGCCGTCAGGAACAGGCCTGCGCAGGAAAGCTGGTGGAGGTGATGTGGTGAACGGTGTCAGATTCCTCCGAGGGTGGTCCAGGGTGGGATTTCGGCCGAGGGTGCGATCAGGCCTCGGCGGATTGGTGAAGGCGGCGTGCCACCGCCTTGGCGATCTTCTCGGCGTCCAGCGCCATCTCCCGGAACATCCCGCTGATGGGGTTGGTGAAGCCGGTGAAGTACAGGTCGGGGGCCTGTGCCGGGGTGCGGCCGCCGTGCGCGAGGGGCCGCCCGCGCTCGTCGAGTACGTCGAGGTGGCCGACCAGGCCCTCCAGGGCGCGGCGGTAACCGGTGGCCGCGACCACCGCGTCCGGGGTGATCCGCGAGCCGTCGGCGAGAACCACCTCGGCGCCGTCGAAAGACACGACGGCGGCGACGGGCTCGACCTTGCCCGTACGCACGGCCTCGATCAGGCCTACGTCCTGGACGGGGATCGCGCCCTCCTTGACCCTGCTGTACAGGCCGGTCTGCGGGCGCGGGAGCCCGTACGGGGACAGGTCGGGGACGGAGGCCCTGGCGACGAGCGCCCCGAGCCGGTCCACGAGCCGCACGGGCAGCCGCCGTACCAGGATTCCGGTGCGCTGGGCCGGCCATCCGGCGGTGGAGCGGCGAACGATGTGCGGGGCGGTGCGCATGGCCAGCCGTACCCGCGCGGCCCCGCCCTCGGCGAGGTCCACGGCTATCTCGGCGCCGGTGTTGCCGGTGCCGACGACCAGCACGTCCCGGCCCTCGTACGGCGCGGGGTCGCGATAGGCGGCGGCGTGCGTGAGCTCCCCGGTGTACGTCTCCTGCCCGGGCCACTCCGGCAGCCTCGGCGTGTGGTTGAAGCCGGTCGCCACGACCACGGCCCCGGCGGCCAGCACCCGCCCGCCACTGGCGTGCAGCGTCCAGCCGGCCTGCCCCGGGCCTTGGTCTCCGTCGCCGGCCCCGTCTCTGGCCCCGTCTCCGTCGCCGGCCCGCTCGATCCGGGTCACCTCGACGCCGGTGACCAGCTCCAGCTCGTGGAACTCGGCGTACTTCTCCAGGTACCGCACCACGTCGTCGCGCGAGACCCACCGCCCGAACCGGCGCGGCATGGCCAGACCGGGGAGGGCGGAGAGCCGGCGGGTGGTGTGGAGACGCAGCCGGTCGTAGTGGCCTCGCCAGGAGGCGCCGACCGTGTCGGATTTCTCGACGACCACCGCGCGCACCCCGCGGGCACGCAGTGCGGCGGCGACGGCAAGGCCGCCGGGCCCGGCGCCGATCACGTACACGGGGCGGGGCTGGGTGGTCAAGTCGGGTGCTGTGAGGACTCCGGGCATGAGGTGTGAGCGTATCGACACACAGCGTTGATGGGTCTCGGACAAGGAGGGAATCGATTGCGGATCGATCACGGGCGGGGGTCGGGGGGCGCTGGGGGGGCGGGGTGAATGTCGGGGGCCTTGCGGGATCGCCCGGGATCCGCTGAACTGACGTACCGTCAGATCGGGGACCGCGAAAGGGGTGGAGGCTGCCGATGCAGACCATCTGGCTCAGTGGGGCCGAGTGGCTCGCCGTGCTCCGGATAGGCCTCGGCCTGTGGTGGCTGGAGAGCTGGCGGCACAAGGACAGGAAGGGCTGGTTCGAACGCGGCACGGGAATCGCGTGGGCGGCCGACGTCGCGGGCAAGCACCGCTGGCCGTTCGTGAAGGGCGGCTTCGAGAAGGTGGTCCAGCCGCGGCCGCGGCTGATGGCGTACATCGTCGTCTACGCGGAACTCGCGCTCGGGCTGGGCCTGGTGCTCGGCCTGCTGACCCCGGTCGCGCTGGTGGGCGGGCTGCTGCTGAACCTGCTGTACCTGGTGCTGATGATCCACGACTGGGCCGAGCAGGGCCAGAACGCGATGATGGCGCTCATCTCGCTCGTCGCGTTCTTCGCCATGAGCTGGCAGGCCTGGTCACTCGACGCGGCGATGGGACTCTTCCTGTGAGCGCGGTCCGCTACGACCTGCCCGAGGCCGACGACTTCACCCGCCCCTACTGGGACGCGGCGGCGGAGGGCCGGCTGCTGCTGCGCCGCTGCGGGCAATGCGGGAGGGCACACCACTACCCGCGGGAGTTCTGCCCGTTCTGCTGGGCGGGGGAGGACCGGGTGACGTGGGAGCCGGCGAGCGGCCGGGCGACGCTGTACACCTGGTCGGTGATCCACCGGAACGACCTCCCGCCGTTCGGGACGCGGGTCCCGTACGTCGCGGCGGTCGTCGACCTGGCGGAGGGGCCGCGGATGATGACGGAGGTCGTGGACTGCGACGCGTCCGCCCTGCGGATCGGAGCCGAGCTGGAACTGACCTTTCGCGAGGCCGGGGGCTTCGCGGTAGCCGTCTTCCGCCTGGCACCCGCCTGAGCCGCGGGCGGCCGCGATGTCTTGCGGGGGCCTCGGGGCGGCCTGGGCTCGGCCTGGCCTGGGCTATGGCCAGAGGAGGTTGTGGGTCCAGGGGCCGGTGGGGGTGCGGTGGTAGTGGAGGCGGGTGTGGCGGCGCATTGGGTCGCCCTGGAAGAACTCGACCTCGGCGGCCGCTAGGACGTACCGGGTCCACGTCGGCGCCGGGGCATCCGGCTCGGCGCCGGCGCGTTCCCAGGCGGCCGCCGAGGCCTGCGCCAGTTCCTCCGCGGAACCGAGCACCTCGCTCTGCCGCCCCGTGAGCGCAGCGGCCAGCGCCCCGCGCGAGCGGACGGCGAGGTCCGCCCGGCTCTCCTGCGGGCCCGCCGCCGTGACCCGGCCCCGGATGCGGATCTGACGTGCCACGGTCGGCCAGTAGAACCCCAGCGCGGCCTCCGGGTGTCCGGCCAGCTGCCGCCCCTTCGCGCTGGTGGAGTGCGTCGCGAAATGCCAGCCCCGCTCATCGGCGTCGTGCAGCATCAGGGTGCGTACGTCGGGGCGCCCCTCGGCGTCCACTGTCGCCAGACTCATCGTGTGCGGCTCCAACTGCCCCGCCTTGGCGGCGTGCGTGAACCAGTCCCGGAAGAGGGGGAGGGGATCGGCCGGGGCCTTCCGGGCGTCGAAGACGGGGAGCTCGGTGTCCCACACGCGCAGGGAGTGCAGGGTGGTGTGGAACTCGGCTTCGCTGGTAGCCCCGTTGCCCGCCCCGCTGCTGGCCCCGCCGCTGGTGCCGCTGGTCCGGCTTTCGGTCTCGCTGCTGAATTCGCTGGTCATGCCCCCAGGCTAGGGTGCGGGCCATGGACGTACGGATAGGCCCGGCTCGCAGGCGGGCGGCGGGTGGGCTGGTCGCCCTCGCGGGGGCGCTGGTCGGGGCCGCGATCGTGGGCCGGCTGTACGAGCGCCCGGGTGGCCTGGCCGTCCTGGCCGAGCTCAACAGCCCCCTGCTGCTCGGCTCCCTAGCCGTCCTCGCCCTCCTCGTGGCCGGCTTCCTGGCATCCCGCCGTCCCGCCGTCCGCAAGGCGTTGGGGGCGGCCCTCGTGGCGGTGGCCGTCCTCGGCGTACCGGCCGTCCCGGTGCTCCACCTCGCCCGGGACCCCTTCCCGTCCCTCCAGTACGACGTACCGGCGCCCGACGGCTCGCCCCGCCGCCTGGTGGTGGAACGCACCTCGCCGCTGGTCGACTCCGTCTGGCAGGTCTACGTGGACCAGGGCCGCTTCCCCGCGGCCCGCCGCTGGCCGGTGACGCAGTACAGGGACGACGACTGGTCCAAGGGAATCCTCGGCGCGCAGTGGGCCAACCCGGACACCATCCGGCTCATTGACCTGGACCACATGGTTCACGAGATCCCGGTCTCCGCGGAGGGGCGGCCGTTGGCGCCGATGGACTGGTAGCCGTCTCCTGCGAGGCGAGCCCGTTCATCACGCCTGGACGGCAGCCAGCCGCGCTGGCAGTACTGAGGCGGCAGCGGCAGCGGGGGCGGCAGCGGGGGCCGGGGCCGGGCCGGGGCCGGAGCCGGGGCCCGGGCCGCGGCGCCGATCTAGTCCCGACCCAGGATCACCGTGCCCGAGGAGCAGAACCAGCCTCCCGTGCCTGAGGCGAGCGCCACCTTGGGAAGGCGGCCACCGGGTTTGGTGACCTGGCCGGCGCCCGCCTCGCCGCGGAGTTGGCGGACCGCCTCCACGAGGAGGAACAGGCCGCGCATGCCGGGGTGGCAGGCGGAGAGGCCGCCTCCGTCGGTGTTGACCGGGAGTTCGCCGTCGCGCAGGAGGCGGCCCTTCTCCACGAAGGCGCCGCCCTCGCCCTTGGCGCAGAAGCCGAGGTCCTCCAGGGTGACCAGGGTCATGTACGTGAAGGCGTCGTAGATTTCGGCGATGTCCACGTCCGCCGGGGTGAGGCCGGCCCGGGCGAAGGCCTGGCGGCCCGAGACGGCTGCCGGGGACACCGTGAAGTCCTCCCACTCCGACATGGTGGTGTGGGAGACGGAGGTGCCCGAACCCAGGATCCACACGGGGGACTTGGCGGTGTCCGGTACGTAGTCTTCCGCCGCCAGGAGCACCGCGCAGCCGCCGTCCGAGCGGATGCAGCAGTGGAGCTTGGTGAAGGGGTCCGCGATCATCTCGCCGCCGAGGACGTCGTCCACGGTGATGGGGTCGCGGAACATCGCGTCCGGGTTGGTGGCGGCGTTCGCGCGGGCCTGCACGGCCACCGCGGCGAGTTGCTCCAGCGTCGTCCCGTACTCGTGCATGTGGCGGCGGGCGGCCATGGCGTACTTGGAGATCAGGGTGTGGCCGTACGGGACCTCGAACTGGAGCGGCCCGCGCGCGCCGAAGGAGAGGTTCGAGGTGCGGCGGCGCGCCTTTATGTCGGCGCGGGCGGTGGAACCGTAGACGAGGAGCACGGCGTTGGCGTGGCCGGCCGCGATGGCGTCGGCGGCGTGGGCGGCCATGACCTCCCAGGTGGAGCCGCCGACGGAGGTGGAGTCGACCCAGGTGGGGCGCAAGCCGAGGTACTCGGCCACGTCGACCGGTGCGAGTGTGCCGAGGCCGGCCGAGGCGAACCCGTCGATGACGGACCGGTCCAGGCCGGAGTCGGCGAGGGCCCGGCGGGCGGCCTGCGCGTGCAGGGCGTACGGGGTGGGTCCGTCCACCCGTCCGCAGTCCGACAGGGCGACGCCGACGACCGCGACCCTGCGGCGCGGTGGCGTGGGGGCAGATTGGGGTCCAGGCATGGGGCGACGGTATATCTGACGGTACGTCAGACGCTAGTGCGCGGAGTCGGGCGGCGGCCGAGGTTGTGCCGGTGGGTCGACGCGGGGTGGACCCTGTGGACCTGGGGGTACGGCCGGCCCTGCCCTGCGGCCGGCCCTGCCCTGCGGGCGGTCCTGCCGTGTGGCTGGTCCTGCCGTGTGGGTGGTCCTGCCCTGCGGGCGGTCCTGCCCTGCGGGCCAAGGGTGTCCGTCGGGGGCGGTGCAGGGCGGCATGGCGTGGTGCCTCGGGTGTGGCCGTGTCGTGGCCCTGGGCATATGGGCGTCGGCGCCCTAACATGACGGCCCGTCAGATACGGGGAGGAGCCCGACGATGGATGCCGCCTTCACCGCGGAGCAGGACGAGATGCGCCGCACCCTGCGCGAGATCCTGGGCAAACGCTGCGGTCCGGACGAGGTCAAGGCCGCCGTCCGGACCGCCGAAGGATACGACCGCGAGCTGTGGCAGCAGCTCTCCCGGCAGCTCGGCCTGCCGGGCATCGCCGTCGCCGAGGAGTACGGCGGTGTCGGCTGCGCCCCCGCCGACCTGGTGCTGGCCTGCGAGGAGACCGGGCGGGTGCTGCTGCCCTCGCCGCTGCTGGCCACCGCCGTGCTCGCCGTGCCGCTGATCACCGCACTCGGGACCCCGGCCCAGCGCTCCGCACTGCTGCCACCCCTCGCCGCCGGCGGGCTGACCGCCACGCTCGCGATCCCCGGCCCGGCCCTCGCCACGGCGCTCGTGCTGACCGGCGACAACATCCCCGGCGAGTGGGCCGGCGGGGGCCGCGCCGGCGGGGTGCAGGCCCGTTTGGGGGAGGGCGGCGGCTGGCGGCTCTACGGGGAGGCCGCCCAGGTGCTCGACGGGCACAGCGCCGGCCTGCTCCTCGTCGCCGCGCACACCGGCGGGTTCGCCCGCAGCCGGACCCTGCTGTTCCTCGTGCGGGAGGACGCGCCCGGCCTCGTACGCACCCGGCAGACCACCCTGGACGAGACCCGGCCGCAGTCCCGGGTCCAACTTCGGGAGGTGGAAGGCGAGTTGCTGGGCGATGGCACGGCCGACGCCATGCGGGCGCTTGCCGCCACCGGGCGTACCGCCGCCGCCGTGCTCGCCGCCGAGGCGGTCGGCGCGGCGGGGCAGGCGCTGGCCCGCACGGTGGAGTACGTACAGCAGCGCGAGCAGTTCGGCCGGGCGATCGGGTCCTTCCAGGCGGTCAAGCACCGGCTCGCCGACCTCTACGTACAGGTGCAGGCGGCGCGCTCGGCCGCCTACTACGCCGCCTGGGACCCGGAACAGGGCGGCCTCGCCCTCGCCCAGGCCCTGGAGGCGCTACGGGTGACCGCGGGCGAGGCCATCCAGCTGCACGGCGGCATCGGCTTCACCTGGGAGCACGACGCACACCTCTACTTCAAGCGGGCGGCGGCCGACGAGCTGCTGTTCGGCCCCGTGCACCGGCTGCGCGCCCACGCCGCGCACCGGGCCGGCCTGTTCGTACCCCCCGCCACACAGGAGAGGGTGGCCGTCTGATGGCTCCCGGCGTCAAGCTGATGCAGAAGGTCTCCTCGACCATGCTGTTCGCCAAGATCGCGCCGCATTTCATCCCCGCCATGGACAAGGCGGTGCACAAGCTGACCCGCGGCAAGGTCATGCTCAGCGCCCAGATGCTGCCCGGCGTGATCCTCACCGCCAAGGGCGCCAAGTCCGGCGAGCCGCGCACCACACCACTCGCCTGCATGCCGGAGGACGGCGGCGCGAGCTGGCTGCTGATCGGCTCCAACTTCGGCCGCCCCGGGCACCCGGCGTGGACCGGGAACCTGCTCAAGCATCCTGACGCGGACGTGAGTTGGAAGGGGCAGGACATCGCGGTACGGGCCCGCCTGCTGGAAGGTGAGGAGCGCGCGGCGGCGTGGCAGGCGGTGTTGAAGTTCTGGCCGCCGTACGCGACGTACCAGGCGCGCATCGAGCGGGAGATCCGGCTGTTCCGCCTGGAGCGTCGCTGATCGCGGCGGACGAACGGAGACGGTCGTACGGAGACGGTCGTACGGAAACGGTCGTACGGAAACGGTTGTACGGACGCGGCCGGGCACCGCCGAGCCGGGGCGGTGGACCCCTGGAGGAAGTCCCGGGGTCCGCCGCTACTTGGTCGGCTTCTTGCCGGTGATGCCCAGGTGGACGAGCAGGGCGAGGTTCGGCTTGAGCTCCGCCTGCTTCACCCCCCAGGTCTGGAAGCCCTTCTGGTGCGAGGCGACCGCGGCCAGCATCGCGACCAGTGAGCCCGCCATCGCCGCCGGGCTGAGGTCCTTGTCGACCTTGCCCTTGGACTGGAGCTCCTTCATGGACTCCGTGAGGGAGTTGGTGACGGAGTTGAGGATCTTCATGCGGATCTTGTAGAAGCGCTTGTCGCCCTCGGCCGCGCCGAGGTCGACCACCCGCAGGATCGCGTCGTTGCGCCGCCAGAACTCCATGAAGCCTTCGACGAGTTCCTCGGCGGCCGCCCAGCCCGCCTTGCCGACCCAGTTCCGGCCCTCGACGAGCGCCGTCAACTGCGCGCCCTCGGTGGCCATTTCCTCGGCGATCTCCAGGACGGCGCCTTCGACGTCCGGGAAGTACTGGTAGAAGGTCGCGGGGGAGGTGCCGGCCTTGCGGGCGACGTCGATCACCTTGACGTCGCGGTACGGCGAGGAGCTGAGCATCTCGCTGAGGCAGTCGAGCAGCTTCTGCCGCGTCGCCTGGCCGCGCCGGCCGGCGACACGCCCGTCGACGGTACGTACTTGTCCTGTCATGCCGTCAGCTTACCGAGGGGTGATCGGCGCGCGATTCGGCCGCCTGCAAATGGGGTTACCCCGCGGCCGGGCGGGTCTCGGAGGTGGGCCTCGGAGCTGGTCTCAGGGCTGGTCTGGGGGCTGGTCCCGGGGTTGGTCTCGGGGCTGGTTCCGGCCGGTCACCGCGCAGGCCCCCGGTCGGTCCGAAGGCGAATTCAGGCCGAGGGGCAACAAAGCACCCCACCCCCGCCCCGCCCATGCCCCCGCCCCGCCCCCGGCCCACGCCCGGCCCTCGCCCCGCCCCTGCCCGCACGCCGCCCGCATCCAGTACGTATCGTGGCGTATCCCCCGAATAGTCTTATCAACAGGCTGTGGACAAGTTTTCGGGCACATCCTGTTTCAGGGGCACAACGGAAGGAACCGGGCGATATGGCCGCATTCGCGGAAGGCGCACCCTGCTGGGTCGATGCCTCGCTTCCGGACGTCGAGGCAGGCAAGCGCTTCTACGGTGAGCTCTTCGGGTGGACCTTCGGCGACAGCGCCGGCGCCGAATACGGCCATTACACCCAGGCCTACAGCCGCGGCCGCAACGTCGCCGCCCTCGCCCCCAAACCCGACGGCCGGATGCCCACCGTCTGGGGCGTCTACCTGTACACCTCGGACGCCTACGCGTGCGCCGCCCGCATCCGCGCCGCCGGCGGCCAGATGGTGATGGACCCGCAGCCCGTGGGCCCGTACGGCACCGCCGCGCTGGCCGCCGACCCCGGCGGGGCCGTGTTCGGCCTGTGGCAGCCCGGCACCCACCACGGCTTCGACGCGCAGCAGGAGCCGTACACGTACTGCTGGGCCGAGGTCTACACCCGGGCCCGCGACGCGGTCGACGTGTTCTACGCCAAGGTCTTCGGCTACGTCCCGGAGGACCAGGACGACGCGGGCATCGAATACCGGGTCTGGTCCCCGCCCGGCAGCGCGCCCGGCTCCGACACCGCGGTCCTGGGCCGCACCTTGATCACCGACGCCTTCCCGGAGATCATGCCCGCGCACTTCCTCGTGTACTTCGCCGTCCCCGACTGCGACCAGAGCGTCGCCACGGTGCAGCGGCTGGGCGGCCGGGTGACCGCCGATCCGTTCGACACTCCGTACGGCCGGATCGCGGTCGTCGCCGACAATCAGGGGGCGGTGTTCGCCCTGCTGTCGGAGTCGCGGACGAAAGCACACCCTGACCCGGGGCCGGACCAGGCGCGAGCCTGACAGAATCGGGGTTGCGCGACCCCGGGCGGCGCCCGGGAGTGAGACGCTGCACGGGGCCGACCGCCGCGTGCCGGCGCGCGTACCGGTGGAAACGGGCCCGGCGAGGGCCCGTACGGGGAGGTGTGGAGGCGAGTGGTGGAGCAGCTGACGCAGCACGACCCGAGACGGATCGGCCCCTTCGAGGTGCTGGGACGGCTCGGCGCCGGCGGCATGGGGCTGGTCTATCTCGCACGGTCGGCGTCCGGACGCAGAGTCGCTATCAAGACGGTGCGCACCGAGCTCGCCGAGGACCAGCTGTTCCGCGTGCGCTTCACCCGCGAGGTGGAGGCGGCGCGCGCCGTGTCCGGCTTCTATACCGCGGCCGTGGTCGACGCCGACCCGCGGGCCGCCGTGCCGTGGCTGGCGACCGCGTACGTCCCGGCGCCCTCCCTGGAGGAGATCGTCAACGAGTGCGGGCCCATGCCCGCCCAGGCCGTACGGTGGCTCGCGGCCGGAATCGCCGAGGCGCTGCAGTCCATCCACGGGGCGGGCCTGGTCCACCGCGACCTGAAGCCGTCCAACGTGCTGGTGGTCGAGGACGGCCCCCGCGTGATCGACTTCGGCATCGCGAGCGGCGTCTCCAACACCCGCCTGACCATGACGAACGTCGCCGTCGGCACCCCTGCGTACATGTCACCCGAGCAGGCGAAGGACTCGCGCAGCGTCAAGGGCGCCAGCGACGTCTTCTCGCTCGGGTCGACCCTGGTCTTCGCGGCGACCGGGCACCCGCCGTACCACGGGGCGAACCCGGTGGAGACGGTGTTCATGCTGCTCCGCGAGGGTCCGAACCTGGAGGGGCTGCCGGACGAGCTGCGGCCGCTCATCGACTCCTGCATGCAGATGGACGCCACCCTGCGGCCGACCCCGGCCGACCTCCAGGCGCAGCTGGCCCCGCACCTCTTCGACGGCGGCGACGACAGCGGTACCGCCTCGGCATGGCTGCCGGGGCGGGCCGTCGCGATGATCGAGGCCCGGCGGGCGGGGCAGCGTACGCCTGCGGCGGTTCCGGCGCCGGCTTCGGGGCGGTCCTCGGGGCGGGCTTCCGGGCCGGGGGGATCGGGGCCGGGCGGATCGGGGCCGGGCGGAGGACCGGCTTCGGCGCAGGCCTCCGGGCCCGCATCCGGGCCCGCCACGCACCGCCGTCAGCGCGGGGTCGACCCCTGGGTGGACCCGCGCACCGGCCATTCCGCCCCGCCGCGCCCGCACCACCCGCCCATGGCGGCTCCCGTGCCCTCGGGCGAGCCGGTCCGCCTCGGCGGCTCCCCGGTGCCCATCGGACCCGGGCCGCGCGCGACGGCGGCGGCCCCGGCCGGGCACGCCTCGGCGGACTCCGCGTCCGGGTGGGTCCGCCCGCCGGGTGGCGCCGCGTCGGCGGTGGAACCCGTAACCCCGTCGGCGGCAGCGGTACCGTCCCCCGGCCCGTCCCCGGACAGCGGCCGCTGGCGCCCGTGGCGCTTCCGCATGTCCAACGAGGTCTGGGGCACCCCCACCGTCGCCGGGGATCTGCTGTACGTCACCTCCTTCGAAGTGCACGCCCTGGACGTGGCCAGCGGCAGGCGCCAGTTCAAGACCCGCGACGTCGCCTGGTCCATGGCCGTGGCCGACGGCCGGATCCACGCCTCCGACGGCCCCTCCCTCTACGCGCTCGACGCCACCGACGGCTCCGAGCGGTGGCGGCTGTCCACCGACGCCTGGGTGTACGCCCTGCGCGCCGAACGCGGCACGGTCATCACGGCCACGCGCGGTGGAGGCGTACAGGGCTGGGAGGCGTCCAACGGCCAGAAGCTGTGGGAGCTGACCGGCGCGCAGACCGACTTCGAGACCCCGGAGGCGGCCCCCGTCCTCCACGACGGCACGGTGTACGTGTGGCAGGACGCGCGGCTGCGCGCCCTGGACGCCCGCTCCGGCCAGGAATCCTGGTCGTACCCGGTCGGCGACGCCGGCTCCTGCGGAAACGTACCGGTCCGCGTCACCCCGGCCCCGGACGGCAACGTGTACGTGGCCGCCGGCACCCGCGTCCTGTCCGTGGACCGGGCCTCGGGCCGGGTCCGCTGGCACTTCGAGGCCCCGGCGGTCTTCCTGGCCGCGCCGGCCTTCGCGCCGGGCGCCGCCGTCACCGGCGGCGGGGTCTACCTCGCCGACTACCTGGGCACCGTCTACGCCCTGGACGCGGCCACCGGCAACGACCGCTGGCGCATCGCGACCGAGCCCCGCCCCTCGGCGGACCCGGTCCTCGTCGCCAACGGCAACGTCCACCTGGGCGCGGGCAGCGCCGTGTACACGCTCGACGCGGTCACCGGCACGCCGAAGTGGCGGTTCGCGGCGGGCGGCGAGATCACCGGCCCGCCGGCGGTCGCGGACGGCCGGGTGCACTTCGGCTCGGCGGACCACTGCCTGTACACCCTGGACGCGGCGGGCGGCCAGCTCCGCTGGAAGCTGGCCACGGGAGGGGAGATCACGGGCGCCCCGGTGGCCGAGGCGGGCGTGGTCTACGCGTGCAGCAAGGACCGCTGCGTGTACGCCCTGGACGCGGCCAAGGGGACGGGTACCCGTACGGCCGGCTGAGCGAGCCGGGGGCCCCGCCGGGTCGCGCTCCGCACCTGGAGTGACAGGATGGACCCCATGAGCAACGTCTACTTCGACATCACCATCAACGGCGAGGCCGCGGGCCGCATCGTCTTCAACCTGTTCGACGAGGTCGTCCCGAAGACGGCCCAGAACTTCCGCGAGCTGGCCACCGGCCAGCACGGCTTCGGCTACGCGGGCTCGCCGTTCCACCGCGTCATCCCGCAGTTCATGCTCCAGGGTGGCGACTTCACCAACCAGAACGGCACCGGCGGCAAGAGCATCTACGGCGAGAAGTTCGCCGACGAGAACTTCCAGCTGAAGCACGACCGCCCGTTCCTGCTGTCGATGGCGAACGCCGGCCGCAACACCAACGGCTCGCAGTTCTTCATCACCACCGTCCCGACCCCGTGGCTGGACGGCAAGCACGTCGTCTTCGGCGAGGTCGTCGAGGGCGCGGACCTGGTCACGAAGATCGAGTCCCTGGGCACCCAGTCGGGCGGCACCAAGGGCAAGATCGAGATCGCCGCCTCCGGCGTCGTCGACAAGGCCTGATCCCCACCCCGCCCGTCACGGCTGGCCGGCCCCGCCCCCTCCCCGGGGGCCGGGGCCGCCGTCATGTCCGGGCCCGTCTACACCGTGGCCACGGCGAGCATGTGCGAACTCGCGGCGAGCAGGTCCGGATGCGGCTCGGCAAGGCGCGCCGCCGTCAAGGCCGCCTCGAACATCTTCGAGTCGATCAGGCTGTCCCTGGTGTGCTGCTCGGTCGCCTTGAGCGCCGACCATGCCGGGCCTTCTACCCCGTACACCCGAGGTTCGCTCAGGCCGGCTTCGCGCATCTCGGCCGCCAGGCTCTCGCCTGTGTGGAAGTAGGCGCTGGTGAACCCCTTTCGGCCGGGCTCGTGGAGGCCGCTGACGAGGATGTCGGTGACGGCGGCGCGCACCCGGTCGACGGTGAGCATGGTGGTGGCGACGTGCTCGAAGAGGGAGGCGTACCGGCCGATCGCGGCGGCCGCGACGAGACCGCCGGGCCGGACGACGCGTGCCGCTTCGCGCAGGGCCTGGAGGCGGTCGCCGTGTTCGAGCAGGTGGTAGAGCGGCCCGAGGACGAGCGCGACATCGTAGGTGTCGTCGGCGGCCGCCAGAGCGCGGGCATCGCCGAGAGCACTGTGGAACCCGGCGGCGGCAGCTTCCTCGACATGGCGCGGCACCGGGTCGACCAGGTCGACCTCGTACCCGTCCTTGGCGAGCCACCGTGCATGGGCGCCGGGTCCCGAGCCGATGTCGATGACCCGGGCGGGCGCGCCCGGGAGATGGCGCCGCAGCAGCTCTTGGGTGCGAACCATCTCCAGCACCCCGTCCGCGCTGCTGCTCAGCCGGTCGGATTCGCTGATCGTCTCGCTGTAGAAGGCGATGATCTCTGGGCCTACGGAATGTGTCGGCATGGCTCCGATTCTCGGCCCTGGCCGCAGGCGGCGGTACCCCCTAGCCTGACCGGTCAACCGGTCAGCCTCTTGCTTCAAGGAACTCACATGGCACTTCTGAAGTATGAACAGATCGCGGAGAGTCTGCGGCGTCGTATCTCTGACGCCGAGTTCGGCCCGGGAGACCTTCTGCCGTCCAGCCGTGATCTGTGTGAACAATGGGCGGTTTCGCGAGCCACCGCTATCAAGGCCATGGAAGTACTCCGTGTCGATGGCCTGGTGGTACCCCATCAGGGACGCGGCTTCGCCGTGACGGAGGTTCCGGTGGCGCGTCCGGCCGGCGGCCGGGGCTCGGGAGCGACTCGGGCGCAGGGAGGACCGTACCGTCGGCTGGGCGCGCCGGAAATGCTGGTGCCTCCTTCTCACGTTGCGGACGCCCTCGGGCTGGCCGCAGGTCGGCAGGCCCTCCACCGGGCCCGGCTGGTCCTCACGGAGGAGGGCCAGCCTCATTCGTACGTGGTCGCGTGGTTTCCGCCGGAGGTCTCGGATCTCTGCCCGCGCCTGCATCAGAACGGCCCGATCGCCGAGGGCACCACGCATTACGTGCGGCGCGTGACGGGACGCCTGTCGGTTCGGGGCATGGACGCCACATCCGTACGCCTGGCAACGAGAGTGGAGGCCGAACTCCTTCAGGTGAAACGCCCTTGCGCGGTGGCAGTGGTCCTGCACACCGCCTACGACCAGGACGGAACGGCTCTGGTCTGCGAGGAAGGCATCACGCCCGAGGGTTTGTGGGAGCGCACCGACAACTACCCCATGAATCAGCAGGGTTGACTGGACCGGTCCACCGGTCCACCGCTCCAGTCTGAAGGCATGCGTACGCGACCGGTCGCTACGCGTGGTCCTGCGTGAACGCAAAGACCCCCGCGACCGCGCGAACGGTCCGGGGGCGTGGCCAACGCTTTCTGAGGAGCGTCGACATGCTGCATTTTATCGGTCTGGTCTTGGTGCTGTTGGTGCGGTGTCTGGTGCCGCCCACCTGGTGGCGGCGTCAGGTACTCGTGCTGGCGACGTACGGGGTCGACGTCGGGCCCCGGGTCATCCACGGGCGGGCGGTGGCCCGGTGAGCGAAGTCGAAGTGGTGCGGCGGTGGCGGCGGGAGGCGCGGTCCGTGCCGCTCGCGCGGGCGGAGCTACGGAAAGCCCTGGCTGGCTGGGGCCTTTCGGAGCTGGAGGAAGACGCACTGCTCGTCGTCTCCGAGTTGGTGACCAACGCCGTGCGGCACGCGGCGGGGCCGCGGGACCGGGAGATCGAGACCAAGTACGTACGGCTGCCCGAGTGGCTCCGGATCGAGGTCCACGACGCCGGCGCGGGGTGGCCGGAGGCTACGACCCCCGAGGCGGAAGGCGAAGGCGGGCGGGGGCTGTTCCTGGTGGCGGCCGTCGCCGACCGGTGGGCCGTGGGGGAGCGGGCCGGGCCCGGGAAACGGGTCTGGGCGGAGCTGTCCGTGGGAATAGGGTCCAGGCATGGGTGACATGTACGCGGTGGATCTGGCCCTGGACCTTCGTCCCTCTGTGCTGGGCGCCGTACTCGATGATCTGCGATGGCATCTCGGGCTCACGGGCGGCGGAGCCGGCGGTGACGGTGACGGTGACTTCGAGGATGAGGCTGATGGCCCGGAGGGCGCGATGGGGGATGCGTATCCCCTGCTCGCGGAGCGGGGGCCTGCGTGGCGGATCGGCGGCGTGCTGGTGGGTGAGCTGAGCCCGACTGCCGGGGGGTGGTCCCTGACGGTGCGCCAAGAGGTGCATGCGGAGCTGCTGCCCGAGCTGGAGACTCTCGTGGAGCGGCTCGCCCGGCACTCCGGCACCGAGGGTGTCATCGGTCAGATCCGGTTCTACGAGGAATACGTGCCCGAACTCCTGCTCAACAGGGCGGGCACGCTGGTGAGAATGGCGCTCGCGTCATGTGGGTGATCGTGACGGGCGGCGCCGTTCCCGTTTAGAGGTCACGCGTCGGACTGCCGGTCGCGGTCAGGTGTGGTTCTGCGACGGAGGGGGCCCGGGTTCGGGTTCCGGGGGCCTGGGGAGGTCGCGGTCGCGGAGGCGGCGGGAGGGGCGGCCGCTCATGACGGCTGCGGCCAGCAGGATCAGGGCGCCCGCGCCGAAGGCGTTGGCGACGCCGTCGCCGAGGCCCTGGCCGTCGTCGCCGCCCACCGAGAGGCCGCCGACGGCCTGGCCCTGGCGGACCATCCACAGCACGGCGAACGCGAGGACGATGACCCCGGCGGCGGCCATGAGCACCCGCGAGCGGAGCAGGATCGCGGCCAGGGTGAGCACGGCGGTGACGAGGCAGGGGAGGAAGAGGGAGAAGAAGAGGGTGGCCCTGGCGTCGGTGATGCCGGTCCCGGTGAAGAGGTCGCCCAGGCGGTAGTCGCGTCCGTGACGGCCGTCGTACCAGGGACGGAAGGGGCTCCAGACGGCGGCCGCCGCTCCGATGAGACCCATGAGGGAGCCGAGTACGTTGCGGATCATGCCCGGCCCTTCGAGGTAGGGGTCTTGATCCCGACGCTACGCCGGGGGCCCCGGGCCCGCACGCCGGGTGGGGCGTCCGTGGTCAGGACGTGAACACGGTCAGGGCGTGAACGCCTGGAGTACCGGTTCGGCGGCCAGCAGGGACGCGGCGGCGGACCGCCGCCTCACGCCCCGGGAGGGCCTGGAGGCGGGCCCGCCGCCGTGACCGTCGACGTCGTGCCCGCCCCCGGAACCGTCGTGACGGCCGCCTCCGCCGCTACCCCCGTAACCGGCGGGGCGGACGTCACGTGCGGTCCGGCGGGCGTGCTCATCGCGCGGCCGCCTCGATCTTGGTCTTCAGGGCGCCGAGCAGGTCCTGGAGCAGGGAGATCGACGTCTCGTCGGTGAGGTTGCCCTGCTCGTCGAAGCGCTCGTACGAACGGAAGAGGTGCACCTCGGGCTTCACCACCACATTGCTGTCCGTCCACACGAACACCTGCCGCAGCGCCAGCTGGGCCCGCACCGTGCCGAAGTTCGTCGGCGCCGCGCCCGCGATGGCGACCGGCTTGCGCAGCAGCAGCAGGCCCTCCTCGCGGGTCCAGTCGGTGCTGACCCAGTCGAGGGCGTTCTTCAGGGTGCCGGGGATGGAGTAGTTGAACTCCGGGGTGGCGATGAGCACCCCGTCCGCCTCCAGGATGCGCCGGCGCAGGTCGTTGACGGCTGCGGGGCGGTCCTGCGGGGTGTCGAGGTCCTGGTCGTAGGGCGGGATTTCGCGCAGACCCTCGTAGATCTCGATGTCCAGGCCGCCGGGCTGGTGCTTCTGCGCGGCCCGCAGCAGGGCGGTGTTGTGCGAGTCGGCGCGCAGGCTGCCGGAGATGGCGAGGATCTTGAACTCGGCGGACATGGTGTCTCCCCCTGTTGTGGCGTCAGGCCCTATGGCGTCAGGCCCGGTGTGGCGTCAGGCCGTGGCGGCTTGATCGACATGGATGACACTAAACCGTTCAGTTCAGTCATGCAACTACACCGTTTGGTTTAGTTCGCGGGGTAGGGTGGCTCCCATGAGTGACACCACCGATGACGACGGCTGTGACGGCTACGACGCCTACGGGATTCCCGTGATCGCCGAAGCCGTCAGCTCCTCCCAGGCCAAGCGGCGCGCGATCACCGAGGCCGCGATCGCCGAGTTCCTCGCCAGCGGCTATAGCGCCGCCTCCGTCGACGCCATCGCCTCCCGCGCCGCCGTCTCCAAGCCGACCGTGTACAAGCACTTCGGCAGCAAGGAGCGGCTCTTCCTCGCGGTCATCGGCGGCGTTCTCAACAGCGCCTACGCCGATCTGGAGCCCTGCGGCGCCACCCTCACCGGCGCCCCCGACCTGCGCGCCGCGCTCGTCCGCGTGCAGGGCGACTGGATGCGGCTCCAGCTCACCGACGAGCTCATGTCCCTGCGCCGGCTCGTCATCGGCGAGGTCGAGCGCTTCCCGCAGCTCGGCCGGCTCTGGTACCTGCGCAGCTACGCCGCCATGAACACCCCGCTCGTGGACGCCGTGCGCGTGCTCGTCGCGCGAGGCGTGCTGGACGTACCGGACGTTGAGCTCGCCGTACGGCAACTGGTGGCGGTCACCGTGTCCATCCCGCAGCTCGCCAAGACGTTCGACCCCGGATACGCGCCCACGGACGCGGAATTGCTCGCCCAGGCGGCCGGCGGAGTCGACCTGTTCCTGACCCGGTATGCCACGGGTGGCGCTTGATCGCCCTGATAGCGTGGCCCGCCATTGTCCAAGGGGAGGGTTCGGGCCGTGATCGCTGGACGTCGTATCAGGTTCACCGCGGTGCTCGTGGCCGTCGTGTTCGCGCTGACCGGATTCTCGTCCAGCGGCGGGAGCCACGGCGGGAAGAGCAGCGGGAAGAGTAGCGGTAAGAGCAGCGGTAAGAGCAGCGGTAAGAGCAGCGGTAAGAGCAAGAGCAGCGGCAGCAGCGGGGGCGGCTGCTCCAGTTCCAAGAGCAGCAAGCCTAAGAAGAAGAGCTACAGCGTCGGTAGTCGTAGTGGTAGCGGCAACGGCGGAGGAAACGTTCACGCCTCGCCCACCTCGACCACGACCACGCCGGCCGCGCACGCGGAGATCGTCACCTGCGCCGGCCCGGGCAGGCCGAAGGCCACCGTCAAGGTCACCTCCGACGCGGACACCGACCGAACCTTCCGGGTGCCGGTGGTCTTCGAGGGGGCGGTCGGCGGAGTCGACTCCACCTCCGTGGAGGTCAGGCTCAAGGCGCGCGGTAGCCAGACCGTCGACGTGCCGATGGAGGTCCCGGAGAAGGCCGGGGATGTCCAGCGGTGCTACGTCGCACGGATCGAGGCCCTCTCCTCCTCGGGGTCCACGGCCACGGCGACGCCCAGGGCGACCTCCACCGGCGCCCCGGACCCCAACTCCAGCCGCACCCCGGCCGCCAAGCCGAAGCCGAAGCCCACCCGCTGAACGCACCCGCCGAACGCACCCGCTGAACGCCCCCGCTGAATACCCCGCCCGCCCGCCCCCCTCAGCGCACCCGGGGGGCGTCGGGTGCCGCCCGGCGGCCCGTGAACAGCTCGGCCTGCTGCTCCGGCGGCAGATTCCCCAGCGCGATCAGCGCCGGCGCCTGGTCCAGGGCCTGCTGCAACGCGGCCCGCTTCGCCGACCACAGTGCTCGTACGGTGCCCTGCACCCCCTCCGTCGGGAACCCGGCCAGCGTCCGCGCCGCGCGCAGGGCCGCCGGGAGCAGCTCCCCAGGCGCCGTCAACTCCGAGACCAGACCGATCTCGTAGGCCCGCCGCGCCGAGAGCCGTTCCGCATTGCCCATCAGGGACATCCGGGCGACCTCGCCGAACGGCATCCGCTGCGCCATGTACACGGCCTCGTAGGCACTCACCATCCCGTACGTGGTGTGCGGGTCGAAGAACGTCGCCGTCTCCGAGGCGATCAGGAACTCCGCCTCGCCCAGTACGTAGAACGCGCCGCCGCACGCCATTCCGTTGACCGCCGCGATCACCGGCTTCCACAGGTCGTTGGCCTTCGGGCCGATCGCGATCAGCGGGTCGTCCACCGAGTACGGGGAACCCGGCTGCGGGACCTCGACGCCGCGGTCGATGCCGGTGCAGAAGGCGGCCGTCCCGGCGCCCGTCACCACCACCGCCCGTACGTCCTCCTCGTACCGGAACTCCCGCCACACCGCGGCCAGTTCTGCGGCCGTCGCCAGGTCGATCGCGTTGTGCTTGCGCTCCCGGTCCAGGGTGACGACCGCGACCCCGCTCGCCTTGTCCCGCTCCACCAGCACGGTCACGACTTCTCCAGTACCCAGCGCGGCACGGCCATCCCGCCGACCTCGGTGAAGGCGACCTGGACCCGGGCCCCGATGCGCAGCCGGGCCGGGGGCACCGAATTCAGCGGGGCGTCGGCCGAGGTGACGAGATTCCCGGCCAGGCGGATGTGCGGGGCGTCGGCGAGCTCCACGAGGATCACGTTGTACGGGGCCTGCGCGGCGTACGCGGGCAGCAGCGGCGGGTGCGGCTGTACGTAGGACCAGATGCGGCCGCGCCCGCTCATCAGGCGCCACTCGCTGTCGAAGGACTGGCAGTGCGGGCAGCAGGGGCGGGGCGGGAAGCGGAGTCTCCCGCAGGCGGCGCAGGCCTGGACGCGGAGTTCGCCTCGTGCGGCGTACTCCCAGAAGGGGGCGCCGTCCTCGTCCGGGACGGGGAGGAGGAGGTCGTTCTCGGGTGACACGGCAGTCATGATCGGCTCCTCAGGTGTAGGCGTAGGCGTAGGCGGCTCAGGCGGCTCAGGCGGCTCAGGCGGCTCAGGCGGCTCAGGCGGCTCAGGCGGCTCAGGCAGCTCAGGCAGCTCAGGCAGGGCAGGCGGCTCAGGCAGGACAGGCAGGTCAGTCGGCTCAGGCAGCTCACGGCTCAAGGCCAACGGCGTACTCAGGCCCGCAGCAGGATCGCGGACGTAGGGACGCCCTCGCCCGCCGTCACCAGGCAGGTCGCGGCGTCGGGCACCTGGGCGGTGGAGATGCCGCGCAGCTGCTTCACGCCCTCGTTGATCAGGTTGAAGCCGTGCACGTAGGCCTCGCTCAGCCCGCCGCCCCCGGTGTTGATGGGCAGCCGGCCGCCCATTTCCAGCGCCCCGCCCTCGGTAAAGGCGGCGCCCTCGCCGCGCCCGCAGAAGCCGTAGCCCTCCAGCGACAGCGGGATCAGCGGCGTGAAGGCGTCGTAGATCTGGGCGACGTCCACGTCCTGCGGCCCGAAGTCGGCCTGCTTCCACAGGTGCCGGGCGGCGGTCCAGGCGGGGCCGGACAGCGGGTCGTCGTTCCAGTAGTTGACCATGCCGTGGTGCTGGGCGGGCAGGCCCTGGGCGACGGAGTGTACGTACACCGGCTTCTGCCGGCAGTCCCGGGCCCGCTCGGCGGAGACGATCACGCAGGCCAGCGCGCCGTCGGTCTCCAGGCAGTTGTCGAAGAGGCAGAGCGGGTCGCTGATCATGCGGGAGGTCATGTACATCTCGCGGGTCAGCGGCCGCTCGTACATCATCGCGGCCGGGTTCTCGTTGGCCCGGTTGCGGCAGGCCATCGCCACGTTGAAGAGGTGGTCGCGGGTGGCCCCGTACTCGTGCATGTAGCGGCGGGCCAGCATGGCGATCTCGTCGGCCGGGCGCAGCAGGCCGAACGGGCGGGTCCACTGGCCGGGGGTGGGCAGCTGCACGGCCGTGTTCTTCCACGGTCGAGGTCCCGAGCCGCGTTTGCGCGAGCGCCAGGCGACTCCGACCGAGGCCTGCCCGGTGGCGACGGCGGCCGCGAGGTGGCCGACGGTGGCGCAGGAACCGCCGCCGCCGTAGCCGACCTTGGAGAAGAAGGTGACGTCGCCGGCGCCGATGGCTTTGGCGACCTCGACCTCGTCGGTCTCCTCCATCGTGTAGGACGCGAAGGCGTCGACCTCCGAGGGTGCGATCCCGGCGTCGGCGAGCGCTGCGAGGACGGCGCGGCAGGCGAGTTCCTTCTCGCTGCCTGGCAGCCGTTTCGCGAAGGCGGTCTGGCCTATTCCGACAATTGCCGTAGCGTCTTTGAGCGTTGTCGTCATCGCCACCTCCGAGGGGCTACCGGTACTGACAGCGGCGAAGGCTACAGCTAATCTGACGGATAGTCAGCTATTGGTGTCGCAGGGAGGGGCGGGCGATGGGCGAAGGCATCGACGGGCGCGGGGATCTGCGCTGGGGGAGCATCGCCGAACTGGTGCGCGCCGCCGCGGAGCGGTACGCCGGGCACGAGGCCGTCGTCGACGGGCGCGTCCGGATCAGCTACGCGCAGCTCGGCGAACGCGTCGAGCGGGCCGCGGCCGGCTGTCTCGCCGCCGGCGTCGAACCCGGGGACCGGGTCGCCGTCTGGGCGCCCAACACCCTGGAGTGGATCGTCTCCGCGCTCGGGGCCGTCTCGGCGGGCGCCGTGCTCGTCCCGCTCAACACCCGCTTCAAGGGCGCGGAAGCCGCGTACGTCCTCCAGCGCAGCCGGGCCAAGCTGCTGTTCATCACCGGCACCTTCCTGGGGACCTCCTACGTCGCCTCCCTGCGCCGCGCCGCCGCCGACGGGCCCGGCACCGGGCCGCTGCCCGGGCTGGAGCACCTGGAGCAGGTCGTCGTCCTCGCCGAGGACGCCCCGGAGTCCTTCCGCACCTGGAAGGACTTCCTGGCCGGCGGCGACTGCGTACCGGCCGAGGCGGTGCGCGAGCGCGCCGACTCCATACGCTCCAACGCCCCCTCCGACATCATCTTCACCTCCGGCACCACCGGCAGCCCCAAGGGCGCCGTCATCACCCACGCCCAGACACTGCGCTGCTACCAGGTGTGGAGCGAGCTCGCCGGACTGCGCGAGGGCGACCGCTACCTCATCGTGAACCCCTTCTTCCACACCTTCGGCTACAAGGCCGGGATCATCGCGTGCCTGATGCGCGGGGCCACGATGGTCCCGCAGCCCGTGTTCAACGTGGACACCGTCCTCGCCAACGTCGCCGCCGAGCGGATCTCCGTACTCCCCGGGCCGCCGACCCTGCACCAGTCGCTCCTGGACCACCCGCAGCGCGACCACCACGACCTGTCCGCCCTGCGCCTGGTCGTCACGGGCGCGGCCGTGGTCCCGCTCCAGCTCGTCGAGCGGCTCCGCAGTGAGCTGCGGATCGCCACCGTGCTCACGGCCTACGGGCTCTCGGAGGCGAGCGGCATCGTCACCATGTGCCGCCGCGGCGACCCGGCCGGGATCATCTCCTCGACCTCGGGCCGGGCCATCCCGGACACCGAGGTGATGATCGCGGACCCGGAGGGGCGGGGCCGGCCCGCCGGGCAGGCGGGCGAGGTGTGGGTGCGCGGCCACCACGTCATGCAGGGGTACTTCGAGGACCCGGCCGAGACCGCCGAGGCGATCACCGAGGAGGGCTGGCTGCGCACCGGCGACGTCGGCGTGCTCGACGCGGACGGCAACCTGCGCATCACCGACCGGATCAAGGACATGTTCATCGTCGGCGGTTTCAACGCCTACCCCGCCGAGATCGAGCAGCTCATCGGCCTGCACCCGGACATCGCGGACGTCGCGGTGGTCGGCATCCCGGACCCGCGGCTGGGCGAGGTCGGCAAGGCGTACGCGGTGCGCCGCCCCGGCTCCACGCTGACCGGCGACGACCTGATCGCGTGGTCGCGGCGGGAGATGGCCAACTACAAGGTGCCGCGGGCGGTGGAGTTCGTCGCCGAACTGCCGCGCAACGCGAGTGGCAAGGTGCTCAAGACCGAACTCCGGGCCCGCTAGGCCCGCCCGCCGGTTCCGCGGCCAGGCCCGCCGGCAGGCCGCAGACCAGGCCCGCCCCCCGGCCCGTCGGTCCCGCTAGGCCCGCCGCCCTTCCGGGCGAGGACCAGCCGCCAGCGCGGACTGCCGTCGGGGCGGCGCCCGAAGTGCTCCAGCGGGACCGTTTCCACCGTGAAGCCGGCCGCCCGCAGGTCCGCGCGGACGCCGCCCAGCGGGAAGGTCCGGTAGTACATGACGAAGGGCGGCCGCCACACCGCGTTGCGCACCCGCATCGCCGCGTCGAACCCCGCCATCGCCCACCAGGCCGGGGAGCTCAGTGGCAGCGGGGCGCCGATCGGGAAGGCGAAGAGGCCACCGTCGCGCAGGGCGGAGTGGACGCCCGAGAAGAGGGCGGGCCGCTCGGCCGGGAGGAAGTGCCCGAAGGCCCCGAAGCTCACCGCCAGGTCGTACGAGTCCCCGAGCGCGGCCGGGAGCGCCCGTGCGTCGGCCCGTACGAAGTCCACGCCATCGGGGTGGGCGCGCTCGGCCTCGGCCAGCATGCCCGCGCTGAAGTCCACCCCGGTGACCCGGCCCCGGCACAGCCGGCGCAGCATCCCGAGCCCGGCGCCGGTGCCGCAGCACACGTCCAGCCCGGCCCCGAAGGAGCCCTCCCGCTGGGCCAGGGCCTCCTCGACGGCGTCGAGCATCCGGTCCGGGGTGCGGAAGGGGGTCTGGTCGAACTTGGGCGAGAGCAGGTCGTAGCCGCGCTCGATGGAGGAGAGGGCCTGCACGGCCAGCTCGCGGACGCTCGGCCCCTGGGAGGTGAACACCCCTCCAGCTTAGGGGGCGTCCGGCGGATCATGGCCGGGCTCGGGGCCGCGGAGCGCTCCCCGGCGGCACTCGTCGCGGACGGTCCGGCGACGGACATGCGGCGGCGGCCGCGATGGCTCCCCCTCCGGGCCACCGCGACCGCCGCCTTCCCCCGTACCCGGGAACCCCCGTACCCCGGTACCCCCCCCGTGCATCCCCCGTGGTTCTGGATGTGACTCCGCTACGGAAGAGTGCCCGACGCGTGGTTGTCCAGCGTCTGGATCTCCTCGTCCGCGGCAGGGGTCTCCTGCGTCGTCAGCGGCGTACCGCCCGAGGCGTGGTTGTCGAGCGGCTTGATCTCGATGCCCGAGGCGTGGTTGTCGAGCGGCTTGATGTCGCCGTCGGTCGTCAGGATGTTCTCGTTCGTCATCGGATCTCCTGATGGATGGGTAGGGCCCGTTCGGCGATTCCCCCGCGGACCGCCGAACGGGTGGTCCTCCAGCCGACCCGCTCGCTCCCCCGAGGCGACGAGTCGATGTACACATACTGGCGCGTGGCGATAAACGAACGATGAACGTGCCGTTCATCCGTCCCCACGCGCTGCTCAGGCGGCGATCTCCGAGGCCAGCAGGGCGCGTACCTCGGCCAGTTCGGCCGAGCCCAGCTGCGTGAACACGCTCTCCGCGTCCCGCCAGCACGCCCGCGCCCGGTCCGTCTGCCCCAGCCCCCGCAGCGCCTTGCCCAGTACGGTCAGCACGGTGGCCCGGCGCCACTCGCCGCCGATCCCGCGCAGCGCGATGGCCTGTTCGGCGTGCGAGGCGGCCAGGGTGGGCCGGCGCGCCGCCAGGTGGGCCACGGCCAGCCGGAAATGCGTGACGCCCTCCCACAGCGGCTGGCGGTTGTCGTGGAACAGCGACAGCGCCTCGGCGAGCTGGGTGAGGGCCTCGCCGAGGCGGCCGGCCTGGGTGAGGGCGATGCCCAGCGCGTAGCGGCCGTTGGCAAGGCGCAGGGTCAGGCCCATCCGGTCGTAGATGGCGATGCCCTGCTGGGCGAGCTCTATGGCACTGGTGAGCCGGCCGAGCTCCGCGTGGATCCGCGAGAGGTTGCACAGGGCGCTGGCCTCACCCACGTTGTTGCCGTCGGCGCGGAAGTTCTCGATGGCCTCCAGCAGATACCGCTCGCCGTCGGCGTGCCGGCCCTCGTACAGCGCGATGATCCCGCGGTCGTTGGGTGCCCAGCAGCTGGGCAGCGGGTCGCCGGCCTCGCGGGCGAGCGCCATGGCCTGGCGGGCCTCGTCGTCGGCCTCGGTGAACCGGCCGGCGACCAGGTGCGTGTTGGTGAGCGTGGTGCGGGCCCGGCCCTCGGCGTGCGGGTCCTTCGCGGCGTGCGCGGCGTCGCGCAGGGCCAGGGCCACGGACTCGTACTGCTTGGAGTTGGCCCCGGACTCGGCGAGGTCCTTGGCCGCCCACAGCAGGTCCACGGCCCGGCGCAGCACATCCGCCTGCCCGGTGGTGCGTACGGTGGCCTGCCGGACGCACGCCAGCAGCGGGTCGGCCTCGGCGTAGAGCCAGTCGAGGGCGGCGCGCGGCTCGGCGAAGACCAGCCCGGGGTAGTGGGTGGCGGACAGGTGCGCGGGGAGCCGGTCGCCGGGGCGCTCCAGCGCGTACACCCGGGAGGCGGTGGCGAGGTAGAAGTCCAGGAGCCGGTCCAGGGCGGCGTCGCGCGAGCTCGGCGGCTGCTCGTCGCGCTCGGCGCACGCACGCGCGTAGAGGCGTACGAGGTCGTGGAAGCGGTAGCGGCCGGGTGCGGCGGATTCGAGGAGGGAGCAGTCGACTAAAGCCTCCAGGAGGTCCTCGGTGTCGTGCTCGGGCAGGTCGAGTACGGCGGCCGCGGCGGGGAGGGAGATGTCGGGCCCGTCGGCGAGGCCGAGGAGGCGGAATGCGCGCTGCTGGGCGGGCTCCAGCTGGCCGTAGCCCAGCTCGAAGGTGGCCTTGACGGCGAGGTCGCCGGACTGGAGCTCGTCCAGGCGGCGGCGCTCGTCGGCGAGTTTGGCGGCGAGGACGGAGACGGTCCAGGTGCGGCGGGCGGCGAGCCGGGAGGCGGCGATGCGGATGGCGAGCGGCAGGAAGCCGCAGGCGCCGACGACGTCGAGGGCGGCCTGGCGTTCGGCGCCGACCCGCTCGGCGCCGACGATCCGGGTGAACAGTTGCAGAGCCTCATCGGGGCTCATCACATCGAGGTCGACGAGATGGGCCCCGGCGAGGCCCGACATGCGGACCCGGCTGGTGACGAGGGCGGCGCAGCCGGAGGTGCCCGGCAGCAGCGGGCGTACCTGGGCGGCGTCGCGGGCGTTGTCGAGCAGCACCAGGACGCGGCGGCCGTCGAGGGTGGAGCGGTAGAGCGCGGCCCGTTCGGCAGGGGAGTCGGGGATGGCCGTGTCGGGTGTGCCGAGCGCCCGGAGGAAGGAGCCGAGGACCGCCTCGGGTTCGGCGGGGCGCGGCTCGGTGCCCTGGAGGTCGACGTACAGCTGCCCGTCGGGGAAGTGCGGGCGGGCGGCGTGCGCGACGTGCACGGCGAGGGTGGTCTTGCCGACGCCGCCTATGCCGGCGAGCGCGGAGACGGCCATGACCTGGCCTTCGGCACCGGCCAGGATGGCGCCGAGCTCGGCCACGAAGGGGGTGCGGCCGGTGAAGTCGGGGACCGTGGCGGGCAATTGGGCGGGCCTTACGTGGACGGCGGCGGCGGCCGGTGCGGGGTCCTCGGCGCGGGCGAGTTCGGCGTCGGCACGCAGGATGCGCTGCTGGAGGGCGGAGAGCTCGGGGCGGGGGTCGACGCCGAGTTCGTCGGCGAGGAGCCGGCGGGTGTCGGCGTAGACGGCGAGGGCCTCGGCCTGCCGCCCGCTGCGGTACAGGGCGAGCATCAGCAGTTCGCGCAGCCGCTCGCGCAGGGGGTGGGCGGCGGTCAGCGCGGTGAGTTCGGAGACGGCCTCGGCGTGGTGGCCGACCTCCAGGTCGAGGTCGAGGCGGGTCTCCAGCAGCTGGAGGCGCCACTCGGCGAGGCGGGTGCGTTCCGTCTCGGCGTGCGGGCCGGGGACGCCGGCGAGGGGTTCGCCCTCCCACAGGTCGAGGGAGCGGGCGAGCAGGGTGCGGGCGAGGGCGCGGTCACCGGCGGCGCGGGCCTGTTCGGCGTCGGCGGCCAGGGCGCGGGCGACGCCGAGGTCGAGGGCCTCCATGTGGCGCAGCCGGATGGCGTAGCCGCCGGACTCGGTGACGAGCAGCCCGGGTTCGAGGACCTTGCGCAGGCGGGAGGCGTAGGTACGGATGGTGGCGAGGGCCTGCTGGGGCGGGTCCTCGCCCCAGATGGCGTCGATGAGCTCGGGCGCGGTGGCGGTGCGGCCGTCGCGGAGCAGGAGCACGGCGAGCAGGGCGCGCTGCTGGGGGCTGCCGGAGGGCAGGGCCTCGCTGCCGCGCCAGGCGCGGATGGGGCCGAGGACGGCGAAGCGGTTGCCGCCGGGGGAGGGGGCGGGGGCGGCTTGCCGGGCGGGCTGCCGGGCGGGCTGCTCGGCGTGCTGCCGGGCGGGCGACTGGGCGGGCTGCTCGGCGTGCTGCCGGGCGACCGAGGGCGCAGGCGCGGGTTCCGGTACGGGTACTGCCGTGGGTTCCGGTACGGGCGCCGGTGCGGACATGGGTGTGGGTGCGGCCTGCCGGGCCGCACTGCCGGGGGCCGCCTTGGGGTGGTTCCGCTGCTGCGGGATGGCCGGTATGCCGTCCATCAGTCGTCCCCCCTGCCTTCCGTCGGTGTAAGGGTCAGTCTGCCCTGTCTTGCACGTGCACGTCAGCCCGCCGCTGGGCGATCCCCCGCCAACTAGCTGACGGTTCGTCAGATCAGCGCTACGGTAGACCGTATGGAGACCTTCCCGAAGATCATCTCGGTGGACGACCACACGGTTGAGCCCCCCCACGTCTGGCGGGACCGGCTCCCGTCCAAGTACCAGGACACCGGCCCCCGCGTCGTCCGCGCCCCCTTGAAGGAAATGACCTTCCTCGGAGGCAAGTTCGCCCCTGTCATGGGTGCCAAGGGCGACGACGGCCCGATAGGCGACTGGTGGGTCTACGAAGACCTGCACAGACCGCTCACCCGGCTGGACACGGCGGTCGGGTACGACCGCGACGAGATCAAACTGGAAGTCATCACCTACGAGCAGATGCGCCCGGGCTCCTTCTCGGTTCCCGACCGTCTCGCCGACATGGACGTCAACCACGTCCAGTCGGCGCTCTGCTTCCCGACCTTCCCGCGCTTTTGCGGACAGACCTTCACCGAGGCCAAGGACCGCGAGCTCGGGCTGCTCGGCGTACGCGCGTACAACGACTGGATGGTGGAGGAGTGGTGCGGCCCCGAGGCGGCGGGCCGGCTGATCCCCCTCACCCTGATCCCGCTGTGGGACGCCCGGCTGGCCGCCGCCGAGGTCCGCCGCAACGCGGCGCGGGGTGTCCGCGCGGTCGCCTTCTCGGAGATCCCGCCCCACCTCGGGCTCCCCTCCATCCACACGGACGAGTGGGACCCCTTCCTGGAGGCCTGCGACGAGACCGGCACGGTCATCGCCATGCACATCGGCTCCTCGTCGCGGATGCCGTCCACCTCGGCGGACGCCCCGCCGGCCGTCGGCTCCACCATCACCTTCGCCAACTGCTGCTTCTCGATGGTGGACTGGCTGATGAGCGGCAAGTTCGAGCGCTTCCCGAACCTCAAGATCATGTACGCGGAGGGCCAGATCGGCTGGATCCCGTACATCCTGGAGCGCGCGAACGTGGTGTGGGAGGAGAACCGTGGCTGGGGCGGGGTGGCGGACAAGGTGCTGCGCCCGCCGTCGGAGCTGTTCGCCGAGCACGTCTTCGGCTGCTTCTTCGACGACGCCTTCGGGCTGAGGAACCTGGACGCGATCGGTGTGGGCAACGTCCTGTACGAGACGGACTACCCGCACTCCGACTCCACCTGGCCCAAGTCCCGCGAGGTCGGCGAGGCCCAGATGGGCCACCTCGCGGCGGACGTGGTGGACCGCATCGTGCGCGGCAACGCGATCGACCTGCTGGGCCTGACGGCGGAGGGGCTCTGGCCGGGGGCGTAGTGGCCGGCCGTGCCGCGAATACCTGCGGCGCCGCGGCATCCGGCACCAAGCAGCACCGGGCGGGGGTGGAGCCGGGTACACCCCCGCCGGGGTGCCAGGTGCAGTGGCCGGGGCCGCCCCGACCGGCATCGTCGTCTGCGTAGGGACACGAGCAGACGGGCGGGACGGTCATGGGAACGGTGGACGGCGTGGAACCGGCGGGGCGCGGCGGGGTGTGGGGTGCGGCTGGGGTGTTCACCGCGGTGGCCTTCGTGGCGGCCGGGGCACTGGGGGCGGTGCAGCCGGGGACCGGTGTGCCCGCCGAGGTGGTGCAGCTGACCCAGTTCGGGCCGGCCGTGGGGGTGGGTGCGGTCGCGCTGCACCGGTGGCGGCGGACCCGCGAGCTGCTGCGGGGCGGGGTCGGACGGAGCCCCCGCCGCGCCGTGGCCATCCTCGGCACGGCCGCTCTGATCGTCGCGCTCACCGTCCTCGTGCACGGGGTGGCCTCCGGGGGCGCGGGCTTCACACCTCCGGGAGCCCTGCACCACCCCTTCGTGCTGATCGCGGCGGCGCAGCTGGTGGGGGCGTGCGGGGAGGAGATCGGCTGGCGCTGCTTCCTCCAGCCGCTGCTGCGGGCCCGGTTCGGGGCGCTGGTCTCGTCGGTGACGGTGGGTGCGGTGTGGGGCGCCTGGCACGTACCGGTCTTCGCGCAGGGCCCGGCCTGCGCCGCGGGATTCCTCGTCGCAACCGTGGCCATGTCGGTCGTGCTGGGCGTCGCGCTCGACGGTACGGGCGGTCCGTACCGCCTGCTGCTCGCGGGCGGCTTCCACACGCTCGTCAATCTCGGGCTGCTCCTCTTTATGGACGAGGAGTCCGGGGCCGTCCTCCCGATGCTCTGCTTCGGGCTCTCCTGCCTGGTGGTGGCCCTGGCGTGGGCCGGACGGCACGCCTCGGCACCGGCAGCGGCACCCGTACCGGCAGCGGCAGCGGCGCCCGTACCCGCCCCGACTACCCTGCACGGGACATGAGTTCGATCACCTCGCGCGCCCGTAAGGCGTCCTTCCGGGGCCTGGCCGCCGTCGGCCGCTGCCAGCTGGCCGGTCTGCTGGGCCTGGCGGTGGCCGTCGTCGGGTCGGGTGTCGTAGGCGCGTTGCTGTTGCTGCCCGTCGGCCTCGGGCATCGGATGCTGCCGCCGGCCGCGGCCGCGCTGCGCCGGTGCGCTGACCGCGCCCGACAACGGGCGGCGCTGTGGTCGGGGGTGCGGATCAGCCCGCCGGATCCGCTCCCGCGGACGGCGGGGGCCCGCGCGGTCCTGGCCGACGCGGGGTTCTGGCGGGACCTGGCCTGGGCGTGGCTGGAGCCCCTGGTGGGCGGTCTGCTGGTCGCCGGACCCCCGTCCCTCGTCGTCTACGGGGTGTTCGGGGCGCTCGTCCAGCCGTTCGTGTGGCGGCTGATCGACGACGGCAACTGGTACGCGTTCGTCCCCGTGCACAGCACTGGCCTGATGGTCGCGGCGCTGGTGCTGGGCCTCGCCTTCACGGCCGCGGGCCTCCTCCTCGCACCCTGCCTCCTGCGCCTGCACGCCCGCTGGAGCCGGCTGCTCCTCACCGCGCCCCGCAGCGCCGAACTACACCGCCGCATTGAGCAGTTGACGGACACGCGGATGGACGCCCTGGACGGCCGGGCGGCCGAACTCCAACGCATCGAGCGGGATCTGCACGACGGGGCCCAGGCCCGTCTCGTCGCCCTGGGGATGCGTCTCGACAGCGCGACGCGGCTGCTGCAGCACGATCCGCCGGCCGCCCGGGCCGCGTTGCTGGAGGTGCGCGAGCTGTCCGCGCGGGCCCTGGAGGACCTGCGCGACCTGGTCCGGGGCATCCAGCCGCCGGTCCTCACCGACCGCGGTCTGGGTGACGCCGTGCGCTCCCTGGCCCTCGACAGCTTCCTCGACGTGCGCGTCGAGGCGGCTCTGGCCGGGCGGCTGCCGGCCGCGGTCGAATCTGCCGCCTATTTCGCGGTCAACGAGCTGCTGGCCAACGCGGCGAAGCACTCCGGCGCCGATCGCGTCGACGTCGTCCTCGCACACGACGGCGACGGTGTGGGCGACGGCGGCCCGCGGCTGCGCATCACGGTCACCGACGACGGGAGCGGCGGGGCGGATCCCACCCGGGGGACCGGACTGCTCGGCGTCCGGAGGCGATTGGCTACCTTCGACGGCAGCCTCGCCCTGCACAGCCCGCAGGGCGGACCGACCACAGTGACCCTGGAGATCCCGTGCGCGTCGTCCTTGCCGAAGACCTCTTCCTCCTGAGGGACGGTCTGGTCCGCACGCTCCGGGAGCACGGCTTCGACGTCGTCGCCGCCGTGGACAACGGCCCCTCCCTCCTGCGCGCCCTGCTGGAGGACGCGCCGGACGTCGCGGTCGTCGACGTACGCCTGCCGCCGTCCTTCACCGACGAGGGCCTCCAGGCCGCCCTCGAAGCCCGCCGGCACCGTCCCGGTCTGCCGGTCCTCGTCCTCTCCCAGTACGTCGACCAGCTCTACGCGAACGAGCTCCTGGCGAGCGACGACGGCGGCGTGGGCTACCTGCTCAAGGATCGGGTCACCGACACCGGCCAGTTCGTCGACGCCGTCCGCCGCGTCGCCGCCGGCGGCACCGTCCTGGACCCGCAGGTGATCGCCCGGCTGCTGTCGCGCGGCGACGCCCGGGGCACCATCTCCGCCCTCACTCCGCGCGAACGCGACGTCCTGGAACTGATGGCGGAAGGCCGCTCGAACGCCGCCATCGCGGGCACCCTCCACTTCAGCGAGAGCGCCGTCGCCAAGCACACCGCGAGCATCTTCGCCAAGCTCGGCATCGCCCCCTCCACCGAGGACAACCGCCGGGTCCTGGCCGTCCTCGCGTACCTGCGGCGCTAGGCCCCTGTCGTCAGCAGGGTTCCGTACCGGCACGGGCCACACAACGGCCCGCCACCCGCGGCTCGGCAGTCCGAGTTTCGTCAGGCGTCCAGGGGCCGCCAGGCCGGGCCGTCCCCATCCTGCTGGACGTGTCCGAACACCACGTCGGCGAAGTGGACGCCGAAGCCGATCGTGCCGGGCTCCGCCAGCTCGGCGACGAGGCGGCGGCGGTGCCCGGCGGTCCGGACGGGGTCGTGGTCGAAGGCCGAGGACCAGTCGGGGTGGTCGATCTGGATCGGCGAATGCACGGCGTCACCGAAGGCGATCAGACGCCGTCCGCCCCCGGTGATGACGTACTCGGCGTGCCCGACGGTGTGGCCGGGGGTGATCCGCACGCGGACGCCGGGGAAGATCTCCTGCCCGTCCGTGATCGTACGCACGCGCGGTGCGAGCGCCGCGACCTGCTCGGTCATGCCCTGGGCCTCCAGGAGGTCGCGCCGCTCCCACTCCGGCTCGGAGATCAGGTAGTCGGCGTGGGCGAACACGGGCCGGTCACCGCCGGGGGCGGGATGGCAGGCCCAGCCGAGGTGGTCGGAGTGCAGGTGGGTGAAGGCCACCGCTTCGATGTCCTCGGGGGTGCGACCGAGTTCGGCCAGGCTGCGCGGGAGCGCACCGCCGTGGATCACGCCGATCGGGCCGCCCGGAACCTCGAGCGTCCGCGGGCCGAAGCCCGCGTCGATCAGCAGCGCGCGGTCGCCGTGCTCCACCAGCAGACCGCCGACGCTCCCCACGAGGTGGCCCGTGGCGTCCAGGTACTCCGGGTGCGCCGCCCACACCTCGTCGGTGGTGTCCTGGAGCAGCTCCAGCGGCCGGAGCCGCACATCGCCGTCCGGTACGTACGTCACCTTCGTGCCGCCGAGCCGTATCGAGCGGATTCCCGCCGGCCGGCGCAGTCGTTCGCCCTGGTCCATCGTCAAGTCGGCCATGAGTTACCCCTTGTGAGTTGCCATCAGATCGTCGCCGGACTTCACCGTGGCGACGACGGCAACCATAAGCATCAAGTTCGAATCATTCAAGTTGTAAATATTTTGGCTTGACGGACTTGTTAGGGTGGTGGCATGACGACGTCCCCGGAGCGGCAGGCCATCGCCGAGCGACAGCTGTGCGGCCTGGTGAACGGGCTGGCCCAGCGGATCGCCGAGCACGTACGGGAGCGCGCGGCCACCCTGGGCCTCACCGCGTCCCAGGCGACCGCGCTGCGGGAGATGAGCGGGCCGATGACCATGCGGGAGCTCGCCGAACGCATGAGCTGCGAGCCCTCCAACACCACCTTCGTCGTCGACAAGCTGGAGAAGCAGAGCCTGGTCGAGCGCCACCCGCACCCCACCGACCGCCGTGCCAGGCACCTCGTCCTCACCGCCGAGGGCACCGCACTGCGCGAACGACTCCTCGGGCTGCTCGCCGTGGACTCTCCGCTGTCCGGCCTCACCCCGCAGGAGCAGCGCGTCCTGCACGGCCTGCTGGAGCAGGCCATCGCCCGTCCGTGAGCCGGTGTCGGCGCGGCAACTGGAGGCGGCCAGGAGTACGGGGTGCCGCGGCCAAGTCCTAGGCGGCGGCGATACGGGGCCGAACTCGGCCTTGCGGAGGCGGTGGCGCCACGACATGATTCGCCAGAGCAAAGCTGGAGGGGTGTTGTCTGTGGTGGACAAGCGGACCGTGGTGACCGCGGTGTTGTGTGTGGCGGCTGCGCTCGGCGCGTCCGCGGCCATGACGAAAGTGGTGCCGCCGGTGGAGGGCGGGACGTCGGCGCAGTCGAAGGCGGCACCGGGCCGGGCGGCCTCACCCAATCAGTCATCGCGATCGCAAACGCCAAAGGGCCCCCAGCTGTCGACCTCCCCGACCCCGCACCCTTCGCTGTCCCCGCCCAGCTCGCCGCCCGCCTCCGCGCCCACCTCCCCGCCCGGCCAGGGCAGCCCGGCGGCCTTCACCGGTGCGCTGTTCACGGGCGGCCTGGACGGGGGTCACTTCTGCACCGCGACGGTGGTGCGCAGCCCCGGCCGGAACCTCATCATCACCGCCGGCCACTGCCTGCTCGCCGGGCAGTCCGGCGCAGGCGGGGCGATCTTCGCACCCGCATACGCGAACGGCGTGGCCCCGTACGGCACATGGAAGCTCGACGAGGTGTACGAGGACGCCCGCTGGTCCAGCGGCGGCGACGACAACTACGACCTCGCATTCGCCCGCCTCGCCCCGGACGCCTCGGGCCGCGCCATAGAGGACGTCACCGGCGGCGCCGTCCTGGACACCTCCGGCCGCTCGGGCGAGCAGGTCACGGTCACCGGCTACCCCGCCGACCGCAAGGTCCCCCGTACGTGCAAGGCCGTCGCGGTCCGCGAGGGCGCGACGGAACAGCGCTTCGACTGCGCGGACTTCCCGGGCGGCACCAGCGGCAGTGCGTGGATAGCCGACGACGGCAAGATCATAGGAATCCTGACGGGCGGCGACTCGGACGACGTGTCCACGAGCACCATCCTGGGCGACTACGCGGCCTCCCTCTACACGAAGGCCACGTCGAGCCCGCCCCGCTAACCGGCCACCGCCACCGCCACCGCCACCGCCACCGCCACCGCCTCAGCTCACGCCAGCAGCCCCAAATGCACCGGCTCCGCCGGAGGCCTGCCCAGCAGCTCCGCCAGCCGCGGCGGCCACAGCGGCTCACCGAGCGAGACGAGGGCGTCCTGGGAGAGCCAGCGCCAGTGGGCATCCGGCGACTCCGGGACCGGCTCGCGCACTGGACCGCGGGTGACGTAGATGTGCTCGTGCTGGCGCACCGGGATGCCCTGGTGGGTGAAGTCGTGCTCCCACGTACAGAGCAGCCGCTGCGGCACGAGGTCGGTCCACCCGGTCTCCTCACGCAACTCGCGCCGCACACACTCCTCAGGCGTCTCCCCGGGATCGATCCCACCACCGGGCGGCAACCAGTGGATCCCGACCTCGACGTTGTTCTCCCGGAAGAGAAACACTGAACCGCTGGGCGAGAGGATGACAATCCGTGCTGCCTGCCGTGGAGTTCGCATCAAGGCAGGCTACGGCGGCAAGGCCGGGGCGGGGTAAGTTTTTCGAGGTCATGGCGCTCGGCGGGCGGCCCACCGTCCCCGGGCCCGGCCAGGCCGGGCCGGACAGTCGGTGTGGTGGTTGTGGGTCGCTACGCGCTCCTCACCGCTTGGGTCTGCGGCCCGGTGCAAGTACTACACCGTGTATCCCTTCCTGTCAGACGGCGCCGGCCCACTGTGTGAACGCGGTCAACGACACGGCGTCTGCACGCTTCATGCGGCGAATCCTCTCTACGTCGTCGCGCGTCACGGTGCTCCCGAACATGCTGGGGCGCCAGGCTGCAGGCCGCCTTCAGCGACTCGAATGCCGCGTCGGGCCGGCCCGCGCCGCCCGGCTACGCGGCTCCCGCCGCGAGGAACCCACACCGCCATCGGCTACCTCACCGCCAAGGCCGAGTTCCTGCGCTACGACATCGCGTTGGCCGCCGACTACCCGATCGCCACCGGCATCAGGGTGGCCGCACCGCTGGTGGCTGCGACGTGTTGCCCCGACATGTCGACGCCATGATGCGCGATCCGCCGGGGGCGTTTCCACGGGTGCGGGCGACCGGCACCCCGCATTGTTGGCCATCGTCCGCGCGGACGACAATCGCGCTGAGCGCAGCAGTTTGGGCTGTTCATCCCATGGTCGAGCGCGGGCCCCGGTGTCTGGAGAGAGCCGCGCTCGGTCAGGGCGTTGTTGGCTGGTTAGAAGAGTCCGGTGATGTACCGGGTCCATTCGGCGATCTTCAGGGGTTGGCGGTGGGTGGTGGCGCCGCCGGGGTAGAAGAGGAGGCAGCCGGTGGAGCAGGTGGTGGTTGCGGTGGTGCCGGTGCCGTCGTCGTAGCGGACGGAGTAGTTGGGGTCGGCCGGGGTGGTGGCCCAGAAATCGCCGAGGTTGTCGCCGGTCTTGGGCTGGAACTCCTTGTAGGGGATGACGGTGACGCCGTCGTCCACGCTCTTGTTGACCACGGTGCCCTGGGCGTTGCCTGTGCCGGCCATCAGGGGCCGGTTGTCCCAGCCACCTGCGCCGTACACGGCCCTGGTCTGGCCCTCAAGCTGGTAGATGCCGTTGATGAAGCGGCCTGGGTAGAGGTAGAGGTTCCCGTCGGCCTTGTTGCGGGCCAGGACGTCCTTGACGCCGTCGCTGTTCTGGTCACCGATGGCAAGGATGGTGTAGTTCTTCCAGCCCCCGCTGCCGATGACGTTGAGGTCGGATTCCTTCTGGAGCTCGAAGGGATCGGACTGGTCGGCTCCGCCGCCCTCAGTGGTGTGGCCCGGGTATAGACGCAGGCGGGCGTCGGTGCATGCGGTATCGATGCACTCGAGTGCGACCATGTCGCTGCCATTGGCGAAGCCGCTGTCGGTGCGCTGGTCCATGTCGCCGGGCAGGATGATCTGCCGGAGGCGTCCCCAGCCGTTGCCGTCGCCGCTGCCGAGGTCGGAGGGCGGGGCGAGTTCTCGGCGGGTCCAGTACCAGACAGCGCCCTGTCCGTTGCCGGGGTAGAGGTAGAGCCTGTTGTTGCTCAGGCGGGCCAGGATGTCCTCGTAGCCGTCTGGTTTCGCGGTGGGGCTGTTCAAGTCTGCGAAGTCTCCGCCGTGCGCGAGGAGAGCGCCGCTCCAGCCGCCTGTTCCGACCTGCTGCCAGGGCTTGACCTTGCCGGTGCCGTCTCCGGCGAGGAAGCCGAGCTTGCCGTCGTCGCCGGTGGCTAGCATGTCGCTGTAGCCGTCGCCGTTGAGGTCACCGGGCAGGTCCTGCGAAGCCGTCTTGATCAGGGGCGTCTGTCCGTTCGGGTAGACGAACGAGGCCTTGGAGGTCTTCAGGACGGTGGTGTCGACGTTGCCGTCGACTGGGGAGTGGTTACCGGCCAGGTCGTAGGCGAGGACGTGCAGCCGGCTCTCGGGCGAGCCGGTGGGCACGACCTCCAGCACGGTCTCGGTTGCGCCGGCGGCGACGGGTACCCACGTGTCGTCGGAACAGCGGCTGCCGTCGATCGAGATCGGGCGGTCCATGGACCAGCAGAACCCGGCCAGGTCACCCGCCGTGTTCTTGGCCTTGATGCGGAGCTTGGTGCGGGCCTGCGTGGTCGTCAGCGCGGTGCCGTCATCCCTTGTGACGGTGACCGGGTTTGTGGGCCCTACCTTGTCTACGGTGAATCCGCAGTCGGCGGTGAAGGGGCTGTCGGGGCCTTCGCCGTCCTTGGCGCGGACCTTCCACTTGTAGGTGCCGTTGGTGAGGTTCTGGGCGAGGACGGTTGCTGTCGCGGTGCCGCCGCTGGCCACGGTGGTCGTGTTCGCTACGGGTACGGCTGTGCCGCTGCTGGTGGTGACGACGAATTCGGGGACGACGGCGCCGCCGTCCTTGTCGCGCAGGGTTGCGGTCAGGGCGAGGCCGCTGTTGCCGATGACACCACCGCAGGCCACTGCTTTATTGCCGTCACCACCGGGCGCCCAGGTGCCTTCGTATGCCGCGTTGGCGATCACCTCGGGCTTGAAGTTGTAGTGGACTTCGAGTACTGGGTTGTTGCGGAACCGCTTGAAGCTGTTCCTGTTGCCGAGGTAGGAGTCGGGGACGCGCAGGCCGAACACGAGCGGGTCGACGCCAAGGTTCGCGGCATCCTGGACGTAGCCGGTCAGTGCGTCCGACTTGAAGTCGTAGCCTTCAACGCCGGGGCAGAAGTTAGGGTTGCCGTGGGCGAAATTGCCTTGGGCAAGCTTCTTGTACCAGTAGTTGCCGCGAGTGCGCCACGTCGGCGTGGTGGAGATGTCCTGGGAGGTCCACAGTTCGGTGGGGCCGGCCGCGGCAGCGTCGCAGCCCCAGGAGTGGGTCTCTTCGACGGCGAACGTGGCGTCCAGGATGGTGGCGCCCTCCAGCCCGCTGGTGTTCATCGCGAAGAACGACTGGGTGTCACCGCTGCCGTTGTAGCCCACGCGCGGCTCGTCGGCCGGGGTGTCGGACTTCCAGCCCGAGCCGTTGGGGTAGTCGGCGTCCGGGGTTGCCGAATATACGACCGCCCACTTCTCCCTATAACCGCCGGTGAAGATCGGGTCGATGACCAACGGGAACTGTGTGGCCGAGGCCAGCAGTCCCGGATCCGGGGTCAGCGTCAGGGTGCTGCCGGTGACGTCTGCCGCGACGGGCGCCTGCCGCGGCTCCGTTGCTTCCGCGTCCGCAGCCGACAAGCTCATGGCCGTCATGCCGGACTTCGCGACAGGCTCTGCTGCCTCGGTGCTGGCGGGCTGCTCCCACATCTTTGGCGTAGGCGCGCTGAAGACGGTACGGCCAGCAGCGTCCTTGGCCAGCAGTCTGTCCGCGGCGTCGTCGTCAAGAGTGACGCCATCGGCGGTGACGCCGAGTTTGATGGATTTCAGCGCCGGGTTGGCGGCGGCTTCGGGGGTGTTGATGACGAGGTGTTCGGCGAAGCCGTTGACCTCGGCGATCAGCTTCAGGTCGACGCCAGGAAGGACGGACTTGTAGAGCGCGGTGTTCCCTCCCACCACCGGCTCCGGAAGCCTGCCCGGCCAGGTCAGCGCCAGCTTCTTTCCGTCGCGGACCATCGTCACCAGCGGGCTGTCGCCGCCGCCGGAGAAGGTGATGCCGAACGCGGCAGTGGGCCCCAGGGTGCCGTCGGCGTGGCGGGTGACGGTTGGGTCGGTCCTGCGCCAGGTGGAGTCCTGGCGTGTCCAGACGGGCAGGGTGAACTGCCGCTGAGTGATGCTGCCGTCGGGGTTGGCGTAGGTTTCGGAGTACTCAGTACGCCGGTCGATGATCTCGACCTTCTTGCCCGCCTTCCGCGCGAGGCCGAAGGCCTGGATCTCGGACGCGGCGAGCGGAACTGCAGTGTCTGTGCTCCCTGTTGCCGGAGCGTCGGCGGCCGATGCGATTCCGGGCGTTGAGAGGGTACTGATCGCGGTCAGGGGGAACGCGAGCGCGAGAAGTATGGCCAGCGGGCGGGTCAGACCTGCGCCGGCTCTTCGCTGATTCATGGAAGCTTCTGGTCTTTCTGAGAACTTCACGGCAAAGGGTCACCGCAGGGTAAGCGACACCATTCGCATTGGCATAGGGCGACCTGATGCAACGTCACGGGTTGGTGAAATCACGGCATCCGGAATGATCCACTTTAAGGCGCATGGGTGCGTTTTCGCAGGTCAAAGTGTGTCGAAGAAGGGTCTTGCGGAGGATGCTCCGCAACGTGTTGGCTGCGGTTTTATCTGTCTCTTATTCCCGTGGGGGGTTTGCTGTGTCCAACAGAACGGGCCTGATGTCCGAATTGTCCGGAGGTGATCGCTTTCAGAGAAAGCGACTGCTCCGGACCGGAATCGTCGGTGCGATATCAACCGCACTGACCGTTTCGATGCTGACCGCGCCAGCCTGGGCCGGGCCGGAGAAGTTCAAGCTGCGCGAGGTCCAGAAGGCCAAGTCGGTCAAGGGCGCGGACCTCAAACCGGGCAAGAGGAAGACCCTTACGCCTGCACCCGAGTGGAAGCCGACGCCCGTCGCCTGGCCTACGCCGGGGACGGCCGAGGTCACCTTGCCCGCTCCTTCGCCGCTGGCGAAGGCGAATATGTTCACCCAGTCCCAGGCCGGCTCCCTGCCTGTCCGCGTCACGCAGACCACAAAGGCCGCACCTTCACCCAGTGCCAAATCCCTGGCCCCGGCACGGGATCTGACTGCTCCCGGGCGGGTGAAGGTCACCGTCGCCGACCGCAAGGCCACCCAGCAGGCCGGCATCGAAGGCCTGCTGCTGTCCGTCCAGCGCTCCGACGGCTCGACCGCAGCCGGCACCGCCCAGGTCGAAGTCGACTACTCCAAGATCAAGGGCGGCTACGGCGCGAACTGGGCCTCCTCCCTGCAACTCATCGCACTGCCCGCATGTGCGCTGACCACGCCGTCGAAGCCGGAGTGCCTCAAGGGCACCCCGCTGCCTACGCGGAACAATGCAAAGACGGGCACGCTGACCGCCGAGGTGGCTCTGCCCCCGGCGGACACCTCCGCACCCGCCCCGAAGGCGGTGTCTTCCGCGCAGTCCTGGCTCGCCGCTCCGGCCGGAGGCATGACCGTCCTCGCGACGGCTCCAGGCACCAGCAGCTCGGAAGGTTCCTTCAAGGCCACCTCGCTCGCGCCCAGCGGATCCTGGTCCGCCGGCGGGAACTCGGGCGGCTTCGGCTGGAGCATGCCCGTCTCCGTGCCCCCGGTGCCCGGCGCGTTCATTCCCAAGATCGGGCTGTCGTACAACTCCTCCTCCATCGACGGCCGTACTGGTTCCACCAACAACCAGGCGTCCTGGGTTGGTGAGGGCTGGGATTACAACCCCGGCTTCATCGAGCGCAAGTACGTCCCGTGCGAGAACGACAAGCAGGGCGGCAACAACACCGAGAAGGTCGGCGACCTGTGCTGGAAGTCGGAGAACGCGACCCTGTCGCTGAAAGGCTCGAGCACCGACCTGCTCTGGGACGCCGACAAGGCCGTCTGGAAGCTGTCCAGCGACGACGGCTCCCGCGTCGAGCGGATCTACGACTCCGCAGGAAACAATTCCGGTGACGCGGACTCCGAGTACTGGCGCCTCACCACCACCGACGGAAGCCAGTACTGGTTCGGCAAGAACCGCCTCCCGGGCTGGACCACTGGCAAGGAGGTAACGAACTCCGTCAACGTCGTCCCCGTCTTCGGCAACCACACCGGTGAACCGGGACACGAGGCCGACTTCGCCTCCTCCAGCGAGATGCAGGGATGGCGCTGGAACCTCGACTACGCCGTCGACCCCCACGGCAACGCGATGGCGCTGTACTACAACAAGTACAGCAACTACTACGCGAAGAACGGCAAGATCGACGCCTCCGTCGCATATACCCGCGACGGGATCCTGAAGAAGATCGCCTACGGTTTGCGCGCCGGCGAGGTGTACTCCCAGACGCCGCCCCCGGCCCAGGTCGACTTCACCGTCGCCAACCGCTGCACCGCGACGACCTGCACATTCGACAAGGACCACGGCGCCGACTGGCCCGACGTCCCCGTCCATCTGCTCTGCACGTCCGGTGAGCAGTGTCTCCAAGCCTCGCCCACGTTCTGGTCGACCAAGCGCCTGACGTCGATCGACACCCAAGCGCTCGCCGGCACCGCGCTCAGCCCCGTCGATACCTGGACGCTCAGCACCTCGTACCCGCCCACCGGCGACACGAGTACGCCCGCGCTCTGGCTGGACTCCGTCCAGCACACCGGCAAGGCCGGCGCCCTCGCGGACATCACCCTGCCCAAGACAGTGTTCACCGGTACCCCGATGGCCAACCGGGTCGACTCCGCCGAGGGCCGGCCGCCGATCAACAAACCCCGCATCACCAAGATCACCAGCGAGACCGGCGCCGACACCCTCGTCACCTACAGCGCCCAGGAGTGCACCCCGACGAACCTTCCCACTGCCGACGACACCAACACCAAACGCTGCTACCCGTCCTGGTGGACCAGAGACGGCGCCGTGGACGAGGTCAAGGACTACTTCCACAAATACCTCGTCACCAAGGTCCAGGACACCGACACCACCGCCGGCACCGGCTCCCCCTCCAGGACCACCGTCTACCTCTACCCCGGCACGCCGAACTGGCGACGTGACCAGAGCGAATTCACCCTGGACAAGCACCGCACCTGGAGCGACTTCCGCGGCTACCGCACCGTGCGGACCCAGACCGGCATCACCAACCGGACCAGGACCGAGACCGACTACTACACCGGCATGGCCGGCGACAAACTCGCCAACGGCACCGAGCGCACCGTAGCCGCCATCAACGGCGTAGCCGACCGCAGCGACTTCAGCGGCAGGATCGCCGAGACCCGCATCTACACCTCCGTGGCCGGCACCCTCGCCGAGAAGACCACGAACACGCCGTGGGAATCGGAGACCAGCGCCACCCAGGCGGTCACCGGCATGACCGACCCGGACAAGCCGGGTGACGCGGCTCCCATTCTCGAGCCTAAGGCCGCCCGCCTCTCCGGCACCGCCACCACCGTCAGCAGCACGCTCCTGGGTGACGGCACCTGGCGCAACGCGACGACGAGGCGGACCTACGACAAGACGTACGGCCTGCCACTAACCGTTGGCACTGACGGGGCCGGAACCACCGAGGCCAGCTGCACGATCAACGAGTACGTCACGCCCGACACGGCGAACTGGCTGATCGCCTATCCCCGCCAGATCAGCAGCACCTCCAACACGACGTGCCAGTTCGCCCTGCCCAACAGCTCGGTGACCGGCGCGGGCCGCATGTCCTACGACGGCCAGGCCGTCGGCGTGGCGCCCAAGCCCGGCCAGGCCCACCTCACCAAGTCCGAGCAAGCCGCCAAGCTCGGAGCGGACAACGCGTTCGTCTGGGAAACAGCCGGCCAGACCACCCACGACGCGTACGGCCGCGTGACCACCGCTACCGGCCAGGACGGGCAGACCACCAGCACCGCCTACAGCCCGGCCACTGTCGCGCAGCCGACCAGCATCACCGTCACCAACGCCAAGGGACACACCACCACCAGCACCTACGACGGCCTCCGCGGCCTCTCCCTGGCCACCACCGAGGCGAACAACCGCACACTCACCTCCGAGTACGACGCTCTCGGCCGCCTCACCAAGGGCTGGACCGCCGGCCGCACCACCAGCCAGCAGCCCAACGCCACCTTCACCTACAACATCTCCCAGAGCGCCCCCTCGACCGTCACCACGAAGAAGCTCTACGAGGACGGCCTTTGGGGTACCTCGGTAACGCTCTACGACTCCCTGCTGCGCGAGCGCCAGACGCAGAGCGACGCCATCGGCGTGGTCGGACGTACCATCACCGACACCTTCTACGACGACCACGGCCGCGTCAGCCGGACCAACGCTCCCTACTACAACGGCTCGACGGTCGGCACGACGATGCTCGTCGTCGCCGACAACCAGATCCCCAGCGCCACGGCAATCGAGTACGACGCGCGCGACCGCGCAACCGCCTCCATCCTGCTCACCCTCAACAACGAGAAGTGGCGCAGCACCACCACATACGGTCCCGACTGGCAGGCCGTCGTACCGCCGCAGGGCGCCACCGCCACCTTGGTGGTCTCCGACGCACGCGGCCGTGTCACCGAACGCCGTGACTACAAGGACCGCACCCCCGTCATCGGGGCAGCGCCGAGCCAGTACGAGAAGCACACCTACGCCTACGACCCTGCCGGGAAGCTGTCGAAGATCACCGACACTTCCGGCCGGAACTCCTGGACGTACACCTACGACCTGCGTGGCCGCCAGACCTCGGCCACCGACCCCGACAAGGGCCGCAGTACCACCGCCTACGGCGCCGACGGCAGGCCTCAGAGCGTCACCGACGCCCGCGGCATCACCCTGGCCACCACCTACGACGAGCTCGGCCGCCCGGCCAGCCTGCGCAAGGGCACGGTCACCGGCACCAAGCTCGCCGAATGGACCTACGACACCGCCCCCGGCGGTAAGGGCCTGCCCGCGACCTCCACCCGCTACGACGGCACCGCCGCCTACACCAGCACGATCACCGGCTACAACGCCGCAGGGACACCGGCCGGCAGTCAGTTCACCGTCCCCCTCGTCGCGGGTGAGGAGAAACTCGCCGGCACCTACTCCATCACCGGCACCCTCACCCCCACCAACAGCCTTCCGGAGACCTCCGCCTACAGCACCACCAACACCAACGCCACCACAGCCCTGCCCGCCGAAACCGTCACCAACCACTACGGCGCGCAAGACCAGCTCGCCATCGTCGGCAGCAACCTGAACCAGGCCTACCTGCGCGGCGCGAGCTACACCGAGTTCGGCGAGCTGGCACAGGCCCAGCTTGGCAACCTCGGCTCGAATGTCGTCCAGAGCCTGAGCCGCGACCCGGTCACCCGCCGCGTCATCAGGGCCGACGTCGACCGCGATGCCAGCGGACCGGGCAACCTCTCCTCAGCCAAGTACACCTACGACCCCGCGGGCAACATCACCCGCGTCCTTGACGAGCAGGACGACTTCACCATCAAGGACGACCAGTGCTTCGCCTACGACTGGGCCGCCCGCCTCACTGACGCCTGGACCTCAGGTGACGACTGCACCACCAAACCCGTAGGCGGCTCCGGCACCCCGAACCTGGGCACCGTCGACCCGTACTGGACCAGCTGGACCTTCACCGACACCGGCCAGCGCGCCACCGAAACCCAGCACAAAGCCGGCCCCGTCACCGCCGACACCACCCGGACCCACACCTACCCCACAACCACCGGCGCGGCCCAGGCCCATGCCGTCCGCAGCATCACCGCAACCGGTGGAACCACCGGCACCGACACCTACGCCTATGACGCCACCGGCAACATGACGACCAGGACCCCCGCGGTCCCGGCCAGTCCCCAGACGATGACCTGGAACGACGAGGGCAAACTCACCTCCTCCACCACGGGTGGCGCCACCACCTCATTCCTGTACGACACAGCTGGCACCCGGATCCTCAAGCGGGAACCGGCCGCGACCACCCTGTACCTCCCGGGCGGCCAGGAACTCGTCCTCGACAAGACCGTGGGCACCGTCTCGGGAACCCGCTACTACAGCGTGCCCGGCGGCACCGGGATGCGGACCAGCACCGACGGCCGCCTCCGCTTCCTCACCGCGGATCACCACGGCACCAACACACTTTCCATCGCCGCCACCACCCTCACCTTCAACCGCCGCAAGCAACTCCCCTACGGCGCCGAACGCGGCACACCCCCCGCAGCCTGGCCCAGCCAGAAGGGCTTCGTCGGCGGAGACATCGACAAGACCACCGGCCTCACCCACATCGGAGCCCGCGACTACGACACCAAAATCGGCCAGTTCATCAGCGTCGACCCGCTGCTGAGCCTCGACCAACCGCAATCCCTCAACGGCTACAACTACGCCAATAACAACCCCATCACAGACAGCGACCCCACCGGCGAACGCAACGAAGAATGCGGAAGCCTCTACAAGTGCGCCCCGGGGGGCCGTATCACCTTCGACAACACCGATCAAGTAACAGACCGAGGCGGCGAAAACGATCCCGGCGGCGAGGTCTCTAGAAGCCACCATCAGCAGAGCAACAGCGGCAGCAGCAGCGGCGGCAACACCCACTCTGGACCACCAACCGTCACATCCCCCAGCGGCAACGTTTTTGTCTACCCTAAAGAAAACACCCAAGAATTCGCATACAAATTCAGCTCGATCTACAGAAATGAAATTGCAGATTACGGAGGTGCACCCAACGACCCCAAGATCGACTGGTATATAAAAATCGGTGCCCTTTTGGATGCATGCGAACAGATGCGCGACCGCGGATGTAACCCCGCACAGTTCATATGGGCCAACATGACGTCGACCGTCGAAGTAAACGGCCCGTTCGAGGGCGGCGGCATCAGCAGGGGTGCCGTAGGAATCCGAGGCGCGGGCGGTAAGGGCGGCGTGGGGAAGGGGGGCAATTGCTTCCTCGCAGGCACCCAAGTTCTCATGGCCGATGGCACGACTAAAAAAATCGAAGACATCACAGTCGGAGAAGAAGTCCTCGCCACCGATCCAGAGACAGGGAAGACAGAAGCCCGCCAAGTAACCGACCTCATTAGGTCGGAAGGAGAAAAGCACCTCACCGATCTCTCCATCGAGACACCCATGGGAATTAAAAAGCTCACAGCAACTCAAAATCACCCCTTCTGGTCCCCCTCCGCCAACGCCTGGGTCGAAGCACAGAACCTCACGCCCGGCTTCACTCTCCTAACCAACGACGGCATCACCGTCAGCGTCACAGCCAACAAGCCCTACACACAGCACGCCCCCACCTACAACCTCACAGTCGACGACCTCCACACGTACTATGTACTCGCGGGCAACACGCCGATTCTCGTTCACAACAGCTGTGGCGTGACCATTGATGGCGGTAAGTGGGATTATTTCTTCGGGCGCGTCAACTCCAATCCGCACAACGCGGAAAGGTCGGCCCAGAATGCATATCAGCTGGAGTCGATCGGAATCCGCGACAACGCTGCAGGGCGCGAAGTTCTGACCGAGCACTTCAATGAAGCGGCGAGGAGTGGGGTTGTGGAGACCTATGTGAATCCGAAGTCCGGACTCACGAACATGCGAACAGAGTCACTTCTTTATGGACCTCGCGGCTCTCTCCTGATTCGCTCTAACTTCGAAGTGACTGATAGTGGAGTAAGGCTCACTACGATGATCCCGGTTGGAGGTAGAGGCTATGGCAAGTGACGTCATGGAGGTTCCAGATGACCTGGATTTCATTGAGGTGCTCGGCTCGGCCCCTGAGCCTGCGGAGTATGACCCTGATGTGTGGCGTGTCGAAGTTCCGGTCGGAGCTGCCGGGTCAGTGACACTGAGCTTCGATATCGGCGCCAGGTCTGTACGGGTTACTAGAGAGTCGATGGGTGAATGCGATATCGAAATCTATCGCGAACAGGTGGATCGCATTCTCCTGTACTCGCGAGGTGGAGAGCGCGGGATTGTTGTGGAAGTAGGTACTCCTGGCTTCAGGTGTGAGCTTAGGGTCGTCGTGTCTCCTAGATTCCGCCTCGTGGATCCTATGCTGTATTTGGGACGTTGATGGGTGCACTATGACGTGCATTCGCTAGATTGAGGATGCCTCGACTCTGACTTGCTCTTTTGGGGGCAGGGCCGTCGAGCGGGACAGCCTTAATTATCCCATCAAAACTGAAGCCCCGTCAGGTGATGCCTGGCGGGGCTTCGGCGTGCTGTGACGGCAGTAGTTGACGGCAACGTCAGCGGACGGGTGCTGCCCAAGGCGCTGGGTCGTCGCTGTCGTCGGGTTGACCGCCGGCCTCGGCAGGGTTGCGGAGGGCGTGGCCGAGGAGGTCGATTGCGTCGCGCTGGAGGCGCAGGCGGACGTGGGCGTAGACCGTGGCCGTGACGCCGATGTGGGCGTGCCCGAGGAGTTCCTTGATCACGACGAGTTCGACGCCCTGCTCCAGGAGGAGCGTTGCGGTCGAGTGGCGGAGATCGTGAGTGCGCCGTGAGGCGCTGTGGTTCGAGTGGAGGTGAGAGACCTTCGCCGCTGATCCTGTCGCAGCAGGGCGGTGAAGCTGAGGGCAGCCTGATCCGGGTGACGCCGGGGAGGGTAGGAGCAGCCCTGACAAAGCCGGGACGGGCCAGTACTGCCAGATGGTTCGGGTTCGGCGAGCGGGACGGAGAGGAGTACGCGAGGAACCGGCGTGTGACACCCCCTTTATGCGACGCCAGCTCGAATCTGGTGGATCTGGGCTGGAAGCGGCGCGTACCCGTTGACGTGTTGGCGGGGAACTTCCGAGGCGGTGGGCGTGAGCTGCCAGGGAGGCTGCGAGGAAGGTCTGCGGCGTACTCGCAGCGATGCCGCAGGGGCATAGTCGGGCTCCTACTTCGTTGAGCGAACCACAGTGAACACGGGAACCGTCCCGGGTCTCGCCCTGCTTTCCGCGCTGCCGGCGGGGCCGGTGGGGCTGGGCGCGTCGACCGTCGATCGGTCCGGGACGGGGCGGAGCCGCCGTAGTACTCCGAGCCGGGGAAAGCCCGGAACATGGGGAAGGGCGGCAGCGGTTTCGAGAAGGGAAGGATGCTGCAATGCCGAAAGACGCGCCGCCGAATGGCGGTGCCCCGGACCGGGTCCCTGCGGGGTCGTGGTCTGGGGTATCGGAGATGCAGGCCAAGCTTCACCGTTGGGCGGTGGCCGGTCCCGGCCGCCGGTTCGATGACTTGTTCAACTTCGTGTGTGACCCGGCGACGCTGATCGTGGCGTTCGACCGGGTCGCGGGAAACCAGGGTGCGCGCACTGCTGGCGTGGACGGCCTGACGGTCGCCGACGTCGCGGAGCAGGTGGGCGTGCCCGGGTTTCTGGACGACCTGCGGGCCGGTCTCAAGGACGGCTCGTTCCGCCCACTGCCGGTGCGGGAGCGTAAGATCCCGAAACCGGGCGGGGCGGGCAAGGTCCGCAAGCTCGGGATTCCGACCGTTGCGGACCGGGTCGTCCAGGCGGCGCTGAAGCTGGTGCTGGAACCGATCTTCGAGGCGGACTTCCTGCCGTGCTCGTACGGCTTCCGGCCCAAGCGGCGTGCCCAGGACGCGATCGCCGAGATCCACCACTTCGCCTCCCGCGGCTACCGCTGGGTGCTGGATGCGGACATCGAGGCGTGCTTCGACTCGATCGACCACGCGGCCCTGATGGACCGGGTGCGTCTGCGGGTGAAGGACAAACGTGTCCTGGTGCTGGTCAAGGCGTTCCTGAAGGCCGGGATCCTCACGGAACTCGGTGAGCATCAGGACACCATGACCGGCACGCCGCAGGGCGGCATCTTGTCCCCGCTGCTGGCCAACATCGCCTTGAGCGTGCTCGACGAGCACGTAATGGAGCCGTGGAAGCCGGGCGGGGCGATGTCGACCCGCGGCAAGCGCGACTACCGGCACACCAAGAGGCGGCCGACGTGGCGGCTGGTCCGCTACGCGGACGACTTCGTCGTCTTGGTGCACGGTTCGCGTGAGCATGTCGAAGCGCTGCGCGAAGATGTCGCCGTCGCTCTGGCTCCGCTCGGGTTGAGGCTGTCACCGGCCAAGACCCAAGTGGTCCACCTGGGCGACGGGTTCGACTTCCTCGGCTTTCGCATCCGGTGGAAGCGCAAGAGGGGGACGAACAAGTGGTACGTCTACACCTTCATCGCGGTCCGGCCCGTCCGGTCGCTGAAGGTGAAGATCCGTGCCCTGACGCACAAGACATCGCAGCAGGACTTCGCGTCGGTTCTGACCAGGCTCGGTCAGATCATGCGCGGATGGGCCAACTACTTCAAGTACGCCGTGGCCAAACACACCTTCAGCAAACTGGACGACTTCACCTGGTGGAGGCTGGTCCACATGCTGCGGGCGCGCCATGGCTGGAACTGGGGACAGGTCCGCCGACACCTCGCCGCCTCCGGGCGGTGGAGGATCGCGGCCGACGGGATCGAGTACTTCCGGATCGAGGGTGTGACGGTCTCCCGCTACACCTACCGAGGCAACAAGATCCCAGCCCCATGGCCACCTGCGAACCCCGCCTGACGGCAGAAACCGTGGAGAGCCCGTTGCCGAGAGATCGGCACGGCGGGTTCGGAGAGCGGTCCGGGGAAACGGAGCGAGAGCAATCCCGCCACCGCGCCCCGGGCCGACTCACCAAGCGGAT
>NZ_JAGGOY010000047.1 GCF_018614095.1 Streptomyces sp. ISL-87 | reverse complement strand
GAGCAGCACCGTCGCCCCGTACCGCCCCGCAAGCTCCCGCACCGCCGCCAGCCGCCCCGCCTCCACCGACTCCCGCGACGTACCGAGCAGCGCCGCCGCCTCCCCCGCATGCGGCGTCAGCAGCGTCGCCGCCGGCCGGGCACGCAGCACCTCCGGGTCCAGCCCGCGCAAACCGTCCGCGTCCACGAGCACCGGCACTGGCACCGGGTCCGAAAGGACCTCGGCGACTTCCCCGGCCCGCCCCCCCCCCACCCCCGGCCCGACCACCCACGCCTGCACCCGCCCCCGCCCGATCAGCGTCTCCGGGTACCGCGCGAGCACCGCATCCGCCGCCGGCCCTACGTACCGCACCGCGCCCGCGCCGCCCCGCAGCGCCCCCGCCACCGCGAGCACCGCCGCGCCCGGGTACTGCAAGGACCCGGCGACGATCCCGACGACACCCCGCCGGTACTTGTCACTCGACGCCGTCGGCGCCGGCAGCAGCGCCGCCACATCACGGTGCTGCAAAGCCTCCACGGCGACGTCGGCAGCCCCCAGCCCGATGTCCACCAGCCGCACCACGCCCGCCCACGACGCCCCCGGATCAATCAGCAGCCCCGGCTTGTAGGCCCCGAAGGTCACCGTGACATCGGCCCGTACCGCCGCCCCCGCCACCTCCCCGGTGTCCGCGTCCACCCCGCTCGGCAGGTCCACCGCGACCACCACCGCGCCCTCGGGGATCCGCTCCACCAGCGCCGCGGCGGCCGGGCGCAGCCCGCCGCGCCCCCCGATCCCGACGAGCCCGTCCATCACCAGGTCCACGCCCCGCCGCGGAACGGACCGCTCCACCCGGCCGCCCGCCGCGAGCAGCGCCGCCAGGCCGCCGCCGTGGACCCGCGCCGGATCCATTGGCACCGCCGTCACCCCGGCCCCGCGCCGCGCCAGCCGGGCGCCCGCGTACAGCGCGTCCCCGCCGTTGTCCCCCGGTCCGACCAGCAGCACGACCCGCGCCCCGTACACCCTCCCCCGCCGCCGCGTGAGCAGCCCCGCGCACACGGCGGCCAGCCCGGCCGCCGCCCGCTGCATCAGGGCGCCTTCGGGCAGCCGTGCCATCAGCTCGCGCTCGGCGGCCCGTACGGTCTCCACGCTGTAAGCAGTACGCATGGGACCAGCCTGCCCGAAAGGCGGGCCCTACCCCTCGGCAATCACCACGGCGGATGCGACGCCCGCGTCGTGGCTCAGCGAGATGTGCCAGGACTTCACGCCCAGCGCCACCGCCCGCGCCTCGACCGTCCCGGACACCCGCAGCTTCGGCTGCCCGGTGTCCTCGACGTACACCTCGGCGTCGGTCCACAGCATCCCGGCGGGCGCGCCAAGGGCCTTGGCCAGGGCTTCCTTGGCCGCGAACCGGGCGGCGAGCGAGGCGATACCGCGCCGCTCACCGCTCGGCAGCGTCAACTCGGCGTCGACGAACAGTCGTTGCGCCAGATTCGGCGTCCGCTCCAGCGCCGCACCGAACCGGTCGATCTCGGCAACGTCAATCCCCACACCGATAATCACAACACCAAGCCCCTACTCCACCAGGCCGCTACTCCACCGTCACGGACTTGGCGAGATTACGCGGCTGGTCCACCTCGTTGCCCCGCGCCGTCGCCAGCTCGCACGCGAACACCTGCAACGGCACCGTCGCCACCAGCGGCTGAAGCAGCGTCGGCGTCGCCGGGATCCGGATCAGGTGGTCGGCGTACGGCACCACCGCCTGGTCACCCTCCTCGGCGATCACGATGGTCCGCGCCCCGCGCGCCCGGATCTCCTGGATGTTCGACACGATCTTGTCGTGCAGCACCGAACGCCCGCGCGGCGACGGCACGACCACCACCACCGGCAGGTCCTGCTCGATCAGCGCGATCGGCCCGTGCTTGAGCTCGCCCGCCGCGAAGCCCTCGGCGTGCATGTACGCCAGCTCCTTGAGCTTGAGCGCACCCTCCAGCGCCACCGGGTACCCGACATGCCGCCCCAGGAACAGCACGGTGTTCTTGTCCGCCAGCGACCGCGCCAACTCCCGCACCGGTTCCATGGTCTCCAGTACGGTGTCCACGGCCGCGGCGATGTCCGACAGCTCCCGGATCACCGACTCGATCTCGTCGCCCCACTTCGTACCCCGCACCTGCCCGAGGTACAGCGCGACCAGATAGCAGGCCACCAGCTGCGTCAGGAACGCCTTGGTCGAGGCGACGGCCACCTCCGGACCGGCGTGCGTGTACAGCACGGCGTCCGATTCGCGGGGGATCGTCGACCCGTTCGTATTGCAGACGGCCAGCACCTTGGCGCCCTGCTCGCGCGCGTGCCGCAGCGCCATCAGGGTGTCCATGGTCTCGCCGGACTGCGAGATCGCGATCACCAGCGTCCGCTGATCCAGGATCGGGTCGCGGTAGCGGAACTCGCTCGCCAGCTCCGTCTCGCACGGGATGCGGGTCCAGTGCTCGATGGCCAGCTTCGCGATCATGCCCGCGTGGTACGCCGTACCGCACGCCACGATCACGACCTTGTCGACCTCACGGAGTACCGAGGCGGGGATGCGCACCTCGTCCAGGGTCAGCGAGCCGTTCGCGTCGATCCTGCCCAGGAGGGTGTCGGCGACAGCCTTCGGCTGCTCGGCGATCTCCTTGAGCATGAAGTAGTCATAACCCCCCTTCTCGGCCGCCGAGGCGTCCCAGTCCACGTGGTACGCCCGCACGGACGCGGGCGAACCGTCGAAGTTGGTCACCGAGACCCCGTCGCGGCGGAGCTCGACGACCTGATCCTGCCCCAGCTCGATCGCGGACCGGGTGTGGGCGATGAACGCGGCCACGTCCGAGGCGAGGAAGTTCTCACCCTCTCCAACGCCCACCACCAGAGGGGAGTTCCGGCGCGCGCCGACCACCACGTCCGGCTCGTCGGCGTGCACCGCGACCAGCGTGAACGCGCCCTCCAGCCGTCGGCAGACCCGCCGCATCGCCTCCGCCAGCCCCCCGGCCCCGGCCGCCCCGGCCCCAACAGCCCCACTGGCCCCGGCCCCCATGTCCGAGAACTGCTCCGCCAGCAGATGCGCCACGACCTCGGTGTCCGTCTCGGACCCCAGCCGGTGCCCGCGCTCGGCCAGTTCGGCGCGCAGCGCGGCGAAGTTCTCGATGATCCCGTTGTGCACGACGGCCACGCGCCCCGAATTGTCCAGATGCGGGTGCGCGTTGACGTCGGTGGGCCCGCCGTGGGTCGCCCACCGGGTGTGCCCGAGCCCCGTGGAACCGCCCGGCAGCGGGTGCCCGACCAGCTCCTTCTCCAGATTGACCAGCTTGCCTGCCTTCTTCACGGCGGCCAGCGACCCGTCCGCGAGCACCGCGACCCCCGCCGAGTCGTAGCCGCGGTACTCCAGCCGCTTGAGTCCGGCGATGACCACATCGAGCGCCGACTGCGCTCCCACGTAACCCACAATTCCGCACATAGGCCGCAGCGTACGCCGTAGTTGGCCTCCCGCCCGGTACCTGAGCAAGACGAAACCCCGCCCCGGCAAACGCGCCGGAGCGGGGTTGACGCTCACTCCTGGAATTGCCCCCAGAGGGTCCCGCCGAAGGGGTCAGCCGAGCTTCTTGGCCTGCGCGTCGATGACGGCCTTCGGCTGCTCGGCGGTACCGGTCAGGCTCAGGGCGGAGAAGGTCGCCAGGGTGTTGCCCTTGCGCACGACCACGAGCTGCGTCGTGAACTTCTCGCCGTCCGCGTCACCCTCCACGGTGTAGGCGAGCGCCTCGTCCCCGGCGGTGACGGCGGTGCCGGCGGCGACCTTGGTGATCTTGCCGGCCTCGCCGCCCTGGGTGGCGGTGTACCCGCCGGCGCAGGCCGTGCCCGCGGCCTTGAGGCCCGCGAAGGCCTCCTCCGCGCCCTTGCCGTCGTACGACGCGAGGGTGACGGCGGTCGCGGTGGTGCCGAGGGCATCCATCGCGGCCTTCATCTTCTCCTCGGGGCTCGCGTCCGCGGCGGGCTCCTTCGGCTTGCCGACGACCTTGGTCCGCGCGACCCCGCCCGCCTTGCCGAACGGGGTCATGGACTGCGCGTTGACCAGCGGCAGGCAGGCGGGCTTGTCACTGGTGGCCCCGGCCCCGGCGGTGGCCTCGGCGGGCGTGGCCGCCTTGAACTGGTGGTCGGGCAGATCGGCCTGAGCCACGATCAGCCCGCCCAGCTCCGCGTCCGTCTTCGCCTTGGCGGCGGGCGCCGCCGACGCGGCAGCGGCCCCGGCGGACGGCTTGGCGTCCGCCTTGGTGTCCCCCTTGTCGGACCCACAGGCGGTGGCCAGCACGGCCAGGGACACCGCCGAAGCGGTCAGGACGGTACGACGGACAAGTGCGGTACGCACGATGGATCTCCCCCACAACTCACAACTATGATCATCAGCAAATCTACGGGCACATCCGATCACCACACCGCGATTTACCGCCGTGGGCCGCCAATCGTGACCCCGCCGAGATCACAGACCAGAGATCACAGACTCAGAGATCACAGATCCAGAGATCCGAGATCAGATCACAGCGCGAGGCATGCACGTCACGCTCCGCCACCCCGGCCCTGCGCCCCCACGTGACCGACCACACCACCCACAACCGCCGCCGAGCCCCGACAATGGGGCCTGTGATCACTTCGCCGCCACGAAGCACGTCGGACAGCGCAACGGCGCGCGCCGACCGGCCCGAGCGCCCCGCCCCCCGCAGGACGCCCGACGCCTCCCCGTACGTCGACCTCACCCGCGCAGAGTGGAGCGCCCTGCGCGAGCGGACGCCGCTGCCCCTCACCGCCGACGAGGTCGAGCGGCTGCGCGGGCTCGGCGACGTCATCGACCTCGACGAGGTCCGCGACGTCTACCTGCCGCTCTCCCGTCTCCTCAACCTCTACGTCGGCGCCACCAGCAACCTCCGCGGCACCCTGAACACCTTCCTCGGAGACGCCGGCAACGGCCACGGCGCCCAGCAGGGCACCCCCTTCGTGATAGGCGTCGCCGGTTCCGTCGCCGTCGGCAAGTCCACCGTGGCCCGCCTGCTCCAGGCCCTGCTCGCCCGCTGGCCCGAGCACCCCCGCGTGGAGCTGGTCACCACCGACGGCTTCCTCTACCCCATGAAGGAGCTCCAGCGGCGCGGCCTGACCGCCCGCAAGGGCTTCCCGGAGTCGTACGACCGCCGCGCCCTCACCCGGTTCGTCGCCGACATCAAGGCCGGCAAGGACGAGGTCACCGCCCCGGTCTACTCACACCTGATCTACGACATCGTCCCGGGCGAGCAGCTCGTCGTCCGCCGCCCGGACATCCTCATCGTCGAGGGGCTCAACGTCCTCCAGCCGGCCCTGCCCGGCACGGACGGCCGGACCCGCGTCGGTCTCGCCGACTACTTCGACTTCAGCGTGTACGTCGACGCGCGCCCCGAGGACATCGAGCGCTGGTACCTCAACCGGTTCCGGAAGCTGCGCGAGACCGCGTTCCAGAATCCTTTCTCCTACTTCCGCAAGTACACACAGGTCTCCGAGGAGGAGGCCATCGAGTACGCGCAGACCATGTGGCGCACCATCAACAAGCCCAATCTGCTGGAGAACGTGGCCCCCACCCGCGGCCGGGCCACCCTCGTCGTACGCAAGGGCCCGGACCACAAGGTGCAGAAGCTCAGCCTCCGCAAGCTCTGAGCCGCGCACCGGCTAGGGTGCGGCCATGCTGCACCTTCGGTTGATCACCCCGGCCGACCGGACCGAGGCCGCCGTCTCGGTCATCGAATCGACGGTCGGCACCACCCACCTGGTCGTACTGCCGGGTGCCGCCCGCGATCCCCAGGGCGACCTGGTGCTGTGCGACGTTGCCCGGGAGGCGGGCGACGAGCTTCTGCACGGGCTCCAGGAGCTGGGCATCGACAAGGAAGGCTCGATCGCCGTCGAGAACATCGACCTGTCGCTGTCCCGGCGGGCCGACGAAGCCGAGAAGGAGGCCCCTGGCGAGGCCGCCGACGCGGTGCTGTGGGAGCAGCTGACCGAGGCCACCCACGAGGAGTCCACCCTCACCATCACCTATTGCGCGTTCATGATCCTGGCGACCATGATCGCGGCCTGTGGTGTCGCCCTCGACAACGCCATCCTGATCGTGGGCGCGATGGCGGTCGGTCCGGAGTTCGGCCCGCTGGCGGGCGTCTGCACGGGGGTGGTGCAACGACAGCCGCGCCTCGCGCTGCGGTCGCTGAGCGCGCTCCTGATCGGCTTCGCCGTGGCGATCGTGGCCACCACCGTCTTCAGCCTGGGGATGGACGCGATCGGGCAGTTCCACGGGGGGATGCTGGACATGCCCCGCCCCAACACCGGCTTCATCTGGCAGCCGGACCCGTTCTCCTTCGTGGTGTCGCTGCTCGCGGGCGTGGCCGGAGTGCTCTCCCTGACCTCGGCGAAGTCCGGGGCGCTGGTGGGCGTGGCGATCTCGGTGACGACCGTCCCGGCCGGCGCGAACGCTGCCGTGGCCCTCAGTTACGGTGAGTTCGCCCAGATGTGGGGCTCGATGGAACAGCTGCTGCTGAACCTGGGCGGGATCATGCTGGCCGGCGTACTGACCCTGTACGGGCAGAAAGCACTGTGGCGGACCCAGCGGGGCCGCTGGGTCCGCCGGCCGAAGGCCTGAGCGCGCCTGAGCACGCCTGAGCGCGCAGCCCCAAAACCCATCGGCCCCGTCCTCCGGAAGCTTCCGGAGGACGGGGCCGACGTCTTCACACCAGCGCGGGACACTCCCTAGCCGAGTGCCGACTTCACGGCGTCCGCGAGCCGGCCCGCCACCGCGCGGGCCTGCTCGATGTCGGCCGCCTCGACCATCACCCGAACGAGTGGCTCCGTACCGGACGGACGGAGCAGCACCCGGCCGGTGGTGCCCAGCTCGCGCTCGGCGTCGGCCACCGCCGCGGCCAGCTCGGCCGAGGTGTTCACGCGGGACTTGTCCACGTCCGGGACGTTGATCAGGACCTGCGGCAGCCGCTGCATGACCCCGGCCAGCTCGGCCAGGGACCGGCCGGTGGCCGCGACACGGGCGGCCAGCATCAGGCCGGTCAGCGTGCCGTCACCGGTGGTCGCGTGGTCGAGGATGATCACGTGGCCGGACTGCTCGCCGCCGAGCGCGTAGCCGTGCTCCTTCATCGACTCCAGCACGTACCGGTCGCCGACCCCGGTCTGCACGACCTGGATGCCCTCGGCCTCCATGGCCAGCTTGAAGCCCAGGTTGGACATCACGGTGCCGACCACGGTGTTCTCGCGCAGCTGCCCCGCCTCGCGCATGGCCAGCGCCAGCACCGCGAGGATCTGGTCGCCGTCGACCTCCTGGCCGGTGCCGTCCACGGCCAGGCAGCGGTCGGCGTCACCGTCGTGCGCGATGCCCAAGTCGGCCCCGTGCTCGACGACGGCCTGCTTCAGCAGCCCGAGGTGGGTGGAGCCGCAGCCGTCGTTGATGTTCAGGCCGTCGGGCTCGGCACCGATGGTGATGATCTCCGCGCCGGCCCGGGCGAACGCCTCGGGCGAGACGCGGGCGGCGGCGCCGTGCGCCTCGTCCAGGACGACCTTCACGCCGTCGAGGCGGTTGGGCAGGACCCCCATGAGGTGGGCGACGTACTTGTCGAAGCCCTCGTCGTAGTCGGAGACCCGGCCGACGCCGGCGCCGGTGGGCCGGTTCCAGGGAGCGCCCGTGCGGTGCTCGTCGTAGACGCGCTCGATCCGGTCCTCCAGCTCGTCGGCGAGCTTGTGGCCGCCGCGCGCGAAGAACTTGATGCCGTTGTCGGGCATCGCGTTATGGCTCGCGGAGAGCATCACGCCGAGGTCGGCACCCAGCGCGCCGGTGAGATACGCCACCGCCGGGGTGGGCAGCACACCGACGCGCAGGACGTCCACGCCCGCGCTCGCGAGGCCCGCGACGACCGCGGCCTCCAGGAACTCGCCGGACGCGCGGGGGTCGCGGCCGACCACGGCCATCGCCCGATGGCCCGCGAAGGTGCCTGCTTCGGCCAGTACGTGCGCGGCCGCCACGGAGAGGCCGAGCGCGAGCTCAGCCGTCAGATCCGCGTTGGCAACGCCTCGTACACCGTCCGTCCCGAAGAGTCGTCCCACTGTTGGTCCTCCCGAGTTCACTCTTTGTCGATGCGCAGTCCATGAACGGTCCACGACCGCTGTGACAGGTATGTGCCGCTTGTGGCGGTAAACGAACCGCCCCGACAGCACGGAGAGTGCTGCCGGGGCGGTTTCGTTGCAGAACAGCAGGCGCAGATTAACGCTTGCTGTACTGCGGAGCCTTACGGGCCTTCTTGAGACCGGCCTTCTTGCGCTCGACCGCACGGTCGTCGCGGGAGAGGAAGCCGGCCTTCTTCAGCGCCGGGCGGTTGTTGTCGACGTCCGCCTCGTTCAGCGCACGGGCCACGCCGAGGCGCAGGGCGCCGGCCTGGCCGGAGACGCCGCCACCCGCGATGCGGGCGATGATGTCGTAGCGGTTGTCGAGCTCGAGCAGCTTGAACGGCTCGTTGACTTCCTGCTGGTGCACCTTGTTGGGGAAGTAGTCCTCAAGGGTGCGACCGTTGATCTTCCACTTGCCGGTGCCCGGAACGATCCGGACGCGGGCGATGGCGTTCTTGCGACGGCCCAGGCCGGCGGCCGGCTGGGGGTCGCCGAAGCGACCGGCAAGGGACTCGGAGGTGTAGTCGCCCTCGACGACGACCTCAGACTCGGTGCTGTACTCCTCGACGTTGCCCTCGAACTCGTCGACGGGGGTCGTCTCGGCGGTGGTCTCGGCCACGATGCTCCTCAGAATTTTCTACGTCTTAGGGGGTGGCCGGAACTACTGCGCGACCTGGGTGATCTCGAACGCCACCGGCTGCTGCGCAGCGTGCGGGTGGTTCTCGCCCGAGTAGACCTTCAGCTTCGAGAGCATCTGACGGCCCAGGGTGTTCTTGGGGAGCATGCCCTTGACGGCCTTCTCGACGGCCTTCTCCGGGTTGTTCGCCAGGAGGTCGTCGTAGCGGACCGAGCGGAGGCCGCCCGGGTAGCCCGAGTGGCGGTACGCCATCTTCTGGGACGCCTTGTTGCCGGACAGGTGAACCTTGTCGGCGTTGACGATGATGACGAAGTCGCCCATGTCCATGTGGGGGGCGTAAGTCGGCTTGTGCTTGCCCCGCAGGAGGGCAGCGGCCTGGGTCGCCAGACGGCCGAGGACAACGTCCTGGGCGTCGATGACGAGCCACTGGCGCGAGATGTCGCCGGGCTTGGGGCTGTACGTACGCACGCGTATGCCTTCGCTTCTTCAGTGGTGGTATCCCATAGGGCGCAAGCCCCGCGGGAAGGGTCCTGACAGGGTCACCACGGACGATCACGACAGCCCTCGTTCACATCGGGGACGCAACCCGTGTGAACCGCTGGTTATCGGCCCGGTGGACCGGCGTAAGGCCCTTTCACGTGAGAATGAGCAAGCCAATACGCATAACAAACCAGCAGAATACCCAAGAAGACCCGTACGGGTCAAAACGCGGTCCGCGATGCCGATTCTGCTGGCGTCGCGGCGCACTCCGGTTCGGTCCTGGGTGGGGACCCCGCAGTTGTTACGGGCTCTAGAGTAACCCGACCGGAGCGCAGCGCACGACGCGCCAGCAGAATCGCGAGCCCGCACAGGGTGGCGCAGTCCTTGAAGGCGCGCCGCTTGTGGGCCAGCTCCGAGGGCCACGGGATCAAGGCCACCTGGGGCGTCAGCGCCAGCCAGAACCAGGGCGAGCGCGGCATCGAGCCCGGCCGGACCGCCGAGGCCAGCAGCAGCGGCAGCACCACGAGCAGGTAGTGGTCGAAGGACGGCCGCGAGACCAGGAATGCGGCGAGCATCACCATGCAGGCCGTCTCTACCAGCCGCAGTTCGCCCTGGTCGCCGTCGTCTGTCCGCCGCCACCGCGCCCACGCCCCCCACAGCCCGGCCCCGGCCCCGGCGAACGCCACCAGCACGGCCAGCGGCTCCGGCACCCCCAGCCGCGGCAGCACCGCGATCGGCGAGGCGTCCCACGGCAGCGCGTAGGAGTCCTGGCCCTGGAACAGGAACGGCAGGGTCTTGGTGAAGAACAGCGACGGGCTCGGCATCATCAGCGCGCCGGCCAGCGAGGTCCCCAGCGGCACCAGCACGGCCGCGGCCAGCCCCCGCCACTGCCGGGCCAGCAGGAACAGCAGCCCGATCGGCACCAGCATCGGCTTGCAGGCGATGGCCAGCCCGACCACCAGCCCGGCCGCGCCCCACGCCCTGCGGTGCGCGAGCAGCAGCGCCACCGGCAGCGCGGCCGCCGAGATGGCCGTCCAGTTCCCGATCAGCACGAGGTTCACGTACGGCTTGTAGGCGAGGGCCAGGACCGCGAAACCGCCGACCGCCAGGCGCGAGCGCAGCGGCACCGAGAACAGCCGCAGCGCGGCCAGCCAGCCGGCGCCCAGCAGCCCGGACATCCCGACCGGCAGCAGCCACCTCAGGGCCGTCTGCGGAAGCATCGCCTCCGGGACCGCCATGAGCACCGCGCTCGGCAGGTACAGGAAGCGCTTGTCCTCGTACGGCGAGCCGCCCGCCAGCAGTGTCTGCGCCGCCTTGACCACGAAGGCGTTGTCCGAGCCCCAGTTCTCCCGCAGGCTCGTGGACACGGCGATCCCGAGGAGGACCGCGAGGGAGACGGCCTTCCAGGACCGGGGCGCCGGCTTCAGCAGCCAGCCGACCAGCCGGTTGCGGGAGCCCGGCTCGGCGGCGCCGGACGGGTTGCCCCATTTCATGAGCCAGATGCTAGGCCGCAGCCCCACAGCGCCTCTCCCCTCGGCCCGCCGGGAGGCGGTCTCCCCCGGCGCTTGCGTCTCAGCGCTTCCGTCTCAGCGCCTGCATCTCAGCGCTTCCGTCTCAGCGCTTGCGCTCCACACGGCGCTCGTCCCAGACCGGTTCCTGAGTCTCTCGCACAACACCGTCCGAACCGAAGACCAGGTAACGGTCAAATGTGCGCGCGAACCAGCGATCGTGCGTGACGCACAGCACAGTGCCCTCGTACGCCTCCAGCCCGTCCTGCAAGGCCTCCGCCGACTCCAGGTCCAGGTTGTCCGTCGGCTCGTCCAGCAGCAGCGCCGTGGTCCCGGCCAGCTCCAGCAGCAGGATCTGGAAGCGCGCCTGCTGGCCGCCCGAGAGCTTCTCGAACGGCTGGTCGCCCTGGCGCTCCAGCTCGTAGCGGCGCAGCACGGCCATCGCGGCGCCCCGGTCCTTCGCGCTCTCCGTCCACAGGATGTCGACGAGCGTGCGGCCGAACAGCTCCGGGTGGGCGTGGGTCTGCGCGAAATGCCCGGGCAGCACCCGTGCGCCCAGCTTCCAGGTACCGGTGTGCTTGACGTCCTCGCCCGCCATCAGCCGCAGGAAGTGCGACTTCCCCGAGCCGTTCGAGCCGAGTACGGCGACCCGCTCCCCGTAGAAGACCTCCAGCGAGAAGGGCTTCATCAGGCCGGTCAGCTCAAGGTTCTCGACGGTCAGCGCGCGTACGCCCGTACGGCCGCCCTTGAGCCGCATCCGGATGTCCTGCTCCCGCGGCGGCTCTGGCGGAGGTCCCGCCTCCTCGAACTTCTGGAAGCGGGTCTGCATCGCCCGGTAGCGCGAGGCCATGTCGGGGCTGCTCGCCGCCTGGTTGCGCAGCCGCAGCACCAGCGCCTTCAGGCGGGCGTGCTCCTCGTCCCAGCGGCGCTTGAGCTCCTCGAAGCGCGCGAAGCGCTCCTTGCGGGCGTCGTGGTACGTGTCGAAGCCCGCGCCGTGCACCCATACGTCGGTGCCCATCGGGCTCGGCTCCAGGCTGATGATCTTCTCGGCGGCGCGGGACAGCAGCTCGCGGTCGTGCGAGACGAACAGCACCGTCTTGCGGGTGGCCTTCAGCTGGTCCTCCAGCCACCGCTTGCCCGGGACGTCCAGGTAGTTGTCCGGCTCGTCGAGGAGCAGCACCTCGTCGGGCCCGCGCAGCAGCGCCTCCAGGACGAGCCGCTTCTGCTCACCGCCGGAGAGCGTGCGCACCTCGCGGAACTGCGCGGTGTCGTACGGGATCGCCAGCGCGGCCATGGTGCAGACGTCCCACAGGGTCTCCGCCTCGTACCCCTGGACGTCGGCCCAGTCGCTGAGCGCCTGGGCGTAGGCCATCTGGGCGGATTCGTCGTCCACCGTCATGATCAGGTGCTCGGCCCGGTCGACGGCCTTCGCGGCCTCCCGGATCCGCGGCTGGGCCACGGAAACCAGTAGGTCACGCACGGTCGTCTCGTCCCGTACCGAGCCCACGAACTGCGACATCACGCCGAGCCCGCCGCTCACGGTGACCCCGCCGCCGTGCGGCTGGAGGTCACCGGAGATCAGCTTCAGCAGGGTGGTCTTGCCGGCCCCGTTCGCCCCGACCAGGGCGACCACCGAGCCCTCCCCCACCCGGAAGGAGACGTCGGGGAGCAGGACCCGCCCGTCGGGAAGGTAGTACTCCAGGTGGCTGGCTTCGAGATGTCCCATGCGAGGCATTCAACAGCCCCGCACGGGACCCGCCCAAACGGATTCCCCCGAAGTCGCCCACCGGGGAATAACAACCGCACAACGATCACGAGGCCCGGGCGGGAGCCCGTCAGCAGCAGCCCGCCCCCGGCAGCGTCCGCATGTTCCGCGCCTCCTTGCTGCGCGCGGCCAGCAGCTCGTCCGTTGGGTAGCCGACCTCCTCCAGCGTCAGCCCGTGAGGCTTCACGACGTGCACCGAGGAGTCCCGTACGCCCGCGGCCAGCACCTGGCCGGGCCACTCCACCGGCCGGTGGCCGTCGCCGACGTGCAGCAGCGCGCCGACCAGCGAGCGGACCATGTTGTGGCAGAACGCGTCGGCGCGGACGGTCGCGGTGATGATCCCGTCCTCGGCCCGCTCCCAGCTGAGCTGCTGGAGCGTACGGATGGTCGTGGCACCCTCGCGCTGCTTGCAGTACGCGGCGAAGTCGTGCTCGCCGAGCAGCGCGGTGGCGGCCTGGTTCATGGCGTCCACGTCCAGCGGCCACTGGTGCCACAGCACGTGCCCGCGGCGCAGCGGGTCGACCCCGGCCCGATGGTCGCCGACGCGGTAGGCGTAGCGGCGCCAGATCGCCGAGAACCGCGCGTTGAAGCCCTCGGGGGCCTCGGCCGCCTTCCACACCCGTACGTCGTGCGGCAGCCGTCCGGCCAGGCGGCGCAGCAGCTTGTCCTGGTGCTCGGCCCACACCTCGTCGGCCAGGTCGAACTGCGCGACCTGCCCGCGCGCGTGCACGCCGGCGTCGGTCCGCCCGGCCACGGTCAGCTCGACCGGGTACGGAAGCCGCATCACAGTCTGCAGGGCCGATTCCAGCTCGCCCTGCACGGTCCGCAGCACGCGCTGCTTCGCCCAGCCGGAGAATTCCTTGCCGTCGTACGACAGGTCCAGCCGCACCCGGACGTGCCCGGGCTCCACCTCGTCACTCACGTGACAGATCCTCTCAGACATGCAGAACGGGCCCGCCCCGGAAAGGGGCGGGCCCGTTCAGAGCCGATCAAGCAAGCGAGATCCCGGAGGATCAGGCCTCCTTGGTCTCCTCGGCGGGGGTCTCGACAGCCTCCGCCTCCTTGACCGCACGCTTGGTGGCGGCCTCGGCCTCACCAGTGGCCTGCTGGGCGACCGTCAGGGCCTCGACCAGCTCGATGACCGCCATCGGGGCGTTGTCGCCACGACGGTTGCCGATCTTGGTGATGCGCGTGTAACCACCGGGGCGGTTCTCGTAGCGCGGGGCGATCTCGGTGAACAGCGTGTGCACGATGCTCTTGTCCGTGATCGTCTGCAGCACCAGGCGACGGTTGTGGATGTCGCCCTTCTTGGCCTTGGTGACCAGACGCTCGGCGTAGGGACGCAGGCGACGGGCCTTGGCCTCGGTGGTGGTGATGCGGCCGTGCTCGAAGAGCGCCTTCGCGAGGTTCGCGAGAAGGTGCTTCTCGTGCGCGGCGCTGCCGCCCAGACGGGCACCCTTTGCGGGACGCGGCATGGTGTTACTCCTTCATATCTGCACCGGCCGTGTCAGGTACCGGTGTCAGTTCCCCCGAGGCGGATGCCGCGGGAAAGTTTCATCAGGGCCCTGGCGGGCCCGGGCGAATCAAGCCCGGCCGGCGATTGAGGCCAAGGACCTCAGCCGCCGGCGACGGGAAGAATCAGTACTGCTGGGTCTCGACGTTGCGATCCCCTGGGCCGGAGCCCAGCCGACTAGTACTGCTCGGTCTCGACGAAACCGGCGTCCGCGTCGTCGTCGGCGCCGAAGGCGTCGGCGGCGGCGGTCGGGTCGAATCCGGGCGGGCTGTCCTTGAGGGCCAGGCCCATGCCGGCCAGCTTCGCCTTGACCTCGTCGATCGACTTCGCACCGAAGTTGCGGATGTCGAGCAGGTCGGCCTCGGAGCGGGCGACGAGCTCACCCACGGAGTGGATGCCCTCGCGCTTGAGGCAGTTGTACGAGCGGACCGTGAGCTCGAGCTCCTCGATCGGCAGCGCCAGATCGGCGGCCAGGGCGGCGTCCGTCGGGGACGGGCCCATGTCGATGCCCTCGGCGTCGATGTTGAGCTCGCGGGCCAGACCGAACAGCTCGACCAGGGTCTTACCGGCGGACGCCATGGCGTCACGCGGGCGCATGGCCTGCTTGGTCTCGACGTCGACGATCAGCTTGTCGAAGTCGGTGCGCTGCTCGACTCGGGTCGCCTCGACCTTGTAGGTGACCTTGAGGACCGGGCTGTAGATGGAGTCGATCGGGATGCGACCGATCTCCTGGCCCAGCTGCTTGTTCTGGACGGCGGAGACGTAGCCGCGACCGCGCTCGACGGTCAGCTCCATCTCCAGCTTGCCCTTGCCGTTGAGCGTGGCGAGGACCAGGTCCGGGTTGTGCACCTCGACACCGGCCGGGGGCGCGATGTCGGCAGCGGTGACCAGGCCGGGACCCTGCTTGCGCAGGTACATCACGACCGGCTCGTCGTGCTCCGAGGAGACGACCAGCTGCTTGATGTTCAGGATGATGTCGGTGACGTCTTCCTTGACACCCGGCACGGTGGTGAACTCGTGCAGGACGCCGTCCACGCGGATGCTGGTGACAGCGGCACCCGGGATCGAGGACAGGAGCGTACGGCGCAGGGAGTTACCGAGGGTGTAGCCGAAGCCCGGCTCCAGCGGCTCGATCACGAACCGCGAGCGGTACTCGTCGACGACCTCTTCGGTCAGCGAAGGACGCTGAGCGATAAGCATGTCTGTGTTCCTTCATTCGTGGACGCCCACTATTTGACGCCCGACGGGTACAGCACTTACAGCAAGGGTACGGGCGGCACGTCCCCCCGAAGGGGTTCGTACCGCCCGGACACTCAAAGACGCACAGGCGTCCGCTGCGTCAGACGCGGCGGCGCTTCGGCGGGCGGCAGCCGTTGTGCGGGGTGGGGGTGACGTCCTGGATCGAGCCGACCTCGAGGCCGGTGGCCTGGAGGGAGCGGATCGCGGTCTCGCGGCCGGAGCCCGGACCCTTGACGAAGACGTCAACCTTGCGCATGCCGTGCTCCTGCGCGCGGCGGGCGGCCGACTCGGCGGCCATCTGCGCGGCGAAGGGGGTGGACTTGCGCGAGCCCTTGAAGCCGACGTGGCCGGCGGAGGCCCAGGAGATCACGTTGCCCGAGGGGTCGGTGATCGAAACGATGGTGTTGTTGAACGTGCTCTTGATGTGGGCGTGCCCGTGAGCGACGTTCTTCTTTTCCTTGCGGCGCACCTTCTTGGCAGCGCCCTGACGACCCTTGGGGGGCATCTAAATCTCCTACGGGAGGTGGTCGGTCCTACAGCGCAAGACCGCTGAACAGGACTACTTCTTGCCCGGCTTCTTCTTACCGGCGATCGCGCGACGCGGACCCTTGCGGGTACGGGCGTTCGTGCTGGTGCGCTGGCCGTGCACGGGCAGGCCACGACGGTGACGAATGCCCTGGTAGCACTGGATCTCCACCTTGCGGCGGATGTCGGCCTGGATCTCGCGGCGGAGGTCACCCTCGGTGCGGAGGTTGGCGTCCACGTACTCGCGGATCTTGACCAGGTCCTCTTCGGCCAGGTCACGAACGCGGGTGTTCGGGTTCACACCGGTGGCCTCAAGGATTTCCTTGGACCGGGTGCGACCGACACCGAAGACGTAGGTAAGTGCGATCTCCACACGCTTTTCGCGCGGGATGTCAACACCGGAAACGCGTGCCATTCAATGGCTCCTGTGTGTTCGGGGGTCTTCCGCAGTGCCACTCCCGACCGCCGACCACGCCTGATGGGTGGTGGTACGTCCGAGTCCCCGGCCCCCGCCGGAGGTGCCGCCGGCCCCGTTCAGGGCTGGGCGGGCTCTGCGTATGTACGTTTTTCTTACGTCGCGCGAAGAACTGCGTAGTGCAGGTCGGTCGGCGTGCGTCAGCCCTGGCGCTGCTTGTGGCGCAGGTTGTCGCAGATGACCATGACCCGACCGTGACGGCGGATCACCTTGCACTTGTCGCAGATCTTCTTGACGCTCGGCTTGACCTTCATGTTGGTGAGGTTCTCCGGGTCAGTGCCACCACCCGCGCCAGGACAAGACGCCCCAGACGGAGTGAAGACAAGATCTACTTGTATCGGTAGACGATCCGGCCACGCGTCAGGTCGTACGGGGAAAGCTCCACCACAACCCGGTCATCAGGGAGGATTCGGATGTAGTGCATCCGCATCTTGCCGCTGATGTGCGCGAGGACCTTGTGACCGTTCTGGAGTTCCACCTTGAACATCGCGTTCGGGAGGGACTCGATCACGGTGCCCTCGATTTCGATGGCACCTTGCTTCTTGGCCACGCTTCGCCTTTCGAATCGGCTACCTTGATCGGCTACGCGCCCATGCAGGGCATGGAAATGCACGAGAGCCGACGAGTCAGTCTACGTCAGGGCACCCAGAAAGACGAATCCGGAAAGTTTGCCCCAGAGTGTAGATCACTACGCCAGCGGATCCGGCGCGGTGGTCACCCCGTACTCCGCCAGCTTCGCCTTGCCGCAGTCCGGACTGGTCAGGACGATGGGCCCGGCCTCGGTCAGGGCGATGGAGTGCTCCCAGTGCGAGGACCAGGTGCCGTCCGTCGTGATGACCGTCCAGTCGTCCGCCAGGACCTCCGTCTGGGCGGTGCCCAGGGAGACCATCGGCTCGATCGCCAGGCAGACGCCCGGGACCAGCTTGATCCCCTTGCCCCGCTTGCGCGAGACGTAGTTCAGCAGGTGCGGGTCCATGTGCATCTCGGACCCGATGCCGTGGCCGCCGTAGTCCTCGATGATCCCGTACTTGCCGGTGGAGGGACGGGGCTGGCGGCGGATGTACTGCTCGATCGCCTTGGAGATGTCCACGAGGCGGTTGCCGAGCTTCATGGCGGCGATGCCGGCCCACATGGACTCCTCGGTCACCCGGGAGAGCTCCAGCAGCTCAGGCGCGTGCCCAGTGCCCACGAAGGCGGTGTACGCGGCGTCGCCGTGCCAGCCGTCCACGATCGCGCCGGCGTCGATCGAGATGATGTCGCCGTCCTTGAGGACCGTCTTGTCGTCCGGGATGCCGTGGACGACGACCTCGTTCACCGAGGTGCAGATGGTCGCGGGGAAGCCGCCGTACCCGAGGAAGTTCGACTTGGCCCCCGCGTCGGCGATGACCTTCCGGGCCACCATGTCCAGATCCCGCGTCGTGGCGCCCGGAACGGCCGCCTCACGGGTCGCCGTGTGGATCGCGGCGACGACCAACCCTGCCTCGCGCATCTTCGCGATCTGCTCGGGGGTCTTGATCTGGACCATGGAGAGTGCCTGCCCTTCTCTGCGGCTAAACCGCCGCCGCTCTCGCGGAGGTGCTTGCTCTCCGCTGTGGTTCCTCAATTATTGGCTGAGGTCGTCACCATCCGCGTCACGCAGACGGCCGCGGCGTCCTGGGACACCGCGGCCGTACCTGCACAACAGGGGTACTACTCGGTACTACTTCTTGAGGGCGTCCATCGCGCGCTGCGTGACGTCCTTGACCTCGCCGAGGGCGGGGATGGTCGACACAAGACCCTGGGCCTTGTAGTAGTCGATGATCGGCTCGGTCTCCGTGTGGTAGACGGCCAGCCGGTTGCGGACCGTCGCCTCCGAGTCATCGCCGCGCTGGTACAGCTCGCCGCCGCAGACGTCGCAGACGCCGTCGGCCTTCGGCGGGGCGTACGTGACGTGGAAGACGTGCGCGGAGTCCTTGCGGCAGATCCGGCGGCCGGCGATGCGCTTGACCACCTCGTCCTCCTCGACCTCCAGGTCGAGGACGGCATCCAGGCTCAGGCCGGCGGCCTTGAGGATGTCGTCGAGCGCCTCGGCCTGCGAGAGGTTGCGCGGGAAGCCGTCAAGCAGGAAGCCGTTCGCGGCGTCCGGCTGCTCCATCCGGTCCTTGGCCATACCGATGGTGACCGAGTCGGGGACGAGCTCACCGGCGTCCATGTACGACTTCGCGCTCTTGCCGAGCTCGGTGCCCTGGCTGATGTTGGCGCGGAAGAGGTCACCCGTGGAGATGTGCGGGATCGACAGGTTCTTGGCAAGGAACGCGGCCTGCGTTCCCTTGCCCGCACCGGGAGGCCCGACGAGGACGATTCGCATCAGCGGAGGAACCCTTCGTAATTGCGCTGCTGGAGCTGGCTCTCGATCTGCTTCACGGTCTCCAGACCCACACCCACGATGATCAGGATGCTCGTCCCACCGAAGGGGAAGTTCTGGTTCGCGCCGAAGCCCGCCAACGCCATCGTCGGCACAAGAGCGATGAGACCCAGGTACAGCGACCCCGGCCAGGTGATCCGGTTGAGCACGTAGCTCAGGTACTCGGCGGTAGGCCGGCCGGCGCGGATGCCCGGGATGAACCCACCATACTTCTTCATGTTGTCTGCAACTTCCTCGGGGTTGAACGAAATCGCCACGTAGAAGAACGCGAAGAAAACGATCAGGAGGAAGTAGGCGGCGATGTAGTACGGGTGGTCGCCCTTGACGAAGTGCTTGTTGATCCAGGTCGCCCAGCCGGCGGTCGAACCGCTGAACTGAACGATCAGCGCCGGGATGTACAGCAGCGACGAGGCGAAGATGACGGGGATCACACCCGCCTGGTTCACCTTGAGCGGGATGTAGGTCGACGTGCCGCCGTACGCACGGCGACCGATCATGCGCTTCGCGTACTGGACCGGAATCCGGCGTTGCGCCTGCTCGACGAAGACCACCAGGGCGACCATCGCGAGGCCGACCAGGATGACCACGCCGAACTCGACCCAGCCGTCCGCGATCTTGCCCTGGAGCTTGATCCGCCACATGGCTCCGATGAAGCCGGCGGCAATCGAGATGAACATCAGGATCGACATGCCGTTGCCGATGCCGCGGTCGGTGACGAGCTCACCGAGCCACATGACGACACAGGTACCGGCGGTCATGGTGATCACCATGGTGATCATGGTGAAGATCGAACGGTCCGGCACGATCTGCTGGGCGGCCGAGCAAGACGGGAAGAGCGCGCCGGTCTTGGCGGTGGCCACAAGGCCGGTGCCCTGAAGAATCGCGAGCGCGACCGTCAGATAGCGCGTGTACTGAGTGATCTTCGCCGTGCCGGACTGACCCTCTTTTTTGAGGTTCTCCAGCTTCGGGATGACCACGGTCAGCAGCTGCAGGATGATGCTCGCCGTGATGTACGGCATGATGCCGAGCGCGAAGATCGTGATCTGCAGCAGCGCACCGCCGCTGAACATGTTGACCAGGCCGAAGAGTCCGCCGTTCTGGCCGGATGCCTGGTCTACACAGATCTGTACGGCCTTGTAGCTCACGCCGGGTACCGGGATGTGGGACCCGAGCCGGAACAGCACGATGATGCCGAGCGTGAAGAGCAGCTTCTTGCGCAGGTCGGGCGTCTTGAACGCCCGGGCGAACGCGGTGAGCACGGTGCCTCCTGCGACCCCCGCGCTACTGCGTCAGAGGTGACGGTCTGAGGGATCGACGAATACGTACAAGCAAAGGTGCAGGCCACCTTACCGGCGACTGCGCCCCCCGTGGAACGACCAACCGGGGATGCCCCATATGTGAGGCATCCCCGGTCGGGTTTCAGCTATTAATCACTGAGTTTCGTCTTAGACGAGCTCGGTGACAGTGCCGCCGGCAGCGGCAATCTTCTCCTTGGCGGAGGCGGAAACGGCGTCAACCGAAACCGTCAGCGCCACGGAGATCTCGCCCTGGCCCAGGACCTTGACGAGGCTGTTCTTGCGAACCGCGCCCTTGGCGACCAGGTCGGCCACCGTGACTTCTCCACCCTCGGGGTAGAGCGCGCCGAGCTTGTCCAGGTTGACAACCTGGAACTCGGTGCGGAACGGGTTCTTGAAGCCCTTGAGCTTCGGCAGGCGCATGTGGAGGGGCATCTGCCCGCCCTCGAAGCGCTGCGGGATCTGGTAGCGGGCCTTCTGGCCCTTCGTACCACGACCGGCCGTCTTACCCTTCGACGCCTCACCACGACCGACACGGGTCTTCGCGGTCTTGGCACCGGGGGCGGGACGGAGGTTGTGGGCCTTCAGCGGGCTGTTCTCAGCCATGTTAGTCAACCTCCTCAACCGTCACGAGGTGGCGGACGGTGTGAACCATTCCGCGGAACTCGGGGCGGTCCTCCTTGACGACCACGTCGTTCAGGCGCTTGAGCCCGAGCGAACGCAGAGTGTCGCGGTGGTTCTGCTTGCTGCCGATGTACGACTTCGTCTGCGTGATCTTGAGGCGAGCCATTACGCACCCGCCCCAGCACGTGCACGAAGCAGGGCCGCGGGGGCGACGTCCTCGAGGGGCAGACCGCGGCGAGCCGCGATCTCCTCGGGACGCTGCAGGCCCTTGAGGGCCGCCACGGTCGCGTGCACGATGTTGATCGCGTTCGAAGAGCCGAGCGACTTCGACAGGATGTCGTGAACGCCGGCGCACTCCAGAACGGCGCGCACCGGGCCACCGGCGATAACACCGGTACCGGGGGAAGCCGGTTTCAGGAGCACGACGCCAGCGGCACGCTCGCCCGTGATCGGGTGAGGGATCGTGCCCTGGATGCGCGGAACCTTGAAGAAGCTCTTCTTGGCTTCCTCGACACCCTTGGCGATGGCCGCGGGAACTTCCTTGGCCTTGCCGTAACCGACACCTACAGTGCCGTCACCGTCGCCCACCACGACCAGCGCGGTGAAGCTGAAGCGGCGACCACCCTTGACAACCTTGGCGACGCGGTTGATCGCGACAACGCGCTCAACGTAAGCGGTCTTCTCGGCGGCAGGGCCACCCTCGCGACCCTTCCGGTCCCGCCGCTCGCCGCCACCGGCACCGCTTCCGCGGCGCTGGGGTCCAGCCATTGGATTACCTCTCTCTGTTACGTCCGTGAGTCCCGGAACCGGGGCTTAGAACTTCAGCCCGGCTTCGCGGGCGGCGTCAGCCAGAGCGGCAATGCGCCCGGCGTATCGGTTGCCACCGCGGTCGAACACGACGGTCTCGACACCCGCAGCCTTGGCACGCTCGGCGACGAGTGCGCCGACGGCCTTGGCCTGGGCGCTCTTGTCGCCTTCGCCACCGCGGATCGAGGTGTCCAGGGTCGACGCGGACGCCAGGGTGTGACCCTGGAGGTCGTCGATGACCTGAGCAACGATGTTGCGGTTGGAACGCGTCACGACGAGGCGCGGACGCTCCGCCGTACCCGAGACGTTCTTGCGGATGCGGATGTGGCGGCGAGCCTTGGCAGCGCGCTTGTACGCGTCGCCCTTGGCGATCTTCACACCGTATGCCATGGCTACTTACCAGCCTTTCCGACCTTGCGGCGGATGACTTCGCCGGCGTACTTGACACCCTTGGCCTTGTACGGGTCGGGCTTCCGCAGCTTGCGGATGTTGGCGGCGACCTCGCCGACCTTCTGCTTGTCGATGCCCTCGACCGAGAACTTGGTGGGCGACTCGACCTTGAAGGAGATGCCCTCGGGCGCCTCGATCAGGATCGGGTGGCTGTAACCAAGCTGGAACTCCAGGTCGGAGCCCTTCGCGGCGACGCGGTAACCGACACCGCTGATCTCGAGAGCCTTGACGTATCCCGTGGTCACACCGGTGATCATGTTCGCCACCAGCGTGCGGGACAGGCCGTGCAGGGCCTTGTTCTGACGCTCGTCGTTCGGGCGGGTGACGTTCAGAACGCCGTCCTCACCCTTGACGATCTCGATCGGCGCGGCGACGGTGTGCGAGAGGGAACCCTTGGGGCCCTTCACCGCGACCGTGCGGCCATCGATGGTGACGTCCACACCGGCGGGAACCTGGATGGGGAGCTTGCCGATTCGCGACATTGCTTTTCCTCCGTTCCCGACTACCAGACGTAGGCGAGGACTTCCCCACCTACGCCCTTCTTGCCTGCCTGCTGTCCGGTGAGGAGACCGTGGGACGTGGAGATGATCGCCACGCCCAGGCCGCCGAGCACCTTCGGCAGGTTGGTGGACTTCGCGTACACACGCAGACCGGGCTTCGAGATCCGCTTGATGCCCGCGATGGAGCGCTCACGGTTCGGCCCGAACTTCAGCTCGAGGACGAGGTTCTTGCCGACCTCGGCGTCCTCGACCTTCCAGCCGGTGATGAAACCCTCCTGCTTGAGGATCTCTGCGATGTGCGACTTGATCTTGCTGTGCGGCATCACGACGGTGTCGTGGTACGCCGAGTTAGCGTTACGCAGACGAGTGAGCATGTCTGCGATCGGGTCAGTCATGGTCATGAAGTGGCCTTCGGCCTCTCTCGCCGGGGTTTCCTGTATGCGCCATCCCTCTCCCCACTCAGTGGCGGGACGGGTGCGGTGCGGGGACCTACGGCGTAGTAAGTCGTTATGGGCGGCGGACGCCCAACCACACAAGCCTAAGGCATGCGGGGCCGGGCATCCGCCGACCAGATGCTTACCGAGAGTCTCTGGTACTTCCCAAGTCCCGAAGGACGAGGGGGAGTTACCAGGAGCTCTTGGTCACGCCCGGCAGCTCGCCACGGTGAGCCATCTCACGAAGGCACACGCGGCACAGGCCGAACTTGCGGTACACGGAGTGGGGACGACCGCAGCGCTGGCAGCGGGTGTACGCACGCACACCGAACTTGGGCTTGCGGGCAGCCTTCGCGATGAGAGCCTTCTTCGCCATCTCGCTTACGCCTCCTTGAAGGGGAAGCCGAGGTGACGAAGGAGCGCGCGGCCCTCAGCGTCGTTGGTCGCCGTGGTGACCACGGTGATGTCCATACCCCGGGTACGGTCGATCTTGTCCTGGTCGATCTCGTGGAACATGACCTGCTCCGTGAGACCGAAGGTGTAGTTGCCACGGCCGTCGAACTGCTTCGGCGACAGACCACGGAAGTCACGGATACGCGGCAGCGCGAGCGACAGCGTACGGTCCAGGAACTCCCACATGCGGTCACCACGGAGGGTGACGTGGCAGCCGATCGGCTGACCCTCGCGCAGCTTGAACTGCGCGATGGACTTGCGGGCCTTCGTGACGGCCGGCTTCTGACCGGTGATCGTCGTCAGGTCCTTGATGGCGCCGTCGATCAGCTTGGAGTCGCGGGCGGCGTCGCCCACACCCATGTTGACCACGATCTTCACGAGACCGGGGATCTGCATGACGTTCTCGTAGGAGAACTCCTCACGCAGCTTGCCCGCGATGTCCTCGCGGTACTTCGTCTTGAGACGCGGAGTGGTAGCCATCAGATGTCCTCACCCGTCCGCTTGGCAACGCGGATCTTGTTGCCCTCGTCGTCGAAGCGGTAGCCGACGCGGGTGACGACCTTCTTGCCGTCCTTCTCCACAACCAGCTGAACGTTGCTCACGTGGACCGGGGCCTCGGTGATCACAATGCCGCCGGCCTGGTTCTGCGCAGCCTTGGTGTGCTTCTTGACCCGGTTGACACCCTCGACGAGGACGCGGTTGTCAGCGGGGAAGGCAACGATGACCTTGCCCTGCTTGCCCTTGTCCTTACCGGTGATGACCTGAACCAGGTCGCCCTTCTTGATCTTCATGCTTACAGCACCTCCGGCGCGAGCGAGATGATCTTCATGAACTTCTTCTCGCGCAGCTCACGGCCCACGGGGCCGAAGATACGGGTGCCACGAGGGTCGCCGTCGTTCTTGAGAATGACAGCGGCGTTCTCGTCGAAGCGGATGTACGAGCCGTCCTGGCGGCGGCGCTCCTTGACGGTGCGAACGATGACCGCCTTGACGACGTCACCCTTCTTCACGTTGCCACCGGGGATCGCGTCCTTGACGGTGGCGACGATGACGTCACCGATGCCCGCGTAGCGGCGACCGGAACCACCGAGAACACGGATGCAAAGGATCTCCTTGGCACCAGTGTTGTCGGCGACACGCAGTCGCGACTCCTGCTGGATCACGTCTATCTCCTGATTGTCTGCCGGTTCCCGGCGGGGGCTTCACTCCGAAGAGCGGCAGCCCCCACCGAGCCTGGCGGAACGAACCTGAGGGAAACCCCTCAGGCCTTGACTATTGGAATTCGCTTGCGCGAATTTCCTTACTTGGCCTTCTCGAGGATCTCGACGATGCGCCAGCGCTTGCTCGCCGACAGCGGACGCGTCTCCATGATGAGGACGCGGTCGCCGACGCCGGCAGCGTTCTGCTCGTCGTGAGCCTTGAGCTTGTTCGTACGGCGGATGACCTTGCCGTACAGGGCGTGCTTCACGCGGTCCTCAACGGCGACGACGACGGTCTTGTCCATCTTGTCGCTGACGACCAGACCCTCACGGGTCTTGCGGAAACCGCGCTCGGTCTTCTCAGTCACATTCTTCTCGCTCATCAGGCGCTCTCCACCGACTCGATACCGAGCTCACGCTCGTGCATCAGGGTGTAGATGCGAGCGATGTCCTTACGGACGGACTTGAGCCGGCCGTTGTTCTCCAGCTGACCCGTGGCCGCCTGGAAGCGCAGCTTGAACAGCTCTTCCTTGGCCTCGCGCAGCTTGCCAACGAGCTCCTCGTTGCCGAGCTCACGCAGCTCGGACGCCTTGGTTCCCGTCGCCATCACGACTCACCTGCCTCGCGCCGAACAATCCGGCACTTCATCGGAAGCTTGTGAGCAGCGCGGGTGAGCGCCTCACGAGCAATCTTCTCGTTCGGGTAGGACAGCTCGAACATGACCCGACCCGGGTGCACGTTGGCGATCCACCACTCGGGAGAACCCTTACCGGAACCCATGCGGGTCTCGGCAGGCTTCTTCGTGAGCGGGCGGTCCGGGTAGATGTTGATCCAGACCTTGCCGCCACGCTTGATGTGGCGGGTCATCGCGATACGAGCCGCCTCGATCTGGCGGTTCGTCACGTACGCCGGGGTCAGCGCCTGGATGCCGTACTCGCCGAACGAGACCTCAGTACCGCCCTTGGCCATACCGCGGCGCTTGGGGTGGTGCTGCTTGCGGTGCTTGACCCTACGAGGGATCAGCATGTCGGTCAGGCCTCCGTTCCGGTGCTCTCGGCCGGAGCGGCGGCGGGAGCGTCGGCCTTGGGGGCCTCGGCACCAGCAGCCTGCTGCGGCTTGCGGCCACCACGGCCGCCGCGCTCGCCACCACGGCCACCACGGCCGGCGGGACGGTCGCCAGCGCCCTGCGCGCCACGGGCCGGGCGGTTACCCGCACGGGCCGCAGCGTTCTCGGCGCGAACCTCGGCGATGTTCTTGACGTCGCCCTTGTAGATCCAGACCTTCACGCCGATACGGCCGAAGGTGGTCTTGGCCTCGAAGAAGCCGTAGTCCACGTTCGCGCGCAGCGTGTGCAGCGGCACACGACCCTCGCGGTAGAACTCGGACCGGGACATCTCGGCGCCGCCGAGACGGCCGCCACACTGGATCTTGATGCCCTTGGCGCCGGCCTTCATCGTGCCCTGCATGCTCTTACGCATGGCGCGACGGAAGGAGACGCGGGAGGAGAGCTGCTCGGCAACGGCCTGGGCAACCAGCTGAGCGTCAAGCTCGGGGTTCTTGACCTCGAGGATGTTCAGCTGGACCTGCTTGCCCGTGAGCTTCTCGAGGTCACCGCGGATGCGGTCGGCCTCGGCGCCACGGCGGCCGATGACGATGCCCGGACGAGCGGTGTGGATGTCCACACGCACGCGGTCACGGGTGCGCTCGATCTCAACCTTCGAGATGCCGGCGCGCTCCATGCCGGACGTCATCATCCGACGGATGGCGACGTCTTCCTTGACGTAGTCCTTGTACAGCTTGTCGGCGTACCAACGCGACTTGAAGTCGGTGGTGATGCCGAGCCGGAACCCGTGCGGGTTTACCTTCTGGCCCATTACCGGGAACCTTCCTTGCTGCTGACGACCACGGTGATGTGGCTGGTCCGCTTGCGGATCCGGTAGGCACGGCCCTGCGCACGCGGACGGAACCGCTTCAGGGTCGGGCCCTCGTCCACGAACGCCTCGCTGATGACCAGCGTGGAGGCGTCCGGGTGGTTGTAGTTGTGTGCGGCATTGGCAATGGCGCTGTCAAGCACCTTGCCAACCGGCACGCTCGCGGCCTGCGGGGCGAAACGCAGGACCGCCTGAGCCTCCGTGGCATCCATGCCACGGATAAGGTCCACCACTCGGCGGGCCTTCATGGGCGTGACGCGGATGTACCGCGCCTGGGCCCTGGCTTCCATGGTTGTCCCTTCGGTGTAAGTCATAGTCGTTACCACCCCGCCTTTAGCGGCGCTTCGACTTCCGGTCGTCCTTGACGTGGCCGCGGAAGGTGCGAGTCGGCGAGAACTCGCCGAGCTTGTGGCCGACCATCGACTCGGTGACGAACACCGGGACGTGGGTCTTGCCGTTGTGCACCGCGATGGTGTGACCCAGCATGCTGGGGATGATCATCGAGCGACGGGACCAGGTCTTGATGACGTTCTTGGTGCCGGCTTCGTTCTGGACGTCCACCTTCTTTACGAGGTGGTCGTCGACGAAGGGCCCCTTCTTGAGACTGCGCGGCATCTAAACCCGCTCCTAGCGCTTCTTGTTCGTCTTGCGGCGGCGGACGATGTACTTGCTCGAAGCCTTCTTCGGCGAGCGAGTACGACCCTCCTTCTGACCCCACGGGGAGACCGGGTGGCGACCACCACTGGTCTTGCCCTCACCACCACCGTGCGGGTGGTCAACCGGGTTCATCGCGACACCGCGGACGGACGGGCGAACGCCCTTCCAGCGCATGCGGCCGGCCTTGCCCCAGTTGATGTTCGACTGCTCGGCGTTGCCGACCTCACCGACGGTCGCGCGGCAGCGCGCGTCGACCAGGCGGATCTCACCGGAAGGCATACGAAGGTGGGCCATCGTGCCCTCCTTCGCGAGCAGCTGCACGGAGGCACCCGCGGAACGGGCGAACTTCGCGCCACCACCGGGACGGAGCTCGATCGCGTGGATCGTGGTACCGACCGGGATGTTGCGGAGGGCCAGGTTGTTACCGGGCTTGATGTCGGCCGTGGGGCCGTTCTCAATCCGGTCGCCCTGGTTCAGACCGCGGGGAGCGATGATGTAGCGCTTCTCGCCGTCCGCGTAGTGCAGGAGCGCGATGCGCGCGGTGCGGTTGGGGTCGTACTCGATGTGCGCGACCTTGGCCGGCACGCCGTCCTTGTCGTGACGACGGAAGTCGATCACGCGGTAGGCGCGCTTGTGTCCACCACCCTGGTGGCGAACGGTGATCCGACCGGTGTTGTTACGGCCGCCCTTGCTGTGCAGCGGGCGAACCAGCGACTTCTCCGGCGTGGACCGCGTGATCTCGACAAAGTCGGCGACGCTGGAGCCACGACGGCCCGGGGTCGTCGGCTTGTACTTGCGGATACCCATTTCTCAGTCCTCGTCCGATTCCGGACGACTCAGGACTCCGTTAGGAGGCCTGGCCGCCGAAGATGTCGATTCGGTCGCCCTCAGCGAGGGTCACGATGGCGCGCTTGGTGTTGGCACGCTTGCCGAAACCGGTCTTGGTGCGCTTGCGCTTACCCTGACGGTTGATCGTGTTGACCCCGGTGACCTTGACCGAGAAGACCGCCTCGACGGCCTGCTTGATCTGGGTCTTGTTGGCGCCGGGCGCGACGATGAACGTGTACTTGTTCTCGTCCAGCAGCGCGTAGCTCTTCTCCGAGACAACCGGCTTGATCAGCAGGTCGCGCGGGTCAGTGAAGGTCTTGCTGGTAACGGTCGCCTCAGACATCAGGCGTCGCTCCCTTCGGTCTCATCGTTCCGGCCAGAAGGCGCGCCAGACACGAAGGACTCGAAAGCGGCCTGAGTGAAGACCACGTCGTCAGAGACGATCACGTCGTACGTGTTCAGCTGGCCCGGCTCCAGGATGTGAACCTGGGGCAGGTTGCGGGCGGACAGCCACGCGGCCTCGTCGGCGCGCTCGACGACCAGGAGCAGGTTCTTGCGCTCCGAGATCTTGCCGAACAGCGTCTTGGCGGCCTTCGTGGAGGCGGCACCCTCGACCACGCCGGTGACGACGTGGATGCGGGAGTGACGCGCACGGTCCGAGAGGGCACCGCGGAGGGCGGCGGCCTTCATCTTCTTCGGGGTCCGCTGGGAGTAGTCACGCGGCTGCGGGCCGTGGACGACGCCACCGCCGACGAACTGCGGCGCACGGGTCGAACCCTGGCGCGCGCGGCCGGTGCCCTTCTGGCGGTACGGCTTGCGGCCACCACCACGGACTTCGCCACGACGCTTGGTCTTGTGCGTGCCCTGACGGGCAGCTGCCAGCTGAGCGACAACGACCTGGTGGATCAGCGGAACGCTGGTCTTCGCGTCGAAGATCTCCGAGGGGAGCTCGACGGTACCGGCCTTGTCGCCTGCCGGCGAAAGGATGTCAATGGTGCTCATTACCTCAAGCCCCCTTGGCCGCGGTACGGACCAGGACGAGGCCGCCGTTCGGACCGGGGACCGCACCCTTAATGAGGAGCAGACCCTTCTCCGCGTCAACCGCGTGGATGGTCAGGTTCTGGGTGGTGACGCGCTCGTTGCCCATACGACCGGCCATGCGCATGCCCTTGAAGACACGCCCAGGGGTGGCGCAGCCACCGATCGAACCGGGGGAGCGGTGCTTGCGCTGCACACCGTGACCGGCGCCGAGGCCCCGGAAGTTGTGCCGCTTCATGACACCGGCGAAGCCCTTGCCCTTGCTGTTGCCCGTGACGTCAACCTTGACGCCGGACTCGAACACCTCAGCAGTGATCTCCTGGCCGAGCGTGTACTCGCTGGCGTCGGAGGTGCGGAGCTCCACCAGGTGGCGGCGGGGGGTCACGTCGGCCTTGGCGAAGTGGCCCTTGAGGGGCTTGTTCACCTTGCGCGGGTCGATCTCGCCGAAGGCGATCTGGACCGACTCGTAGCCGTCGATGTCGTTCGTACGGACCTGGGTAACGACGCAGGGCCCGGCCTTGACAACGGTCACCGGGACGACACGGTTGTTCTCGTCCCAGACCTGGGTCATGCCGAGCTTCTCGCCCAGGACGCCCTTGATCTGCTTTGCCATCTTCTCGACGCCTCTCAGAGCTTGATCTCGATGTCAACGCCGGCCGGAAGGTCCAGGCGCATCAGCGAGTCAACGGTCTTGGGCGTCGGGTCGAGGATGTCGATCAGGCGCTTGTGCGTGCGCATCTCGAAGTGCTCGCGCGAGTCCTTGTACTTGTGCGGCGACTTGATGACGCAGTACACGTTCTTCTCAGTGGGCAGCGGCACCGGGCCCGCGACCGACGCACCAGTGCGCGTCACCGTCTCGACGATCTTCTTCGCCGACGAATCGATGACCTCGTGGTCGTAGGCCTTGAGCCGGATGCGGATCTTCTGTCCCGCCATGGCTACTCCGTAGTCCTGTCTGTTGTGGAAACGCTCTGGCTCCCGGGTGGCTGTGGATCTCTCCACCGCTTCCCTCCGACCCACGCGGTCGGGCGTGTCGCACTCCCTCTACAGAAAATTCCCATACGGAAATTCCCTCATCCAAGGGGGTGCGGTCCCAGGACCGCGCTTCGGGGGAGAAACACCCACCGGGTGCCTGGTCGGCGCCCTGCTGACACTTCCCAGAAGATTCCCGTACGTCCGCCCCCATTGCTGCCCCGAGGGACAGATAGAGGCGACGAGTACTGTGGGACTCGCTTCCGGTCCTCCCGGCGGGAGGCGCGCAGCATCGGCACTCAACCGAGCAACTTGAGTAGTCTGCCATACAAGACACGTACTGCGCCAATCGGGCGCAGAACAATACCCCGCCGCGCGGACACGTCAAACTGCGCCATCCCCCGGTATCCCATGCGGGGCCTCACCAGGACCGCACCACGACCCGCGCCACGGTCCGGCAGCCTTCTCCGGCGCCAACGATCACCTGAACGTCCGGTTCGCCCACGAGGACGGCCTCACCACCCACACGGCTTCCTTCGGCGACCGCACGCAGTACGTGATCACTGACCGCACGCGGATCACCACGAAAGCCGGCCCCACCGACGCGACGACGCGCTCCGAGTGCGAGCGGTACACCGGTACAGCCGCCGCCTCCTGCCCTGTACGGATCCCCTGGGCCGCAGGGTCCGCCCGTCGTACGACGAGGACGGCCGCCCGACCTCGTCGACCCGCCCGGACGCCCGCGTCTCGCGGGCGGAGTACGAGGCCCTGGGCCTGCCGACCCTCGTCCTGCACCCGGACGGCACAACGGCCCCCCAGACATACGACGCCCAGGGCAGCCCGCACCTCCCTGACGGGCCCGTCAGGCGCCACGAACCGATTCGCCCACGCCGCACGCGGTCACCTGGCATCCCTGACGAACACCCTCGGCCACACGACCTCCGGAACCGGCCGGCCGGTCTGGGCGCGACGACGACGTCCACCCGCGACGCCTTGGGCCGCCCGATCGCCATCACCGACCCCGACAGCACCCCGCGCCCTGGAGCGTGGAGGGCCGCCTCCTGCGCCGTGACGCGGTGGGCGGTGTGACGCTCTCCCGGTACGGCGACGTCGCTCTCCTCGTCGCCCTAACGGGCCCGGACGTCGCCCGTCACACCTTCACCCACGACACGGAGCTCCGCCTGACGGAGGTCACCAACCCCCAATGCCTGAACTGGAGTTAGCCTACGATCCGGCGGGCCATCCGGCCTCGGGGGAACGGACTACGACGCCCGCGTCCTACGACGCGGCGGGCTCACTGACCTCTTACACGAACACGCTGGGCGAGGCCGTCTCCTACGCCCGCAACGTGCTCGGCCAGGTCCTCCGCAAGACGACGTCCGCCGGCTCCACGACGTACGCACCGCCCCAGACCGGCCGCACCAGCGCCGCGGCGAGCGCTACCGCGCCGACCGCTACCTGCCCGGCATCGACGACTCCGCACCTTCACCCTCGACGCGGCGGCCCGCGTCACCGCTGTCGACGCAGAAAGGCGTGAGATGACACTCCCCTCCAGCAGGGTTCTACATTTCATCCGGCAGGCCACGGATCTGAATGCCGAACAGCGCCAGACCGCCGCAGACGAAGTGACAGATTGGGTCAGCGGCTGCTCGCCGGCAGTTGGGGGACTCCTGGCGGGCGTACTAACCGTATGCGCAGCTCAGGAGACGGACAGTGGCGCTCTGGAAGCCCAGCTGAACGCCCTGCTACAGCTCTCAGAGTTTCTCGATTCCGACATCGCCGCATACCTGAGAGGAGTCGATGCGAGCTCGCATCCAGGCGGACTCGGCGACTACCTTCACGACCTCCTGAACGACTAGCGCACTGGTCCTTCGGAGAAAGGAAAAACTCGCCGATTGTGCCGACACGCAGCCCGCGCCGCCGACCGCGGTGCGGCTGTCCGTGTATCAGGTCGCGAAGAGTTCCGCAGATGAGCTGGTGTGCGTCGCGGCGAGCTTCACCGGCGAGGCGCAGGTCGGAATGGTGTTCCGGGCCGTCGGCGTGCCAGGGGTCGAGGTGCGGCTGACCGCGCTCCGCTGGTATCCGCCCCGGCCGGAGACCAGGCGTCGTGCGCCCCTCGCCAAGGTCACCCTCGTCGGCGACGGGGCCGGGCGGATCGGTCGCAAAGAGCTGCTCGTCGGCGGCCCCGGCGGCTGAGTCCACCGGGTCGCGGGGGCCGCGATGCGGTGGGGCGGCCCCCCGATCCGGTGCCATCCACGTCAACGTCCGCCACAGCCGGTGCTTCACCGTGGTCCCCCATACGTCTAACCCCACCGCGCCCAAAGGACCCTGCCAAACCCCTCCAGCCTCCCGTCGGGGGGCCGTCGCTCACATGGGTGAACTACGCCAACTGGGCTGGCTTGGTGGGGGGTTGTCTGGCATACGCTCGCCGCGACAACTCCAGACATACCTCGGCCCCCGGCGGGACTCGCAATCCCGACCGAGGGCCTAGCCAGCAAGGAAGACACAACCTTCCCGATGGATAGCCCGAAGATTAGCGTGCTCTCGTGCGCCTCGGTTCGGAACCAGGCTGACGGCAACCACCTCGCCCAGCACGCCGAGCTCTCGCTCGTCGCCATCGGGCTCGCGGTGTACATCCAGTCGCTGCCGACCGGCACCCGCATCGGCATCAAGGACCTCGCAGGCCGCTTCCCCGAGAGCGAGCACCGCATCGCCCGCGCCCTGCGCGAGCTGGAGGTGCACGGGTACCTGGAGCGGACCCGCGTACGGCTCCCCGGCGGGCAGGTCGTCACCCGGACCGTGTCCTACAACCGCCCCGGCCGCCTCCCCGTGGACGACGAACCGCCCCCGGCGCGGCCACCGGCACCGCCGCCGACGGCGACGACCGCTCCGCCGAATCCGATGTCGCAGACGTCACCGGCGCCACCCATGCCACCGACGCCGCCTCGGGCGGGCCGGGCGCCGCTGCCCCGGCCCGTGAACCCCGACAACCACTGGCGCCGGGCCGCCGCGATCACCGTCCTCGGCGACCTGCGCCGTCTCGACTCCCGCCTCGTCCTCGGGCAGCAGGACATCGACCGCCTCGCGCCCGCCGTGGAGGCCTGGCTGGAGCGCGGGGTCAGCCCGGGTGCCGTCGGGGCCGCCCTCACCGCGAATCTCCCGTCACCGCCCCGCAACCCCGCCGGGCTGGTCGCCCACCGGCTCACCGAGCAGCTGCCGCCCGCCCTGCCCGCCACACCGCGCGCACCCGCCTACGTACCGCCCCATCCCTTCCAGACCTGCGAGGCCGAGTCCTGCGGCCTGGCCTTCCGCTCCCCCGCCCCAGGGCTCTGTGGGGGCTGCCGGGAAGCCGCCGCCTGACGACAAAGGGCCCCTCCCCCGCCGCCGAGGCGACAAGGGAGGGGCCCTTCTGTCAAACATGGTGCCCGCTCGCGCGAGCTACCAGGTCAGAGCACGAAATTACTTCGTGATCTTGGTGACCTGGCCGGCGCCCACGGTACGACCACCCTCACGGATGGCGAACTTCAGGCCCTCCTCCATGGCGACCGGCTGGATCAGCGCGACCGTCATCTCGGTGTTGTCGCCCGGCATGACCATCTCCGTGCCGGCCGGCAGGGTGACAACACCCGTGACGTCCGTGGTACGGAAGTAGAACTGCGGGCGGTAGTTGTTGAAGAACGGGGTGTGACGGCCACCCTCGTCCTTCGACAGGATGTAGGCCTGGGCCTCGAACTCGGTGTGCGGCGTGACCGAACCGGGCTTGATGATGACCTGGCCGCGCTCGACGTCCTCGCGCTTGATGCCACGGAGGAGCAGACCGACGTTCTCGCCCGCCTGGCCCTCGTCGAGCAGCTTGCGGAACATCTCGATACCGGTGACCGTGGTGGTGGTCTTGGTCTCCTTGATACCGATGATGTCGACGGTCTCGTTGACCTTCAGGACACCACGCTCGATACGACCGGTGACGACGGTGCCACGACCGGTGATGGTGAAGACGTCCTCGACGGGCATGAGGAACGGCATCTCGGTGTCACGCGGGGGGGTCGGGATGTAGTCATCCACGGCCTTCATGAGGCCGAGGAGCTTCTCGCCCCACTCCTTGTCGCCCTCGAGCGCCTTGAGCGCCGAGACCTGGACGACCGGCAGGTCGTCGCCCGGGAAGTCGTACTCGGAGAGGAGCTCACGGACCTCGAGCTCAACGAGCTCCAGGATCTCCTCGTCGTCCACCATGTCGGCCTTGTTCAGGGCGACAACGATGGAGGGAACGCCGACCTGGCGGGCCAGGAGCACGTGCTCCTTGGTCTGCGGCATCGGGCCGTCGGTGGCGGCGACCACGAGGATGGCACCGTCCATCTGTGCGGCACCGGTGATCATGTTCTTGATGTAGTCCGCGTGACCCGGGCAGTCGACGTGGGCGTAGTGACGCGCCTCGGTCTGGTACTCGACGTGCGCGATGGAGATGGTGATACCGCGCTGGCGCTCCTCAGGAGCCTTGTCGATCTGGTCGAAGGCCGAGGCCTCGTTCAGGTCCGGGTACGCGTCATGCAGCACCTTGGTAATGGCGGCCGTGAGGGTCGTCTTACCGTGGTCAATGTGACCGATGGTGCCGATGTTGACGTGCGGCTTAGTCCGCTCGAACTTCGCCTTCGCCACGGGGGTCCTCCTGGAGAGTGGTTCTGTACGCCTTACAGATCGGCGCCAGGTGATCTTTGCTGGAAAGCCGGCCGGTCCCCGGGGCAACGGGAGCGTGGCTCCTGTTGCCCCAGAGGCTGCCGGTGACAAGCCTAAAGCGTGTACTCGGAAGAGTTACTCGCCCTTGGCCTTCGCGATGATCTCCTCAGCGACGTTCCGGGGAACCTCGGCGTAGGAGTCGAACTGCATCGAGTAGCTGGCGCGACCCGAGGTCTTGCTGCGGAGGTCTCCGACGTAGCCGAACATCTCCGAAAGGGGCACGAGGCCCTTCACGACGCGAGCGCCGTGACGCTCTTCCATGGCCTGAATCTGGCCACGGCGAGAGTTGATGTCGCCGATGACATCGCCCATGTAGTCCTCGGGCGTGGTGACCTCAACGGCCATCATCGGCTCAAGGAGCACGGGGGACGCCTTGCGCGCGGCCTCCTTGAAGGCCTGCGAACCGGCGATCTTGAACGCGAGCTCGGAGGAGTCGACCTCGTGGTAGCCACCGTCGAGAAGGATGACGCGGACGCCAGTCATCTCGTAGCCGGCCAGGATGCCGAACTGCATGGCCTCCTGCGCACCCGCGTCGACCGAAGGGATGTACTCCTTCGGGATGCGGCCACCGGTGACCTTGTTCACGAACTCGTACGCCGGACCATCGGCGTCCGTGATCGGCTCGATCGCGATCTGCACCTTGGCGAACTGACCGGTACCACCGGTCTGCTTCTTGTGGGTGTAGTCGTGACGCTCGACGGCCTTGCGGATCGTCTCGCGGTAAGCGACCTGCGGCTTGCCGACGTTGGCCTCGACCTTGAACTCGCGCTTCATACGGTCGACCAGCACCTCAAGGTGCAGTTCGCCCATACCGCCGAGGATGGTCTGGCCGGTCTCCTCGTCCGAGTGAACGTGGAAGGAGGGGTCCTCCTCCGCGAGACGCTGGATGGCAACACCCAGCTTCTCCTGGTCACCCTTGGACTTGGGCTCAATGGCGACCTGGATGACCGGAGCCGGGAAGTCCATGGACTCCAGGATCACGGGCTGCTTGTCGTCACACAGCGTCTCACCGGTGGTGGTCTGCTTCAGGCCCATGACGGCGACGATGTCACCGGCGCCCACCGCGGCGATCTCTTCACGCTTGTTGGCGTGCATGCGGTAGATCTTGCCGATGCGCTCCTTCTTGCCCTTGACGGAGTTCAGCACCGCAGTGCCGGCCTCCAGGCGGCCCGAGTAAACCCGGACGAAGGTGAGCTTGCCGAGGTGCGGGTCGCTCATGATCTTGAACGCCAGCGCCGCGAGCGGCTCCTCGTCGGAAGGCTTGCGCTTCACGACGACCTCGGCGTCCTTGACGTCGTGGCCCTCAATGGCCTCGATGTCCAGGGGCGACGGCAGGTAGCGGACGACAGCGTCGAGCAGGGGCTGAACGCCCTTGTTCTTGAACGCCGTACCACAGAACACCGCGGTGATCGTGGGCTCGCCCTTGCCCTTGCCGGAGTTCAGGATGATGCGACGGACGGCGGCGTGCAGCTGCTCCACGGACGGCTCGTCGCCGTTCAGGAAGAGCTCCATGATCTCGTCGTCGTTCTCGGCAACGGTCTCGACCAGCTTGCCGCGCCACTCTTCAGCGGCCTCGGTGTGCGTGGCCGGGATGTCGACGATGTCGTACATCTCGCCCTTGGTCGCCTCGGCGGACCAGACGAACGCCTTCATGGTGACCAGGTCGACAACGCCCTGGAAGTCCATCTCGGCACCGATGGGGAGCTGCATGACGATCGGAACCGCACCGAGGCGGTCCTTGATCATGTCGACGCAGCGGTGGAACTCGGCGCCGGTACGGTCGAGCTTGTTGACGAAGCAGATGCGCGGCACGCCGTAGCGGTCCGCCTGACGCCAAACAGTCTCGGACTGCGGCTCCACACCGGCGACACCGTCGAACACGGTGACGGCACCGTCGAGGACGCGGAGCGAACGCTCCACCTCGACCGTGAAGTCAACGTGACCCGGGGTGTCGATGATGTTGATGGTGTGGTCGACGTCCTCGAGCGGCCAGTGGCAGGTCGTCGCGGCGGACGTGATCGTGATGCCGCGCTCCTGCTCCTGCTCCATCCAGTCCATCGTGGCAGCGCCGTCGTGGACTTCACCGATCTTGTAAGACACACCGGTGTAGAACAGGATCCGCTCGGTGGTGGTCGTCTTGCCCGCGTCGATGTGAGCCATGATGCCGATGTTGCGCACCTTGGCCAGGTCAAGCGAAGTGGTAGCCATAAGGCTTCGGTCTTCTCTCGGTCTCGATGTGGGGTTGGACTACCAGCGGTAGTGCGCGAAGGCCTTGTTGGACTCGGCCATCTTGTGCGTGTCCTCGCGCTTCTTGACGGCAGCGCCAAGACCGTTGGAGGCGTCGAGCAGCTCGTTCATGAGGCGCTCGGTCATGGTCTTCTCGCGGCGGGCGCGGGAGTAACCCACGAGCCAGCGCAGCGCGAGGGTCGACTGGCGACCCGGCTTGACCTCAACCGGCACCTGGTAGGTCGCGCCACCGACACGGCGGGACTTGACCTCGAGGGACGGCTTGACGTTCTCGAGCGCGCGCTTCAGCGTGATGACCGGGTCGTTGCCGGTCTTCTCGCGGAGGCCTTCCATGGCGCCGTAAACGATGCGCTCAGCGGTGGAGCGCTTGCCGTTCAGGAGGATCTTGTTGATGAGCGAGGTCACCAGAGGAGATGCGTAGACCGGGTCGATGATGACCGGGCGCTTCGGGGCGGGGCCCTTACGAGGCATTCTTACTTCTCCTTCTTGGCGCCGTAGCGGCTGCGGGCCTGCTTGCGGTTCTTGACAGCCTGGGTGTCAAGCGCACCGCGGATGATCTTGTAACGAACACCCGGCAGGTCCTTCACACGGCCACCACGCACGAGCACGATCGAGTGCTCCTGCAGGTTGTGTCCCTCACCCGGAATGTAAGCGGTGACCTCGATGCCAGAGGTCAGACGCACACGCGCGACCTTACGCAGCGCCGAGTTCGGCTTCTTCGGGGTGGTCGTGAACACACGCGTGCAGACGCCGCGACGCTGGGGCGAAGCCTCAAGCGCGGGGGTCTTTGTCTTCTCGACCTTGTCCTGCCGGCCCTTACGGACCAGCTGCTGGATCGTAGGCACTACTTCTCCGGTTTCTGTGTGCCGTGTAGTGAAGCTAACCTGGAACATTTGCCGACCCACGCGGTCGGGTGTGTCGGATCCGGCGGACCTCCGCGCAAGCACGGAAACGCATGGATCGCGGTGGCCGATGCGGCTCTAGTGCGGTTGATGGACACGCACGGGAGCCCAGGCACACCCCAGGCACAAGGTCTGAGCGTACCTACCGCATCCACTCCGGTCAAAACAAAAGCCCTGCCACGGCAACCACCACCGATGCGCGGCGGAGCCGCAGGCCAGGCGCCGCAGGGCCGAAGGGCGGTCCGACGCCCCTCGGCCACCCCGGAGCGGCAGCGCGGATGTGCGGAAGTCGCTCACATGTGGTACGGACACCAGCGCGACCGACACTCCGCGACCCCCGGCCTGGCGCCTCGGAGCACTACACTGCCTCAGCAATTCGGCCCAAACTGCACGAGCATCGGGGAGCGGGACATTGGGGACGGTCGCTTCTGGCACCTCGGAGACCTCTGGCGCCTCGGGCGGCTCTGGCAGCTCGGGCGGCTCTGGCGCATCGGGCGGCTCTGGCAGCCCCGGCCCCTCCGACACCTCGGAGCCGGTGACGGACAGCCCGCCCGCCCCCGCCGGGCGCCGGCCCTCCCGCCTCTACGGGCCCCTGCTCGCCTTCCTCATCACCTCGGGCGCCTTCTGCGCGGCCTGGGTGGCCCGCGGCACGTTCCCCTTCGGCGACACCGGCCGGGCCGTCAACGACCAGGCCAACCAGTACGTGCCCTTCCACCGCGCCCTGTGGGACCTGGTCCACGGCCAGGCCGCCGGCGACCTGCTCTTCACCTGGCGGGGCGGCTTCGGCCAGCAGTTCCTGTCCGACTACTACACGTACCTCGGCAACCCCTTCTCCTGGCTGGCCGTGCTGGTCCCGCGCGCCCACGTGGACCTCGCCGTCTTCGCGCTCACCCCGGTCACGATGGGCACCGCCGCCGCCCTCATGACGGTGTACCTCGGCAAGCTGCAACCCGGCCCCTGGTGGCAGCGCGGCGTCCTCGGCGCCTGCTACGGCCTGTGCGGCTGGGCGCTCAGCGACGCCTCGTACATCCCCATGTGGCTGTGGGGCCTGGTCGCCCTCCCCCTGCTCGGCATCGCCGTCGAGTGGTGCCTGGAGGGCCGCCGCTGGCCGGGCGCGGCGCTGTTCGTGGCGCTCGCCTGGTACGGGAACTTCTACACCGCGATGATGGCCACGATGGCCGCCTGCGTGCTGCTCGGGATCCGCCTGGCGACCCGGGACATGACCGGCCCGGAGCGCCTGCGCGCACTCTGGCGGGCCTCGACGGCCGCCGTGACGGGGGTCCTGCTCACCCTGCCCCTCCTCCTGCCGTCGTTCCTGTCCAGCGGGGCCGCCCAGCCGACCAAGGCCGCCGCCTTCGACCCGGTGCGGCTGGATGTCTTCCTCGCCGGGATGCTCCCCGCCACCCACCTGTGGGGCGGCCGGCCGCGGCTGTACGTGGCCTCGCTGGGGCTGATCCTGGCCGGCTCCTTCGTCTTCAACACGGCGATCGCGCGGAAGACCCGGCTGGTGTGGGCGGCGGCGACGCTGCTGGTGGCCGCCTCGTTCCAGTTCCCGCCGACCCAGTACCTGTGGCACGGGCTCGCCGTCCCCAACGGCAATCCGTACCGCGAGGCCTTCGTGTTCAGCGGCATGGTGGTGATCCTCGCCTGGCTGGCGCTGGCCAACCGGCCGCGCCCGCTCCACCTCGCGCTCACGGCGGGGCTCCTGCTCGCGGCCACCTTCGCGCTCCGCCACACCGACGACTTCGGCGGCTGGACCTGGCCCGCCGTCCTCGGCGGCGGCGCGGTCTCCCTCCTGGCCCTGCTCCTGCTCTCCCTGGCCGGCAAGCACCGGGCGCTGGTCCCCGTAGCGGCCGTGCTCATGGTGGGAGTGGTCTTCGCCGAGTCCACCGCCGCCGCGGCCAACGCGGACGCCCGGCGGGCCCGGGAACGCTGGGCGCAGCCTGCCGTCACCTCGAACCAGTCGATCACCCGCCACTTCGAAGCGGTCCGAGGCGTGGACGGCTGGCCCGCATACCGGACGGACTCGGGCGCGCCGCAGACCTCGTACAACGACGCCCTGGCCCTGCGCGCGGAGGGCCCGCAGTACTACAGCAGCTACCTGCCGCAGGCCACGTACCAGGCCCTGGAGCCCCTCGGCTACGGCTACAAGAACGACGGCCGGACCTTCTTCGGCGCCGACAACCCGGTCCTGGACGCCCTCTTCTCGATCGGCGCCCGGGTCCGCCCGGGGACCGCCCCGAACAGCTGGACCACCTCCCGCTTCCCCGCCCCACCCCTGGTCACGGTCCGCTCGCAGCCCTTCACCTCCCCCAACCCGGCCGCCAGCGTCTACGCCCGCCAGGAGAACGCCCTGGGCGCCACCGTCTACCAGGTCCCGCGGGTCACCCGCGGGGGCACCGCCACCGAGCAGGCCTACGGGGCCCGGTGCACGCCCGGCTCCGAGGCGTACTGGTACTCCCCCGCCCTCTACGGCACGGCCCTCTCCGCCGGCACCCGGCACCGCCTGGAGGACCGCATGACGGGCGTCCTGAAGCTGGGCCCCGTCCCCGCCTCGGGCAGGGTCGACGTCACCGTCAGGACCAAGAGCCGCGGCCACGCCCCCGACCACCCCATCGGCTGCCTGGACCGCACGAAGCTCGACGCGCAGATCGCCCACCTCACCGCCACCGGAGCCACCTCCGTCAGGGCAGGCGGCCACACCATCGAGGCCACCCTCCCCCGCGGCGCCACGGGCACCGCGGTCTTCGCCATGACGGACATCCCCGGCTGGCACTGCTCGGCCCCGCTGCGCGGCTTCCACGGCCTGGTCGCCATGGACATCCCCTCCGACGGCGGCACCCTCACCTGCACCTTCACCCCGAAGGGCCTCACCCCGGGCCTCGCGGCCGCCACCCTCGCCCTCCTGGCCCTCGCCTCGGCCACGGCCAGGTCCTTGGCCACCGCCCTGCGCCGCCGCCGGCGCGCCTGACGACCCGTACCGCAGGCCAGGGGCGTGGCCCGGGCCACTCAGAACACGAAGAAGCCCCCCGCCGCTCCTCTCGGAGCTGCGGGGGGCTTCCTCTTACGAGCTTTAGCCGTTGTACGGGCCGTAGTCGTAGTCCTCCAGCGGGACAGCCTGGCCGGAGCCGGTGCCGAAGGGCGAGTAGTCGATGTCGTCGTAGCCGACGGCCGAGTACATCGCGGCCTTGGCTTCCTCGGTCGGCTCGACCCGGATGTTGCGGTAGCGGGCGAGGCCCGTACCGGCCGGGATGAGCTTACCGATGATGACGTTCTCCTTGAGGCCGATCAGGGAGTCCGACTTGGCGTTGATCGCCGCGTCGGTCAGGACCCTGGTCGTCTCCTGGAAGGACGCCGCCGACAGCCACGACTCGGTGGCCAGCGAGGCCTTGGTGATACCCATCAGCTGCGGACGGCCGGAGGCGGGGTGACCGCCCTCGGTGACCACACGACGGTTCTCGGTCTCGAACTTCGAGCGCTCGACGAGCTCGCCCGGCAGGAGCTCCGCGTCGCCGGACTCGATGATCGTCACGCGGCGCAGCATCTGCCGGATGATGATCTCGATGTGCTTGTCGTGGATCGACACGCCCTGCGAGTTGTAGACCTTCTGGACTTCGCCGACCAGGTGGACCTGGACCGCACGCTGGCCGAGGATGCGCAGCACGTCGTGCGGGTTGGTGGCACCCATGGTGAGCTTCTGGCCCACCTCGACGTGGTCGCCCTCGTGCACGATGACCTTGGCGCGCTTGGAGATCGGGAACGCCGTCTCCTCGCTGCCGTCGTCGGGCGTGATGACGATCTTCTTCGTCTTCTCGGTCTCCTCGATCCGCACGCGGCCGGCGGCCTCGGAGATCGGGGCGACACCCTTCGGGGTACGGGCCTCGAAGAGCTCGACGACACGCGGCAGACCCTGCGTGATGTCGTCACCGGCCACACCACCGGTGTGGAAGGTACGCATCGTCAGCTGGGTACCGGGCTCACCGATGGACTGGGCGGCGATGATGCCGACCGCCTCACCGATGTCGACCAGCTTGCCGGTGGCCAGGGAGCGGCCGTAGCAGAAGGCACAGGTGCCGACCGCGGACTCACAGGTCAGGACCGAGCGGGTCTTGACCTCCTCGACGCCGTTCGCGATGAGGGCGTCGATGAGCACGTCACCGAGGTCCACGTTGGCCGGCGCGATGACCTTGCCGTCGATGACGACGTCCTCGGCCAGCATGCGGGCGTAGATGGAGGTCTCGACGTCGTCAGCCTTGCGCAGAACGCCGGCCTCGTCCTTGACACCGATCTTCAGCTTCAGGCCGCGCTCGGTACCGCAGTCCTCCTCGCGGATGATCACGTCCTGCGAGACGTCCACCAGACGACGGGTCAGGTAACCCGAGTCGGCGGTACGCAGGGCGGTGTCCGCCAGACCCTTACGGGCACCGTGCGTGGAGATGAAGTACTCCAGAACGGTGAGGCCCTCACGGAAGGACGCCTTGATCGGACGCGGGATGGTCTCGTTCTTCGCGTTCGACACCAGACCACGCATACCGGCGATCTGTCGCATCTGCATCATGTTTCCTCGGGCACCCGAGTCAACCATCATGAAGATGGGGTTCGTCTTGGGGAAGTTCGCGTTCATCGCCTCGGCAACCTCATTGGTCGCCTTGGTCCAGATCGCGATGAGCTCCTGCGTGCGCTCGTCCTTGGTGATCAGACCGCGCTCGTACTGCTTCTGGACCTTCTCGTCCATCGCCTCGTAGCCCGCGACGATGGCCTTCTTGGCCTCGGGCACGACGACGTCGGAGATGGCCACGGTGACGCCCGAACGGGTCGCCCAGTGGAAGCCGGCCGCCTTCAGGTTGTCGAGCGTCGCCGCCACGATGACCTTGGGGTAGCGCTCCGCCAGGTCGTTGACGATCTCGGAGAGCTGCTTCTTGCCCACCGAGTAGTCGACGAACGGGTAGTCCTCGGGCAGCAGCTCGTTGAAGAGCGCACGACCCAGCGTGGTCTTCAGACGGAAGCTGTCGCCCGGCTGGAACTCTCGCTCCCCGACGCCGTCGTCCCCACTCTCGGCGACCGGCGGCACCCAGCCACGCGGCGGGATGGTGCCCACCGGGAAGCGGATGTCGACGGACGACTGCAGCGCGAGCTCGCCGGCGTCGAACGCCATGATCGCCTCGGCCGTGGAGCCGAACGCACGGCCCTCGCCCTTGACGTCGCGGAGCTCACCGTCGGTGGTCAGGAAGAACAGACCGAGGACCATGTCCTGGGTCGGCATCGTGACCGGACGGCCGTCGGCGGGCTTGAGGATGTTGTTCGAGGACAGCATCAGGATGCGGGCCTCGGCCTGCGCCTCTGCCGAAAGCGGCAGGTGCACGGCCATCTGGTCACCGTCGAAGTCCGCGTTGAACGCGGTGCAGACGAGCGGGTGGATCTGGATGGCCTTGCCTTCGACCAGCTGGGGCTCGAAGGCCTGGATGCCGAGGCGGTGCAGCGTGGGCGCACGGTTCAGCAGAACCGGGTGCTCGGCGATGACCTCTTCGAGCACGTCGTAGACGACCGTGCGGCCGCGCTCGACCATCCGCTTGGCGCTCTTGATGTTCTGCGCGTGGTTCAGGTCGACCAGGCGCTTCATCACGAACGGCTTGAAGAGCTCCAGCGCCATGGCCTTGGGCAGACCACACTGGTGCAGCTTCAGCTGCGGACCGACGACGATCACGGAACGCGCGGAGTAGTCCACACGCTTACCGAGAAGGTTCTGACGGAATCGACCCTGCTTACCCTTCAGCATGTCGCTGAGGGACTTCAGCGGACGGTTGCCGGGGCCCGTGACCGGGCGACCACGACGGCCGTTGTCGAAGAGGGCGTCGACCGCCTCCTGGAGCATCCGCTTCTCGTTGTTCACGATGATCTCGGGGGCACCGAGGTCGAGCAGACGCTTCAGACGGTTGTTGCGGTTGATCACGCGGCGGTACAGGTCGTTCAGGTCGGAGGTCGCGAAGCGGCCACCGTCCAGCTGCACCATCGGACGCAGGTCCGGCGGGATCACCGGCACGCAGTCCAGAACCATGCCCTTGGGCTTGTTGCTGGTCTGCAGGAACGCGGAGACGACCTTGAGGCGCTTGAGCGCACGGGTCTTCTTCTGGCCCTTGCCGGTACGGATGATCTCGCGGAGGCGCTCGGCCTCCTCCTCGAGGTCGAAGGACTCCAGGCGCTTCTGCAGCGCCGCGGCACCCATGCAACCGTCGAAGTACGTACCGAAGCGGTCGCGCAGCTCGCGGTAGAGCAGCTCGTCGCCCTCGAGGTCCTGGACCTTGAGGTTCTTGAAGCGCGCCCAGACCTCGTCGAGGCGGTCGATCTCGCGCTGGGCGCGGTCACGGAGCTGCTTCATCTCGCGCTCGGCACCTTCGCGCACCTTGCGGCGTACGTCGGCCTTCGCGCCCTCGGCCTCAAGCTCGGCCAGGTCGGTCTCGAGCTTCTTTGCACGGCCTTCGAGGTCCGCGTCACGGCGGTTCTCGATCTGCTGGCGCTCGACGGAGACGTGCGCCTCCAGCGACGGGAGGTCGCGGGTGCGGCGCTCGTCGTCCACGAACGTGATCATGTACGCGGCGAAGTAGATGACCTTCTCGAGGTCCTTCGGCGCGAGGTCCAGCAGGTAGCCGAGGCGCGACGGGACGCCCTTGAAGTACCAGATGTGGGTAACGGGAGCGGCAAGCTCGATGTGGCCCATCCGCTCACGACGCACCTTGGCGCGCGTGACCTCGACGCCACAGCGCTCGCAGATGATGCCCTTGAAGCGGACACGCTTGTACTTACCGCAGTAGCACTCCCAGTCCCGGGTCGGACCGAAGATCTTCTCGCAGAAGAGTCCGTCCTTCTCGGGCTTGAGGGTGCGGTAGTTGATGGTCTCCGGCTTCTTGACCTCGCCGTGCGACCAGGTTCGGATGTCGTCCGCGGTGGCAAGGCCGATCCGCAGCTCGTCGAAGAAGTTGACGTCGAGCACTGTGCGTCAATCCCTCTTTCGGGGTCGAGTCTCAATCATGGTCTGAACGGTCCCGGGGATGACGGGGGGCTCTTGAGCGAGCCCCCCGCCAGGCCCGTCAGACCTCTTCGACGCTGCTCGGCTCACGCCGGGACAGGTCGATACCGAGCTCCTCCGCCGCGCGGAAGACGTCCTCGTCGGTGTCGCGCATCTCGATGGACATGCCGTCCGAGGACAGCACCTCCACGTTGAGGCAGAGCGACTGCATTTCCTTGATGAGCACCTTGAAGGACTCGGGAATGCCCGGCTCAGGGATGTTCTCGCCCTTGACGATGGCCTCGTAGACCTTCACGCGGCCGGTGACGTCATCGGACTTGATGGTCAGCAGCTCCTGGAGGGCGTAAGCGGCGCCATAAGCCTCAAGCGCCCACACCTCCATCTCACCGAAGCGCTGGCCACCGAACTGCGCCTTACCACCCAGCGGCTGCTGCGTGATCATCGAGTACGGACCGGTCGACCGAGCGTGGAGCTTGTCGTCGACCAGGTGGTGGAGCTTCAGGATGTACATGTACCCGATCGAGATCGGGTCCGGGAACGGCTCGCCGGAGCGGCCGTCGAACAGACGCGCCTTGCCGGACGGGAGGACCAGGCGGTCACCGTCGCGGTTCGGGATGGTGTGCTCGAAGAGGCCGGCGAGCTCATCCTCGCGCGCACCGTCGAACACGGGGGTGGCGACGTTGGTACCGGGCGCGACCTTGTCGGCGCCGATGACCTTCAGCCGCTCGGCCCATTCCTCGCCGAGGCCGGAGACGTCCCAGCCGCGGCTGGCGAGCCAGCCGAGGTGGATCTCCAGGACCTGTCCCGGGTTCATTCGGGACGGGACACCCAGCGGGTTCAGGATGATGTCGACCGGCGTGCCGTCCTCAAGGAAGGGCATGTCCTCGATCGGAAGGATCTTGGAGATGACACCCTTGTTGCCGTGGCGGCCGGCGAGCTTGTCACCGTCGGTGATCTTGCGCTTCTGGGCGACGTAGACGCGGACCAGCTGGTTCACGCCCGGAGGAAGCTCGTCGCCCTCCTCGCGGTCGAAGACGCGGACACCGATGACCTTGCCGATCTCACCGTGAGGAACCTTGAGCGAGGTGTCACGCACCTCGCGGGCCTTCTCACCGAAGATCGCGCGGAGCAGGCGCTCCTCCGGGGTCAGCTCGGTCTCACCCTTGGGCGTGACCTTGCCGACCAAGACGTCGCCGGCGACGACGTCCGCACCGATGCGGATGATGCCGCGCTCGTCGAGGTCCGCGAGGACCTCCTCGGAGACGTTCGGGATGTCCCGGGTGATCTCCTCGGGGCCGAGCTTGGTGTCACGGGCGTCGACCTCGTGCTCCTCGATGTGGATCGAGGAGAGGACGTCGTCCTGCACGAGGCGCTGCGACAGGATGATCGCGTCCTCGTAGTTGTGACCTTCCCACGGCATAAACGCGACGAGCAGGTTCTTGCCGAGGGCCATCTCGCCCTCTTCGGTCGCCGGTCCGTCGGCGAGGACCTGGGACTCGACGATCCGGTCACCCTCGTTGACGATGACCTTCTGGTTGACCGAGGTGCCCTGGTTCGAGCGGGAGAACTTGGCGACGCGGTACGTGGTGTACGTGCCGTCGTCGTTGGCGACGGTGACGTAGTCGGCCGAGACCTCCTGGACGACACCGTCCTTCTCCGCACGGATCGAGTCACCGGCGTCGACCGCACAGCGGTACTCCATGCCGGTGCCGACGAGCGGGGCCTCCGCCTTGATGAGCGGAACGGCCTGGCGCATCATGTTCGCGCCCATGAGGGCACGGTTGGCGTCGTCGTGCTCCAGGAAGGGGATCATCGCGGTCGCGACGGACACCATCTGGCGCGGGGAGACGTCCATGTAGTCGACGTCGTCGCCGGCGATGTAGTCGATCTCGCCGCCACGACGGCGGACCAGTACGCGGTTCTCGGTGAAGCGCATGTCGTCGGACAGGCCGGCGTTGGCCTGGGCGATGACGAAGCGGTCTTCCTCGTCGGCGGTCAGGTAGTCGACCTCGTCGGTGACGACACCGTCGATGACCTTGCGGTACGGGGTCTCGACGAAGCCGAACGCGTTGACGCGGCCGTAGGAGGCGAGCGAGCCGATCAGACCGATGTTCGGGCCTTCAGGGGTCTCGATCGGGCACATGCGGCCGTAGTGCGACGGGTGAACGTCACGGACCTCGAAGCCGGCCCGCTCACGGGACAGACCGCCGGGGCCCAGCGCCGAAAGGCGGCGCTTGTGGGTCAGACCCGACAGCGGGTTGTTCTGGTCCATGAACTGCGACAGCTGGCTGGTGCCGAAGAACTCCTTGATGGAGGCGACGACCGGCCGGATGTTGATCAGGGTCTGCGGCGTGATGGCCTCGACGTCCTGAGTCGTCATGCGCTCGCGGACGACGCGCTCCATACGAGCCAGACCCGTGCGGACCTGGTTCTGGATGAGCTCGCCGACGTTGCGCAGACGACGGTTGCCGAAGTGGTCGATGTCATCGGTCTCGACCACGATCGAACGGCCGGACTCGCCGGTCGTCTCGGTCTCGCCGGCGTGCAGCTTGACCAGGTACTTGATCGTCGCGATGACGTCGTCGGTGGTGAGCACGCCGGCGTCGAGCGGCTCGTCGGCGCCGAGCTTCTTGTTCACCTTGTAGCGGCCGACCTTGGCGAGGTCGTAGCGCTTCGGGTTGAAGTAGAGGTTCTCGAGCAGCGTCTGAGCGGCCTCGCGGGTCGGCGGCTCGCCCGGGCGCAGCTTGCGGTAGATGTCGAGCAGCGCGTCGTCCTGGCCCTGGGTGTGGTCCTTCTCCAGGGTGGCGCGCATGGACTCGTACTCGCCGAACTCCTCGAGGATCTGCTCGGTGGTCCAGCCGAGAGCCTTCAGGAGAACGGTGACGGACTGCTTGCGCTTGCGGTCGATGCGGACACCGACCATGTCGCGCTTGTCGATCTCCATCTCCAGCCAGGCACCCCGGGACGGGATGATCTTGGCGGCGAAGATGTCCTTGTCGGACGTCTTGTCGATGGAGGAGTCGAAGTAGACACCAGGGGAGCGGACAAGCTGCGACACGACGACACGCTCGGTGCCGTTGATGACGAAGGTGCCCTTGTTGGTCATGAGCGGGAAATCGCCCATGAAGACCGTCTGAGACTTGATCTCTCCGGTCTCGTTGTTCGTAAACTCGGCGGTGACGAACAGCGGCGCCGCGAACGTGAAGTCGCGGTCCTTGCACTCGTCGACCGAGTTCTTCGCCGGCTCGAAACGGTGGTCGCGGAACGTCAGCGACATCGACCCGGAGAAGTCCTCGATCGGCGAGATCTCCTCGAAGATCTCTTCCAGACCGGACTTGGTGGGGACGTCCTGTCCACTCTCAAGCGCCGACTCGACGCGAGACTTCCAGGCAGCATTGCCGAGAAGCCAGTCAAAGCTCTCGGTCTGCAGCGCCAGGAGGTTCGGAACCTCGAGGGGCTCCTTGATCTTTGCAAAGGAGATGCGCAGCGGGGCAGTGCTGGCACCGGTGTTCGTATTGGTCGAGGCGTTGCGCGAGGCGGCCAAGAGGGGGTCCTTCCGAGGGCTCGGACTCACTACGCGCGTACCGGTCCCAGCCGACACAGAAGACAGGCGCTCCCGATCTGGTCAAAAAGTCCAGGTCGGGGCGGATCAATCAAGTGTGCTCAAGCGTGGGCATGTCCCTGGCGACGGGCAGGGGACAGCTAACAGGCAGCGCAAAGGGTCAGTGTAGCCACTTGGCTCACTGATGTCCAGACCAGGTTTCCGGAAACCGGCAACAGGCCTTCCCCAGTCGTTTAAAACCCAACCCTGCATCCAACGCTGTCCAACGCTGCGGCCCTCGTGCTGCGGTCCTCGCACACAGAGCGCGTATCAGTACTGCCCTCTTCGTAGTCGTTCCATGCCTCGGATCTCCCGATCCGAGCCTCGGATCCCGGACCGCCCGGGGGCGATCTCACGACGGGTCTGAGAATTGCGCGCCGCGTGCCGTTCGTCAAGGCCCCCTGCTCCGAGCGGATCATCTCCAGACCCAGCTTCGGGACAACGAAGATCACCCTACTCCCCAACGAGACCAGGGCAAGTCAGGCACTCCGGGTACGCCAAAGGGCGACCACCCTTACGGGTGATCGCCCTTCGAAGAGGCCTCAGAGAGCCTCAGAGGTGTTACTTGACCTCGACGCCAGCGCCAGCGGCCTTGAGGGCCTCGGCAGCCTTGTCAGCGGCCTCCTTGGCGACCTTCTCGAGGACCGGCTTCGGGGCGCCGTCCACGAGGTCCTTGGCCTCCTTGAGGCCCAGGGAGGTCAGCTCACGCACGACCTTGATGACCTGGATCTTCTTGTCGCCGGCACCGGTGAGGATGACGTCGAACTCGTCCTGCTCCTCAGCGGCCTCGGGGGCGGCGCCGCCACCGACGGGGCCCGCAACGGCGACGGCCGCGGCGGCGGTGACGTCGAACTTGTCCTCGAACGCCTTCACGAACTCGGAGAGCTCGATGAGGGTCATCTCCTCGAACTGGGCGAGGAGGTCGTCCTGAGAGAGCTTCGCCATGATGGGCGATCCTTCCACTAAATCGGCAGGTGCCGGATGTATATAGAGGCGGGCGTAACGGCCCGCTACGACCCACGCACTAGGCGGCGTGGATCAATGCGCGAGCCGAATTACTCGGCACCGCCCTGCTCGGCGAGCTTGACGCGAAGCGCTTCCGCGGTGCGGACGAACTTCGACGGCAGCGCCTGGAAGAGCGAGGCAGCCTGAGACTGCTTGCCCTTGAACGCGCCGGCCAGCTTGCTGAGCAGAACCTCGCGGGACTCGAGGTCCGCAAGCTTCTTGATCTCATCGGCGGTGAGCGCCTTACCATCAAGGACACCCGCCTTGATGATGAGGTTCGGGTTGTCCTTGGCGAAGTCACGCAGGCTCTTCGCCGACTCCACCGGGTCACCGGTGATGAAGGCGACCGCGGTCGGACCAGCGAAGTGCTCGTCCAGCGCGGTGATCCCGGCCTGGTTGGCCGCAATCTTGGTCAGCGTGTTCTTCACCACGGCGTACTGGGCGTTCTCACCGAGAGAGCGACGCAGCGTCTTGAGCTGCGCCACGGTGAGACCCCGGTACTCGGTCAGCACGGCGGCGTTCGAGCTCTGGAACGCGTCCGTGAGCTCGGCTACCGCGGCAGCCTTGTTGGGCGTCGGCATAGTGCGTCGGCCTCCTTCCGGGTGATGAGGACCGCTCAGAAGGGGCTGACATACAAAACGCCCCGGCGCAGGCGCCAGGGCGTAGCTCAACCGGATGAAATCCGGGAACTTTCCACAGTCACCTACGCGGGTCGTCCGTAGTCAGCGGATCCTTCGGCCACCGCACCCTCGCGGGCACGGCAACGACCAGCGGTCTTTGGCTTCTGGGGAAGAGTACGTGAACGTCGCCGCATCAGGCAAATCGGTCAGTCGGGGCGGGCCGGTCAGGCTCCCGCGCCGCCGTCCTTGAGCTTGCCCAGCATCCCGAAGAGGTCGAAGGTCTCGTCGTCCGCCGGGGTCTCCACGGTGGCCGCCGCGCCGTAGTCCGAGTAGGAGGCGTCCATGGTCATGGCGCCCTGGGGGGTGTCCATGCCCACCTTCATACGGACCGGGTAGCCGTCCTTGTTGACCCAGACGTCCATGTCGTAGCCCTTGATGCCGGACTTCTTCATGTTGTCGGCCAGCTGCTTGCGCTCGTCCTCCGGCATGAGCTTGGCGGACTCGTTGGCGGCGAGTACCTGCTCGAAGGTCAGGGTGCCCCGGTAGTGGTCGGCGTCCACGCCCTCGGCCTTCTCGGAACCCACCTGCTTCAGGTTCGGCGAGTCGAGCAGGAGGGCGAGCTGCTTGGCCGGGTCCTGGCTCTGGTTCATGCCGCTCAGACCGTTCATGCCGCCGAGGCCGTTCTTGCCCTCGGCGCCGGCCGCCTCCATGGCCGCGTTGAGGTCCAGCTTCATCCAGCGCTTGCCGTCCATGTCCGCGGCGTTCTCGGCGCCCATGTCCATGTACATGACGTTCTTGGACATGATCGCGCGCATGGACTCGGGCGTCCCGGGCACCGCCGACTTGGAGAACTGGCCCTTCACCGTGACGTCCATGACGGCCGGGTCCCAGCCCTGCACACCGGTCATCTCCACGGTGCCGCCGTCGAGCGCGGAGGGCTCCTTGATCGTCATGCGGACTTTGACCGATTTCGCGGCCGAGGTCTTCTTGTAGGCCGCCGTGAGCGCCTCCGCGGCCTTGCCGTCCGCCACGGGCCGGGCCGGCTCCGCGGACGCCCCCGCGGCCTTGCCCGCGCCGTCCTTCTTGCCGCTCTCGTCCTTCTTGCCGCTCTCGCATGCCGTGGCCCCACCCACGAGCAGTACGGCCGCCAGCGCGGCACCGACGGTCTTCTTCTTGTACGTGATCATGGATCCCCACCCCTTTGGTAATCGATCGCAAACGGGCCCCTCGCCACCCTGTGAAGGGGGCGAGGGGCCCGTTCAGCCACTCAGTGAGCCATCAGGCTCAGACAGCAGCCGGGTCTTCCTCGACGAGGAGGTTCCGGGTGCGGTTGGAGTCCAGCTGGATGCCGGGACCCATCGTGGTGCTCAGGGCGGCCTTCTTGATGTAGCGGCCCTTCGCGGCGGACGGCTTCAGACGGAGGATCTCGTCCAGGGCCGCGCCGTAGTTCTCGACCAGCTTCTCATCGGAGAAGGAGACCTTGCCGATGATGAAGTGCAGGTTCGAGTGCTTGTCGACGCGGAACTCGATCTTGCCACCCTTGATCTCGGTGACAGCCTTCGCGACGTCCATCGTGACGGTGCCGGTCTTCGGGTTCGGCATGAGGCCACGGGGACCGAGCACGCGGCCGAGGCGGCCGACCTTGCCCATGAGGTCCGGGGTGGCCACAACGGCGTCGAACTCGTTCAGGCGGTTGCCCTTGGCGATCTCGTTGATCAGCTCGTCGTCGCCGACAATGTCGGCGCCGGCGGCTTCCGCGGCCGCAGCACGGTCACCGGTCGCGAAGACCAGGACCCGGGCGGTCTTGCCGGTGCCGTGCGGGAGGTTCACGGTGCCACGGACCATCTGGTCGGCCTTGCGCGGGTCGACACCCAGGCGGAAGGCGACCTCGACGGTGCTGTCGAACTTGGTCGCGGAGGTCTCCTTGGCGAGACGGACGGCCTCGAGCGGGGCGTACAGCTTCTCCCGGTCGATCTTGGCGTCCGCAGCGCGGAGAGTCTTGCTGCGCTTCACTTCTGCTCCTGTGTTTTGGCTTCAGGCATGGAGTCGTGGTGCGGACCAGCGCTTGGCCCTACCACTGGTGGTGCTGGGGTGGCTGGATCAGCCTTCGACGGTGACGCCCATCGAGCGCGCGGTGCCAGAGATGATCTTCATGGCGGCGTCGATGTCGTTGGCGTTCAGGTCGGGCATCTTCAGCTCGGCGATCTCGCGGACCTGGGCGCCGCTGAGCTTGGCGACCTTGGTCTTGTGCGGCTCGCCGGAGCCCTTCTCGATGCCCGCGGCCTTCAGGATGAGGCGCGCGGCCGGCGGAGTCTTGGTGATGAAGGTGAAGGAGCGGTCGTCGTAGACCGTGATCTCCACCGGCACGACCATGCCACGCTGCGACTCGGTCGCGGCGTTGTAGGCCTTGCAGAACTCCATGATGTTGACGCCGTGCTGACCGAGCGCGGGGCCGACCGGCGGAGCCGGGTTCGCCGCACCGGCCTTGATCTGGAGCTTGATAAGCCCCGTGACCTTCTTCTTCTTGGGAGGCATTGCTCTCTCCGGGTCCTAGTGAGAGTTTTTCGCCGCCAATCCAGTCATCCGGATGGAGGCATACCGCACCACGATAACGGGTATCGGAGCGGGGCTAAAAACCGAGCAGGTCAGACCGCCCTTTGCGGGGCGATCTGACCTGTCCGGAAGCTCTGGATCAGAAGATCCGATCAGATGATCTGGATCAGTTCTTCTGGATCTGGTCGAAGCTGAGCTCGACCGGGGTCTCGCGGCCGAAGATCTCGACGAGACCCTTGACCTTCTTCGAGTCCGGGTTGATCTCGTTGATGGTCGCCTGGAGCGTCGCGAACGGACCGTCGGTGACGGTGACCGAGTCGCCGACCTCGAAGTCCAGGACCTCGATGGTGCGCTTGACGGCGGGCGCGGGCAGGCCGGCCTCTTCCGCGGCGGCCTTGGCGGCCTTCTCCTGCGCCTCCGGGGCGAGCATCTTGACGATCTCGTCCAGCGTCAGCGGGTACGGGTCGTACGCGTTCCCGACGAAGCCGGTGACGCCAGGCGTGTTGCGGACGACGCCCCAGGACTCGTTCGTCAGATCCATGCGGACGAGAACGTAACCGGGCAGCTTGTTCTGCCGGACGTTCTTGCGCTCGCCGTTCTTGATCTGGACGATCTCTTCCTCGGGCACCTCGGCCTGGTAGATGAACTCCTCGACGTTCAGCGAGACGGCGCGCTGCTCCAGGTTCGCCTTCACGCGCTTCTCGTAGCCCGCGTAGGTGTGGATCACGTACCACTCGCCGGGGAGGAGGCGCAGCTCGTCGCGCAGGGCCTCGATGGGGTCGACGGGCTCGGCGGGCTCGACCGGGGCGGCCTCTTCGGCCTCCTCGTCGGTGTCGGTGTCGGCATCGGCCTCGGCGGCGGCCTCGACGTCAGCGGCCTCGGCCACCTCGTCGTCAGCAGCCTCGTCGTCGGGGGCCTCGACCTCGGCGTCGTCCTCGGCCTCAACGTCGGCGTCAGCGTCGGCGTCGTCCTGGACGTGCAGCGCGGCCTGTTCGGCGGCGACACCCGCCTTGGCGTCGGCGCGCTCGGCTTCGTCGGGGTCCACAGCGTCTGCAGCCTCGACGATGTCGAGCTCGTCCTCGACGGACTCGACGGAGTCGCGGCTCACGTTCAGGTTCGGGTCAGACACGGTGGCTGCTTCTTCCTGGATACAAAAGGTGGTCGAACATGCGAAAACGGGCGGCACCCATCAAGGCGCCGCCCTCCGCGGGGATCAGCCGAAGACGAACTTGATGGCTTCCTGGAACCCATAGTCAATCACGGTCACCAGACCGATCATGATGACGACGAAGACAATCACCACGGTGGTGTACGTCGTGAGCTGGTTGCGGGTCGGCCAGACAACCTTGCGGAGTTCCGCGACGATCTGGCGGTAGAACAGCGCGAGGCGGCCCAGAGGACCCTTCTTGCCGCGCTTGCCGCCCTTGCGGGCCTTCTTCTCGCGAGTATCGTCCTCGGCGTCAGGCATGTCGATGGAGCCCAGGGCGTCCGTCACGTCTCTCACCTGAATCCGGGTCGTGGCCGTAGCCGCGCCCGGTTGCGCCGCACGGCGTTGCATCGAAGTACGTACCTGCGCACACGTCCGAGAAGGAGTGTGGAGCAGGGCCGGAGGGACTCGAACCCCCAACCGCTGGTTTTGGAGACCAGTGCTCTACCAATTGAGCTACGACCCTTTGCGTTCCCCAACCTACCGCATCCGAGCGAGTGCACGGAGTGCTCACGCTCTGGGGCGGTCGGCGAGGACCAACGACAGGTGAGTGTACGTGTTCCAGGCCCTGACGTCGAACAGAACCCGTCCGGGAGCCGTCCGGGACCCGTCCGGAACTCGTCCGGCACCGATCCGGACGCATCCGCACCGCATCCGCACCTCATCCGCACGGCATCCGTATGCGTTCCGTCATTCGTTCCGTCCGGTAACTGAAACGGTGTGCGGCGCTTCTGGGGCGTCTGGGACGATTGGCCGCATGACCTCTGCAACGCCTTCCTCCGAGCGCCGGGTGTCCGCCCGTATCGGCGCCATTTCCGAGTCCGCCACCCTCGCCATCGACGCCAAGGCCAAGGCGCTCAAGGCCGCCGGGCGCCCGGTGATCGGCTTCGCCGCGGGCGAGCCCGACTTCCCGACCCCGGACTACATCGTCGAGGCCGCGGTCGAGGCCTGCCGCAACCCCAAGTTCCACCGCTACACGCCGGCCGGCGGCCTGCCGGAGCTCAAGGCCGCGATCGCCGCGAAGACGCTGCGCGACTCCGGCTACGAGGTCGACGCGTCGCAGGTCCTGGTGACCAACGGCGGCAAGCAGGCGATCTACGAGGCGTTCGCGGCCATCCTCGACCCGGGCGACGAGGTCATCGTCCCGGCCCCTTACTGGACCACGTACCCGGAGTCGATCCGTCTCGCCGGCGGTGTCCCGGTCGAGGTCGTCGCCGACGAGCACAGCAACTACCGCGTCTCCGTCGAGCAGCTGGAGGCGGCGCGCACCGAGCGGACGAAGGTCGTCCTGTTCGTCTCCCCGTCCAACCCGACGGGCGCGGTGTACACCGAGGCCGAGACCGAGGCGATCGGCCGCTGGGCCGTCGAGCACGGGCTGTGGGTCCTGACGGACGAGATCTACGAGCACCTGGTCTACGGCGACGCGACCGCCGTGTCCCTGCCGTCGGTCCTGCCCGAGCTGCGCGACAAGTGCATCGTGGTCAACGGCGTCGCCAAGACGTACGCGATGACCGGCTGGCGGGTGGGCTGGATCATCGGCCCGAAGGACGTCGTCAAGGCCGCGACCAACCTGCAGTCGCACGCCACGTCCAACGTGTCCAACGTGGCCCAGGTCGCGGCCCTGGCCGCCGTCTCCGGCAACCTGGACGCGGTCGCGGACATGCGGACCGCCTTCGACCGCCGCCGCCAGACGATGGTGCGGATGCTCAACGAGATCGACGGCGTCTTCTGCCCGACCCCCGAGGGCGCGTTCTACGCGTACCCGTCGGTCAAGGAACTGCTGGGCAAGGAGATCCGCGGCAAGCGCCCGGCGACCTCCATCGAGCTCGCCGCCCTGATCCTGGACGAGGCCGAGGTCGCGGTCGTCCCGGGCGAGGCCTTCGGCACCCCGGGCTACCTGCGCCTCTCGTACGCCCTGGGCGACCAGGACCTGGTGGAGGGCGTGTCCCGCATCCAGAAGCTCCTGGCGGAGGCCAAGGCCTAGGCCAAGGCCTTGGCGGCCGGCGGAACGGATCCGGAGCGGCGTCACCCTGCGGGGGTGACGCCGCTCCGGCGTTTCCCGCATGGCCCGTTCCTGCGTTCGGGGCGGCGCCCGATCGGGAAACACCCTCCCGCCGCGCCCGCACATACGGCAGGATCACCAGATGGAGCACGTACGCGATCTCACGCTTCTGCCGAAGGCCCACCTCCACCTGCACTTCACCGGATCGATGCGACCGTCGACCCTGCTGGAGCTCGCCGACAAGTACGGCGTGCGCCTGCCCGACGCGCTGACGGGCGGCGAGCCCCCACGGCTCCGCGCCACCGACGAGCGAGGCTGGTTCCGCTTCCAGCGGCTCTACGACGCCGCCCGCTCGTGTCTGCGCGAGCCCGACGACATCCGCCGCCTGGTCCGCGAGGCCGCCGAGGAGGACGTCCGGGACGGCAGCGCCTGGCTGGAGATCCAGGTGGATCCCACCTCCTACGCTCCCCTGCTCGGCGGGATCATCCCGGCCGTCGAGATCATCCTGGACGCCGTGGACGCCGCGTCCAGGGAGACCGGCCTCGGGATGCGGGTGCTGATCGCCGCCAACCGCATGAAGCACCCCCTGGACGCCCGCACCCTGGCCCGCCTCGCCGTCCGCTACGCCGACCGCGGTGTCGTCGGCTTCGGGCTCTCCAACGACGAGCGCCGCGGCATGGCCCGCGACTTCGACCGGGCCTTCGCCATCGCCCGCGAGGGCGGCCTGCTCGCGGCTCCGCACGGCGGCGAGCTCACCGGGCCGTCCTCCGTCCGGGACTGCCTCGACGATCTGCACGCCGCCCGCATCGGGCACGGCGTACGGGCCGCCGAGGACCCCCGCCTGCTCAAGCGGCTCGCGGACCGGCAGGTCACCTGCGAGGTCTGCCCGGCTTCCAACGTCGCGCTCGGGGTGTACGAGCGGCCCGAGGACGTCCCGCTGCGCACGCTCTTCGAGGCCGGGGTGCCGATGGCGCTGGGCGCGGACGACCCGCTGTTGTTCGGGTCCCGGCTGGCGGCCCAGTACGAGATCGCCCGCCGCCACCACGCCTTCACGGACGCGGAGCTCGCCGAGCTGGCACGCCAGTCGGTGCGCGGTTCGGCGGCGCCGGACGACGTACAGGCCAAAATGCTGGCCGGGATCGACCACTGGCTCAGTTCATGACCCTCAGTTCATGAGCGTCAGTCCATGGCTCAGTCCATGGCTCAGTTCATGACCCTCAGTTCATGGGCCTCAGTTCATGGGCCTCAGCGGGTGAGCCGCAGGTCGCCCTCGTGGCAGTCGGCCCGTACCCGGTCGCCGTCCGCGAAGCCGATCTCCAGGTGGGTGCGCCCGGTCTCCGGTACGGCGAATTCGGCGACGGTGGCCACGGTGTCGCCGAGGTGCCGCAGGAAGGCGTGGTCGCCGAGGTCCTCGCCGACCTCGATCCGGCCCCACTCCCCCATGTCGTACGGCTCGTGCGGCGCGGCGGATTCGACGATGAGGCACGAGTCGGAGCCGGTGGTGATCCGGGTGGAGTCACCCTCGCTGTCGATCAGCCAGACGTCGAGCGGGGCCTCGGAGCGTTCACCTTCGTAGATGTGCCAGGAGGCGACGACGCTGCTGATCGTGCGCCCCACCAGGCGGGTGGGGTCCGTACCGGCCCCGTGCAGGGGACAGAGCATGGCGGCCGGGACTCCTTCAGATGCTGACGCCGACCGTCACCGGCTCGTTGACAAGGGTGACGCCGAAGGCCGCGTGGACGCCCGCCACGACCTCGCGGGCCAGGGCGAGGAGGTCTTCAGTGGTGGCCTCGCCGCGGTTGGTGAGGGCGAGCGTGTGCTTGGTGGAGATGCGTGCGGGGCCGGTGCCGTAGCCCTTGGTGAAACCGGCCTTGTCGATCAGCCAGGCCGCGCTGGTCTTCGTACGGCCGTCGCCGGCGGGGTATGCGGGCGGGGCGGTGTCGTGGCCGAGGCGGTCCTGGACGCGGGCGAGGAAGGCGGCGTAGGCCTCGTCGCCGAGGATCGGGTTGTGGAAGAACGAGCCGGCCGACCAGGTGTCGTGGTCGGCGGGGTCGAGGACCATGCCCTTGCCGGCGCGCAGGCGGAGCACCGTCTCGCGGGCGGTGGCGGCCGGGACCCGGTCACCGGCCTCGACACCGAGGGCGCGGGCGGTCTCGGGGTACTTGATCGGCGCGGACAGTCCGCCCGCGTCCTCCAGGGCGAAGCGGACGCGGAGGACGACGTACCGCTCGGGCTGGTGCTTGAAGAGGCTGTTGCGGTACGTGAACGCGCACTCGGCGGCGGTCAGCGTGACCGTCTCGCGCAGGGTGCGGTCGTACGCGACGACCTCGGTGATGGTTTCGCAGACCTCCTGGCCGTACGCCCCGACGTTCTGGATCGGGGTCGCACCGGCGGAGCCGGGGATTCCGGCGAGGCACTCGATGCCGGCGAGGCCCGCCTCGACGGTGCGGGCGACGGCGTCGCTCCAGTTCTCGCCGGCGGCGAGCTCCAGGGTGGTGCCGGTGAGGGTGAAGCCGGTGGTCGTGATGCGCAGGGCCGTACCGTCGAAGCCGCGGTCGCCGATGACCAGGTTGCTGCCGCCGCCGATGACCAGGAGCGGGGTGCCGCTCTCGTCCGCGGCGCGGACGGCGGCGACCACCTCGGCGTCGGTGGTCGCGGTGACCAGGCGGCTGGCGGGGCCACCGAGGCGGAAGGTGGTCAGGGGGGCGAGGGGGGCGTCGTGGAGTTCCTGCACGTGGACAAGAGTACGGTCCGTGCCCCTCGCATCCCTGCGGGGCCACGGACCGTACTCGCTTGTCCCCCGTGCGGTGGGGCTCAGTAGCTCTGCTTCTGTTCGGCGAGGCGGCGCTCGGCCTCGGCCCAGGAGATGGGGAGCTCGCTCGCCGGGACGGTCCAGAAGGTGAAGGCGGATTCCCTCATGTAGGCGCTGGCGGCGCGGGAGCTCGAACGGTGCGGCTCGCTGCGGGCGAAGCGGTAGAGGGCGTCACGGTCCTCCCAGGCGGAGAGGGTGAGGAAGGTGCGGCTGAAGACGCGGGCCCGGAGGGCGACGCCGTGGGCGCCGGGGGCCTTGCGGATCTGGCCGATGATGCCGGGGGCCTTGAGGAAGAACTTGAAGGCTCCGGGGAGGGTGGCGGTCTCGAAGCGGGAGGCCATGACGTAGACCTCGGCGTCGGGGGCGGCCTGGGTGGGTGTGGACCAGGGGATGTCGGGCACGGCGAGCACTCCTCACGGACGGGTCACACGAACAGTCGAACGGTAAGGGCTGAATCGGCTCTTCGGGTAGTACATATGCGGGTGGGATCAGCCTGCGGCGGGAACCTTCTCCACGTTCTGCGGGTGCACGGCCCTGTCGGCGGCGGTGGCGGTGGCGGTGGCGGCTACGGCTACCGGCGAGGTCTTCGGCTTGCGGGGCAGCAGAAGGGCCAGTCCGGCGGCGAGGGCGACGGCGACCGCGCCGATCCACAGCGCGGGGACGGTCCCGTCGGTGAAGGCCTGGGGGGTCTCGTAGCCGCCCTGGGAGGAGAAGACCGAGGCCAGGACCGCGACGCCGAGGGCGCCGCCGACCTCGCGCAGGGCGTTGTTGGTGCCGGAGGCCTTGCCCTGGTCGGCGGGGCTCACAGTGGACATCAGGGCGTTGGAGGCGGGGGCGAAGTAGAGCCCCATGCCGATGCCGCTGAGGATCAGCGCGGGCAGCTGGGCGGCGTACGAGACGTCGGCGGCCAGGATCACCGCGAACCAGCCGAGGCCCACGGCCTGGAGGGCGAGGCCGGCGGCGACGACAGGGCGGCTGCCGATCCGGTCGGAGAGGATGCCGGCGATGGGGGCGACGATCATCGGCATTCCGGTCCAGGGGAGCATGCGCAGTCCGGCCTGGGTGGGCGAGTAGCCGGCGACGCCCTGCAGGAACTGGCTGAGCAGGAAGATCGAGCCGAACATGCCGAGGAACATCAGCAGGCTGGCCATGTTGATCCCGAGGAAGCCGCGGTCGCGGAAGAGCCGCATGGGCAGCACGGGGTTGGCGTTGTTGAAGCCGTGGTGGATGAAGCCGCCGACGAGCGCGCCGCCGACGATGAGGCCGGTGAGGACGGGGGCGCTGGTCCAGCCGTGTGCGTTGGCGTTGACCAGGGCGTAGACGATCCCGAAGAGGCCGCCGCTGATGAGCAGCGTGCCGGGGACGTCGAGACGCGCATTCGGGGCGGTGGACTCGGCCAGCCGGAGCCGGGCGAGCGGGATCAGAGCCAGGCCGACGGGGACGTTGAGCCAGAAGATCCACTGCCAGGAGATGTGCTCGGTGAGCGTGCCGCCGATGAGGGGGCCGCTGGCGACGGCGAGGCCGGTGACGGCTCCGTAGATGCCGAGGGCCATGCCGCGGCGGGCGGCGGGAACGGCGACGGTGAGCAGGGTGAGGGTGAGCGGCATCATGATCGCGGCGCCGACGCCCTGGACGGCGCGGGCGGCGATGAGCTCGTTGATGCCGGGCGAGAGGGCGGCCGCAGCGGAGGCGCCGGTGAAGATCGCGAGGCCGGTTATGAAGAGCCGGCGGCGGCCGAAGCGGTCACCGAGGGCCGCGCCGAACATCAGGAGCACGGCGAAGGTGAGGGTGTAGGCGTTCACCGTCCATTCGAGGTCCTCCAGCTTGCCGCCGAGGTCGGCGCGGATGGCGGGGAGGGCGGTGGTGACGACGAGGTTGTCGAGGGCCGCCATGAAGCTGGCGGCGCCGGTGAGGATGAGGGCCCAGACGGCGGGGCCGCGGAGTTTGGGGTTGCTGTCGGTGTTGCTGCTTCTGCTGCTGTTGCTGTCTTGCGTGGTCACGATGCCCCCCTGGGGGTTGTTAGTTATTGCTGACTAACTTTCGTGGACAGAAGAACGCGCCGCACATTGCCGGTCGAGCAGGTGGCGATCGGCGACGGGTTACGTCGAAACGGGGACCGGTTGCTGGATGGCGACGGCCGACGGGCTCTACTTCTCCAGGCGCCCCTTGACCCGGGCAGAGGGATACAGGCCTTCCCAGACGCGGTGGCCGGGCGGGAAGCCCATGGCGGAGAGCGTGTTGATCAGCATCCCGTACGCCATGAAGGTCGTGGTTTCGTCCACATCGCCGCCGAGGGGCACGTGAACGGTGTCCCACAACTCCATCCAGCCGGCCCGGACGAGCTCGCCGAGCTCGTGATCCCCGGCGGCCTCGGCGGCGGCGACGGTGACGTACATCTGAAGCTGCATCTGGAGCATCTCGGGCTCCTCGGCGATCATCCGGGTGTACGCGTTCGCGATGGCGTGCGCGGCTTCCTCGCCGTGCAGCCCTTCGGCGGCGGCGGCGAAGACATCGCAGGAGTTCTGCAGACACCGGGCGGCGGCGGCGAGGAAGATCGCCTGCTTGTTCGGGAAGAGGCGGAAGAGGTAGGGCTGCGAGACACCGACACGCTTGGCGATCGCCTCGGTGGAGGTCCCGTAGTACCCACCGCGAGCGAACTCGTGCATCGCCGCGCGGATGACGCTCTCGCGTCGCTCGTCTGCGCTCATCCTTGCCATGCCTCCAAGTTAGTGGCCAATCACTAACCCCGCAACCCCTACCTACCTCGCACCGGGCTGCCGAGATGGCGGGGGCGGGGGACGAGGCGGGCCTGCGCCGCTGCCATGGCGGTGCGGTGCCGGTGCCGCCGTGCCAGAGGGCCGCCGGTCTGCTGGCCCAGGGCCGGAGGCCGGAGGCCGGAGGCCGGAGGCCGGAGCCGGGGCCGGAGCCGGAGCCGGGGCCGGAGCCCGAGGCCGTTGCCGGGGCCGGGACGGGTGCCAGGGGGCCCACCGGTGTGCGGGCCTGGAGCCCGAGAGCCGGAGCCGGGGCCGGAGCCAGTGCCGGCCGGGACGGGTGCTGGCCGTTGCTGGGCGGTGCTGACGCTGGGCCAGTGCTGGCCCCATGTCGGTAATGGCGCTGTGCTGCTGGCCGCTACCCGGTGCTGGGGTCGGCGTTGGCACCCGTTCCGGCCGGCGTTGCCCCATACCCATGTCGCTCCCGGCACCGGCCGACGCGCGGCCCGGGGAGCCCCTGGAACCGGACAGGGCGCCCCGAGACTGGCCGGACGGGCGGCCCATCCCCCGGCGCGGAGCCGGGCCCGACCGCCGGGGCGAGCCAAGGACAAGCCCCCGGGGCAGAGTCGGGGTCCGACCGCCAGGGCGAGCCAAGGACAAGCCCCCGGGGCAGAGCCGGAACCCGACCGCCAGGGCAAGCCAAGGACAAACCCCCGAGGCGGAGCCGGGCCCGACCGCCAAGGCGAGCCAAGGAGGGGCCCCGCGGGGGAGCCGGGGTCCGGCGGCCGAGGGCAAGGCCCGGCCGTCGGGGCGAGGGAGGGCGTGGGCCCACCCACCGGACGCGGGCCCACCCCCGGACCCGGGGCCCGCCCACCGGCAGGGGGCCCGCCCACCGGCAGGGGGCCCGGCCACCGGCAGGGGGCCCGGCCAGCGGCAGGGGTCAGGCCAGTTGGACGATTGCGCGGGACATGCCCAGGACCTTCTGGCCGGCGCTCGTGGCCGTCAGGTCCACGCGGACGCGGTTGTCGTCCAGCTTGGCCGCGATCTTCCCCGACACCTCGATCCGCGCGCCCTCGTCGTCGTTCGGGACCACGACCGGCTTGGTGAAGCGCACGCCGTACTCCACGACCGCGCCCGGGTCGCCCACCCAGTCGGTCACCACGCGGACCGCCTCGGCCATGGTGAACATGCCGTGCGCGATCACGTCCGGCAGCCCGACCTCCTTGGCGAACTTCTCGTTCCAGTGGATCGGGTTGAAGTCACCCGACGCACCGGCGTACCGCACGAGCGTGGCGCGCGTCACCGGGAAGGACCCCGACGGCAGCTCGGTGCCGACCTCGACATCGGCGTACTGGATCTGCGCAGTCATCTCAGGCCTCCTCGGGGGCGCGGGACACGAGCTTCGTCCACGCCGTCACCACGTGCTCGCCGGTCTCGTCGTGGACCTCGCCGCGGATGTCGATGATGTCGTTGCCGGCCATCGACTTCACGGCTTCGATCGTGGAGGTCACCGAGAGCCGGTCACCGGCGCGCACCGGGCGGGAGTACGCGAACTTCTGGTCGCCGTGGACGACTCGGCTGTAGTCCAGACCCAGCTGAGGGTCCGCGACGACCTGGCCCGCGGCGGCGAAAGTGATCGCGAACACAAAAGTCGGCGGAGCAATCACATCCAGGTGTCCGAACGCCTTGGCCGCCTCAGGGTCGGTGTAGACGGGATTGGCGTCACCCACCGCGACCGCGAATTCGCGGATCTTCTCCCTGCCGACCTCGTACGGATCGGTGGGCGGGTAGCTCCGCCCCACGAAGGACTGGTCGAGCGCCATGGCTCACTACCTCCTGTAGAAGGAACACGAAAAACACAAAGACGGGCACGGAAACGACACAAGGCCGCCCCCCGATGAAGGGGACGACCTCATGACGGTGCCTGTATTCGAGACTTCGCTGGGGTCAGCGGGTCTCGCGGTGCGCGGTGTGCGACTTGCAGCGCGGGCAGTGCTTCTTCATCTCAAGACGGTCCGGGTCGTTACGCCGGTTCTTCTTGGTGATGTAGTTCCGCTCCTTGCACTCCACGCAGGCCAGCGTGATCTTCGGGCGGACGTCGGTGGCAGCCACGTGAGTGCTCCTTGGACGGACTATTGGACGGATGAACGCATAAAAGAGTAGCCGATCGGGAGACCGACCCCGCAATCGGCTACTGTGTGTAGCGGCGACCGGACTTGAACCGGTGACACAGCGATTATGAGCCGCTTGCTCTACCGACTGAGCTACGCCGCTTTGATGTGATCGGCTCCCCACCCGAGGGTGGGGAACTTCTCTCACCAGAGCCCCAATGCGGAATCGAACCGCAGACCTTCTCCTTACCATGGAGACGCTCTACCGACTGAGCTATTGGGGCGAGCGAGGAAGACATTACACGGTTGCCCGCCCATCGCCCAAATCCTTTGCGGGGACCGGGCTCGGAGGGGGTGCGCCCGGGATTCTTGATCACTGGGTGAGGCACTCGCGAGGCACTTCCGGCCGAGTCACCGGCAGTTTGTGGGCGGGCTCACACCCGGACGCGTGGGTGGCGCGCCCCTGGGTGACGCCCCCTGGGTCACACCCAGCTCACAGGCGCACTCACGCCCCGTCAGGCGGTCGGGCGCGCGCCGGAGCGCGTGGGCACCACACCGGTACGACTATTGCGCTCTTCCCTGAAGCGGGCAGCCCCGCGCCCTAGGCTCTGAGCACGCTGCGTGATCTTGGGCCGTGGGCCGCGGGCCACGGCTACGGCCACGGCCACCGCCACCGCCACCGCCCAGGAACCGCCCGAGCCACCGCAGGAGCGCGCGATGTCCGACAGCCAACCGCAGCAGCCGTCCCACTCCCCGCGTGGCGGCCGCGGCGAGGGCGGCGCCGATGGCCCCGAGCGCGATCCCGCCCACGGCCCCTGCGCCACCCACAGTCCTGGTCACAACCCCGCTCACGGCCTTGGTCACACCCCTGGTCACACCCCTGCCCACAACCCTGGTCACAGCCCCACCCGCGGCCCCGGCCCCGCCCACCCCCGCCCGGTCGGCAGCGGGTACGCGGCCGCCGCCGAGGCCACCACCCTGCTGCTCGCCGGGGCCCGCCTCACCGACGGCCGTACCGTCGACGTCCGGCTCAGCGGCGGCCGGATCCAGGCCGTCGGCACCGCGGGCAGCCTGCCCGCGCCCGCCCTGTCCCGCGTGGACCTCAGCGGCTACCTGCTGCTCCCCGCCCCCGCCGAGCCGCACGCCCACGGGGACACCGCCTTGACGGCGGACGGCGAGGGGCCGGTCTCGTACACCCCCGACGAGGTCCAGCGCCGGGCCACCGAGGCGGCCCTGCTCCAGCTCGGCCACGGAGCCACCGCCGTCCGGTCCCACGTGCGGATCGGCGACATGCACGGCCTCGGTCCCATGGAGGCCGTGCTCCAGGCCCGCCGCTCGCTGCGCGGGCTCACCGACCTGACGACCGTGGCCGTACCGCGGCTGCTGACCGGCGTGGCCGGCGCGGACGGGCTCGCCATGCTGAGGGACGCGGTCAAAATGGGCGCCTCCGTGATCGGCGGCTGCCCCGACCTGGACCCCGACCCGACCGGCTTCCTCGAAGCCGTCCTGGAACTCGCCTCCGAACACGGCTGCCCAGTGGATCTGCACACGGACGGTGACGATCCGGCCCGCCTGGCCCGGCTCGCGGCGATGGCCGGCGGACTGCGCCCCGGGGTGGCTATCGGCCCCTGCGGCGGCCTGGCGCGGCTGCCGCTCGACGCGGCGAACCGGGCCGCCGACCAGCTGGCCGCAGCCGGGGTACGGGTGACCTGCCTGCCCCAGGGCGACTGCGCGGCCCTGGAGCGCCGCGGCCTGCGCACCGCGCCCGTACGCCTCCTGCGCGCGGCCGGGGTCCGGGTCGCGGCCGGCAGCGGGGCGCTAAGGGACGCCGGGAATCCGGTCGGCCGCGGGGACCCGCTCGAAGCCGCGTACCTCCTGGCCTCCCAGGGCGGGCTCCGGGCCGCCGAGGCGTACGAGTCGGTCAGCGCCGCCGCCCGCGAGGCCATGGGCCTGCCCGAGGTACGGGTGGAGGCGGGCTTCCCGGCCGAGCTGCTCGCCGTACGCGGAGACCGGATCGCAGCTGTGCTGTCCCTGGCCTACAGCCGGATCGTGATTCACCGGGGGAGGGTGGTAGCCCGTACGAGCGCGGTACGGGAGTACTGCGACTCGGCCGTGGCGGTGGCCCTGGACCTGCCCCGACAGGGCCGTACGGAGCCCGGACCCTGAACGTTCGCCGGGTGTTCGCGGGCGTGGGAGCCCGGCTCGTCGTACGGTCGGGACATGCGCATCGTCATCGCGGGTGGACACGGTCAGATCGCGCTGCGGCTGGAGCGGCTGCTCTCCGCACGCGGGTACGAGGTCGCGGGCATCATCCGCGATCCGGCACAAGGCGACGACCTCAGGGAGGCGGGCGCCGAGCCGGTGCTCTGCGACCTGGAGTCGGCGTCGGTCGAGCATGTGGCGGGGATCCTTCAGGGCGCGGACGCGGCGGTGTTCGCGGCCGGCGCGGGGCCCGGCAGCGGCATCGCGCGCAAGGACACGGTGGACCGGGGCGCGGCGGTGCTGTTCGCCGACGCGTCCGAACGGGCCCGCGTACGGCGCTTCCTGATGGTCTCTTCGATGGGCGCGGACGCCTGGCACGAGGGCGATGACGTGTTCGACGCCTACCTGCGGGCGAAGGGCGAGGCGGACGACCACGTCCGTACCCGCCTGGGCCTGGAGTGGACGGTGCTGCGCCCGGGCTCGCTGGTCGACGACGCCGGTACGGGCCTGGTCCGGCTGGAGGCCCGCACGGGGCGCGGGGCGATCGCGCGCGACGATGTGGCGGCGGTACTGGCGGAGCTGATCGAGACTCCGGCGACAGCCGGTCTGACCCTGGAGCTCGTCTCCGGATCCATCCCGGTCGCGGTGGCCGTCAAGGACGTGGCGGGCAACTGAGCGCATCCGGGGCGGGCTGGACGGACCGAGCCGGGCCGGCCCGCTGAGTCACGGTCAGAACTCCGCGCTCACCTTGTCGTCGGACCGCCCGACCGAGTCCTGCTGGTACTGCGCCTCGTACGCCTGCCGGATCCGCTCGATGCGCACGCTGCGGTCCTCGGCCTCCTTCTCGGGGTAGAGGAGCACCACCTCGTACGAGGTCTCGCGGACGGACTTGCCGTCCTGCCCGCGCCACTGCCCGTAGCCGTCGTGGACGGTCAGCCCCTCGGGGAAGGCGGGGGTGATCTCGCGGTCCAGGAACCGCATGAACTCATCCTCCCCGATCGGGGGCCTGCCGTCGGGGCGCGCGGTGCCGAAGTACAGCCGGGTCTCCTCGTACGCCTCCCCCACATGGCTGTGCAGTGCCGCCCCCACCAGGGCCGGGAGCCCGGCGCCGAGCAGGGCGAGCAGTACTCCGCCCCCTACCTTGCTGCGCGTGTCAGAAGTCCAGTTCACGCCGGATGAACGACCGAATGCCCTCATTGGTACGGGCTGACCGCCCGATAGGGTCACAACGAAATCGACCGCAGGGGACGGTCGCACGAGGTGCCGGGGTGGGGCATGGGCGACGGTGATTGGCGCATCGACGAGGCGGAGGGCGGCCGGCTGGCCGCCCGGTGGTGGCAGTGGGCGCTGTCCGCGCCGGAGGACCGGAGCCCGGTCAGCGACACCACGGGGAGGTACGCCGACTGGCGGCAGCCCGAGGATCTCTGGTTCCTCGCGGGCACGTACGGCGGACGGGTGGTGCGGCGGTGCGGCATCCCCGCGGGCCGGCCGGTGTTCTTCCCGGTCCTGAACACCGAGCGCAAGGCGGTGCCGTTCGTGACCAGGCCGTGGCGGCTGGACGTGGAGCGGGCGGAGGCGGACCTGAACGGCTCGCCGCTGTCGCTGAGCGAGTTCTCCTCGAAGCCGTTCCCCGTCATGGGGATACCCCGGATCGCCTGGGGGCTGTGGTGCGGCCTCAGTCCACTCCCGGCGGGCCAGTTCGTGCTGGAGATCAAGGCGGCGGCCAAGGACGGCTTCTGGGTCGACACGACGTACCACCTGTCGGTGGAGTGACGCATGCGAGAAGACCCCCGTCACTGCGTTTCCGCAGTAACGGGGGTCTCACATCGCGTGGCGGCGCCAGGATTCGAACCTGGGTAGGCTAAGCCGACGGATTTACAGTCCGCTCCCATTGGCCACTCGGGCACACCGCCATGGGATGTCGCCGGTGAGGCCGCTTTGGGGCGGTGCTCTGTGGCAACGACGTAAACGATACCTGATGGCCGGGGGTGCTTCGCCACCGGATTGATCAGCGCTCCCGGCGGGCGCGGTGGCTAGGCTTTGTCGAGCGGTCCGGGGATGTCCGGCCGCACCCTCCGGGGCACACCACAGCCGACTTCAAGGAGCCACAGCACATGGCCGACTCCAGTTTCGACATCGTCTCGAAGGTCGAGCGGCAGGAGGTCGACAACGCCCTCAACCAGGCCGCCAAGGAACTCTCGCAGCGCTTCGACTTCAAGGGCACGGGCGCGTCGATCGCCTGGTCCGGCGAGAAGATCCTGATGGAGGCGAACTCCGAGGAGCGCGTCAAGGCCATCCTCGACGTGTTCGAGACCAAGCTGATCAAGCGCGGGATCTCGCTCAAGGCGCTGGACGCCGGCGAGCCGCAGCTGTCCGGCAAGGAGTACAAGATCTTCGCCACCATCGAGGAGGGCATCTCCCAGGAGAACGCCAAGAAGGTCGCGAAGATCATCCGGGACGAGGGCCCCAAGGGCGTCAAGGCGCAGGTCCAGGGCGAGGAGCTGCGCGTCAGCTCCAAGAGCCGCGACGACCTCCAGGCCATCCAGCAGCTCCTCAAGGGCAAGGACCTGGACTTCGCCATCCAGTTCGTGAACTACCGCTGACCAGCGACTCCAACCTGCGCATACGCCCGTAGGGCGACCCTCTCAGGGCACAACGGGGGCAGATCGCCGAGGACCGCCTCGACGGCTGCCCTCGTTGCGTCCCGGCCGTCCGGCCACGGATCTCCGGGCCGGCCCTTCCCCAGGGCGAATGGTGCGAGGTCGGCGCTCGGATGGTGTGTGCGGGGCGTGCGCGGCGCACGCCCCTCCCCGGCCCCCTGTGGTCACTAGGCGTGGGCGGATGCGCCCAGCACGCTGGTGCCATCCATCACCGCGTGGCAGGGGGTTCTCGCATGCCTGGGGCCGGCAATTTCCACGAAGACTTCGGAGCGTCCGTCGTCGTCGCACTGGTGGCGCTACCGCTCTGTGTCGGGGTGGCCGTCGCCTCCGGGGTGCCGGCCGAGCTGGGGATCGTCACCGGGGTGGCCGGGGGGGCTGGTCACCGGGTGGTTCCGGGGGAGCTCGCTCCAGGTCAGCGGGCCGGCCGCGGGGCTCACCGTGCTCGTCTACGAGGCGGTACGGGCGCACGGTCTGCCGGCGCTCGGGGTGCTGGTGCTGGCCGCGGGGGTCGTGCAGCTGGGCATGGGCGTCCTGCGGCTCGGGAGATGGTTCCGGGCGATCTCCGTCGCCGTCGTACACGGGATGCTGGCCGGGATCGGGCTCGTACTGATCGCCGGACAGCTGTACGCCCTGGGGGGTGTGCAGGCGCCGGGCAAGACCTTGGAGAAACTCGGCGGAGTGGCCTCGCTCGGCGGGGGCCGACTGGGCCGCCGTCGCTCTCGGGGCCGGGAGTTGTGCGTCCGCGTCGTGGGGAACGCCAGCTTCCTGCGGCTGCCCAAGCTCCTGGACACCCTCGACGCACTGCCTCACGGGCCATCGGTACGGCTCGATCTGAGCGGGCTGCGTCATCTCGACCATGCCTGCCTGACCGCCCTCGACGGGTGGGAGCGGCAGCGCTCGCCGCTCCCCGGACGGGAAGGCGTCATCTAGGCCGGTTACCCTCCGCCCGTGAACACAGAGCTGAAGCGCACCCTGGGAGTCTTCGACGCGGTCGTCGTGGGACTGGGGGCGATGGTCGGAGCGGGTATTTTCGCCTCGCTCGCCCCGGCGGCACGCGCGGCCGGCGGGGCGCTCCTGGCGGCTCTCGCGCTGGCGGCACTGGTGGCCTACTGCAACGCGCACTCCTCGGCGCGGCTGGCCGCCCGCTATCCGGCCTCCGGCGGGACCTACGTGTACGGGCGCGAGCGGCTCGGGCCCTTCTGGGGGTACTTGGCGGGCTGGGGCTTCGTGGTCGGCAAGACCGCCTCCTGCGCGGCGATGGCGCTCACCGTCGGAGCCTACGTGTGGCCCGGGCAGCAGCATGCGGTGGCCGTCGCGGCGGTGGTGGCGCTGACCGCCGCGAACTACGGCGGCATGCAGAAGTCGGCCCGGATCGCCCGGGTGATCGTGGCGGCGGTGCTGGCGGTGCTGGCCGGGGTCGTCGTGGTGTGCCTGTCCTCCGGCGCGGCCGACGCCGGGCGGCTCGGTGGCTCGGACTGGGGCGGCGCGGGGCTGTTGCAGGGCGCGGGGCTGCTCTTCTTCGCCTTCGCGGGCTACGCGCGGATCACCACCCTGGGTGAGGAGGTGCGTGATCCGGAGCGCACGATCCCGCGGGCGGTGCCGCTCGCCCTGGGGATCGCCCTGCTGGTGTACGCCGCTGTAGCGGTGGCGGCGCTGTCGGTGCTGGGCTCCGACGGTCTGGCGGGGTCCACTGCTCCGCTGGCCGACGCCGTGCGTGCGGCCGGTTGGCCCGGCCTGACCCCTGTGGTCCGGGTCGGGGCGGCTCTGGCCGCGCTGGGCTCGCTGCTCGCCCTTGTGCTCGGGGTGTCGCGGACCACCCTGGCGATGGCCCGGGACGGCCACCTGCCGCGCGCGCTGGCCGCCGTACATCCCCGGTATCAGGTGCCGCACCATGCGGAGCTGGCTGTGGGTGCGGTGGTGGCGGTTCTCGCGGCCACCAGTGATCTGCGGGGCGCGATCGGTTTCTCCTCGTTCGGCGTGCTGGCCTACTACGCGATCGCGAACGTCTCTGCGTGGACTCTCGATTCAGGTGTCAAGGGCCGGGCCGTGGCAGCGGTCGGGCTGTCCGGCTGTGTGGTGCTGGCCTGCGCGCTGCCGTTCGCGTCGGCGGTCGCGGGGGCGGCGGTGCTGGCGCTGGGCGCGGTGGCCTACGGGGTACGGAGGCGGCTCACACCCGGGATCTGAAGCCGGCCCAGGGCGTCAGCTCCAGGTCGTACTCCTCCCCCGCGCCGGAGTCCTCGCAGTACCAGGCGGTGCCGCCGAGCCAGCCGCGCAGCCAGTCGGCGAGGCTCCGGGCCTCGATGGACCAGGCGAGCTCCGGCGCCCCCGGATTCGGGTCGAACAGCAGGACTTGGGCGGTGTCCGACTGACAGTCGACGCAGGCGTACACCCCGCAGCCGTGGTCGGCTATCGGCAGCACGCCGGCCGGCCAGCGCCAGCCTGAGGCGCGCATGCGCTCGTAGGCGGCGATGCTTTCGGGCAGCGGCATCAGCCCGCCCTCCGGCCCGAGCCCGCTCACCCCGACGCGGGTGTGGAGACCGGCGAGCAGCGGGGGCAGGGCGAAGCCGAGTATGCACGCGGCCCGGGCCGGCTCCTCGGCCTCCAGCGGGGCCGGCAGGGGCTTTCCGTGCCCCTGCGCGGAGTTGCGTACGCGGTGTGCGACTTGCTCCAGCAACTGCTCGGTCTCGTTCATGCGTTCATAGTGGACGACCCCACTGACAATCGCCCTGACCTGCGCGAACCGTCCGAACCAGCCGAACCGTCCGAACCGTCCGAACCAGCCGAACCGTCCGAACCGTCCGAACCAGCCGAACCGGCTGAACCGGTCAGGCCAGGACGATCTCGACGTGCCGCTCGGCCTCGCCCCCCAGGGCGAACCGCGTCACCGAGAGGCGAACGGCGCGTCCGTCGGGACGATTTCGCGGCCCAGCGGGAGCAGCGAGAGAGGGACCATCTTGAAGTTGGCGATGCCGAAGGGGATGCCGATGATCGTGACGCAGAGGGCGATGCCGGTGACGATGTGGCTGAGGGCCAGCCACCAGCCCGCCAGGATCAGCCACAGGACGTTGCCGATACAGGAGGCGGCGCCCGCGTCGCGGCGCTCGACCGTGGTGTAGCCGAAGGGCCAGAGGGCGTACACCGCGATGCGGAAGGCGGCGATGCCGAAGGGGATGCCGATGATGGTGATGCAGAGGAGCACACCCGCCAGGCAGTACCCCAGGAACAGCCAAACGCCGCTGAGTACGAGCCATATGACGTTCAGGATTGTTTTCACTGCGCGTGGCCTGCCATCTGTTCGAGCCGGGCGATGCGCTCGGCCATCGGGGGGTGAGTCGAGAACATCTTAGAAACGCCTGCGCCGGGGCGGAACGGATTGGCGATCATCATGTGGCTCGCCGTCTCCAGTCGGGGCTCGGGGGGCAGCGGGAGCTGCTTGATGCCGGCGTCGAGCTTGCGCAGGGCGCTGGCCAGGGCGAGCGGGTCGCCGGTGAGCTGGGCGCCGGACGCGTCGGCCTCGTACTCGCGCGAGCGGCTGATGGCGAGCTGGATCACCGACGCGGCCAGCGGACCGAGGATCATGATCAGCAGCATGCCGAGGAGACCGGGGCCTTCGTCGTCGTCGGACCGGCCCACCGGGATCAGCCAGGCGAAGTTCACCAGGAACATGATCACGGAGGCGAGGGCTCCGGCGACCGACGAGATCAGGATGTCTCGGTTGTAGACATGGCTCAACTCGTGGCCGATGACGCCGCGCAGCTCGCGCTCGTCGAGGATGCGCAGGATGCCCTCGGTGCAGCAGACCGCGGCGTTGCGCGGATTGCGGCCGGTGGCGAAGGCGTTGGGGGCCTCGGTCGGCGAGATGTAGAGCCGGGGCATGGGCTGGCGCGCGGACGTGGAGAGCTCGCGCACCATGCGGTAGAGCGCGGGCGCCTCGAACTCGCTGACGGGGCGGGCGCGCATCGCGCGTAGAGCCAGCTTGTCGCTGTTCCAGTACGCGTACGCGTTCGTCCCGAGGGCGATGAGAACGGCGACGATCAGGCCGCCCCGACCGAAGAAGCTTCCGATGAGGATGATGAGTGCGGACAGCCCGCCCAGGAGTACGGCGGTCTTCAGCCCGTTGTGCCGGCGGTGCACGGTACGCCCTCCAAATGGTGCGGCAGGGGACCCCCCGTCAAGCATCTGAGGATCTGAGGATCTGAGGGTCTGCGGTCCAGTGGACCCTCCCTTCCTGGTCAACGCGAGGTGACCGCGTCTGGTTCCCAGGGCGTGCCGGGGCCGCCGCCCCTGTCGCGGGGGCGGCGGGGCGGCGGCAGCGTTACTCCGTACGGGTAAGGGCTACTGCGGGAAGAGGCTGCCCGCGGTGAAGCGCATGACCAGCTGGGGGGCGCCGGAGAGCACCAGCGCGGTGGCGGCGGTGAGCACGATCGCCGCGGTGACCGGCCACGGGGAGGTCGTACGGGCGGCCTCGCCCGAGGCCTCTGCCACGCCCTCCTCCGGTGCCCGGAAGAGCAGGGCCGTCCACCGCAGGTAGTAGTACAGGGCGATGACGACGTTGACCGCCATGACCACGGCCAGCCAGCCCAGGCCCGCGTCGACGGCGGCCTTGAAGACGGTGACCTTGGCGAAGAGGCCGATGAGGCCCGGCGGCAGTCCGGCCAGGCAGAGCAGGAAGAAGGCCAGCGAGAGAGCGGCGGCGGGGCGCTGCGCGTAGAGGCCGCGGTAGTCGCTGATCCGGTGCAGCGGCTTCGTACGGGCGACCAGCGCGGCCACGGCGAAGGCTCCGAGGTTCACGGCGCCGTACATGAGCGCGTAGGCGACGGTGGAGCCGATCTGGTCGCGCTCGGAGTACGCGGCCGCCGCGATCGGGACCAGCAGATAGCCGGCCTGGCCGACCGAGGACCAGGCCAGCAGCCGTACCGCGCTGTTCGTGCGGTCCGCGGACTGGCGCAGCGCGGCGGTGTTGCCCAGCGTCATGGTGAGCGCGGCGAGGACGGCGAGGGCGGGGCCCCAGATCTCCGAGTACGCCGGGAAGGCGATCACCGTGACGAGGATGAGGCCGGTGAAGCCGACAGCCTTGCCGATCACCGACAGGTAGCCGGCGATGGGCAGGGGCGCGCCGACGTAGGTGTCCGGGACCCAGAAGTGGAAGGGGACGGCGGCCGTCTTGAAGGCGAAGCCGACGAGGGTGAGCGCGACTCCCGCCATCGCGAGGGTGTCGAGCTGCCCGGGGACGTCTTCGAGCCGGTCGGCGACCTGGGTGAGGTGCAGGGAGCCGGTGGCGGCGTAGACGAAGCTGACGCCGAGGAGCGAGACGGCGGTGGCGGTGACGGAGGAGAGGAAGAACTTGAGGGCGGCCTCGGAGGAGAGCCGGTCGCCGCGGCGCATGCCGACGAGCGCGAAGGCGGGCAGCGAGGCGACTTCGAGGGCGACGATCAGGGTCGCGAGGTCGCGGGAGGCGGGCAGCAGGGCCGCGCCGGCGGCGGAGGAGAGCAGCAGGAACCAGTACTCGCCGGGCGGCATGCGCAGGTCGCTGACGGCGGTGACCGACAGCAGGGCGGTGACCAGGGCGCCGGCCAGCACCAGGAACTGGATGACCAGCGCGAAGTGGTCTGCGGTGTAGCTGCACGCGCCGGGGTCGCCGGTGAGGCAGAAGGTGGCACGGTCGCCGGCGCGCAGCGGCAGCAGGGTGGCGGTCGCGGCGGCCAGGCCGGCTACGGAGATCCAGCCGAGCAGCGGCTTGCGCTTCTCCGGTACGAAGAGGTCGGCGAGCAGCACGGCCAGGCCCACGGTGGCGGCGATGACCACGGGCGCGATGGCGAGCCAGTCGACGGACTGGACCAGGTTCGGGGTCTCGGCCGGAGCGGCGGAAACGCCCGACGCGGCGGAAACGGCCGAAAGGGCGGACAGGACCGTCATGAGGTGCCTCCGGCGAGGAGCTTCTGGACGGCCGGGTCGGTGAGGCCGAGGAGGACTGCGGGCCACAGGCCGGCGAGGACGGTGAGGGCGGCGAGCGGGGTCCAGGCGGCGAACTCGTAGTGCTGGATGTCCGCGAGGGCGCCGGTGGCAGCGCTCTGGGCCTTCGGGTCGCCCATACACACGCGCCGTACGACGATCAGAAGATAGGCGGCGGTGAGCAGCGTGCCGAACGCGCCGAAGGCCATGTACGTGAGGAAGGCGGGCCGGGACAGGCCCTCGGCCGGCTCGAACGCGCCGAACAGCGCCAGCATCTCGCCCCAGAAGCCGGCCAGGCCGGGCAGGCCGAGGGAGGCGACGGCCGCGAAGGCGAGGAGCGCGCCGAGGCGGGGGGCGCGGCCGTAGAGGGCGGCGCCGGTGGCCCCGGCGAGGGTGTCCAGGTCGGCGGTGCCGTAACGGTCCTTGAGGGCGCCGACCAGGAAGAAGAGGAGGCCGGTGATCAGGCCGTGGGCGATGTTGGCGAAGAGCGCGCCGTTGACGCCGGTGGGGGTCATGGACGCGATGCCGAGGAGCACGAAGCCCATGTGGCCGACGGAGGAGTACGCGATGAGGCGCTTGAGGTCGCCCTTGTTGCCCTTCCGCGCCAGCGAGAGGCAGGCGAGGGACCCGTAGACGATGCCGACGGCGGCGAAGGCGCCCAGGTACGGGGCGAAGGTGGCCATGCCGTCGGGGGTGACGGGGAGCAGGATGCGGACGAACCCGTACGTGCCCATCTTGAGCAGGACGCCGGCGAGCAGGACGGATCCGACGGTGGGCGCGGCGGTGTGCGCGTCCGGGAGCCAGCTGTGCAGCGGCCACATCGGGGTCTTCACGGCGAGGCCGATACCGATGGCCAGAACGGCCAGGATCTGGGTGGTGTGGGTCAGTTCGCGGCCATTGTCAGAGGCGAGTGCCACCATGTCGAATGTGCCGCTGTTCAGTCCGATCAGCAGCAGACCGAGCAGCATGACCACGGATCCGAGGAGCGTGTAGAGGATGAACCTCCAGGCGGCGGCCTGCCGCTGAGCACCGCCCCAGCGGGCGATGAGGAAGTACATCGGGATGAGGACCATCTCGAAGGCGAGGAAGAACAGCAGCAGATCGAGGACGGCGAAGGTCGCGAGGGTGCCGGACTCGAGTACGAGGAGCAGCGCGACGAAGGCCTTCGGGGAAGGGCCTTCGGGGAGCTTGAAGTAGCTGTAGAGCGCGCAGAGGAAGAACAGCAGCGCGGTCATCAGGAGGAGGGGGAGCGAGATGCCGTCGATGCCGAGGTGGATCCGGACGTTCAGCGCCTGGATCCAGCTGATGTCCGTCGTCGCCTGGAAGCGGGACGGGGCGTCGTGGTCGAAGCCCAGGGCGAGGGCGATGGCCGCGGCGAGGATCACTCCGGTCACGGTGACGCCGTGGCGCAGCACGGCCTGTTCGGGGCTGCGGCCCTTGAGCCCGGGCGGGGCCGGCAGGAGGGCCGCGACGGCGCCGAGGAGCGGTGCGGCCACGATGAACGCCAGAAGGAACTGCATCACGGACGGGCTGATATCAATCACGGCTGACTCACGGCTCACGATCCGGCGTTGACGTTGGCGAGGGCGGCGGTGGCGATCGCCAGGACCACGGCGCCGGCGAGCAGGGCGCTCAGGTAGCTCTGCACGTTGCCGGTCTGGGCGCGGCGCACGAGGCTGCCGAGCAGCCGGGGGCCGATGCCCGCTCCTTGGACGTACGCCTCCACGACCTCGCGGTCGAGGAAGCGGACGAGGCCGGCCGCGGCCCGGACGGGGCGGACGAAGAGCCGGTCGTAGACGGCATCGAGGTGGAATCCGTCGGCCGCGTGGCGGTACAGCGGGCCGAGGAGGGCGCGACCGGGGTCGGGCGCGGGGCCGGCCGGGACGGCGGGGTGGTCGTGGGTGACCTCGGCGACCTCGGGGGTCTCGGCGGCGGACTCCGCGGCGGCGACGGACGCGGGAACTCCGATGCCGTCCTTGGCCGCGGCGCGCTGCCACAGGGCGTAGGTGAGCATCACGCCGATGGCCGCCGCGCCGGTGCCGAGGATCGAGGTGGTCAGTGTGGGGCTGAGTTCCTTGCCGTCGAACCAGTCGGCGAGCGGGCCCGCGGCGAGGCCGAAGGCAACCGACGGGATCGCCAGCAGCCACAGCACGCCGGTCATGGCGAGGGGCTCCTTGCCGTGGTCGGGGGCGGCGGCGCCCCGGCCGCGGAAGGCCATCAGCCACAGCCGGGTGGCGTAGGCGGCGGTGAGCAGGGCGGTCAGCACACCGGCGACCAGCACCAGCCAGCCGGCCGCGCTGGGCGCCGAATCCGAGTGGCCGCCGGCGGCGTGCTCGGCGGCGACGAGGACGGCTTCCTTGGAGAAGAAGCCGGCGAAGGGCGGGATCGCGGCGAGCGCGAGGAGTCCGACCGTCATGGTCCAGAAGGCGTCGGGGATGCGCTTGGCCAGGCCGTCCATACGGGACATGGCAGCCAGGGAGTTCGTACCGGCGGCGTGGATGATCACGCCCGCACCGAGGAACAGCAGCGCCTTGAAGGCGCCGTGGGAGAGGAGGTGGAAGACGGCGGCCCCACGGTCGCCGACGGCCAGGGCCCCGGTCATGTAGCCGAGCTGGCCGATCGTGGAGTAGGCGAGCACGCGCTTGATGTCGTCCTGGGCCAGGGCGGCGAGGCCCGAGCCGACCATCGTCGTGGCCGCCATGACGGCCATGACCACCAGCGCGACCTGGGAGGCCGCGAAGACCGGGAGGAGGCGGGCGATGAAGTAGACACCGGCGGCGACCATCGTCGCTGCGTGGATCAGCGCGGAGACCGGAGTGGGGCCCGCCATGGCGTCCGGAAGCCAGGTCTGCAGCGGGAACTGCGCGGACTTGCCGGCGACTCCGGCGAGCAGGAGCAGCGCGATCAGCGTCGGGTGGTCGAGCCCGCCCGAGGCGACGGTGCCGAGGATCTTGGTGATCTGGAACGAGCCGGCGTCCGTGGCGAGCGCGAACAGGCCGATGAGGAAGGGGACGTCGCCGAGCTTGGTGACGAGGAAGGCCTTCAGGGAGGCGGAGCGGGCCGCCTCGGTCTCCCAGTAGTGGCCGACCAGGAAGTACGAGCAGATGCCCATGATCTCCCAGCCGACCAGCAGCACCATCAGGTCGCCGGAGTAGACGACGAGCAGCATGGCGGAGGTGAACAGTGAGACCAGAGCGGCATACGACGGGTAGCGCGGGTCCTCGCGCAGGTACGCCGTCGAGTAGAGCTGTACGCAGGTGGCGACGACCCCGACCAGGACGGCTACCACGACGGCGAAGCCGTCCAGGTCGAGGGAGAGCTCGATCGGCACCGAGCCGGTCGGGGTCAGTTCGGTCGCGGTCTCGATCGCCGGGCCACCTCCCTGGCGGACGGCGACGAACACGGCCAGTACGGCTGCGGCCAGCGTCGGGAGGACGGCGAGCGGCCGGACGAAACCGGGGGCGGCGCGGCCGAAGAGCAGCCCCGTCAGCGCACCCAGGAAGGGGAGGAGGGGAACGAGGACGGCGAGGGTCGTGGTGCTCACGCGGTGACCTCGCTGGGGGTGTTCGGGGCGGCCGTGGCGGTCGGGGCGGTCGGGGCGGGCTCGTGGCCTTCGGCGGTGTCGCGCAGCCGGTCGACGTCGGAGGTGCCTCGGTTGCGGTACACCATCAGCACGATCGCGAGGCCGATGCCGATCTCGGCGGCGGCGATGGCGATGGTGAAGAGGGTGAGGGCCTGGCCGGCGTGCAGGGTGTCGCGCAGCCAGACGTCGAAAGCCACCAGGTTGAGGTTGACGGCGTTGAGCATCAGCTCGACGGACATCAGCACCAGGATGGCGTTGCGGCGGGCGAGCACTCCGTACAGGCCCGTGCAGAAGAGGAGCGCCGCGAGCACGGCGGGGTAGGCGAGGTGCATCAGCGCTGCCCCTTGTCGCTGGTGTCGGTGTTGGCCGGGTCGTTCCTGCGGGAGAGCACGATGGCGCCGATCAGGGCCGCGAGGAGGAGGACGGAGAGCGCCTCGAAGGGCAGTACCCAGTGCTGGAAGAGGATCTCGCCGGAGACCTTCGTGGAGCCCTGGGCGGGGCCGTCGAGATCGATCCAGGTGGTGCGGAAGGCGTCGACGACGACCCAGACGAGCGCGCCGGCCGCGGCGGTGGCGACACCGAGCGCGACCCAGCGGTTGTGGGAGTCGGCGTCCGGGGAGCGGCCGATGGGGGCCTTGGTGAGCATCAGCCCGAAGAGGAGGAGGACGACCACGGAACCGAGGTAGATCAGTACCTGGACCCAGGCGATGAACTCGGCGGTCAGCAGCAGGTACTCGACGGCGATGCCGCCGAGCGCGACGACCAGCCAGAGGGCGGCGTGCACGAGCTGCTTGGTGGTGACGGTGATTGCGGCCGCGCCGAGGGTGGCGAGGCCGACGAGGACGAAGGCGATCTCGACGCCGGTCGGCGAGAGGAAGCCGTGGCCGTGGCCGTGGCCTTGGGCGGCGGCTGCGAGCTGGGCGGCGTACATCAGGCGGTGCCTCCCGCGGGGGCCTCGGGGGTACCGGTTCCGGGTGTGCCGTCTGTGCCGTCTGTGCCGGGGGCTCCAGGCGTGCCCGGCACGGCCGGGGGCGACGGCGTGCCCGGGGTGGCCGGATCGGTACCCGGCTTACCCGCGGTGTCCGGCATACCCGGGGTGTCCGGCTTACCCGGCGTGGCCGGCGTGGCCGGCGTGCCCGGGGCCGTCGGCGACCCCGGGGTGGACGGCGTGCCCGGATCGGCCGGGGTGCCCGGATCGGCCGGGGTGCCCGGGGTGTCCGGCTTACCCGGCGTGGCCGGATCGGCCGGTGTACCCGGCTTACCCGGGGTGTCCGGCTTACCCGGCGTACCCGAGGTGCCCGGGGTGGCGGGCGCGCCCGGATCGGCCGGGGCCGTCGGCGTGCCCGGCGTGCCCGGATCGGCCGGGGTACCCGGGGCCGGGGTGGCGGGCGCGCCCGGCGTGCCCGGGGTGGCCGGGGCGGCCGGGGTGGCCGGGGTGGCGGGCGCGCCCGGCGTGCCCGGGGTGGACGGCGTGCCCGTGGCCGGGGTGGGGGCGGGGGGTGTGGTGGCTGTGGCGGCTGCGGCCTTTTCGGCGGACTTGCGGGCGGCGGTGAGTTCCTTGGGTTCCTCGGCGGCCGGGTCCAGGGCGGGCGGGGCCGGCACGGTCCACATCCACTCGCGCAGCTTGTCGCGCTCGTGGGTGAGTTCGAGGATGTCGGTCTCCGCGTACTCGAACTCCGGCGACCAGAAGAGGGCGTCGAAGGGGCACACCTCGATGCAGATGCCGCAGTACATGCAGAGGGAGAAGTCGATGGCGAACCGGTCGAGGACGTTGCGGCTGCGCTCGCGGCCGCCCGGGGCGGCGGCCGGGACCGTCTCCTTGTGGGAGTCGATGTAGATGCACCAGTCGGGGCACTCGCGGGCGCACAGCATGCAGACCGTGCAGTTCTCCTCGAACAGGCCGATGACCCCGCGGGAGCGGGGCGGGAGCTCGGGCTGGACCTCGGGGTACTGGGCGGTGTGGGAGCGCTTCGTCATCGTGCGCAGGGTGACGGCCAGACCCTTGGCGAGGCCGGAGCCGGGGATGGGGGGCATTACTGGATCGCCACCTTCACGATGCCGGTGAGCGCGATCTGGGCGAGCGCGAGCGGGATGAGTACGGTCCAGGACAGCTTCTGGAGCTGGTCCTCGCGGAGCCGGGGGTAGCTCACGCGGAGCCAGATCACGACGAAGGCGAGGATGGCGGTCTTGAGGAGGGTCCAGACCCAGCCGTCGGCGACGGGGCCGTGCCAGCCGCCGAGGAAGAGGACGGTGGTGAGGGCGCAGAGGACGACGATGCCGGCGTATTCGGCGAGCAGGAACAGCGCGAAGCGCAGGCCGGTGTACTCGGTGTACGCGCCGAAGATGATCTCGGAGTCGGCGACGGGCATGTCGAAGGGGGGCCGCTGGAGTTCGGCGAGGCCGGCGGTGAAGAAGACGAGCGCGCCGGTGATCTGCCAGGGCAGCCACCACCACTGGAAGGCCCCGATGATGCCGGGGAGCGAGACGGTCCCGGCGGCCATGGCGACCGAGGCGGCGGCGAGCAGCATGGGGAGCTCGTAGGCGAGCAGCTGCGCTGCGGTACGGAGGCCGCCGAGCATGGAGAACTTGTTGGCGGAGGCCCAGCCGGCCATCAGGCTGCCGAGCACTCCGATGCCCATGACGGCGAGGACGAAGAACAGCCCGGCGTCGATGACCTGCCCGACCGCGCCTTCGCCGGGGCCGATGGGGACGGCGATGAGGACGAGGAGGTACGGGAGGAGGGCGACGGCGGGGGCGAGCTGGAAGATACGGCGGTCGGCGTTGGCCGGGACGATGTCTTCCTTCTGCGCGAACTTCACGCCGTCGGCGACGAGCTGGGCCCAGCCGTGGAAGCCGCCGGCGTACATGGGGCCGAGGCGGCCCTGCATGTGGGCCATCACCTTGTGCTCGGTCTGCCCGACGACGAGCGGGAGCACGAGGAACACGGCGAAGACGACGATCAGCCGCAGGGCGACGTCGAGGACGTCGTTCACGCGTCGCCTCCGTTGTCGGGGGTGGTCGGGTCGGGTTCAGGGGCCGGTTCGCCTGCGGCGGGCTTGGGAGGCGTGGCCGATTCGCCTGCGGCGGGCTCGGCGGGCTCGGCCGGTGGGGCGGGCTCCCCCTCCTCCTCGAAGGCAGGCTTCGGGTTGTGCCAGGGGGCGTCCGCGCTACGGGGTGCCGTGCGGCGGGGTCGCGGCGCTTCGGGTTCCGCCGATGGGGTGGGCCCGCCTGCCGATTCGGCATCCGCCGGGGCGGCCGG
>NZ_JAGGOY010000046.1 GCF_018614095.1 Streptomyces sp. ISL-87 | reverse complement strand
TACCGACCCACGCTCCTAGGCAGCGGGGGCGTCGGCGGGCCTGCCTGCCGTTCGCCGTGCCGTTCGACCGTTCACCGTCCGGCGCGGCCGCCCACCGGATGACCCGGGGGCTTGGGCGCACCGGCCGGACCGGACGGTTCCCGGGCTGCCTCGTGCAGGTCAGGGTGAGGACGTCGGACCCGGACGCCTCTCGGAAGGAGCCACTCGTGCCGCTCTCCCCCACCCTCCAGCGCACGGACCCCGAGGCGCTGGCCGGACTCCAGCGCGAGCACGGCCGGGCCCTGTTCGGCTTCCTGCTCGGCCTCACCGCCGGGGACGCCCAGCGCGCCGAGGACCTCGTACAGGAGACGCTGGTACGGGTCTGGCAGCACCCGGAGGTCCTGGCGAGCAGTCACGAGTCCATGCGCCCCTGGCTGTTCACCGTGGGGCGGCGGCTCGCGATCGACGCCCGCCGGGCCCGGCTGTCGCGACCGCAGGAGGTGGATCCGGACGGCATCGAGCAGGCGCCCGCGCCGGAGGACGCGGTGGCCGGCTCGGTCACGGCGATCGACGTCCGGCGGGCCGTCTGGAGCCTGGGCCCCGAGCACCGGGAGGTGCTGATGCAGGTCTACTTCCGGGACCGCTCGGTGGCCGAGGCCGCCGCGGAGCTCGGGATACCGGCCGGTACCGTCAAATCCCGCACGTACTACGCCCTGCGCGCCCTGAAGAAGGGCCTCCAGGGATACGACCTCGGCGCGTGAACCCCCTCAACGAACGACCCGTATGCACACGGATCGGACACGAGGCGCATCAGAATCAGCATCAGACCGTTCAAATTGAGTAAACATCCCCCGCTCCGTGAGCCGCTCGCGGAAGGCTCAGGGCTGACGGCGGGAAGCTCAAAGCGGGAGAAGGTGGAACGGTGCAGCCCGAGGGTACGAACGGCACCAGTGACGGCGGGCTCGCGGTGCCCATGGCGTGGCTCTACGCGGAGTACATCGCCGACGAACTGCTGCGCACGGGCCGGCTGATCCCGGTCAGCACCCTGGAGTTCCGCGCCGGACGGGACACACTCGCGCTCACCATCTACCTCTCGGACGCGGCCGGCGAGCTATCCGGGATCCGGGTGGTCTCGCAGCTCGACGAGTGGCTGTCGCTGACGGCGTACGGACATCCCTGGCGCGACTGGGTGCACACCCGGTTCCTCGCGCTGGGCGAGGAGGCCCGGGAGGGCGGCCGCGGTGAAGACCCGGACCTGGAGCTCGCCCGGGCGGCGTGGCGCTGGCTGGACCACACCGAGCTGTTCGCCACCAACCTCGACCCGGGGCGGCAGGACCACGACGACATCCCGCCGTGCGTGGACGAGAACGCACGGGTGTGGACTCCGGCCTGGCAACTGGGCCTGCCCTTGGGGCACTTGGCGATGCACCTGTTCTAGTGCGTGCGAGGCGGCTCGCTGCCCGCGCGGTGCTTCAGCGCCGTCCGTCAGGCCGGGCCGCGCGGGCCCGGGGCCTCGGCCGGGTCCATGACGAGGCCGGTGAAATCGGCCTCGTTGCGTTCGGCCCGGTGGACGTACCACCGGGCGATGAGCCACATCACCGGGTACACCGCCAGGCCGAGGGCCACCCACACCAGCCCGCCCGATACACCGCGCGGCAGTACGACGAACACCAGCGGCAGCATCACGACCAGCAGCACCAGCACCGCCAGCGCCCCCAGCCCGGCGCGCAATTGGCTGCGCATCAGGGCCCGGACGTAGGTCGCGCCGAGCGTGGTCTGCTCGGAGATCTCCGAACGGGCGGGGGTGTGCGCGGGCGGGCGGCGGCGGGTGCCCCGTGGCACGCCGGTGACGACCTCCCGCCGGGGCGGCGGCGACTGCTGCTGCGGCTCGGCCATGGTGCGGGAGTCTACGCAGGGCCCCGCTATTTGAGGAGGCGCGAGAGGCGCCGGTCCGCGAGCGGCTTGCCGCCGGTCTGGCAGGTGGGGCAGTACTGGAGCGAGGAGTCGGCGAAGGACACCGACCGGACGGTGTCCCCGCACACCGGGCACGGCTCCCCGTCCCGGCCGTGTACCCGCAGGCCGCTCTTCTTCTCCGCCTTGAGCTTGCCGGCCGCCACGCCGTGCGAGCGCTCGATGGCCTCGCGGAGCGCGTCCTGGACGGCGTCGTACAGGTGGCTCACCTGGTCGTCGTCGAAGGAGGCGGCCAGCTTGAAGGGCGAGACCTTGGCGCGGTGGAGGATTTCGTCGCTGTAGGCGTTCCCGATGCCGGCGATGACGCTCTGGTCGCGCAGCACGCCCTTGATCTGCCGCCGCTCCCCGGCCAGCAGGGCCGCGAAGGCCGCCCGGTCGAACTCCTCGGCCAGGGGGTCCGGGCCGAGGCGGGCGATGCCGGGCACCTCCTGGGGGTCGTGCACGACGTACACCGCGAGGCGCTTTTGGGTTCCGGCCTCGGTGAGGTCGAAACCGCCACCGCCCTCCAGTACGACACGCAGGGCGAGCGGGCCCTTGCCCGGGCGCGGCGGCTGCGCGGGGAGGCTGTCCTGCCAGCGGAGCCAGCCGGCGCGGGCGAGGTGGGTGACGAGGTGGAGCTCGCCGAGGCGCAGGGCGAGGAATTTGCCGTAGCGGGCGGTGGGCCCGGCCGGGTGCCCTTCCAGGGCGGTGAGCGGGGGGTCGTACGTCTTGAGCACGCTCACCGCGAGCGGGAGGACGCGCTCGACCACCCGCCCGGTGAGGTGCTCGTCGAGGAACTCCCTCAGGGCCTCGACCTCGGGCAGCTCGGGCATGGGCCCAGCCTGCCGCTGTGGGCGGGCTCCCGCCAGCCAGGGGGTGACCGGGGGCCCGTCGGCCCGGGTGGGGCGCAGCCCCCGGCAACGGCGGGTCAGGACATCACGAACTCGCACCACACGCACTTGCCGCTGCCCCTCGACTCCACGCCCCACCCGTCCGCCAGGCGGTCCACCAGCAGCAGGCCCCGGCCCGAGACGCCCGACTCGCCCGCTTCCCGCCGCCGCGGAAGGGCGCTGGAGCGGTCCTCGACCTCCACCCGAAGCCGTCGCTCCGGCCCGGTCAGCACCCTCAGCGTCACGATCGCCGGTCCTTCCGTGTGCATCAGCGCGTTCACGATCAGCTCGTCCGCCACCAGCTCGATCTCGTCGGCCCGGCCCCGCGCCCCCCACGCCCGTACCGCCGCGCCGATCATGTGCCGGGCCGCGACCAGGGCCTCCGGGTCTCCCGGGGCCACGTGCTGCTGGAGGCGGCCGCCGCCCTGCGGGGTGTCCTCCACGTGGCGGCGCAGCAACAGCAGCGCCATGTCGTCGTCGCCGCCCCGCTCGTCGACCACCCCGCACAGCTGGTCCGCCAGCTGCTGCAAGTCCGGTGGGCCGCTCCGTATGAGGGCCGTCAGGTGCCGGATGCCGTCGTCCAGGTCCGCGCCGGGCTGTTCCACCAGCCCGTCCGTGCACAGCAGAAGCGTTTCCCCAGGCCCCATCTCCACCGTCGTGACCGTGTACTCCAGCCGGCCGAACTCCGCGGAGAGCCCGAGCGGCATCCCGCCCTCCACCGGCACCCGCCGGCAGTCCCCGTCCCGCGTGCGCAGGAGCGGGTCGATGTGCCCCGCGCGCACCAGCTGGAGCACCCCCGTCGCCAGGTCGGCCTCCACGTACGTGCAGGTCGCGAAGCGGTCGGTGTCCAGTTCGTGCAGGAACACCGAGGCCCTGGCCATGACGGTGGCCGGCGAATGCCCCTCGGCGGCGTAAGCGCGCAGCACGATCCGCAGCTGGCCCATCACCGCCGCCGCGTGCGTGTCGTGGCCCTGGACGTCGCCGATGACCGCGCCGACCCGGCCGCCCGGCAGCGGGATGACGTCGTACCAGTCGCCGCCGATGTCCTGGCCCATCCGGGCGGAGCGGTAGCGGACGGCGATCTCCCCGCCCGGGACGGGCGGGATGCGGCGCGGCAGCATGGCCTGCTGGAGGCCCTCGGCGAGGTCGTGCTCCTGCTCCAGCAGCATGGCCCGCTGGAGGCTCTGCGCGATGCTGCTCCCGAGCGCGACCAGCAGGTTCCGCTCGTCCTGGGTGAAGCCGTCCTTGTCCTGGTAGAGCAGCCCGATCGCGCCGATCGGGCGGGCCTGGGCGATCAGCGGCAGGTAGGCGGCCGCCGAGATGTGCATGGACGAGATCCTCGCCCAGAGTCCGGGATAGCCCGTGGCGAATTCCGCCGCCGAGTCGAGGAAGCGTGGCTGGAGCGAGCGCACGACCTCGCTCATCGGGTACTGCTCGTCGATACGGGTGTAGCGCGTGCCGGGTACGAAGCTGCCCACCGGCCCCTCGGCCACGAGGTGGATCCGGCCGGCCTCGACCAGGCCCATCACCATGCCCATCGAGCCGAGCCGTTCCAGGCCGTGCGCGTCGCCGAGCGCGTCGATGACGTCCTGCACCGTCCGGGCGTGCGCGAGTGCGGCGGTGGTGCTCTCGACCACCGATGTCTGCCGGCGCCGTTCCTCGTCCAGTCCCAGCCGTTCCGCCGAATGGCTGAGCTCCTCGGTGGCGTCCCGGACGATGCCGATGATCCGGAACGGGCGCCCGTCCCGGCCGCGCATGACGCGGCCCTGGGTGTGGGTCCAGCGCAGCGTGCCGTCGTGGCAGCGGATGCGGAAGTAGGCGCCGTAGGTGTCCACACCGCTCTTGAGGGCGCTGGAGACGAGGGCGTCGAGCCGGGTGGCCTCGGCGGGCGGCACCCGCGGCTTGAGGGACTCGGGCCGTCCGTCGTACTCCTCGGGGACCGTGTCGAAGACGTCCAGGGCCGCTGAGTCCATGTGCATGAGACCGGTGGCCAGGTCCCAGTCGAAACTGCCCATACGGTTCAGCGAGAGCGACCGGTCCGGGTGTGCGGGCCAGTCGTCCGGCAGCGATACGGCGGTCGGCACCGGTCCACCATGACACACCGGCGGGTCAGGCGCTCTCCAGGTAAACGCCCGGATCCGAGGCGGCGGGATCCTGGCTCGGGGCAAAGGGATCGAACGGATCGTAGGGGCCGAACGGATCGGCCGGCTGGGACGTCGAACCGTCGGGCGCCGGCGGCATACCCGGGTCGCTCGGGCTCTGCGGCGGCAGGTCGGAGGGGATGTCCGAGGGGTTGCCCGGGGGGACGTCCGAGGGGATGTCCGAAGGGTTGCCCGGGGGGACGGCGCCCGGAAGGTCCGAGGGGACGTCGGACGGGGGCGGCGGCGGTGGCTGCGGGGGCGAGGTGGGAGGTGCGGCGGGCGCGTCCGGCGTATTCGGCGTATTCGGCACGTTGGGTGCGCTCGGCGGCGTCGTCGGCGGGCTCGACGCGCAGTCCGTGGCCGCCGGGCTCGGGACGGCGGCACCGCTGTCGGGGCGGGTCAGGCCGTTGCCGTCCGGCACGGGCGGTGTCGTAGAGCCACATGGGTCGGCCGTCGAGGTGCCCGGCTCGGTCGCGGCGCCGGGCGGGATGCCGTCGGCCGGGTCGTACGGGGGCAGCACCCGCGGGGTCCGGTCCTGGGCGCCGTCGTCGCCGATCTTGCGCTCCAGCCAGGTGTTGTTGGCGATGTTGACGATCACCAGGTTGTTGATCACCTGGGCGGTCGGCTCGATGACGACGACCTGATTGGGCTGGTAGCCGTTCCACGGGTCGCCCTTGTACACCGGGGCGCCCTTTGCGGCGCGCGGTGCGAGCAGCGGGTTGCCGCACGCACAGCGGACCCGGGGCACGCCGTGGCCGTCGACGAGCACGGCGGTGCCGGCCTGGAGGACGGACTGGAAGCTGCTCGCACGGCCGTCACTGAAGCCGTGGCTCGTCACCCGGGCGTCGGCGCGGAGCACGACCGGGGTGAGGCCGCGCAGGAATTCCGGGATCTTCTCCTGCTCGATGCCGGACGCCTGGGCGAAGGCGCCGGCCTTGGCGTTGTCCTCGGTGAGGAAGCGGACCTGCTGTTCCACATCGCAGCTGCCGAGCCGTTGGGTACCCCCGTACAGGCCCGGGGTGGCCGCGTTGACGGTGCGGATGCCCTGCCCGGTCGGATTGGGCAGCGGGGGCTGAACGGGGGCGGACTCCTGGGTGGCGGAGGAGGAGGTGAAGGGGTCCGGGCCGGCCGACGCCACGGGCTGGAGGTGGACCTCCTGGCTCTCGGCCGCGGCTCCCTTGGTCCCACCGGAGCCGTCCGAGCCCCCACAGGCCGCGGCGAGCAGGCCGAGGAGGGCGAAGAGGGCAGCGCGGGCCGCTGCGTGACGACGCGGCGCCTGACGAAGTGTCGGAGGTGTCGGTGCGTGCACGTAGATCTCCCTTTCGCCCCGGATGCTCCCTCTTGTCTGCCGCATCCGAGCGGCGGCCGCAACCGGAACGCCGACGGGTTCCGAGAAGCAGCCCCGGCCGTATTGAACATGTTCAAGGAACCCCGTAGGGTCACGACTGTGGGTTGAACGCGTTCAAAGCGTCTCGCCATACCTGGGAGGGGAGTCCGTCGTGACGGTACTGGTGAATCTGATCGTCACGCTGGGCATGCTCTACGTCGTCCCCGTCGGCCTCCGCCTCATCGACCCGGCCGGGCTGCGCACGACCGCCCGGCTCTGGCCCCTGCCGGCCGCCGCCGGAGCGCTGTGCCTCTGGCTGCCGCGCGGGGCACTCGCCACGGCGCTCGCCGCCCTCTACGCGGTGGCCACCCTGGCCCTGGCGGCGCGGGCCCCGGCCCGGCTGCTGCGGACCCGCACGCTCACCCCTTCCGAGGCCGCCGTGCTCACCGCGCTGGCCGCGCCCTCGGTCGCCGGGGCCGCCCTGGTCGCCGAGCGCGCCGGATACCGGCTCTTCGGGTTCGACCTGGACATCCTGGCGCTGACCGTGCCGCACTTCCACTTCGCCGGGTTCACGGCCGCCCTCGTCGCCGGGCTGGTGTGCCGTGCGACGGCCCCCGGGCCCGGTACGGCGCCGGCACGCTGGGCGGCCTACAGCGTCCCGGGCGGCACCCTGCTCGTGCTTCTCGGCTACTTCGTCGACGACTGGGCGGAGCTGGCGGGGGCGGTGGTGCTGACGGCCGGTATGTGGGCCGTGGCGCTGCTGACCTGGCGGGAGATCCGGCCCGGCGCCCGCGACCGGACCACCGGGGCGCTGCTCGCGACCTCGGCCGCGGTCCTGGTGGCCACCATGCTGCTCGCCCTGTGGTGGGCGGCCGGGGAGGCCACCGGGGTCGTACACCCCACCTTGACCTGGATGGCGGCCACCCACGGCCTCGGCAACGCGCTCGGCTTCGCCCTGTGCTCGCTGCTGGCCTGGCGCCGGCTTGCCGAAGACACCCGCCAAGCAGCGGAACCGGAGGAGATCACCCCATGACCCGACTCATCAGCGCCGGCCGGAACACCGTCAACTACCCCGACCGGGGTGCGACGGCCCGCCGGCCGCTGCCCGCCGGATACAACCACCTGCACCACCGCACCCGCATCGGACACGGCCAGGCCGTCTTCGAGACCGCCGGAGTCGCGGTCACCACCTTCCACGCCCACCGGACCTCCGGCATGCTGGTACGGGAGGACGCCGACACCACAGCCGCCGTCCGGCCCGGCAGCCGGGTGGTCGTCGGGATCGGCCTCGGCCCACTGCGGATCGACGCCCCGTGCGAGGTGGTCTGGACGGTGTACGAACCCCGGCGGATCGGTTTCGCGTACGGGACCCTGGCGGGCCACCCCGAGTGCGGGGAGGAGTCCTTCATGGTGTCCATGGACGCCGACGGCACGGTGTGGTTCGAGGTCACCGCCTTCAGCCGCCCGGCCGCCTGGTACACCCGGCTCGCGGGGCCGGTGATTCCCTTCCTCCAGCTGCGCTACGCCCGCTGGCTCGGGTACAACCTGCGCAGGCTGGCCGCCGCCGCCTGATCAGCCTGATACTGGAGGGGATGGACTGGTTCACGGCGCCCGGGTACTGGCTGGGCCGGCTGGTCTTCCAGCGGGCTCTGGCCGGTGTGTACCTCTTCGCCTTCCTCGGGGCCGCCCTGCAGTTCCGGGCACTGATCGGCGCGCACGGCATGCTGCCCGTGCCGCGCTATGTGCGGTTCGTGCCTTTCCGGCGCGCCCCCAGCCTGTTCCAACTGCGCTATTCCGACCGCCTCTTCGCGGGCTGCGCGTGGGCGGGTGCGCTGCTCGCCGCGGCTCTCGCGGCGGGGGCCGGGGACGCCGTGCCGCTGGGCGCGGCGATGGGGATGTGGGCCCTGCTGTGGCTGCTCTACCTGTCGATCGTGAATGTGGGGCAGACCTGGTACTCCTTCGGCTGGGAGTCACTGCTGCTGGAGGTGGGGTTCCTCGCGGTCTTCCTCGGCAATGCCCGGGTGGGGCCGCCGGTGCTGGTGCTGTGGCTGCTGCGCTGGGTGGTCTTCCGGGTGGAGTTCGGGGCAGGGCTGATCAAGATGCGCGGCGACGCGTGCTGGCGCAAGCTCACCTGCCTGTACTTCCACCACGAGACGCAGCCGATGCCGGGGCCGCTGAGCTGGTTCTTCCACCATCTGCCGAAGCCGCTGCACCGGGTGGAGTGCGGGGCCAACCATGTCACCCAACTGGTGGTTCCGGTGCTGCTGTTCACTCCGCAGCCGGTGGCCTCGTATGCCGCCGGGATCATCGTGGCCACGCAGCTGTGGCTGGTGCTGTCGGGCAATTTCGCCTGGCTGAACTGGCTGACGATCACGCCCGCCCTGTCGGCGATCGACTTCACCGGCCTCGCGGGGGCGCCGCCGGCCGCCGCCTCGCGCGGGGCGCCGATCTGGTACGTGGTGCTGGTGTGCGCGGTGACCGTCCTGGTGCTGGTCCTGAGCTGGCACCCGGTGGCCAACATGCTGTCGCGGGGCCAGGTGATGAACCGCTCCTTCGACTCCCTCCACCTGGTCAACACGTACGGGGCGTTCGGCACCGTGGGCCGGATCCGCGACGAGGTGGTGGTGGAGGGCACCGCGGACCCGGCCCCGCGGAGCGACGGGGCCTGGCGGGAGTACGGCTTCAAGGGCAAACCGGGTGAACTGCGGCGGATTCCCCGCCAGTTCGCCCCGTACCATCTGCGCCTGGACTGGCTGATGTGGTTCGCGGCGCTCTCCCCCGGCTATGCGCGGGACTGGTTCGGGCCGTTCGTGGAGCGGCTGCTGGCGGGCGACCGGGACACACTGCGGCTGCTTCGCCACAACCCGTTCCCGGACGCCCCGCCCGTGTACGTCAGGGCCCGGCTGTACCGCTACCGGTTCACGACCTGGCGGGAGCTGCGCGAGACGGGCGCCTGGTGGCACCGCACGCTGCTGCGCGAGTACCTTCCGCCGACCCGGCTCGCGGAGGCTTCCTGGTCAGAGCCCGAGTAGCGCCGCCTCCTGCTCCGGGGTGATGCCCTTGCGCGGCCGGTCGGGGCGCTGCGGGGCGACGCCTCCGAGGGACTGGAGCCAGGCCCAGGTATCGGCCACGGTCTCCTCGACCGGGCGGCACTTGAGGCCGGCGGCAAGGGCCTTGGTCACGTCGCCGCCGAACATGTAGTCGTGGAGTTCGCCCTCCGGGAGCCAGATCGGCAGCTCGGTCCAGGGCTCGATGCCGGCCTCCTCGATCCGGGCCGGATCGGTCCAGCGGAGCTCGGGGGCACCGCCGGTGACGGTGGCGCAGGCCTCCAGGAGGCTGCCCATGGTGGCGTGCCCGACCGGGGAGACCAGGTCGTACGGGCCGCCGTGCCCGGCTTCGGCCGCGTCCAGGGTCCAGCGCGCCAGGTCGCGTACGTCGATGTACTGGAGCGGGAGCTCACGCGGACCGGGGGCGACCATCGGGCCGCCGCGGGCGGCGCGGTTCAGCCACCACGGGAGCCGCCCGACGTTCTCGTACGGGCCGATGATCAACCCGGCGCGGACCAGCAGGGCGCGGTCGCCGAAGGCGTCGACGGCGGCGAGCTCGCCACCCCGCTTGTCCTCGGCGTAGGCGGTGGAGTCGGCGTCCGGCGAGCCCTCGACCAGCGGGCCGTCCTCGGCGCGACCGGCCGACGCGGGGTACTTGTACACCGAGCGGCTGGAGATGTACACGTACGACCCGACCCGGCCGCTCAGCAGCCGGGCGCTGTCGCGTACGGCGGTGGGGGCTCCGCCCCAGGTGTCGACGACGAGGTCCCACTCCCCCTCGGCGAGGGCGGCCAGGCCTTCGGGCTCGGTGCGGTCCCCGTGCACGGCGGTGGTGCCGGGCGGGGGCGCGTGGTGCCCGCGGTGGAAGACGGTCACCTCCCAGCCCCGCTCCAGGGCGTCTTCGGTGATCGCGCGTCCGACGAATTCGGTCCCACCCAGCATCAGTAGCTTCATGTCCGTCAGCCTGCCCGGGGCGAGGCGTGGGGGGAACACGTGATCGCCCAGAGCGATGACGCTGACGGCGTACGGGATCCGGGAACCGGGACCCGGTACGAACGGACGGGATCCCGCACGTGCCGCGCCCCCGTCGCCGGTCGGCGCGGGGGCGCGGTTGGTGCTCGTCGAGCTGGAGGTCAGTCGATGCCGGGCAGGATATGCGGCTCCGCCAGGTCGTCCTCGTATCCCGCCAGTCGGATCGGGGCGGACCGGGCCCAGACCTCGAGACTGCCGAGCTCGTCCGAACGGGTCTTGGTTCGCCCGCTCGCATGCTCGAGCAGCTTCGGGTCGGGCGTCGTCATTTCAGTCACCGCGCACTCCTTTGGGTCGCGTAACCCGGCGGGCGAACCGCGCGCCGGGTAGGGAGAAAGGTTTCCGGACGCGGTGGCGCCGTGGTGGAGCGAGGGCCCGGGTGGGGCCTCTCATGCGGTTTAGAGTACACATATGAGCGCACCCCCGCTCGATGGAAAGGTAAAATCCACTCTGGACCGCTTGTTTTCGCCCCGAGTTCAGAAAATCGTACGGCGGCGCGTAGACGGCGGCTGATCTGCTCGACGGCGACGTGCGGGCGATGCGCAGGTGCACGTGCCGGCCAAGCGCTACCTGGCCGCCGTGGAGCCTGATCGGCGGCTGTCCCCGCAGAGCGCGCTGACCCTGGGGACGCAGGGCGGGGTGATGGGCCCCGCGGAGGTCCGGGCCTTCGCGGCGGACCCCGATGCGGAGGCCGCGGTGACGCTGCGCCAGGCCGATGACGCAGGCAAGGTTGCCGGACTGGACGCGGGCGTGATGGAGGACTGGCGTCCGGTGCTGGAGCTGGTGGCGGCGGGGGCGTACGCGCGCACACCGTGAAGGCGTACGCGCGCACACCGTGAACCGGACGTGCCCCGGCCCCTCTTGGGAGGGACCGGGGCACGCGGGACAGCAGGGGGCCACCCCGGGCGGGCCTACCAGTTGGCGGGCGCGTAGTCCTTCAGGAAGACGCCGAACAGGTCCTCGCCGGCCTCGCCGCGCACGATCGGGTCGTAGACCCGGGCCGCGCCGTCCACCAGGTCGAGCGGGGCGTGGAAGCCCTCCTCGGCGAGGCGGATCTTGTCCGGGTGCGGACGCTCGTCGGTGATCCAGCCGGTGTCGACGGCCGTCATCAGGATCTGGTCCTTCTGGAACATCTCCTGGGCGCTGGTGCGCGTCAGCATGTTCAGCGCGGCCTTCGCCATGTTGGTGTGCGGGTGGCCGGCGCCCTTGTAACCGCGGCTGAACACGCCCTCCATCGCGGAGACGTTGACCACGTAGCGGCGGCCGGCCTCGGCCGCCGCCATCGCCGGGCGCAGCTTGCTGATGAGGATGAACGGGGCGGTGGAGTTGCACAGCTGCACTTCGAGCAGCTCGATCGGGTCCACGTCGGACACGGTCTGGACCCAGCTGTTGGTGTCGTGCAGGTCCGGGACCAGGCCGCCCGCGTCGATCGCCGTACCGGCGGCGATCCGCTCCAGGGAGGCGGAGCCGGAGACCAGTGCCAGCTCGGTGATGTCCTGGGCGCTGAGCTTCTCGCCGTTGCCGCTGGGCAGGGCGGCGACGCGGTCGACGGTGCCGCTGCCGAAGGTGCCGATGACCTCGGCGCTCGGCAGCTCACCGGCCGGGAGCGGGGCGTTCTCGGCGGCGACGAGCTCGCTGTAGGCGCCCGGCGAGCGGCGTACGGTCTGCGCGGCGTTGTTGATCAGGATGTCGAGCGGGCCCTCGGCGGCGACGGAGTCGGCGAGCGCGACGACCTGGGCCGGGTCGCGCAGGTCGATGCCGACGATCTTCAGGCGGTGGAGCCACTCGGAGCTGTCGGGCATCGCCTTGAAGCGGCGGATCGCGTCGTTCGGGAAACGGGTGGTGATGGTGGTGTGCGCGCCGTCGCGCAGCAGCCGCAGCGCGATGTACATGCCGATCTTGGCGCGGCCGCCGGTGAGCAGGGCGCGGCGGCCGGTCAGGTCGGTGCGGGCGTCGCGGCGGGCGTGGTTGAAGGCGGCGCAGTCCTGGCAGAGCTGGTGGTAGAACGCGTCGACCTCGACGTAGCGGGTCTTGCAGATGTAGCAGGAGCGCGGGCGCTGGAGTATCCCGGCGATCGGACCCTTGGCCGCGGTGGTCAGGGCGTTGCCCTGCGTCTCGTCGTCGATGCGCTCGGCGGAGCCGGTCGCGGTCGACTCGGTGACGGCCTTGTCGTTGGCGGTCTTGGCGGCGCGGCGCTCCTGGCGGCGGCGCTGCTTGACCGTGCGGTAGAGGCCCGCGGTGGCGCGGCGTACGGTGACGGCGTCCGGGTGGTCGACGTCGAGCTTGTCCAGCTCGTCGAGCACGCTGAGGCAGAGGGCCAGGCGGTCGGGGTCGATGCCCGGCCCGTAGGCGTGCCCGTAGTCCTGACTGTCTTCGGTCACCGTCATGGCCGCTGCCGTTCCTTGATCACTCGTCCGCGTCCGCCTGCTGCGAACTCCCCAAAAGGGCAACTGTACGGATCCGACGCGCCCGGGACCAAACCCGTGACCGCGCACCTCACGCACCGCGAGCGACGTGTCACCGTATGGCTGGTTCGTAACGCTCCGCGAAGACTGTGATGCTCTGAAAGGAGCAGGTCAGGTATTTCTGCACTCCGTATGGAGTACGTCTGGAGTATGCCTGCGGTATGACTGGTGACCGCCTGTAGGAGGAGGAATAGGCCGCTCGGGTGGGGCATTGTGGATTTCATGAGTGCCCTAGCGGTGTCGGTCCTGCTCTGCCTGGTTTCCGCCGTGGCTTACGCGGGCGGCGCGATCGTCCAGGAACGGGTCGCGGCGAGCACGCCCGACCGCCCGTACGCGCCGGTGCGCCGGCCCGGCTGGTGGGTCGCGGTGGGGCTGAACGGCCTCGGCGCCCTGCTGCACGTGCTGGCGCTCGCGTACGGGCCGCTGAGCCTGGTCCAGCCGCTCGGCGCGCTCACCATCGTCTTCGCGCTGCCGATGGCGGCCGTTTTCGTAGGGCGCCGGGCGGGCGCGGCGGCCTGGCGGGGCGCGGTGCTGGCCACGGCGGGCCTGGCCGGGCTGCTGGCCCTGACGGGCGGGAACGGCCGGGCCGAGCAGGGCCTGACGGGGGGCGAGGGGAGCCTGCTGCTGACCGTGACCGGGACCGGGGTGGCCGTGCTGTTCCTGGCGGCGCACCGGATGCACCGGGCGGTGCTGCGCAGCGTGCTGCTGGCCGCGGCCGCCGGTATGGCGTTCGGCATGGCCTCGGTGTTCACCAAGTCGGTGGCCGACCGTTTCTCCACGGACGCACCGGTCGCCCAGGGCTCCCTGTGGCCGCAGCTTGCGGCGATCGCCGCGCTGGCGGCGGGCGGGCTGCTGCTGTCCCAGGCGGCCTACCGGGGCGCGGGGCTGACCGCGCCGCTGGCCACGGTGACCGTGGTCAACCCGGTGGTCGCGGCAGCGGTCGGCATCTCGCTCTTCGAGGAGGGCTTCCGGTACGGGACCGCGGGCACGCTGGTGGCGCTGGCGAGCGCCGTGGTGGCGGCGGCCGGCCTGATCCTGCTCACGGCCGTGCCGCCGCACGTACGGGGGTCAGATGCTGACGCCGTGGCCCCGGAGGTACTTCAACGGGTCGATGTCGGTGCCGTAGCCGGGTCCGGTACGCATCTCGAAGTGCAGGTGCGGTCCGGTGGTGTTGCCGGTCGAACCGGAGCGGCCGATGCGCTGGCCTCCGGAGACCTGCTGGCCGGCCTTGACCCCGAGCGCGGACAGGTGCGCGTACTGGGAGTAGCGGCCGTCGGTGTGCCGGATGACGACCTGGTATCCGTAGGCCCCGGCCCAGCCGGCGGAGACGACCTGGCCGGAGCCGACCGACTTGATGCTGGTACCGGTCGGCACCGGGAAGTCGACGCCGGTGTGGTAGCCGCTCGACCAGGAGGATCCGGCAACGCGGTAGGCGGTGCCGAGTCCGGCGTCGACAGGGGCGGCGAACGCGCCCGCCGCGGGCTGCTGCTTCACTGACTCGGCCGGCTTCTGCGCGGGCTTGGCCTGCTGGGGCTTGGCCTGCTGGGGCTTCGGCGCGGCGGGCTTGCTCTGCTCGGGCTTCGGCGCGGCGGGCGCCACGGGCTTGACCGGCTCGGCGGTGCGCGGCGGCTTCTCGGGGTTCTGGGCGGGCGGCGCGGGCGGCGCGGCGGTGATGCGCAGGGTGAGCCGCTGGCCCGGGAAGATCATGTCCGGGTTGCTGCCGACGGTGTCCCGGTTGGTCTCGTACAGCGCCTGCCAGCCGCCCTCGACGTGCTGTTCCGTGGCGATCGCCGAGAGGGAGTCGCCGGGCGCGACGACGTAGGGGTTCGGCAGGACCGAGGTCCCGGTGGGGCGGGGCGCGGTCTTCTTCGGCTCGGCCGGCTTGGGCGGCGTGGCCGTGACCTTGGTCGTGATCTTGGTCGTGGCCGTCCCCAGGGGCGCGGCCTGCCTCTGCTGCGGGATCACGGCCGGCGCCGGACCGCTCCGGCTGAGCCCGGCCTGCTTCCCGCAGGCCGGCCAGGCCTGCGGGCCCTGACCTTTGAGGACCTTCTCGGCGACCGCGATCTGCTGGTCCCTGGTGGCCTGGTCGGCGCGGGCGGCGTACGCGGTACCGCCGAAGGAACGCCAGGTGCTCTGGCTGAACTGGAGCCCGCCGTAGTAACCGTTGCCGGTGTTGATGTGCCAGTTGCTGGTCGACTCACACTCGGCGACCTTGTTCCAGGTGTCCACCGAGGCGGCATGGGCGACACCGGCGCCGATGAGAGGCAGCGCGATCCCGGCGCCGCCGGCGGTGACGGCGAGCGAGGCCCGGTTGATGCTGCTCGGCTGGTACCGGCGGTGCCGGCCCCGTACACCCATGGGAGCCCCCTTGAAGACATCAGGAACCGCACAACCTAATGTCACGCGCAGAGTGTGACAAGGGGCGCAACAGGGCTCACACAAGGGGAAGTTGACGTTCCATCGGGCACCGGCAGTACTGCGGGCGACTGCGGCGACGCGGCCTCCACACCCCCGGCGCACACCGGGGCACGCGGGGCGCGGGCACACGCAACCAGCCCCTCAGCGCCGAGGCCAGAGGCGTTGCGGCCGCGGGCCACCTCACCGATCAGCTCAGCGGCCCGGGCTGCGGAATCGGCGCGGGCCCGGGCGGCGAAGGAATCGGATCAGGCTCGGGCACCGGCCCGGGCACAGGCGGCACCGGCCGCGGGATGGGCTCGGGGTCCGGGAACGGATTGGGTGACGGCGTCGGCTCCGGCCCGGGAACGGGCGGCTGTGTCTGGTCTGCTTCTACATTTCGCACCATACGTCCCACCTTCCCGGGATCCCGCCGCGTACGCCCCGCGAGACAGGGGCGACCGGACCGCCGAAAGGTGGCCGGCGGCCGCTCCGCACCCGCCGGGGCGGCGCGTCAGCGCGGGCGCCCATGGCAGCGTCGGCGGCGCCTCCACCGGCCCGCGCCGGTGAGGGCCACCCGCCGGGGGACGCGCAGAACGGCAGGAGGACGAGGCCCCACGGCTCAGCTATGTCAGCCCACCCCGAGTTCACGCGGCCGGGGAGGCCGCCGCCGCCGCCGAGGCCACCCACTCGCCGCCACAGGCGGCACCCGGCGGGAGGCCATGGCGGCGCCCACGGGCAGACCCGCCCACCCGCCACCGGCAAGGCCACCCACCGCTACCGCAGGCGGGACCCTGCGGGAGGCCATGGCGGCGCCGGCCGGCAGCTGCTCTACCCGGCTGCCGCCGGTGAGGTCAGCGGCCCGCTGCCGTCGGCGGCACCCCGGGACCGCGCCGGCCCGGGTCCACCGTTCCACCTGCGGCCAGCAGAACGGCGGCGGCGAGGCCCCGCGCCGGGCTGGAGAGCACCGGGGTTCCGGTCATGGTCAGATCCGCCGCGCCGGCCATCGAGACCTGGGCGAGGACGATGACATCCGCGTCGGTGACCGCATCCGCCGCCGCGGCCACGAGGCCGAGGCAGCCGGCGGTGTCCCCCGCCTCGAACCGGTCCCAGGCCCCGGCGACCACGTGCGTACGGATCGACACGGACCGCCCAGCGGCCTCCTCGGCCAGCAGGGCCTCGGTCGGGGCCAGCGTGGACTCCAACGCCGCCAGTACGGCGATCCGCGGGCCCGTACGGACAGCCGCGGCCGCCATCGGCCGGTCCACCCGGAGCACCGGGGTACCCAGCACCGGAGCCAGGGACTCCGCGACGGCCCCGATCGTCGAGCAGGTGACCAGCACCGGCGCGGGCACAGCCCCGGCCCCGGCCCCAGCCAGCAGCACCCGCAGGGCCGGACGCACCGACTCCGGCCCCTCCGCACGGGCCCGGTCCAGCAGCTCCGGCACCACCAGGTGCCGCAGCACGGCCCCCGCGTGCTGCCGGTCGCGCAGGGCGTCGAAGACCGGAACGTGCACGGGCGAGGTGTGCAGCAGGACGAGCTCGGTCACCACTGGGCCGAATCCGCATCCAGCTGCGCCTTGGCCGCGGCCACCACCTCGCCCGGAGCCACGGGCGCCTGATCGGGGTGACGGGCGGCCCAGCTCGCCGCGTACGGGCACAGCGGAACCACCGGCACCCCCTCGGCCGCGGCGATCCCGTAGAAGGTCTTCACCAGGGCCCCGCCGATCCCGCGCCCCTCGTGCCCCGGCTCGACGATGGTGTGTACCGCCACCAGCGCATGGGGCGCCTCGGCGAGGACGAAGTAGGCGATGAACCCGACCACCGCCCCGCCCTCGACGGCGAGCAGCCGCCCGGCCTTCCGCTGGTCCTTGAACTCGATCGCCTCGGTCTGCGACATGCTGGTCCCCGACTCCCCTCAGACAGCCACCGCGTGCAAGCTGCGCTCCTGGTCCGTTCCCGGAACCGGCGCAGACGGGTCCGCACCGAGCTCGATGATCCGATTGTCACCGTCGACATGCACGACGCGGGGCTTCAACACCCGCGCTTCCGCGTCCTCGACCTGGGCGTAGCTGATGAGGATGACGAGATCCCCGGGATGCACGAGATGCGCGGCGGCCCCGTTGATCCCGATGACCCCGGACCCCCGCTCGCCCTCGATGACGTACGTCTCCAGCCGTGCCCCGTTGGTGATGTCCACGATGTGAACCAATTCGCCGGGAAGCAGATCCGCAGCGTCCAGCAGATCGGCGTCGACGGTAACGGAGCCGACGTAATGCAGATCGGCCTGCGTGACGGTGGCCCGGTGGATCTTGGACTTGAACATGGTACGAAGCATGAAATAACTCCCGATTCGTCTGCTCCCTGCCTGCTCATTGCAGGTCAAGGGCGGTCTCCGCAGATTACAACCATTCGCATGTTCGGTCAGCTTTCCCCAGGTCTCTCAGGACTCATGCTGACCAATTGCTGACTTTTCCGGCCCACCGTCAGGACTTTGCGCGTGGCAACGGCTGAACTTGACGTGTCCGTGATGAATATTCACAGGTGGGCGGCCGACAGCGCCCGGGATCCGGGAAGTGGCTGGACCCGACCAGCGTCGGGCGTGTGCCAGGTCGCCGATGAGGACCGGCATTTCGGCCGCCGGGCCGTTCAGCATGGGTTCCTGCGCTGCTTGCCGAGTTCGAAGCTGCGGCCCAGCTGAAGGAGCACCTGCCCCGCACCGACCACCTGAGGCCGAGTCCGACCGGCAGCCCGACGACGACCCGGTGATCCGTGACCGACAGCCGTCCGACGCGCCGACCGTCTACCTGCACTCACTGGATCGAACGGCTGCGCACGCAGACCGGCGACAGCTCCTACGCACGCCCGCATGACGGAGCTGCTGCTCTACGCCCGCGCCTGCCACCGCGCGCTGGGTACCGAGGACCTCTACCGCAACGCGGCGGCGGGCCGCCCGACGGAGGTCGAGCACCCTTTCGGCGACCTCGTGGCCCGCGCCCGGGAGCTCTCGGTCGCCACCCCGCTGCTCGACCTGGCGACGCTGCGCCTGCGGATCCACCAGCGGAGCGTGGTGGGCGGCTAGCCGGCGGCTAGCCGCCGAGCGGGGGCGACACGCGCACCGCTCCCGGAGGGTACTTCCTCCCCACGCGGTGCAGGAAGAAGGCGTTCGCCCGCTGCGGCAGCCCCGGCACGTCACCGATCCAGCGCATGTCGCGGCGCCGTGCGTAGGCCTCCGTGTAGTCGCGCCAATCCTGCGGGGTCGGCTCCTTCCTGGTCCGGTGCCGGCGCTGCCAAAAGATGCGCGTGGAGGCGAACTCGCTGGCGTTGCCGATCCCGGGGTTGGGCAGTCGACCGGTGAGCGCCCGCAGGGCGATGTCCTTCGCCGAGTCGGGCCGGATGTCCCGCCAGGGCTCGGCCTGCGTTCTGAGGTGCCGTCCGAGCTGGCCCTTGGGAATCGTGGTGCCTTCGTACGTGCCGCCCGTGCGGTGGAAGTCGCGTTCGTGCATATGGGCGGCCGCCGCGCCCTTGTTGAGGAGCACCGGCTGGAGGGTGGTCGAGTAGGCCCGGATGAAGGAGGTGAACGTCGGGTACCGCTTGCTCCGGTGGGTGATGAGCGCGTAGCGGTTGAGCATGGCCCAGATCACTGCCGCGTTTGTCGTGTCGTCGGCTCCCCCGGCCTCCAGGGCAACGAGTTTCGCTGTCCAGAGCACGTCCTCAGGGGTGAAGGAATAGCTCCAGCCGCTCCCACCAGGTCGGTCGAGACGCAGGGTGCCAAAGGGGCCGGCCGGCAGATCGTCCGAGGTCTCGTCCAGGCGGTCCGCACCGAGCTCGGCCGTCTCGGCCTCCAGGTCGTCCTCCCACTCCTGCCACTCCTGCTCGTACTCCTCCAGCTCGTCCAACTCGTCGGGCCTGTCGTACTCGTCGGGCTTGTCGTACCCGTCGGGCGCCTCGTACTCGTCGGACGCCTCGCACTCGTCCGGCTCCTCGCACTCGTCCGGCTCCTCGTAGGCGACGGACTCCGCGTACTCCTCGGAGACACCGATTTCCTCGTACGCGCCGTACTCGGCCTCCTCCACGTCCTCGTACGCGTCCTCGTCCTCGAACTCCCCGCCCGACGTTCGCCCGGGGCGGTACTCCCAGTGCCACGGCTCCCGCTCGTACGGTGCGAACCCGAACGACCCGGCGTTCGCCTGCAGCCAGTTGAAGAACCATGTGCGCCGCCAGGCGCGGACGGCCGCGGTCTGGGTGCTGTTCCTGATCCGGTGACCGGCGGTGCGCTCCTGGAGGAGGTCGATCGCGATGCCGTTCTGGTGGTTGCTGTACCCGGGCGCCGCGATGCGGGCGGGGATGCGGAAGAGGTCGAGCATGTACCGCACGGCCTCATCGCTGTGCGGCCCGCCGGCCAGCCGCTCCCGGCCGGCGGCGCTCTCCTTGTAGTAGCGCTCGAAGTAGCCGCGCCACAGCCGCTCCTGGTGGCCGGCGCCTCGGTATCCGCTGGTCGCGGTGAGCCGCGTGGTCCGTGCGGCGTCCTCGTCCCCACGGGCACGCGCCGCGGCCAGCGCGTCCTGGGCGGCGGCCAGCAGACGGCCCGCGGCCGCTGCGGCGTCCGCCCTCATCTCGATCTTCGTACCGGCCACCGGGGCCCGTTCGTCGGGCGGCAGGTCGCGACCGGGCGGCCCCTTCCGTGCCCTGCGGGCCAGGTGGGCACGGAGCACGCGGTTCAGGAAGTCCGCCTGGGTCGCCGTGCCGGACCAGACCTCACCTTCGAGCAGGCCCACGGGCCCGGCGGGCCCGGCGGAGCCCGCCGTCTCGACGAGGGCGAGGATCTCGTGCGGAGGACGGAGCGGGTTCACGACCGGGTACGACCAGTGCCCGACCTCCTCGGGAACAGGAGCATCGCGCACCGCTCCCGCCTGCGAACCGGATTCCCAGGACGCGCGGTTCATATGTGTCTCCTGGCTCAGTTGACGAGCGTCTGCTGACTGACGGGACCCGACCCGTTGGTCGAGACGGGTGCGAAGGTGGCGGGGGCGGCCGTGTTGGCGCCGGCCTGCGCCGGAGCCACAGCGGGCGCAGGGGCCGCCGTCGGCGGAGATGCCGCCGACGCGAAACGCGGAGACGCATGGACGGCCGCCGACTTCAGATCGCGGCCGGTGGCCTGTGACCAGTGATGGATGATCGTCTGCATCAGCTCCCGCGTGGGATTGGTTCCACCACCACCTGGGAGGTTGAGCACGTAGAGGAGTTGCGCGCCTGGCGCGGTCGAATGCGCGCCGCCTTCGATCGCGATCAGGAGCCGGCTGACCAGCGGCGCGAGGATGAAGTAGTCGTGCGAGCGGCTGTGGGGCGGCAGGCCGACCCGCTCTCCGATCCGGCGGAGCCGCTCCTCGGGCGCGGTGGCCACGGCCTGCAGGTCCTCGACGATCGGAGTGTCGGCGGACAGCGTCACGTCGAACCAGGACATCGCGGCGACCGCGACGAACTCATCCCGCGCCAGGGTCGCCATGGTCGGCTGACTGCCCCGGCGCTCGTTCAGCATGTTCTGCAGCCGCTGGGCCAGGTTGGCGATCGCCGCCGGATCCACCGGCACCGGGCCGGTGACGGAGCCGCCGCCCGTTGTCCCCTCGTAGGAGATCGCCACCCACACGAGGCGCAGGAACTCCTCGAAGACAGCGACGAAGTCGCGGTTGGCCGAGGCAGCCTTCTCGTAGGGGTAGACCTGGCTGTCGTCGCTCCCGTGGTTGAGATCCATACCGAGCAGCCGGTGGTACGCGCTCCTTCGCGTGGCGCGCAGATCGGGGCGCAGGTGGCTGTCCACGGACATCACGGTGAGAGGCGCGCCGCCCTTGTAGAAGAGCTCCTCGGTCGTGCGCAGCCACTCGAAGGTCTCGGATTTCCGGGGGATGCCCAACTGCTCTCCGTGCAGCAGGCCGTGAACCACCCTGCGGAAGATCTCGTACACGCGCGTGTTCTCGATCAGGTACGCGTAGATCAAGTGCTCCCAAGCGAACTGCCGGCGCGGAAGGATGACGCCCTGCTGGGGTCCCGGCCGCGTCGCCAGCGGACCGAAACGGCTCCGCGTCGGCCAGGCACCCCCAAGCACAGGAGTCGCGTTGCGCAGGGGGAGCACGGCTGGTGGGTTCCCCGCCCGGAAGCCCTGTCCCCAGGCGCTCTCCAGCAGTGACAGCAGCTCCGCGGGGTGCTGCTGGAAGAGGAAGTCGGCCTGGTTCAGCACCGGGAGCGGCACAGGCGGAACCGCAGGCGGATAAAGCACAACATTGCTGGCAAGTTGTCGGAACATCAGAAGCTCCCCTCGGTCTTCTCGGAGTCCGCGGACTTCTTCGACGGCTGCTCGGATTTCGGCGGTGCCTGCTGCTGCACTTGTCCCTGACCCTGCTGCTGTACGGGTGCCTGTTGTTGCACCTGACCCTGAGCCTGCTGCTGTACGGGTGCCTGCTGCTGCACCTGACCCTGACCCTGCTGCTGCACGGGTGCCTGCCCCTGCCCCTGCCCATGCCCCCTGGGCAGCGTCCAGAAGTCGTTGAGTTTGCTGGTCGGCAGGTCCGGCCCCTTGAGAACGTCGGCAAGCTCCTTCAGGGCCGCCGCAATTCTGAGCTGTTCCTGCTCCTGAGGGGTCAGTGCTCGGTTCACGGTCTCTCCTCTCGCACTACGTCGCGGACGCCCTGTCCGAGTCGCGTCATCCAGTCCTCGAACTCCGCCGCCACCGACTCCGCCGCCTCGGGCTCCGTCGCGGCTCGCCACCCCGAAAGGGCCAGCAGCCGGAGCCCCTCCGCGTCCAGCCAGTGCGGGGAGCTGTACAACGCCGGCCCCGCCTCTTGGGCCAGTTGCCTCAGCGCGTCGGGCCGCACCCGCACCGGGTCGACCAGGCCGGCCAGCGGCGCGCCGCCGAAGGCCCGCATGGGCCGCAGCAGGCACACCTCCGCGATGAGCGGCAGCCACGGGACCGAGCGCCGCAGCAGCTCCCGGTCACCGTCCGGCGCCGAGCCGATCCGATAGGTCAGCGTCCAGGCCCGGGCCAAGTCGTCCCACGGGCCGGAGCCGTAGAACCTGCGCGCCATCGCGGAGTTGAGCAGCACCCTCAGGTACGCCACGGGATGCGGATCGCCGGGCCGGATGCGGAAAACTTGCCGGGGCTCCCCGGCCAGGACGTCGTGGAGCGCGGCCACCGCCGCGTATCCGGCGTGCGCGAAGGCGAAGGTGTCCGCCGCGGTCTCCGACGCCCAGCCGGCCCATGTCTCGGCCACCTCTGGGTCGTCGGCGAGCGTGAGCCGCAGCGCGCTGGCGAGCTCCTCGTTCCAGCCGAGCGTGTGGGCGACTTGATGACCGGCCTCGTGCATCAGTGCTGTCGGGCGGTGCAGATTGTGCCGCGTGATCTTGATGGCGGCGGCCGGGGTGAGACCGCCCGCGTCCCAGAGGCGCAGCCCGGTTCTCAGGATGGAGGCGCCCATGCCCTTGTCGACGTACGTGAGTACGGGCGGCGTGGGCCGGCCGAGGGGGCCGAGCACCGCCTGCATGCTTCGGATCGCGAGCAGGTCGCAGGCCCGCAGGACGGCGGCCAACTTGTCCGAGGTACGGGAGTTCACGGCGTCGCCGTAGAAATCGAGGGCGGTCTCCACACGCGTGTAGCGCCGCCGGAATCTCGTGATTCTGCGGCGGAGTAGCTCCAGGTCGGCCCCGACGCGGGCGGCGCCCAGTTCCGCCGCCAGGACGTCGGCCTCGGCGCGCAGTGTCTCGACGGCCTCCGCGAGGTGCCGCCGAACCGCCACCCCCAGCTGGTGCTCGAGAGTTCGCCAGGCCCCGGCGGCGGCGAAGTTCTCCGGGTCGGCGAGCGTGCTGACGGCGCCCCTCCAGTGCCCGACCTGACGGGCCAGCTGGAGCCGCAGCGCCGCGACGTCGTCACGCACGCCGGTATCCGGGGACGATCTCCACCCGCGTGTCGCGCGGCGCACCGGCCAGGGCGGCGTGAAGAGGTGCGGAGTCCGTGGTACCCGACTCCCGCCGCTTCACGTGTGCGCGCAGCTCGTCGAATCCGGGCGGCTGGACGAGCTGGACGAGCAGGGTCACGCCGTCCGCCGGGTCCTCGGTGGCGGCGACGAAGGCCCGCCGGTCGCGGGCGAGGGCGCGGGAGAGTCCGAGACTCGCCCAGGTCGTCAGCCGGTCGGCAGCCGTCGGTGTCCCGCCCCGTCCAGGTCCGCCCTGCCCCGGTCCGCCGTGTTCGGGGCCGGTGCGGAGCTGTGACGCTTCGGGGGTCGCCTCCGCGACGCGTACTCGCCGATCCCGCGCGTCGGAGAGGGCCTCGCCCAGGGCGGCGCGGAGGGTGTGGCGCAGCGCGGCCAGCGTGACGGCGGGACTGTCGCCGCGGCGCAACGCGGCAGCCATGGTCTGGGCTTTCGCCTCGGGCAGGTGGAGCGCGACGCGGATCTCCTTGGTCCGGCCATCGAGCAGCACGGTCACCGGGGGGCCGGTCCTGCGCCGCGCAGCCCCGCGCGTCCCCCGGCCCGGCCGGGAGCGCGTGACGACGCCGGGCACCTGGACCGCGTAGAAGCGCTGACCGAGCAAGGGTGCGCCCGGTGTGCCGGGGAACCGCCCCCGATGGCCGGTGAGATCGTCCGGTGCGGCGACTTCCTTGCCGCCGAGTGCCGGATCACCGAGCAGCAGGCCGGCCGCGATGGGCGTGAGCGGGTGCAGCAGCTCCCAGGGCGCCTCGGAGCCGGAGTCCCAGCCGAGGAGGCCGGCCTCCGACCGGGCGATCCGGTCGAGCCTGCTGCCGGGCACGGCTTGGTAGAGGTGGATCCGCGCCCGTACCGGTCCCGCGGTGCCGAACCTGTCCCTGAGGTGCGAGTCGAGGGTACGGCCACCGAAGACACGTACTGCCCGGGCCAGTTGGGGGGTGAGGGTGACGTCGAAGATCCGCGCGCACTTCCGGTAGCGCCGGGGTCCCCGGCGGGGCATGGCCACCCAGGGCACGGCGGGCCGGGTGGCCTCGTCCGCCAGTCCGTCGGGGCGCAGCACCTCGTACGGGAAGCTCGTCGCGGCGGCGTCACGGCCGGCCTCCACCAGGGCGGCTTCCAGCAGCAGCGGGTCGTCAAGCGTCTCCTCGTCCAACTGCGTGACGTGTGCCGTGGCGTCCTCCACGAGGGCGGCGAGGGCCTCGGCTGCGAGGCGGCGCGTGTCGCCCTCGTGCAGGCCGTTCGCCCCGTCCGGTTCGCCGCTCTCCTCATCAGGAGCTTCGAGGGTCAGCATGCGCAGTCCCGCGTCCACGATGGCGCGGGACAGCGCCGGGGAGATGCGCGGGCCGACATAGGGGGCGATGAGCCGGCCCAGGTACGTGGCGAGGAAGTGGACCACGCGCTCGCGTCCGACGATCCGGACGCCGAGGCGCAGCGCGGCCACCGGCAGGAACTCCTCCACGAGCCGGGTGGGGTCCTGCCCTTCCTCCAGCCGGGCGAGCCCTTCGACGAACCGCTCCCGTCCCTCGTCGAACAGGGCGAGGGTGTCGTCCTGTTCGTCGTCGGCGGCCACCGCCTCGGCCGCGACCAGGGTCTGCAGTTCGTACTCGTCGGCGGCCAGCAGCAGTTCCGCGAGCGACGCGTCGAATCGGAGCTGGAGCGCCGCAGCGTCGGGCACGGTGGTCGGCACCGCCACGTCCGCCGCCGGGGCCTCGCCCGCGGTCTTCAGGTAGCGCTGGGCCAGTCGGCTCGCGTATGGGCGCAGTGCGGGCGGCAGCCGGTCGAGCGCCAGCCGCAGAACCCGCTGGAGCAGCGGCCGTACCAGCGGTGCCAGCCTCCGCAGCAGAACGGCGGCCGGAACCAGGCGCCCCGCGGCGGCGATGCCCTTCCGGGCAAGTCCCGCGGCGCGTTTCGCAAGTTTCTTCGCCTTCTTCTTCAGGGAGCCAAGGAATTCGTCGAAGGCGGCGGACACGTCCGTCATGGTGACCGGTACGGATTCGAGCAGCTCCTCGATCCGGTGCTCGTCCGCCACGTCCGGGTCCTCGGCCTCCAGTGCCGCGGCCATGCGTCCCAGTAGGTCGTCGGCGGATTCCTGCAGGGGCGCGGCCCAGGTACGCAGCAGCCGTTCCGCGCGCACCTGATCGGGTCTGTAGCCGCCGGCCTCCTCGGCCGGGCCGGGGACGATCTGCCGCAGGTGCGCTTCGCCCTCCTGGACGAGTCCCCAGAGCGCCAGGTCGAATTCGTCGTCGTACAGCTCGCCGAGCAGCGCCTGGAACTCCTCGCCAACCGGGTCCGTGATCTCGTCGCCGAGCTGATAAAGGGAGGGGAACGGACTGACGGCGTCGACGTACTCGGGCATGGGGTCTCCTCGTCGCGGAGCGACGGCGCGGTGAGCCCACGCCGATGCGGGTCGGCAACGCATGATCATGCGCTCACTGTCCGTAACATCTCTTCGCTCGCAATGTAGGGCGAGGCGGTGCGGCACGCGACTCGAGGAGCGGATGTCAGGTACGCAGACTCAGGCCCGGGCGAGCCCCCGGGCGGGCGGTGCATGGCCCGAGAGGTCCTCACAAAGGCGTTGGACATGCCGGTGAGTGATCGGGCAGGTCGCGAGGCCGAGGAAGACCAGCAGGAAGCTGCCGGCATTGCGATTCTTCGGTCGCAGACTTGAACAAGTTCGAGTGGAGTCTGTTCACCCACTCGGCACGGCTCACCCTCGACCACACTGTTCAAGTCGACTGCGTCCTGGCTGCATCACGAAGTCAGCAGCCGACCGTAACCGCTGTCCAATGGCGGAACCTCGGGCAAGCTGGCGGAGCGGGCCCGGTGACCGGCTCCGCTCGTACGCGGCCCGGACTCCGTCCCGGTCAGGGGCTGTCGCGGGCGCAGGAGTCGCCGCAGCACGCGGTGGACGCGAGCCGGGACCTCCGGGCCCTCAAGGCGGCCGCCGCCCGGCGCGGACTGCGCGTGGCGTTCGCCGCCGACACCCATCTGCACGCCGACTTCCTCTCCGGCGCTGTGCAGCTCGCCCACGACGACGGCGCCCAGGTACTGGCCTCCGCCGCCGGAGACCGCTCCTTCCCCCACACCCCGCTCGGCGACGGGGACGAGACGGACCTGGGCGGCCTGACGCTGCAGGCTCTGGCCACCCCGGGCCACACCGACGAGCACCTGTCCTTCCTGCTCCTGGACGGCAACCGGGAACTCGGTGTCTTCACCGGCGGCTCGATGATCGTGAACTCCGCCGCCCGCACCGACCTCCTCGGCTCCGACCGGACCGAAGAGCTGGCCCGCGCCCAGTACCGCTCGCTCCGGCGCCTGGCCGCACTCCCGGACCCGACCGCCGTCTGGCCCACCCACGGGGCCGGTTCCTTCTGCTCCGCCATACGGGGCGACGAGCGCACCTCCACCATCGGCGGGCAGAAGCAGACCAACCCGCTGCTCGCCGCCCCGGACGAAGACGCCTTCGTGCGGCAGCTGGTGGCCGGCCTCGGCGGCGAGCTGGCCCTCGCCCTGGCCGGCGGCGTCGACCCCGCTCGGATCGTGGTGCACGGCAACGCCAAGACGGACGCCGAACTGCGGACGGCCGTGGACGCAGGCGCCGGTCTGATCGTCATCGACAACTTCGACGACATCGACCGGCTGGGCGGATCGTCGCCGACGAGCAGCCCGTCCTGGTGCGTGTCACACCCGGCATCCGGCCCGACACCCACGCGGCAGTCTCAACCGGCCAGGAGGGCTCGAAGTTCGGGCTGACGCTGCCCCAGGCCCGCGAGGCCATCGCCCGACTGCGCGGCAGCGGCCGGCTGAGGCTGGACGGAGTGCACGTCCACATCGGATCCCAGATCCTCGACACGGAGCCGTTCGCCCGGGCCGTCGAGGCAGTGGCGGGCCTCGGCACCTTCGCCGTGTACGACCTCGGGGGCGGCCTGGGCGCCCGCTACACGTACGAAGACCACCCGCCCAGCGTCGAGGAGTACCTGGACGCGCTGGTCGACGCGGCCCGCCGGGTACTGCCCGAGGACGCCCACGTCATCATCGAGCCGGGCCGGTCCATGGTGGCCGAGTCCGGCGTGACCCTTTACCGGGTGGCCACCGTCAAGCGCGGCGAGCCCGCATTCGTCGCCGTCGACGGCGGCATGGCCGACAACCTCGAAGTCGCCCTCTACGGGCAGCGCTTCGAAGCGACCGTCGCCACACGCGTCGGCGGCGGCGACCCGTGCCACCTGGTCGGCAGACACTGCGAGTCCGGCGACACCCTGAGCCCGGACGTACCACTGCGCGACCCCCGCCCCGGTGACCTGATCGCGGTGCCCGTCACCGGCGCTTACACCTACTCCCTCGGCAACAACTACAACGGTGCACTCCGGCCGCCCGTCGTCTTCTGCCAGGACGGCGAGGCACGGGCCGTCGTACGCCGAGAGACATACGGCGACCTGCTGCGTCGCGACCTCCGCTGAACCGCCTCCGCCCGTCCGACCCGGCAGTCCACCCCTCCCCCTCCCCCGCAGGAGTCCCCCATGTCCTCTCGCCCGACACTGCGCCGGCAGATGCTGAGACGCAAGCCACTGCACACCTTCGCGACGGACGCGGACCGGGCGGGCGGGCTGCGCCGTACCGTCGGCCCCTTCCAGCTCACGATGATCGGCATCGGCGCCACCATCGGCACCGGCATCTTCTTCGCACTGGGCAGCGCGGTGCCCGAGGCCGGTCCCGCCGTGATCGTGTCGTTCGCGGTCGCGGCGGCCGCCGCGGCCCTCACCGCGCTCTGTTACGCCGAACTGGCCTCGGCCGTCCCGGTGTCCGGTTCCTCCTACTCCTATGCGTACGCGACCCTGGGCGAGTTCGCCGCCTGGGCCGTGGGGTGGTGCCTCCTGCTGGAGTACGCGGTCTCCGGCGCCGCGATAGCGGTCAGCTGGGGGCAGTACCTCAACGACTTCACCATGCGCCTCTTCGACTTCCGGATGCCCGAGGCCATCTCCTCGCCCGCGGGCACGGGCGGCGTCATCAATCTGCCCGGAGTCGTCCTGGTGGGTCTGTGCTGCCTGCTGCTGGTACGGGGCGCCAAGGAATCGGTCCTGGTCAACACGGTGATTGTCCTGGTCAAGCTGGGAATCCTGGCGCTGTTCATCGTGGTCGGCGCGACCGGCTTCGATACCGGCAACCTGCAGCCCTTCGCCCCGTTGGGCGTCGCCGGCGTCAGCACGGCCGCAGCCACGGTCTTCTTCGCCTTCATAGGCCTCGACGCCGTCTCCACCGCCGGCGACGAGGTCCGCAACCCCCGGCGCACCCTGCCGGTGGCCATCATCGGCGCCCTGCTCGTGGTCACCACCCTGTACATCCTGGTCGCCGTGGTCGGGGTCGGAGCCCAGCCCTGGACGGCCTTCGAAGGACAGGAAGCGGGCCTCTCCGCCATCCTCGGCGACATCACCGGGGCCCGGTGGCCGGCCCTGCTGCTGTCCGCCGGCGCGGTGCTCTCCATCGTCAGCGTCACCCTGGTCGTCCTCTACGGACAGAGCCGCATCCTGTACACCATGGGCCGCGACGGCATGCTGCCCTCCGCGTTCCGCCGCGTCAGCCCGCGCAGCGGCACACCGGTGTTCACCACCCTCCTGACCGGCGGCTTCGTCGCCCTCCTCGCGGCGGTCTTCCCCCTGGACCTGCTCGCCGACCTCACCAGCATGGGCACCCTCGCCGCCTTCACCGTGGTCTCACTCGGCGTGCTCATCCTGCGCCGCACCGCTCCTGGTCTCGACAGGGGCTTCCGCGCCCCGGGCTACCCGGTGGTCCCGATCCTGTCCATTCTCGCCTGCGGATATCTGATCTACGAACTTCCCCTCGACACCTATCTGTTGTTCGGAGGCTGGCTCTTGCTGGCCCTGGCCGTCTACCTGCTCTACAGCCGCAAGAACTCCCGACTGCAGACGGCCCCGGACTCCACCCGGGACCGGTCCCGAGTCTGACCGGCCGAAGTCGGTCAGCAGTTCGTGAGGGTGACGATCGCCGCCGTCGACATCGGGCGGCGGGCCGAGGACCGTCGCGCTGTCGAGCCCTCCATCCGAAACGGTCACTGGTTGAAGTACGGCCCCGCTCCCCCAAGCCCTTCACCGAGCGTGCCGTCACGCGGTTGAATGGCCGTTGTGACACACCGATGGGGATTCACCAAAGGCGATCTTCGCGAGCTGGCCGGGGACCGCTCCTACGAGCGTGGCCTCGGCTATCTGGACGCGGTGTCCCGCCTGGAGATCGAGGACGGGACCATCAGCGCCGCCGTCGAGGGCACGGACAGATACGAGGTCGAGCTGACCGACGACGAGGCTGGGGACGGGCCCGGCCTCACCGGCTGGTGCAACTGCCCGTACGGACTGGACGGCAACTTCTGCAAGCACTGCGTGGCGGTCGGCCTGGCTGTACTGGGGCAGGCCGAGTCGCTGCCCCGGCAACGGGCCGCCGCCCGCGGCCGTACCAAGGAATTGGACACCTGGCTGGAATCCCGCAGCCGCGAGGAACTGCTCGGCCTGGTACGGGAACAGCTCGCCGAAGACCGCGATCTGCGCCGCCGCCTGGAGCTGCGCGCCGCCACCGCCGGGGCGGACACCGGCATCGTCCGGGAGCGCGTCCTGAACCTGCTCGACACCAGCCCGTTCGCCCAGTACGGCTACGTTGAGTACGCCGACGCCCATGCCTACGGGCAGCAGGCGGCGGAGGCGGTGACCGCTCTGCGCGCGCTGGCGGCGAGCGGCCGGGCGGCGGTCGCGGTTGAGGTGGCCCGCGAGGCGCTCGCGGCGCTGGGCCGGACGTACGGGGAGATCGACGACTCGGACGGCCTGCTCGGGGAGGTGGCGACAGGGCTCGCCGAGGCGCACCTGGAGGCTTGCCGGGCCTCCCGGGCCGACCCGGTGGAAACCGCAGACTGGCTGGTGAACCATCTGCTGGACGATGGGAACGACGTCACCGGCATCGACCTCTTCGACTACCAGGAGGTGCTGGGCGAGCCGGGCCTGGCCCGGGCCCGGGAACTTGTGGTCGCCGCCTGGCGGGCCGAACCCAAGGGGTGGGCGGAGAAACACCTGATGGAACGGCTGCTCCAGGCGGACGGCGGCAGCGTGGACGAGTTGGTCGCGGTGCACGCGGCGTCTCTCGCCCCGAACGGCCACACCCACCTCGTGATCGCCAAGGAGCTGGAGGCGGCGGGCCGCCCGGCGGACGCCCTGGAGTGGGCCGAACGCGGCCTCCGGGAGACCGGGTCGGAGTGGGGCCCGGACGGCGAGCTGGTCGCCTTCGTCTGCGCACGGTACGCGCGGACCGGCCGCCTGGCGGACGTGGTCACGATCCGCCGCGACCTGCTGCGGGCCCGCCCTTCGCTCGCCGCCTACCAGGACCTGCGTACGGAGGCCCGTACGGCCGACGCCTGGGACGGCGCCGAGCGCACGGGTGCGCTGGAGGTACTGCGGGCTGCCGCTGCCCCGCCCAAGGAGGGCCGCTGGTACGGCGGTTCCGCGCTGGTCGACGCGCTCATGGACGAAGGCGACCTCGATGCCGCCTGGCAGGCCGCCGCCGAGGGCTACGCCGACCAGCAGCAGTGGCTGGCGCTGGCCGACCGGATCCGGGAACGGCGGCCTGCCGACGCGCTGGCCGTCTACCTGCGCTGGATCGAGCCGCTGCGCAAGCAGACCGGCGACGCCACGTACGAGCGCATGACCGAGCTACTGCTCAGCGCCCGCGCCTGCCACCGCACGCTGGGCACGGAGGGCGAGTTCGCCACATACCTGGCCACCCTGCGCGCCGACCAGAGGCGCAAGCGGAAGCTGATGGCGATGCTCGACCAGCACGACCTCTAACCAGTTGCCGGCCCGGCGCCTGGGCCACGAACCCGACCCAGGCGCCGGGCGGGACCGGACTGGGACCGATGCTGACCACTTGCTGACCTGGGGCCCGGAAGCATCGCCCTGACCGTTCACGATCACACGCCGGATGATCTATCGGCGCGTGCCCCAACTGTCCGGCCGGGCCCGAAAGCGGAGCGGAAATGGTGCACCGCCTCGGTGATCCGCGCCCCGCGCAGGTCGTCGCCGACGCCTTCGCCCAGACCGAAGCCCGCGACCCCGACACCTGCCCGGGGTCAGCCGTTCCAGGTGGCGATGGCGTCGGAGGCCGTGACGGTGAGGACGTCCTTGAGTTCGGCGAACGGGGTCCAGGTGCCCCGGCCCTGGCGCAGGTGAATGGGGGCCTGCCCGGCCCCCCGTCACGTGGTGGCTGTTCACGGCCGGACAGTCCAGCCATGGCTGTGCCCGCCCACCGCCCCCGAAGGAGGACGGGGGCGGGTGGGCGGGTGCGGAGAGCCGGCTCAGTATCAGAGCGTGCCGGCGAGGGCGATGGAGCCGAGCGGGGTGGCGGCGATGCCCTGGATCGTGGGCACGGTGACCGGGTTCGTGAAGATGGCGCCAGCGGTGTTGCGGGAAGTGTGCACGACCCGGTTGTCGCTGGTGGTGAATGCGATCTCGACGTCATGGTCGACGCCGGCCGCACCCACGGACTTGACGGTGATGTTGCCGAGGTGGGCCGTCAGCTCCTTGAAGGTGCTCCAGCCGCCGGTGCCGAGGCGGACGGCGTGGTACTGGCGGGTGCCGTTGTCTGTGGCGAGGACGATGTGGGCGGTGCTGCCCATCCCGGCCATGGCCACGGAAGAGATCGGGCCGGTGGCACCGGCGGCCTGAGCGACGTCGCCCCAGACGGCCCAGTGGCCGGCGGTGGTGCGCAGGGTGTGGTAGGCCTTGCCGCCGGTGACGGCGATGACCTGGAGCTCGCCGCCGGTGTTGGCGGTGGCGATCGAGGTCACGCCGCTGATGGGGCTGCTCACGGCGGCGACGTCACCGAAGGGGGCCCAGGTGCCGTTCGCGCGGCGCACGGTGTGGAAGACCTTGCCGTTGGAGACCGCGATCACCTGGATCTCGGTGCCGGTGGACACGGCGGACACCTGGGTGACGTTCGTGAGCGCGCCGGCCTCGCCGAAGACATCCCCGAAGGTGCCCCACGTGCCGTCCGCCTTGCGGATGGTGTGGTAGATCCGGCCGTTGGTGCCGAGCGCCACCACGTGGGTGTCGCCGTTGATCCCGGCGACGGTGGCCGTGCGGATGCCGCCGATGTTGCCGGCCTTGGTCTGGACGTCGGTGAAGCCGGTCCAGGCACCGTCATCCATGCGGATGCCCTGGTAGAGGGAGGTGCCCGCCTGGACGACGGCCTCGGTCTTCCAGCCGGCGGTCAGCGAGCGGACCTCCGCGGACCACGCGCTCAGGTTGTCGGCCCGTGCGGCGATGGCCCCGGTGCGGGTCTCGGTGGCCGGAGTGGCGAGGCAACCACCCTGCCAGGAGCGGCTGTTGACGCCCACGAGCTGGCCGGCCGCGTTGAGGAGCGGACCGCCGGTGTCGCCCTTGCAGATGGCGTCGGTGCCCTTCCCGGTGATGGTGACGGTGCCGGTGTCGGACGCGTTGGTGGTGAAGGTGCCCGTGTGGACCTTGTCGGGGACCCACTCGGTCTTCGTACGTCCGAACCCGGCCGCGGTGAGGTCGGTGCCGGCCGCGGGAACAGCGGGGGCGAACCTGGTCCACGGGAGACCGGTGGCGGCGGTGGCCAGGCGGGCCAGAACCAGGTCACGGTCGGTACGGGGCACGAGGTCGACGACCTCGACGGCCTTGCCGTCGGACAGCGTGGCGATGGACTTCAGCGCCGGCTTGCCGGCCGGCACCGAGGTACCGGGGGTGGCGGCGAAGCAGCTCGCGGCCGTGATGATCCAGTTCGCGTCGACCAGGGTCGCCGTGCAGCCACGGGAGTTGGCCTCGTCGCCGATGGTCAGCTTGACGACGGACTTGTACGTGTCGGCCGGGGCCTCGGGGCCGGCGATCGCGAGGGCGGGGGCGGCCGAGATCAGGCCTGCGGCGACCGCGGTGGCGGCGACGAGCAGACCGGTTGTCCGCGCCGGGCGCAGACGGAGTGCGAGCATGGTTCTTCCTTCGGTGAACGGGTGTGCGTGGGGAGGCGGTCGAAGTGCGTCGGAAGCACGTCGCGAGTGCAACGGACGGTGCTTCATCGACGGTTGTTCCTGTCGGTCCTGACTGACCCCTGCCAGTGCCGTACAGGCGTTACTTGGTGGTCCGGATCTCCATGAGCATGAACTCGCGGCCCTGCTCGTCGGCGCTCTCACCGACCGCGGTCCAGGAGTTCTTGTTCACGTCCCACGTCTTCTCCTCCTCGCCGACCTTCATGTCGACCTGGGCGGAGTAGTTGTTGCCCTTGACGGCGAAGACCGAGGGGATCTCCAGAGTCAGGTAGCCGCTGGTTCCGGTGACCCGGAAGCAGATCTTCTCCTTCTCGCGGGACCAGACCTCCAGGAGGTCGGTCGCGCTCGCACAGTCGGCGAGGAGGATGTGGCCGTCGCCGCGCTTGAGGGTGATGTTCTGCTCGGCGAGGATCTTGTCGGCGTTCGGGTAGCCGAAGTCCTCGATGGCGTAGCCCGGGCCCTCCTCGGCGATGGCCTTCAGCGCGGTGGTGTCCGTGACGGTCCCGCCCCCGGTGGCGCCGTTGGCGCCCGTGATCGCCATCCATGCGAGGGCGCCGGCCGCCGTGGCCGCGGCCACCGTGCGGACGAGTGTCTTACGTGCCTTCATCCCTACCCCAGTCGTCAGTTCCGGTCACTGACCGGAAGATGCCATACGGATGCGAAGGCTCATGTCTAACCAACAAGAGATGCGTCAAAGACGGGTGATCCCTCCTTGGAAGCCCCCAACTTCCTCCGGGATCCTAACCGAACACCCGGAGTAGAAATCAAGTTCTGAAAAACGAACGTGGCAGCCCATCAGTTGACTTTCTGCATCGGCGAACCACGTGAGGATATCCGTCACCAGGTGCCGTGCGGGTGGACTCGCCGGCAGCGAAGGGCGGTCGGCGGACCCCTTGGGCAAGTGATCCGGCCCACACGGGACCGAGGCGCCGACCAGGGAATACGTATCGCTTGGGGAGTTGATGTCCGATTTGGGTGGCGAGTTGGGCCGTCCTGAGGCCCAGTCAGAGGCAGGTTGAATAAACGGAAGTTGATTCTCCATCATCTATCGTCTAGCCAAAGCGATGTGTCCCGCGTAGGGTCATGCTGCGCACCTCTCGGACCTCGCAATGCGTTCCATGGTCCGGCGAATGAAACGCGACTCACACCTTGCTGCCCTGGCCACGCCGCACTTTTCGCGGCGCGCCATGCGCCGATAGCGAAGGACCGTTTTGGACACCATTTATTGGAGTAGGCGGCGCATTCTTGGCGCCGTCGCGGCCACTGCTGCCGTCGTCACCACTTCCAGCCTCGTTCTCAACCCCACGGCAGCCTGGGCCGAGACGCCGCCCCCGGAAGGCGACCCGTTCCGACTGCCGGACACCGACCGCGCCAAGGTCGTCAAGGCGTGGGTGCTGGGCGGAACGGCCGTTCGTGCCGCCGCCGCTGCCGCGTTGACCGGGTCCGACGCCGACGTGCAGAACTTCCTGGCCGTCAGGTACGCGTCGGAGACCGCGGTGGACAACCGCACCTCGCTCCTCAACAGCCTCGCGGCGGCCGGCAAGGGCACCCGTCGTGAAGCGACCGCCGCGCTCAACGGTGGCGACTCCGCCATCTCCGCGTTCCTGGCGGGCGGCTTCAAGTCCGCCCACGTGGAGGACCTGCGGGTGGCCACCGCCACGGTCATGGCCACCAGTGGGAAGGCCGTGACCAAGGCGGGCAACGCCGCCCTCACCGACGGCTCCGCGGCCGCGCTGGAGAAGTTCCTCACCACGGACCAGTTCACGGCCCGACTGGAGGACATGCGCGTCGAGGCCTCCAAACTGCTGATGCTGGCGGGCCCGGAGGTGCAGAAGTACGCCAACCGGGCCCTGTCGGGCACGGAAGCCGAGGTCGAGTGGTTCCTCGACACCGGCCAGCACATCGCCCGCGCCCGCGATCAGGAGCAGTCCAAGATCGAGGAGCTCGTCGCAGTCGCCACGCGCGAGGGCAAGACGGCCGAAGCGAAGACGAAGGAGGCCGAAGAGGCCTGCGCCCGGGCCGTGGAAGCCGCGGCCAAGGCCAAGGAGGCCGCGGAGACCGCGGAGGCCGAGGCCCGCTTGGCGGAGAACGACGTCGTGAAGGCCGCCCAGGCGGCCCGCAAGGCGGCCGAAGCCTCGAAGGGAGCCTCCGACGCGGCACGGATGGCCACCAACGCCGCGAATGCTGCGATTCAGGCTTCCCGTCGCGCCTCGAACGCCGCCATGGCCGCGAGCCAGGCGGCAGCCGCCGCGGGCAACGCCGCATCGCGGGCCTACAGGTCGGCCATCGACGCCTCCAAGAACGCCGCACTGTCGGGCAAGGCCAAGGAAGATGCCGCCTGGTGCCGGAAGATCGCCGCCCACGCCCTGGCCACGGCGGATCAGGCCGAGCAGGCCGCCAGCGCCGCGCAGAAGTGCGCTGACATCGGCTCCAACGCCGCCGGCGCGGCACGCCAGGCCGCCGCCACGGCGGAGGCCGCCCAGCGATCCGCGGAGAGGTCAGCCGGTGTGGCCGGGGCGGAGGCCGCGGAGGCCCAGCGTCAGGCACAGATCGCCACCACGAACGCCCGGATCGCCACGAACGCCGCCGGAACGGCGCAGGCTCTCGCGAGCGCGGCCGCGACCGCGGCGCGTAACGCCCGCAATGCCGCCTACAGTGCGGCCGCCCATGCGATAAAGGCCGCGGAGGCCTGCGAGTGGGCCGTCACGTACGCCGGCCAGGCATTGGACTATGCGAACAAGTCCACCGAGTTCGCCAACGAGGCCACCAAGGCCGCCGAAAAGGCCACGGCAGCGGTCGTCGAGGCGATCAAGGTGGAGAAGGACGCGCGCGAGGCCGAACAGCAGCGACTGGACCACGAAACCCAGCGGGCGATCGAGGAAATGCGCCTCTTCGCCCAGGCCGAAGCCCGCGAGCGGGCAGCGACCGAGGCGAAGCGCAGCCAGGCCGAGCAGACCTCCCAGACGACGAAGGACCTCATCGCGCAGGCCGAGTCGGCGCTGCGGGCCGGGAACCTGGCAGCGGCCACGGCTACGGGCCGCAAGGCGGCCCTCGCCGTCATGGACTCCCACGGCATCTGGTCCCGGGAGGCCGCGCAGTTCGCCCTGGCCGGCACGGACGCCGACATCCACGCCTGGGTCGACAGCGACCGGCAGATCGCCCAGCGGCAGGACGACCGCGAGAGCACCGTCCACCTCGCCCGGATCTCCCCCTCGAAGGTCGCCTTCGCCGCGACCGCGGCGCTGCAGAGCAGCGATCCCGACGCTGCGGCAACGTTCCTCCGCACCGGTGCCATCCAGGCGGCGGCCATGGACAACCGCGTCGTGGTCGCCCGCCTGCTGGCCGAGAAGCCCGGCCGCGCGGTGGCCGAGGCGGCCAACGCAGCACTGAGCGCCGGAACGCCCGAGGCGCTGTACGAGTTCCTCTACGTCACGTACGAGAAGGCGCAGCGGGAGGACGACGCGGTGGCCACCGCTGCCCTCCTCAAGACTGCGGGGCCCTACACCAAGGCCCATGCCCAGGCAATTCTCGAGGGCCCCGCGTGGATGCGCCGGAAGTTCCTCGCCTCCGCCCAGTACGAGACCGCACAGCTCGACCACGACTTCGCCACTCACGTCGCGGCCATGCAAGGTGCCATCGCCGCGGCCGCGAAGATCGCCGACAAGGCACAGGAGGATGCCGCCCGCGCCCAGGAGGCCGCGGCCACGGCTCGCAACGCTGCCACGGAAGCGAGGGAGTGGGCAGGGAAGGCGGAGGCGGCGGCCGCTCGAGCCGTCACCTCCGCGCAGCAGGCGAACACTTACGCGGACCAGGCCGAAGCATCCGCCCGTAACGCCCAGGCCTCGGCCGACCAGGCGAAGCAGGCAGCGGCCACCGCCCGCTTCGCCGCCCGCTCGGCGAACTACTCCGCCAACCAGGCCATCACGTCCGCTCGGAGCGCGCTCACCTCCGCCGCCAACGCGAAGGCGTACGCGACTCAGGCCCGCGCCTCCGCGATCCTGGCGGGCAAGAACGCGATCGAAGCGGCCACCGCAGCCAGCGAGGCTCACCTGGAGGCGAAGCTGAAGCGGGAGGCCGAAGACAGGGCGGCGGCCGAATACGCAGCGAAGGAGATAGCGGCGGCCGAGGCTGCCAAGACGAACCTGGCCGACGCCCCCGAGCACGACAAGGTCAGGTGGGGCATACCCACGTCGGAGTGGAAGGACTGGGCCCATGACACCCATGAACTGGCCTTCTACACCGCCGTGGGCAGCGTGGCAGCCGGTGTCGCCGGTGTGCTCGCCGGCTTGACCGTTGCCGGTATTCCCCTCGCCATGGAACTTGCGGGGGTGGCCATCGTCCTGAGCGTGACCACTGTCGTCCTCGACTTCGCGACCGCGTTCTTCACCGGTATGGGCTACGGATTCGACAGCAAGGAGTTCTGGCAGTCCCTCGGAGTCGCGGGGCTCAGCCTCATCACCATGGGGAAGGCGAGGCTGATCAGCAAGATTCCCGGAGTCTCCCACGTCGCCAAGGAGCTCACGAGTGCCGCGTATGACGGCTTCGGGGCGATCGTCAACCGGCTGATTCACTGACGCGGTGACGGACTGAAACACCCTGTGGGGCCGGCGGCAGAGATGCCGTCGGCCCCCTTAACCTCTGGGCCACCGAGAGCTGGAACAGCGCCGGAGCGTACGCCGCCCTCGACGGCAATGCCCTCGTCGTCCACGCGCAGGACGGCGGCACCCGCTGGGCGGCTCCACCTTCCGCGGCACGCAACCGCTGCCTGGATCTGACAAGGTGGCGGCCTGACCCACAGGCCGCCACCTAGGCGGCCTCCATGCCGGCGGCCCCGTCCGGCGACTGCCCGGAGGGGTGCCGGTCCGGACTCGGGGAATCTGCCGCTCCGGCAGGAGCCCCGTGCGGCATGACGGCCAGGGCCGGAAGAGCCCGGGAGATGCCGACCAGAAGGTCGCGGTACTTGGCTTCGGCGGCCCGCAGCGCCCGAACCGCCGCCACGCCCTGCTCCTTGTCGGCGGGCATCCCGAGGGCGCGGGCGTCCGCCGCGGCCCTGAACATGGCGGCCAGGCCGAAGGCGACACTCTCGGCCTCCGTCTTGCCGCCCTCGCGGGCCCGGGCGTAGGCGTCTGCCCGTACCTCCTCCGAGCAGTACGCCCCCAACTCCAGCATCCGGTCGTGGATGTCGGTCATCCGGTCCGTGAGGCGCCGGCCGGGGCCGGCGTACCAGGGAGTGGGGAGCCGCATCCGGCCACGGGGACCGCCGACGCTACATATGGTCCGCCGCAGGGGGCCCAGGGAGCGCAGAGTCCGCAGAGGCCCGAAGACCTGTGGGGTGATCCAGGGTCCGACGATGGGGATGAGGAAGCCGACGGCGACGAGGAGGGTGCCGAGGCAGGCGAAGGACATGGCCGCCCGGTTGAGCGGTTCCCAGTCCCGGCCGCTCCAGGCGGCCACGACCGCGGCCAGCTTGGCCGTACCGTAGGTGACGTTGGTCAGGAAGCCGACGGCCAGGACACCGAGCCCGATGCGCAGCAAGCCTCCGGCCGGTGTCCTCCGCTCGGGGAACTCCCTGCGGATGTCGCGCGCCCATTTCCAGCACGCGGCGGCCGCCGCGGCGGCAGAGGCGGTGACGGCGAACAGGCAGAGCAGCACCATCTCGCGCATGAAGGGGGTGTTGGCGTAATACGTCTCGAAGTCACGCTGCCGTTCGACCGGCGCCTCGCCCCATACGAAACAGCCGATGAGCAGGATGGTCACGACACCGTGGCCCCAGATCCAACGCCTGACCCGGCGGCGGGTGTGGGGGAGGACCTCCACGTCCTCGCGCCAGTTCTCCATGAGGACCCGGCAGGCACACGCGTAGGCGGAGAGGATGCAGTAGACCAGTACCACCGAGAAGTTGCTGACGCCGGTCATCTCGTTGACGACCGTGATTGTCGGGGGCGCCGAGAAGAAGAACGCCGCGGCCTGCAGGAAGATCACGGCGTTGACGCTGCGGACCACGGGGCTGTGCCAGCGCCTCACCAACGAGGGAAGTTTGACGACCAGCACGATGCCGAGCGCGGCGGCCGGGAAGTAGAGATTCACGTCTTCTCGCCCGTCATCCTCTGAGCGACGCCCAGATGCGGCCGGGCACTCCGCCGGAGGGTGTCGTGCTACGGCTGCGCTCCAGGTGGGGCCTTACCCGGTCGGCCAGCATCCGGCCGAACTTTTCCGCACGCCGCTCCTCTTCGAGGTCCGGCTCCGTACGGGCGGCGACGTGGGTGACTGCGTCGGCAAGGCTCCAGCGGTCCCCCAGCATGCGGGCTGCGGCCATCGCACCGGCCGCGCTGCCATGACCGCAGTGCCCCTCCTTGAGGTGCCACAGCTCATGCCCCAGTATCACGACCTGGTGCAGGGGAGAGGTGTTCGCCTCGAGGACGATCAGGTCGTAGTCGCCCATGTCCAGCCACAGGCCCGTCACCGTGTCCGGCGGGAACTCTTCGAGCATCAGGCGCACTTCGCGCCCGCTGCTCCGTGCCGCACACGCGCAGAACGCCTTCAGCAGCTCCACCGGTCGCTCGGGAACCAGCTGCGGCAGATCCATGATCAGCGCGTCGCGATACCGTCTCATCTCTCGCGAGACCCCCACCCCGTGCCACCCGTCCCTCGTGCCGGATGCACAGCCCCCCATGCATCGTTCCTTGCGCGTTACCGCTGGTGAGACGTGGTTTCCACGCCGCCGCGGTCAATCGACGTCATTGTGCACCATCCCGGTCTCGAGGGCCGCGCGGGCCTCCCGGGCGCGCTCCTCCCGGGAACGCCGTGCGACGGACTCGATCAGGGCGATCAGGGGCTGGGCGGTGTCGTCCGGTACGTCGGCCAGAGCCCGGGCAGCGTACGCGACAACGCCGAGCGAGGGATCCACCTCGCTCGCGGGCCCCGCGGTTCGCAGGCGCCGCAGGTCCTTGTCCTGGCGCTCCACAGTCCGCTCCAGCAGGTCCTTGTGGATCTGCTGCAGGACCCGGTCCAGCGCCTCGGCCGGCTCGGCGACCAGGAACTCGATCTTCTCTCCGAAGAATGCCGCGATCCCGGCGGCGTGGTCGAGGTTCGGCGCCCTGCCTGTCTTGATCATCTTGTCGAGCCACTGCGCACTGGTTCCCGCGCCGACCGCGATCTCCGCTATGGAGTACGCCCGTCTGCTGCCGTCCGCGGCCGCGCGCAGCCGCGTCGCGCGCAGGAACAGGATCCGCTCGACCACGCGCCGGTGGCGCGCCTCGACCACGTCCACACCCGGGCCGGGCTCAGCGGACCGCTCGCCGCGCAGCAGCTCCCGTACCTCCTCCACGGCCACCCCGGAGGCATACGACAGCCCGCCCTCGCCCTCTACCCGCAGCACGTCCCCGCGGTTCAATCCCATGCGGTCCAACAGCGAGTCGATCCGACGCACCGTGCCGATCAGGTCCTGAGCAGGCCCATCACTCACAAGAACTCCCGCGGTCATCGGACGAGGCCCTGCAAGGCTAGCAACCACCGTTGATCCGTCATCACCGATCCCTGGATCCCCCGATCACGCCGGCTCCGGGCTCGTCCTGGCCGGTCGCCGGCCGTTCGGGCCTTGGCCTGGTCGGTGGTGGTCGGCACGACCCGGGCGAGGCCGGGTACGCGTCGGGCCTCTCGGGCTGTTGCCCGACGCGTAATCACGGGGCCTATAGCGGACCCTGGGCCGGGCCTCCGGCCGACCCGCGCCCCTCGTCTTCGCGCCGGTCGACGAGGATGACCGCCACATCGTCCGCCAAGCGGCCCTGAGTGTGGCGAAACAACGCCTGGCGCAAGCCCTCCAGGAACGCCTGCCGGGTGTGGTCGCGCATGGTCACCATGGCCTCGGGCAAGTCGAAGAAGGTGCTGTCCCGGTCGCGGGCCTCGATGACGCCGTCGGTGCACAACAGCAGCCGGTCCCCCGGTGCGAACGGATAGCTGTCGGTCCGCCCGGGAGGACCGCTGATGAATTCCTCAAGACCGAGCGGCGGCAGGGGGGCGGTGGGCATCAGGGACCGGACCGTGCCGCTGCGCAGCAGCAGCGGCGGCGGATGGCCCCGGTTGATCACCTCAACACGGGGGCCGTCCGGGATCTGGGCCACCAGAGCGGTGACAAATGCCTCGAGAAGGGCGTCGTCACCGCCGACCGCGCCCGCGCCCACGACGACGGCGTCCCGCCGCAGGGCCGCTCCGCAGTGGTTGATGACCTCCACCAGGTCGTCCTCGTAGTGCACGGCCTCCCGGAATGCGCCCAGCACGACCGCGGCGGCCCGTACGGCGGGCAGTCCCTTGCCCCGGACGTCCCCGACGATCATCCGGACTCCGTACCGGGTCTGGACCGCGTCGTACAGATCTCCGCCGATCTGCGCGCCCGTCTCAGCGGCCAGGTACATGCTGGCCGCCCGTACGGGGCCCAGCCGGTCCGGCACCGGCCGCAGCAGGACCTCCTGGGCGGCCGTGGCGATCCGGCGGAGCTGGTTGAGCTCGTTCTCCCGGCGCGTGCGCGCGGCGCGGCTCGTCATGAAGCTCGCCACCGAGACCAGGAACAAGGCGAGGAAGTTCGTGTAGACCTGCTGGCCACCCCAGGCATGGTTGTAGGTGGCGGTGGTCACGCTGACGCCGACGGCCACTCCCGTCGCCGCGAGCGTGCCCTTGGGACCCATCGTCACCGCCGCCAGAGCGGGTGTCGCAACCAGCAAGGGGCCGGTATACACGACGTGCGCCGGCGTGAGCTCGACGAGGAGCACCAGCAGGGCGACCGCGAAGGGCAGGCACTCCGCGAGGGCGAAAAGGACCTGGTGGTGGCCGCCAGCTCCCGGTCCCGGGGGCGAGCGCAAAGGCGCTCTCATGAGTACAGCCTGCCTCGCCCGGACGCATGGCCGCCACTCCGGTTCACCGGTCCCCGTGGGCGGCCGGTCGCTGCCGGAACCGGCGTAGGGATAGAGCATCACGCCGGCCTCGGTCCGGGAGCGGCTGCGCCAGCCGTCCAACGCCCGGCGCCCTCCTGCCTCGGCCAGGAGCCACCGACGGTGGCCGGCAAACGTCGCCGGCTGCCGGGTGAGTGACTCCCGGCCCGGCGAGATGGCCAGCGGCGAGCCCGACCGGGACTGTCCAAACGGTCCTTCCCGGGACGCCACCCAGGGCCGACGGCGACCAGCACGAGCTCGTCCACCCCTCCGCGGAGGGGCGCCCGGATCGCTACCGCTCGGCGACCGTCGCTCCCCGCTGCCGACGACCCGTAGAGGTTAGAAAATGGAGTATGAGCGACCTCCTTGGATATTTCCGGCGCCAGGAGCATCAGGAGCACGCCCAGCCCCCCAAGGGAAGGGCGCCGCGGCCGCAGCGTCTGTCCTCCCTGCTGAGCGTGCGCAGCGTGGCCGGCGAGGTGTTCCTCCTGCAGCTGGCCGTCGTGGTGCTTCTCGTCGCCGCCGCGGTGGTGGCGCTCGTGGTGCAGGCCCGGAGCGACGCCATGCTGGACGCCCGGGACCGTACGCTCGCCGCCGCCGGAACGTTCGCGGAGTCTCCGGGAATCGTCGCCGCCCTGCGCAGCCCCCATCCGAGCGCGGTGCTACAGCCGAGCGCCCAGGCGGCCCGGAAGATCGCCGGGGTCGACGGCATCAACGTGTACACACTCGACGGGGTCACCCTCACCCACAGCGACCCGCGGCAGATCGGGAAGCACGTCGTCGGCCCCTTCTCCAAGGCGGCGGCCGGCAAGTCCTTCACCGAGACGTTCGAAGGGTCCCTGGGGCAGTCCGTGGTCTCGGTGGTCCCCGTCAAGGACTCCGACGGCCGCGTCATCGCCATCGTCTCCTCCCCGGTCACGGTCCAGAACGTCCAGAGCATGGTGAACCGGCAGCTGCCGGTCGTCCTCGGCAGCGCAGCCGCGGTGCTCGCCCTGTCCGCGGGCGGGACGGCTCTGGTGAGCCGTCGGCTGTTGCGCCGGACCCACGGCCTGGGACCGGCCGAGATGACGAGGATGTACGAGCACCACGACGCGGTGCTGCACGCGGTGCGAGAGGGCGTACTGATCGTCGGCGGCGGCGGACGGCTGCTGCTGGCCAATGACGAGGCGCGGCGGCTGCTGGATCTGCCGGTGGACGCGGAAGGGCTCTCCGTCACGGACCTGGGTCTGGAGGAGGGGATCGCCGATCCCATCGCATCGGGCCGTTCCGCGACCGACGAGCTGCACATGGCAGCCGATCGGCTGCTGGCGGTGAACATCCGGCCCACCGCCCCCTACGGGCAGGCCGGGACCGTCGTCACGCTGCGGGACACCACCGAGCTGCGGGCACTCTCCGGCAGGGCCGAGGTGGCCCGCGAGCGGCTGAAGTTGCTGTACGACGCGGGGGTGCAGGTCGGAACGACGCTGAACGTGGAGCGCACCGCGGAGGAACTGGCGGAGGTGGCGGTCCCGCGGTTCGCCGACGTGGTGACGGTCGACCTACTGGACCCGGTGCTGCGCGGCGAGGAGCCGCCCGAAACGAGCACCGAGATGCGCCGCACCGCCGTCGTCGGCCTTCAGGGCGACCACCCGCTCTCCCCCGTCGGCGAGCTGATCCGGTTCGGTCCCACCGGTCCCATGGCCGCCGGGCTGGCCGGCGGCCATGCGGTCCTGGAGGCGGACCTGCGCGCCACCCACCGCTGGCGGGCCCAGGACCAGGCCAACGCCCTGCAGATCCTGGACCGCGGCATCCACTCCCTGATCGTCGTGCCCCTGCGGGCCCGGGGCGTGGTGCTGGGGATGGCCGGCTACTGGCGGGGGCAGGACTCCCCGCCGTTCGACGAGGAGGATGTGTCCTTCGCCGAGGAGCTGACCGCCCGGGCGGCACTGTCCGTCGACAATGCCCGCCGCTACACCCGCGAGCACAACATGGCCGTGACCCTGCAGCGCAGCCTGCTGCCCCGGGGAGTACCGGAGCAGTCCGCCGTCGAGGTCGCGCACCGCTATCTGGCCGCCCAGGCCGGGGTGGGCGGTGACTGGTTCGATGTCATCCCGCTGCCCGGCACCCGAGTGGCCCTGGTGGTCGGCGACGTCGTCGGCCACGGTCTCCACGCCGCCGCCACCATGGGCCGCCTGCGCACCGCCGTGTACAACTTCTCCACCCTCGACCTGCCCCCGGACGAACTCCTGAGCCACCTGGACGAGCTGGTCACCCACATCGACACCGACGAGCAGGAGTGGCAGGGGATCACCGGAGCCACCTGCCTGTGCGCCGTCTACGATCCCGTCTCGGGGCAGGTGACCGCCGCCACCGCCGGTCATCCGGGCCCCGCTCTTGTCCGCCCCGACGGAACCGTGTCCTTCCCCGAGGTGCCGGTCTCCCCGCCGCTGGGCCTGGGCGCGGGTATGCCCGTGGAGACCATGACGGTCACCCTGCCCGAAGGCTCCCGGCTGGCACTCTTCACCGACGGGCTGATCGAGAGCCGCGACCGCGATCCGGACGCGGGCCTGGCAGCGCTGCGCGCCGCCCTGGCCGGGCCCGCCCGCACCCCGGAGGAAACCTGCACCGCGGTGATCGACGCGATGCTGCCCGCCAGGCCCAGCGACGACGTCGCGCTGCTGGTGGCCCGCACCCGCCGCTTGGACCCCGCGCGGATCGCCGAGTGGGACGTGCCCCCCGACCCTGCGGCGGTGTCCCCGGTGCGCAACGCCTGCGCCCGCCGACTTGCGGACTGGGGCCTGGAGGACATGGCCTTCACCACGGAACTCATCCTCAGCGAGCTGATAACCAACGCCATCCGTTACGGCACCGAGCCCATCCGGGTGAGGCTGCTGTACGACCGCAGCCTGGTCTGCGAGGTCTCCGACGGGTCCAGCACCTCCCCGCACCTGCGCCGGGCCGAGGCCACCGACGAGGGCGGCCGCGGCCTGTTCCTCGTCGCGCAGTTCGCCGAGCGCTGGGGCACCCGCTACACCGCCCGCGGCAAGATCATCTGGAGCGAGCAGGCCCTCCACGACGGGGCCGCACCGCCCGCGATGGATCTCGGGGAGGCGCTCCTGGCCGGGTGGGACGACGAGGGGTTCTGAGAACGCGCCGGGTACGGCAGCCGCAGGGAAGACAGCGGACACCACCATCTGGGACGGCGCTGCCGAGGCCCGCCGAACGTACGCTGGCCTAGATCAGTACGCGACCGCCCGTTATGGAGCCTTCGTGCCCGCACCCCGTCTCCGGACAGCCACCGTCGCCGCCTGCCTGGCCCTCACGGCCGCGCCCCTCGGCGGCTGCGGAGACAAACCCACCGCCGCGCCCAGAGCACCCGTGGTGGCCACCTCCGCCGCGGACGCCGGCGGCATGGCGGCACTGACCACAGCGGCGAAGAAGGAAGGCTCGCTCAACACGATCGCGCTCCCGAGCGACTGGGCCAACTACGGCGCACTGATCGACGGCTTCGAGAAGAAGTACGGGATCAAGGTCAAGGTGGAGAACCCGGAAGGTACCAGCCAGGACGAGATCAACGCCCTGAAGGAGCACAGGGGCGAAGGCCGCGCCCCCGATGTGATCGACGTGGGGGGCTCGTTCGCGCAGGCCGCGGCACGGCAGGGCCTGCTCGCTCCGTACAAGGTCGCCGCGTACGAAGAGATCCCCAAGGAACAGAAGGACCCGCACGCCCGCTGGTACAACAACTACGGCGGCTACATCTCGATCGGTTGTGACGCCAAGCGCGTCAAGACCTGCCCCGCGACCTTCGCCGACCTGCGCAAGCCCGAGTACAAAGGCAAGGTCGCGCTCAACGGCAACCCCACCAAGTCCGGCTCCGCCTTCGCCGGGGTGTACGCGGCGGCTCTGGCGAACGGGGGTTCCTTCGACGACATCCAGCCCGGCATCGACTTCTTCGCCGAGCTCAGCAAAAACGGCAACTTCATCCCGGTCGAATCCACCCCGGCCACGATCGCGAAGGGCCAGACCCCGATCAGCATCGACTGGGACTTCCTCAACCTCGGATACGCCGACGAGTTCCGCGAGAAGGGCACGGACGTCGGCTGGCGGACCGCCATCCCCTTCGACGGCAGCTTCGCCCAGTACTACGCGAACGGGGTGAACAAGGACGCCCCACACCCCGCGGCGGCACGTCTGTGGCAGGAGTACGTCTTCAGCCCGGAAGGCCAGAACATCCGGCTCGGCGCCTATGCACGCCCCGTCCTCATGGACGCCATGGAGAAGGACGGCACCCTCGACAGAGCCGCCGCGGAGAAACTGCCGACGGTCGAGGGCACGCCGACGTTTCCGACGGAAGCGCAGAGGGAGAAGGCGAGACAGGCCGTCAACCGCGGCTGGGCCGAGGCCGTCTCGGGCTGATGACCGCGGGCGGCCCCCGGCCGGCGTGCGCCCGCCCGTCCGGGCCGCATACCGGTGGCCACGGCACGCGCAGCCGCTGTCCTGCCCAACTGCAGGCCCTTTCGCTGGTGACCAGCTGGCGCTCGAGTGGAGCCCTGCACCCTCCTCGGAGGGCGAGACCACCTCCGTCGAGACCGTCACCTCGTGGCACTTGCGCGGACTTACGGAAAGCGCTCCGGAGGGATCGTTCCATTCCGCAAGGGACCTGTTCTGATCGGCAGTCCGTGGCGGGCAGGTTTGGAGAGCCGCGGGACGGGCATGGTCCGGCCTCACGGCAGGGGCGGTCGTCACCACATTGCGGGAGCGCCCGCAGCGCACCGCATCCCTCTGGCAGGCCGTCCGACGGCGTGCCCGAGCTCCCAGCGGCGAGGTGAGAACGACAGGGGGAACCAACTTCGTGCAGGCAGGCCGCTCGCATGGTGGTCCGCACACCGATGCGGGCCGAAGAGAGAAGGAGATTGGTCCCCATGACAGTACGTACCGTCGAGCTCCCCCAGCTGTGGATGCCCTATCCGCTGCGGGTGAATCCGTATCTGTCGGCCCTTCACGAGGAGAGCGAATCCTGGGCGCGCAAGATGGGCATGCTGGACGGCTACGAGGGGCCGTCGGCCCGCCGCGCGATATGGACCCGGCCCAAGTTCCGTGCCATGACCGTTGACCAGCTGACTGCCTGGACCCTTCCTGACGCCTCACTCGCCGGCCTCCGGCTCAACCACCGGTTCAATGTGTGGGCTCTGGCCTGGGACGACTACTTCGCCTCCGCCTTCAAACAGACCGGTGACCTCCCCGGCGCGCTGGTCTTCACCGCCCGGCTGCACGCCTTCCTGCGACCGGAGCACGGCGCCCGGTTACCGGAGCCGACGAATGCCGTCGAGAGGGGAATTGCCGATCTGCAACAACACCTCTTCCCCCCGAGTCTGGCGCACTGGCGAAACGAGTTCAACCGGGCCCTGGCGAGATACATCGATGCGGGAGTCGAGGAACTGGCCAACAGCCGCAGCGGCCGCATTCCCCACCTGATCGATTACGCCCCGTTCCGACGTGAGAGCTTCGCCGCCTATACCGCCTCCTATTCCGTCGAGTTGGCCACCGGCACTCGAATACCTGAGAAGATCCGGCACACCCGGACCGTCCGCGCCCTGCTCGATGCCTTCATGGACTTCATGGGACTGGCGAATGACATTGCCTCCTATGAAAGGGAAGTCCATGAGGAACACGACGTCAACAACCTCGTCCTGGTCGTCGGAACGTCATTGGGCATAAGCCGCCACGACGCCGTACCCGCTGCCTTGAATCTGGTGAACGCCCGCCTACGTGACTTCGAGCACCTCAGACAAAAAGACCTGCCCCAGCTCGTCCGGCGATCCGGGCTGCACCACGATGAGCGAGCCGAGCTGGCAACGTGGCTCCAGGGAGCATGCAGTTTTCTGTCCGGCCTCCATGCCTGGTACACCGGAGCACCCCGCTACGCCCCCGCGGACGTCTCGTTCCAGGAGTAACGGCAGCGGGCCGGATCCGAGGGTACCGACAGACACTCGTCGGTACCCTCGGCTGTGGCGCTCGGCGCTTATGCACTGGCCGTGCCGGTCTACCGCCTCCGCAGGAGGCGTCCGACGCGCGTCCACCACGAGGCACGGGGTTCAGGCCGGCGTTCCGACTCGGGGCCGGGCACCGGACGCAGCGGCGCTGATGGCATCCCGTTGCTCTGGGCGGGCGGGGCCGGAAGCGGGCCCGGGACGTCGTTGGCCTGGGGAGAGCGGGAAGCGAAGTTCACTGGTAGTGCCGTGAGATGCCGGGCCCAGGTGGAGGAACGCCAGGTCAGACTTTCCTCGGGGACGGCCAGGGTGATGTCGGGAAGGCGGGTGAGCAAGATGTCGATGCCGGAGTCGGCGATGATGCGGCCGATGTCCTGGCCGGGGCATTCGTGGGTACCGGCGCTGAAGGACAGGTGCGCGCGGTTGTGGTGCACAGGGGTCGAGGGATCCGGGCGGATCGCCTGGTCGACGTTTCCGGCGGCCAGGCCCAGCAGGAGCATGTCTCCCGCCTTGATCTGCTGTCCACCGAGGGTGGTGTCACCGTTGGCCCAGCGGCCCGGGCACACCATCAGCGGTGGCTCGTCCCAGAGGACCTGCTCCACGGCTTCGGGCAAGGTCATCTGACCGCCGGCCAGCGAACCGCGGAACCGGGGGTCGGTGACGACCATGCGGACGACGTTGGACATGAGGTTGGCGGTCGTTTCGTAGCCGGCGAGCAGGATGAGGCGTAGGTGATGCTGGACCTCCTCGTCCGTGAGGTTGGCGGGATGGGCCATCAACGCGGAGGCGATGTCGTGCCCTGGGCGGGCACGCTTGGCGACGACGAGCTGTTCGAGGCTCTCCAGCACGTAGGCGTTGCTGGCGAGCGACGTCTCGGTGGCCTTGAAGAGGTCACGGGCGGCGTGCACGAGCTTGGGGCCGGACTCGTCCGACATTCCGAGCAGATGGGTAAGAGTGAGCATGGGCAGGTGCTCGGTGAACTGGCCTACCAGTTCCGCCTCGCCGCTCTCACAGAATGTGTCGATCAGCTGGTGGGCGAAACGGGTGATGTGACGGCGGATTCCGCGGTGGTCGAACTGGCTGAGGCTGGCCGTGACCGCACCACGCAGTCGCTGGTGTTCCTCGCCGTCCGCGCAGACGCAGTCGGGACGCCAGCCGATCATCGGCACGAGCGGCGAGGTGGCGGGGTCGATCTCCCCGCTCGTCCAGCCGTGCCAGACGCGGGGATCGCGGGAGAACTGGGTCGGGCGGCTGGCCACGTCACGGTTCTCGAGGTACCCCAGGACGAGCCAGGCGCGTACGTCGCCGTCGAGCAGAACGGGCGCCACCGGACCGTGGGTGGCACGCAACTTCTCGTACAGACCCATGGGGTCCGTCGCCGCTGCGGCGCCGTAGAGCCGGGTGGCTCCGTCGGTTCCTGTGGCGGTGTGGGCCGGGCAGCCCGGGGGCGGGGTCGGCCCGGGCTTCGCGGTGGCGTGTTCAGCAGGTGGAATGGTCATGCGGTCTCCTGGGCGGCGGCGAGGGTGCACAGGTAGGCCATCAGCGAGAGCAGGGCGTCGCGGCAGGACGCCCGGTCCCGTGCGTCACAGGTGACGATGGGCACGGATTCGCTGAGGGCCAGAGCAGTGCGCAAATCTGGTACGGGGTACTGCGGAGCCTCCGGGAAGGCGTTGACGGCCACGACGAACGGGACGCGGCGGTCTTCGAGACGGGTGATGACCTCGAAACAGACTTCGATCCTGCGTGTGTCGACGAGGACCACGGCGCCGAGCGCGCCTTCGAAGATGCCGTTCCACAGGAACCAGAAACGCTCTTGTCCCGGAGTCCCGAACAGATAGAGGACCAGCTCCTGGTTGATGCTGATCCGTCCGAAGTCCATCGCGACGGTCGTGGTGTTCTTGCCTTCGGCGCCGGGGTTGTGGTCGATCCCGACGCCCGCCTGAGTCATGGTCTCTTCGGTGGTCAGGGGCGGGATCTCGCTCACCGCCCCGACCATGGTCGTCTTGCCGACTCCGAAGCCGCCGACGATCACGACCTTGACTCCCCTGGCGCCGTGAGGCAGCAGTACATCGGTGTCACGCGGGCCGGCATCAGGCGCGTCAGAGCTTACGTAGTCCATGGATCACCGCCTCCAGAAGGCCGCGTTCGGGGTATGCCGCCACAGGCACGGGCGCGATGGCCTCGACCCGCTCGTCGTCGACGAGTTTGGACAGCAGCACGGTGACGACGCTGAACGGAAGACTGAGGTACGCCGACACCTCGGCCACCGAGAGCGGGTATGTGCACATGGAGAGGATGGCCGCCTGCTCGGGCTGCATCGCGGGTTCGGGCTCGGACCTCGCCGCGATGAGGGTGACCAGGTTGAAGGTCTTGGCCGAGGAACCCGGGCCACCGGTAATGACATAGAGCGGAACGGGGGTGCCTTCATCCCAGGGGTCCTGGTTCTCTGATGTCACACCGCCTGCCCGACGTCCTCACGAGGCGGGCTGGTCATGTGCTGGCCGATCCGGACCACCAACGTCCGCATGCGGTCGCCCAGAAGTCCGGCGTCCACCTCCTGGTCGGCCAGCACCGCGAGATAGGCCCCGGGACCGGCCGCCATCAAGGAGAAGTACCCGCCGTCGGCCTCGATCCCGACCATCCGCGTCGAACCGTCGCCGTGCGGGAACATCTGCGCGATGGCCCTCGCCAGGCTCTGGATACCGGAGCAGGCGGCGGCGATCGCGTCAGCGGTGTCGGGCGCCGTGTTCGCCTGCCCGATGCACAGGCCGTCCGACGACAGGACGACCACGTGTCGCACGTAGGGGACGCCGCCCGCGAGTTCCTTGAGCATCCAGTCCATGTTGGGCAGTGGCTGCACGTTACTCAACCTCATCTGACGGTTCGCTGTGGGGAGTGGAAGGTTCGGCGACTGATCTCTTCTCGCCGTTGAACGCCTCCCACATCAGACCCGGCTGGCGGGATGTGCCGGAGGTGCCCCGGGGGGCAGCCGGAGCGACGGGGGGCGTGGGAGTCGCCAGTACGACCGGTTTCGGGACGGGCGACTCCCGTCGTCGTTGCGGAAGTCCGTTGGCGGTCTTCCTGACCTCGCCGGAATCCATGGCGGCATCGCGCGCCGGCGTCGGCCGGGGCAGGATCGGGCCGCCCGTGCGCTTCCGGACGGGCTCCTGGGGCCTCACGACAGGCTGCGGCACCGTGGTGATCAGACGCCTGGGCACGAGCACGACGGCCCGTACACCTCCGTAGGCGGAGGTGCGCAGGTCGACCTCGCAGCCGTGCTCGCGGGCCAGCCTGCTGACGACGGGCAGGCCGAGCTGTGTAACCTCGCCCAGGCCCGCCAGATGGATACCCGACAATGCCTGCGCCATGACGCGTCCGATGTGCTGCCGGACTTCTTCGGTGAGTCCGACCCCACGGTCCTCGATCTCGATTGCGATACCGGAGGGCACCTCGCTCGCGGTCACCTCCACCGGGGTGTTCGGCGGCGAGAACGTCGTGGCGTTGTCGAGCAGCTCGGCGAGCAGATGGATCAGCGGCTCGGCTCCCGGGCCGATCACAGCCACCTCTGTCACCGCCTGCAGCTTCACGCGGGGATAGTCCACGATGCGTGACATGGCCCCCCGCAAGACGTCGTAGAGCGGAATCGCCTTCGACCACTGACGCCCGGGCCGAGCGTCACCCAGGACCGCGATGCTGGCCGCGAGGCGGCCGATCAGCGCATTGCGATGGTCGATGTCCTGCAGACCGCGGGAGACCACGACATCCGTACCGTGGAGGATCTGCATGGAATGGAGGTCCTTGGCGAGCTGATGCACGATCGCCTGAACCCTGCGCGCGACGGCCACAAGTGCCCGCTGGGAGGAGTCCCGTGTGTGCTCCTCGGCCTCCACGGCTTCCAGGAGCGTCTGCAGAGCCCCCCTGAGCGCTTCGCTGAACTCGCCGTCGAGGTGTTTGCCGAAGGCGACGGCCTGCAGGATCTCCGAGGCGGGAACGCCCTTCTGCAGACGGGCGACAGCCGCGGGAAGGAGCTCTTCGGCGAACCAGACTGCGGTGGCCCGCTGATCGGCCAGGCGTCCGGTCAGCGCGGCCTCACGTTGCGCGTGGTACTCGTCTGCCTCGGCACTCGCCTGCGCGTGGCGGGCCGCTTCTGCCGATCGCAGTCGGCGCGCGGTCTCGGCCGAGGTGATGACCGTCAGGACGACCGCGGCAAGGCCGCACCAGGCAACCGGTGTCCGTATGTGTGCAGGGGAAAAGAGCAACGCTATGGCGGAGGCTCCCGCCAGAACTCCGGGAGGGAGCAGCCATACCCGGGCAACTACAGTTGGCCGGGCTCTGGAAATTGCACCTGAACGAACCATCAGGGGGTCCCTATACAGTCTGAAAATGAGCGGACTGAGGCGATGCGATGCGCCGAAAGGAACGACGGGCTTCACTCGGGCATGTACGAGTGCTCCGATGAGGCCCCGACGGGTCGCTTCGAGATCGCGCCGATGGTCGCTTCCCTTTGCAGCCACGCTCCGTCCGCGCGCACCACAGCGTCCATGACTCGCTGTGAGCGCAGCGCAACACATCGGGGAGCATAGTCAGTTCGGGTTCGCCATGTGACCTTGCCGAAATGACAGCCTCCACCGGTCATTCCGGACCCATAAAAAGACCAATCACCGTGCCTAAGATGCAATAAAACGATCAGATTCTGACGTCTGCCCACCATGACTCCCGACCCCCGACCCGCCACGCGGCGCGAGCATGACAAACCGGAGCAGATCCGCCCCTGCCGGCCGGTGAGCCCGCGGCAGCCACGGCACGCCGGCTCCGCGAATCGCCGCCAACTGGCCGGGCTGTCAGGTTTCCTGCCGGTCGATGAAGTGGAAGCCGGGGCGGGGGTGCATGAGGAAGTCGTGGTGCGAGATGTTCCACGCGTAGGCGCCCGCGAGGGCGAAGGCCACCCGGTCGCCGGCTCGCAGTCCGGGCGCCGGGACCTGGCGGGCGAGGACGTCCTTGGGGGTGCACAGCTGGCCGGTGAGGGTGATCCGGTCCTGGCGGGCGGCCGGGCGTGGCCAGGGGTGCGGCCAGGTGTCGGTGGGCAGGACGGAGCAGGGCTGGTCGTGGCCCTTGGTCGCCGGGGTGCGCAGATGGTGGGTGCCGCCCCGGACGACCGCGAACTCCTCGCCGTGGCTGAGCTTCACGTCCAGCACGTCGGTGGCGTACCAGCCGCAGTACGCGGTCAGGGCGCGCCCGGGTTCGATCCGCAGCGTCAGGCCGGGGTGGGCGGCTGCGAGGAGGGCGAGACCCGCGCCGTACGCGGTCCAGTCGAAGCGGCGCTCGGGCGCGGTGTAGTCGACGTTCATGCCGCCGCCGACGTTGACCTCGGCGAGGCGGAGGGGGATTCCGTGGCGCGCGAACAGGCCCGTGGTCCACGTCACCACCGACCGCGCGACGGCCAGCTGCTCGGCGGCTTCGAGGCCGCTGGCCAGGTGGGCGTGGACGCCCCGCAGTTCGAGCTGCGGCCACCTGCCGTCGGTGAGGAGGCCTACGACGGTGTCAGCGTCGGCGGGGTCGAGGCCGAAGGGGGTCGGGCGGCCGCCCATCGCCAGTGAACTGCCCGCCAGCGAGGCGTTGGACAGCGGCAGGTTGAAGCGGAGCAGGACGGCCACCGGGGCGTCGGGGGACGTCCGCGCCGCCAGTTCCGCCAGCATGTGGAGTTCGTGCACGCTCTCTACGTGGAAGCGGGTCACGCCCTGCTCCAGCGCGGTGGCGATCTCGGCCGGGGTCTTGCCGGGGCCGCCGAAGGCCAGCGGGCGGCCCGGGACGGCCTTGCCGACGTGCGCGAGTTCGCCGCCCGAGGAGACCTCGTAACCGTCGACGTACGGGCCGAGCGCGGCCAGGATCCCGGCCTCGGGGTTCGCCTTGGCGGCGTAGTACAGCTCGACGCCCGCGGGGAGGGCCGCCCGGACCGAGGCGGCGTGCTCGCGCAGGGCCGCCAGGTCGTAGACGTACGCGGGCAGTCCGGTGGCGGGCAGGGCGAGGATCCGGTCGCTCACCGAGGGACTGGGTGCGGTCATCGGGCGCTCCAGGTGTCCTGGTCGTGGGCTGCTTCCGACAGCACGTCCTCGGCGAAGGGGGAGGCGAGGCGCACGTAGCCGGCCTCGCGGTCGGCCTTGCGCTCCCAGCGGGTGAGCAGGTTGGCCTTGGCCGGCAGCGGCACTCCGGCCAGGAGGGCGGCGAGCCGGGGCGGGCAGCCGTTTCGGTCGGCGTACGTCCGCATGGTGGCCCGCACCTGGGCCCACAGCGCGGGCTCGGACTGCGGATGCAGGTCGGCGAGCGCGGCGAGCATGTCGGCGACGTGGTTGACCAGCAGGCAGTAGACGACCCGGTCCCAGCCGCGCTGCGCGTCGTACGTCATGGGACCGGCGACGTCGGCGGGCAGCGTGGCGAGGGTGGCGGCGTGCCGCTCGGGGAGCAGCTTGGTGCCCTCCAGGTCGCGGAAGAGGACCTGGGCCGGCATGCCGTCGTCGTCGACGCAGACGATGACGTTCTGCAGATGCGGCTCCAGGACCAGCCCGTGGTCGAAGTAGGCGGCCAGGACGGGCGGCACGAGCAGCCTGAGGTACGCCGTCCACCAGTCGAGGACGTTCCGCGGCCCCGCTCCCTCCAGGAGGCGGGAGACGTGACCCGGGCCCGTCGGGTATTCGTCGGCGACCGCGGCCGCGAGCAGCGGGGTCGTGCCCGGCAGGAGCTGCCGGGACAGGCCCTCGCGGACGATCACTCCGAAGCCTTCGAGCAGAGTCCGGTCGGGGGTCCCGTCGGGGCCGGGCAGGGCGAGGCTGCGGTAGGCGGGTTCGCGGAGCATGGCGCTGCCGGGGAAGCGGGCCGCCAGGTCGGTCAGCGCGGGCTCCAGCAGCCGGGTCATGGCCACGGCGCCCGAGAGTTCGTAACTCGCGTTCTTGCGCAGGCAGTTGGTAATGCGGACGTTGAGGCTGAACTTCAGGAAGGTCTCACCGTCGTAGAGGGTGCGCACCGACGCGGTGGCGGCGAAGGGCGTGTCGCCCGGTCCGAGGTCAAGGATGTCGCCCCGGTCGAAGGCCGCCCGCAGCTCGGGGTGCTCGCGCAGCATCTCGTACTGCCAGGGGTGCGCGGGCAGCAGCCGGTAGCCGTCCGGGACGTCGGGGTGCAGCCGGTCCAGCGGGTCGGTGGCGCACTCCTCGGCGCGCTCCTCGGCGATCAGGTGGGCGCGGACGGCGAGGTGGCGCAGCGGGAAGACCGCACCGGCCTCGGGCGCGTACGACAGCCAGGACCCGGGATCGCCGGTGCGTGCCTTGGGGGTGGGGTGGAAGCGGTGGCCGAAGAGGAGGGACTGCTCGGAGGCGACGTACGTCGCGAGCTCGTCTCCGCCCTGCGACAGGGCGGAGGCCGTTGCCCCCGTGCGGGCGGCAAGTGCTGCGGTGACGGCCTGGTGACCGGAGGCGACCTGATCCAGGAACTCCTCGTTCCGCACGCCCGTACGCAGCGACAGCTCGTCCTGGGTGTACTCGGCCAGGCGCCGCCAGTCGATCTGCGCCCAGCGGTCGCCGTACTGCTCCAGCACCGGGCCGGTGAACCGGTGGGCGCCCAGCAGGGAGGTACGGCGCAGGGCGATGCGCAGCAGTACGCCGCGCCGGGGCAGACGCAGCAGCAGATGGCCCTCGGTGACGGCGCTCTGGTGCTCCGGTCCGGACACTTCGCGCAGCAGGCAGTTGAGGAGGGTGTGGGCGACGACGTCGTCCGCGCTCGGCAGGCCGGAAGGGGCGGGGGCCACTGGGGCGGTGGTCACTGGGGCAGTGGCGTGTGGGGCGGGGGCCACTGGGGCGGTGGCGAGTGGGGCGCTGGCCACTGGGGCAGTGGCGAGTGGGGCGCTGGCCACTGGGGCGGTGGCGAGTGACTTGTTCAGCGGGGGCATCAACGGCTCCAGCGGGTACGGAGGGTGCGGAGGCTGCGACGAGAGCGGGGAAGAACGAGGGCGCACGCGGCCACCAGGGCCATGGCGCCGCCGGTCAGTACGGGCGCGGCCGGGCCGTAGTGGCCAGTGCCTATGGCGGCGGCGACCCCGGCGACGACCGCACCCGCCTTGGAGAAGAACTCCCGCGCGCCGAACAGCCTGCCCGGCGCGCGTCCCTTGACACACTCGGCGGCCAGTACGGACAGGCATACGAGCCCGAGGGTCAGACCGGCGCCGAGCAGCAGTCGTACGGCGGTCAGTGTGACCGGGCCGTCGGCCACACCGTGCCCGGCGAGGCCGAGCGCGATGCAGGTGAAGCCCAGCGCCATGCCGAGGCGGGGGCGACGGTGGAAGGCGGAGTGCACCACCATCGCCGTCAGCAGGTAACAGAGGTGCGGGAGGGCGAAGAGGACGCCGGACAGGAACGGGGAGGTGCCGGGTATGCGCTCGCCGATCAGCCGGATCAGGTAGGGATAGGAGATGACGGTGGAGAAGACGAAGGCGAATTCGAGGGCGTAGAGGGTGCGGAGTTCCGACGCCGGGGAAGGCTCTTCGGTCACCTCCGCCACCGGCCCGGCCGCTTCGGCGGCGGGCGCCCGTCTCGGCCCGCGCGACTCCGGCAGGGCCGCGATCAGCACGGCCGCCGTGAGCGGCAGGACGGCGAGCAGCGCGTACTGGCGGTGCGGCGACAGCCAGGGCGACAGCGAGCCGACGACCACGGGCGCGAAGACCAGGGCCGCCCGCGCCGCGCCCTGCATCAGGGTGAGCGCCTTGGACAGCTCCGGGCCGTCCAGGGCGGCGCCCAGATACCCGTTGGACGCGGCGAACGTGCCGCCGAGGATGCCCTGGAGCACCAGGGCCAGGATGAAGGTGGCGAGGGAGTCGGCCCACCCGGCCAGCAGGAACGACAGGGCGAGCCCGAGCTGGGCGCGCAGAAGCAGCCGCTTGCGGCCGAACCGGTCGGCGAGCCGGCCCCACAGCGGCGCCCCGACGGCGGCGCATACGGTTGGTACGACGTACAGCACGCCCGCCCACTGGGCGGTGGTGTCGCCGAAACCGGGGAGGATCTCGGTGAGGTACGGGGGCAGCCCGAGGGCGGCGAAGGACGCCACGAAGTAGCACCCGGCGACGGCGTTCACCTGCCGCCGCCCCAGCGAGGGCGGGGACGACGCGGACGGAACCGACGGGGTCGGTGTGTGCGACGGGGCCCGTGTGTGCGACGGGGCCGGTCCGTCCGGCGGAGTCGGTGTGTGCGACGGGGTCGCCCGCCTCGCAGTCATCGAGCCGGTGTACGCCGCCGCGGCCGCTGTGGCACTCATCGCAGGTCCCTCGCTCGCCGTCGCAGGTAGTTGGGGCCGGTCGTGTAGTGCGTGTTGACGTCGGAGGCGCCCGAGCGTTCCTTGGTGAGCAGCGTTCCGGCGGTGACCATCGCCTTTACCGGCAGCTCGGCGGCGTCCAGTACCCGCTCCCGCAGCACCGCGCCCGGCTGCCCGCTGCCCGTCCCGAGCCGCTCGGCGGCTTCGGTCAGCCGTTCGCGTACGAGTCCCAGTACCGCCTCGGGCGAGGCGATGCGGCCGTGCTCCGCCAGCCCGAAGGCGTACGAGCCCGCGCACAGGTGGAGGGTGATGGTGGTGAGCATGTCGGTGACGGCCCGGTAGTCCTCGCCGAACATGCGCGGGTCCTGGAACCCGGCCAGCAGCCCGTCGGCCTCCGCGCCCAGGGTCCGGCGCAGCCGCGGGACGTTGAGGCGGGGGCTGTCGTCGTCCTTGAACAGCAGGCGCAGGCGGGTGAGGCCGTCCTCCGGGGTACGGTCGAGCACCAGGGAGACGTTCTGCTGGTGGGACGCCAGGGCGATGCCGTAGCCGTAGAGCGTGGTCTGCCAGTCGAACAGCAGCGTGAGGAAGGCGTCGAGCAGCGCGACCGGGTCACCGTCGTGGAAGCGGTCGGCGAGGTGGTCGATGACCAGCCGCCCGCCGGGCGCGGTGCTCAGCAGCGCGGCCAGGGGCAGCACGACGGCGCGGTCGAGGCCGGCCGGGTAGCGGCGGCAGAGCACGGCGAGCAGCTCGTGCCCGGCGTGGGCGTAGACCGTCTCGTCGGCGTGCAGGATCGCGTCCTTGAACCGCGGCTCCCGCCCGGTCACCGCCTCCAGCAGCCGTTGTCCGGCGGCGCCGTGCACGAGGGTGAGGGGGTCGATGGTGCGGCGGTTGCGCAGGCCCAGGGTGGCTGTGGCCAGGGGCAGTTTGAGGTGCAGGTCGGCCTCGCCCACGAGGCCGACCGTACGCATCGACAGGGTCGGTACGGCCTCCAGGTACGGTCCGTCGGCGAGGACGGCCGTGCCTTCCAACCCGGTCTCGCGCAGGGCGTCGCGCAGCGGGGCGCCGAGGGTGAGCGGGTGGACCGGGAGCGCGAGGTGGCTCGCGGCCAGCTCGGGCAGGCCTAGGTCGGCGGGCGAGGGCCAGCTCGCGGGCAGCATCGCGGGGCCGCCGGGGATGGTGAGCGCGCCCCGGGGTACGGCCAGCCAGCGCAGGCCGAAACGCGGGTGGAACTCGGGTGCGTACGCCCGCAGCTGCGCGTCGTCCAGGCCGGAGCGGCCGCGCGCGGTCGGGTAGACCGGGTGGTCGAGGCGGGCGGCGAGGGTGTCGTGGGCGAGGGAGGCGGCCGGCCCGGTCCAGTCGGCGGGGTCGGCGCCGTAGCGGGCGGTCAGGTCGTCGAAGACCTCGGCGGCGGTCCGGTCGTGCAGCCGCATGGTCGCCAGGGTCTGGCGGCATTCCTCGGCGAAGGCCTCGAAGCCGGGGCGGTCGAGGGGGTCGGACAGCGCGGTCAGCGCGGTCAGGATCGCATCGCAGCCGGTGAGTTCAGTGCCGTCCGGCTCCTTGACCAGCAGCGGCACGCGGGCGGCGTACTCGCCCTGGAAGCCGTCCTCGGCGACCGGGAGCAGCAGCGCCGCCACGTCTTCGCCGACGGACAGGGGCAGGGGCAAGCGCAGCCAGCGGCCGTCCTCGCGGTCCACGGTGGTGGAGCGGGTGCGCAGGCCTACGACGTCCTCGCGGAGGAAGGCGCTCAGCACGCGCAGCAGCAGGGCCCCTTCGGCGGCTTCGGCGCCGTCGGTAGCTTCGGCAGCGTCGGTCGTGGCGGCGCGGGTCACGGCTTGATCTCCCAGTGATGGGTATCGAGGAAATCGGCGTGGACGCGGTTGACGCTCGCTTGGCCGGTGCCGACGACCCGCACGGCGCCGAGGTAGTCACGGTGGGTGCGGGCCAGCTCGCGCCACTCCCCCACGTCGCGCATCGGCCGGTACGTCAGCCGTACGCCGTCCACGTCCACGTCGGTGGCGGCGGGCGCGGCCGTCAGGGTGCCGGCGCGGTCGGCGAGCGGCCACGAGATCCGGGCCGCACCGTCACGGCGGGCGCACAGGTCGGCCGGGAGCGGCTCCCCGAGGTGGGTCCGCAGCACGAGTTCGAAGAGCGGGATGCCGAGCAGATCCGCGAGCAGCAGGTCACACTGGTCGCCGATGGCCCGGTAGTTGACCTCGATGATGCGGGCGCGTCCCTCGTGCACCACGAACTCGGTGTGGCAGATGCCGAAGCCGATGCCGAGCGCGTCGAGCTGGGCGAGGATCTGGGCGACGACCGGCTCGGGATGGGCCGGGACGAAGGTCAGCCGTTGCTCTATGAAGAGCGGCGGCGGGGTCAGATCGGTGCGGAATCCGCCCAGGACGTGGCGGGTGGCGCCGTCCCCGAGCGTCTCCAGCGTGTACAGCTGGCCCGCGAGGTACTCCTCGACGACCAGGGGCGCGCCGGGCCGCCTCGCCTGGATCGCCTTGCAGTGCAGGAGCAGGTCCTCGGGCCCGTGCACCATGACCACGTCCTCGCTGGCCACCCCCTCACGCGGCTTGATCACACAGGGGTAGGGGACCCCGGCGGTCGCGGGTACGTCCCCGGGGCCGATCTCCACGGACCACACGGAGTCGGTGCCGGAGGCGGCGAGGTGACGGCGCATCTGCGCCTTGTCCTTCACGCGCAGCGCGGCCTGCCAGTTCTTGCCCGGCAGGCCGAAGTATTCGGCGGCCAGGGCGGCTTGCAACTGGAGATGGTCACTGTTGCTGAACACCGCGTCGGGCGTGTGGTGGGTCGCCATCCGGGTGATGACGGCGCGGAAGTCGCGTACGTCGCACTGCAGGACCTCGACGTCCGCGGCGTAGCGGGCGCGGTGGGCGTCGGGCTGGTCGGTCAGCACGGTGACGTCCAGGCCGAGCCGGGCAGCGGCGGGGAGGAAGCCGTCGGTGACCGAATCGGTGAGGTTGAGGGCGAGCAGGTACAGCCGCATGGGGCCCCTTCCGAGTCGTGGAGGTGGCGAGCAGGCGTGGTCACGGCCTGGATGCTGGCCGTCGATGGCCGGAAAGCGGACCGGCTCACACAGCTTAGGTTAGGCTAACCTAAGCAATCAACCCTGGCTTCACTCATACGCCTTGGATGGATTGATCGCCGTCGATCACACACCTAAGGTAAGGCTTACCTGTTCTCACACCCGTGAAGGAGTGCCGATGACCACGCCCCTGGACACCACGGCGGCCCCCGCCTCCGTGAACGGGGGCCGTCCGCTCGCCTCCACCTACCTGCGCCTCACGGCATCGTGCGAGGTGCTGAACGTGCGGGTCGCCGGCGCCGTGCCGTCGGCCGGAACGTGGGTGAGCGGAACGGATCTGACGGAGCGGCCGGAGGCGCTGGAACGATTCGTCGACGCCGAATCCGCGCGCATCAAGGAGCGGCACGGGCTCGCCCCCCGCAGGGACGTCGCGGCCTCCCGGGCCCTGCACGACTACCTCTGGTCCGTCAGCCTGCTGATGAGCGGCGCCTGGTACCTGGAACGGCGCGTCCCGCGCATCCGGCCGGCGGAGATCCGGCTGGACCTCGCGACGGGCACCTTCGAAGTCGCCCCGGGCTCCGGATTCGCCTGCCTGCCGGATGATCCGGCGGCGGATGGCCGCCCACAGTCCGGAGTCGGGCGCTCCGGTGTCCGGGTGGTTGGCCACGAGGAGGCGCTGCGGGCGGAGTTGCGGGCCGCCGTGGTCGACCACATGAGACCGCTGCTGACCGCGATCGGCCCGGCCGCCCGGCGTGGGCCGCGGGCCCTGTGGGGCATGGCGGCCGACGACCTGGTCTCGGGCATCTGGTACCTCGGCCGCGTGCTCGGCCAGGAGGAACGAGCGGTGGGCGCCGCGACCGAGCTGCTCCCGACGGCCATAGCGCCGTTCCCCGGCGGCGCGGACTTCCGCCGGCTGGCGGGTCGTGAGGGGCACCGGTACCCGACGCGGACCCGGCTCGGGTGCTGCCTGTACTACGCACTCGACGCCGCGCGGGCGTGCGGCACCTGCCCGCGCACCTGCGACGCGGAGCGGCTGCGCAGGCTGGAGGACGAGGGCTGACCTCACGCCCCGGCCCTCCCCCGGGGCCTTCCCCGGGGTCTCGCCGGGGCCTCCCCCGTCGCCTCCCCGGGGGAATGGCGCGGGCCGGCACCGCAGGCGTACGAGTCGTACGTCCACAGTGCCGGCCCGGAAAGGCGTCAGCCGCAGGCTACTTGGCGGGCTCGACCTTGAAGATCTTCGCCATGTCGTCGAGGACCATGTCCGCGCCCTGGAGCGAGACGGACGTCATCCACGTGGCGTCGTCCACCTCGTGGACATTGCCCTTCTGGACCGCGTTCAGGCGCTGCCACAGCGGGTTCGCCATGAACTTCTTCTTCCGCTCCTCGCCACCCGAGAAGGCCGTCAGGAAGATGTGGTCGGCGTCGACCTGCTGGATCTGCTCTTCGCTGATCTCGATGTTGAACTTCACGGTGTCGCGCTGGTTCTCCGGCCGCAGCAGGCCCATGTCCGTCAGGATGATGCCGCTGAAGCTCTTCGGCAGGTAGATGCGGGTCGGGCCGTCCACGAAGCGGGTGACGGAGACGGTCGGCTTGCCGCCGTCGCCGCTGCCGCCGCCCTGGGCGTTGATGGCGTCACCGATCTTCTTGGCGCGGGTCTCGTACGCCGTGAGCTTCGCCTTGGCCTTCTCCTCCTGGCCGAGCGCCTGGCCGAGGAAGGTGACGTTCTCCTTCCAGATCGGACCCGTCGTCTTGACGAAGACGGTCGGGGCGATCTTGCTCAGCTGGTCGTACAGGTCCGCGTGGCGGACGGTCGCCGACACGATGAGGTCCGGCTTGAGGGCGGCGATCGCTTCGAGGTTGGGGCTGTCGAGCGGACCGACGTCCTTGGTCTCCTTGACCGCGTCGCCCAAGTAGGCGGGGAAACCCTTCTGGTCGCGGTACGAGCTGATGCCGCCGACCAGCGGGGCGTCCAGCGCGACGACGGCCTCGACCAGGCTGTTGTCCAGCGCGACCACGCGCTTGGGCTTGGTCTTGACCTCGGTAGTGCCCTTGTCGTGGGTGATGGTGCGCGGGAAGCCGGCGTCGGCCGCGGCGGGCTTCCCCGAGGCGTCGGAGGCCGGCTTGTCGTCACCACTGCCGCCTCCGCAGGCGGCCAGCGAGAAGGCCAGTGCTGCCGTGAGGACGGCAGCGGCCACCCGGCCGGGCCGGCGGCGCTGAGCGAAGGTGTTCATTCGGGTCTCTCCCATGAGATGCAGTACAGAGGGTGACGACTTAGGCAAGGCTTACCTATGTAAGCGCGCTGCGAGGATAGCGGCTGTCCGAAATCGAATCCACCCCTGGGGCAATCACCACTCCCTGTAAGGCATGCCTTACCTTATGGGATGTGACCCTGAAGCCCGTCGTCGGAGGGCTGGCTCCCGAAGCCCGCCGCGCCGCTCCACCACCCCCGCCACCGCGGCGCGTTGCCGCCCGCGCCACGGTGGCGGCCGTTCTCCTCGCTGCCGTTCTCGCCGCCGTCTGCGCCTCGTTCGCCATCGGCACCAAGGCCGTACCGCTCTCCGACGTACTGGCCGCGATAGGCGGCGGCACCGACGGAGACGCCGTGGTGATCCGCGAACTCCGCATGCCACGCACCTTCCTGGGCCTGCTCGTCGGCCTGGCCCTGGGTGCGGCCGGAGCGGTCGCCCAGGACATCACCCGCAATCCGCTCGGCGACCCCGGCCTGATCGGCATCAGCGCGGGCGGTGCCTTCGCCGTCGCCGTCAGCATCGGAGCGCTGGGACTGACGAGCCCGTACGAGTACATCTGGTTCGCTTTCCTCGGCGCCGCGTTGGCCGGATTGCTCGCGTACGCGGTCGGCGGCACCGGATACGGCGGTGCCACCCCGGCCAAACTGGCGCTCGCCGGGGCCGCGGTGACGGTCCTTCTCGACGCCGGCACCAACACCCTCGTCCTGCTCGACGTCCGCACCCTGGACCAGTACCGCTTCTGGGCGGTGGGCTCCCTCGCGGGCCGCGAAGCCGGGCTGGCCATGCAGCTGCTGCCGTTCGTCGCCGTCGGGCTGCTGCTGGCCGTCGGGCTCAGCGGCCGGCTCAACGCCCTCGCGCTGGGCGACGACCTCGCCAGCAGCCTCGGCACCAAGGTCAAGGCGACCCGGGCGCTGGGGGCCGTGGCGGTGATCCTGCTCGCGGGCGCGGCCGTCGCCGCCGCGGGCCCGGTCACCTTCATCGGCCTGGTCGTCCCGCACGTCGTACGGGCCTTCACCGGGCCCGACGCCCGCTGGCTGGTGCCCTGTTCGGCGCTGGGCGGCGCGGCCCTCATGCTGACGGCGGACGTCGTCGGCCGGATGGCCGCCCGCCCCGGCGAACTGGAGGCCGGAGTCGTCACCGCACTGCTCGGCGCCCCGTTCCTCGCAGTGCTCGTCAAGCGCGGCAAGCTCAAGGAGCACACCCGATGAGCCTCTTGAGGATGGAGGCCGGCCCCCTCGGCGTGGCCGTGCGGCCCCGCGTCGCGATCGCGGTCCTCGCGCTGGCCCTCACCGGTTTCGCGGCGCTCGTCGTCTCGGTGTCCCTCGGGACGTACGCCATCCCGCTCGACGAGGTGCTCGGCGCGGTCCTCGGCACCGGCGACGGGGCCGCCGACCTGATCATCCATCAACTCCGGCTGCCCCGCGCCCTCACCGCGCTCCTGGTCGGCGCCGCCTTCGGGCTGGCCGGCGCCGTCTACCAGGCGGTCACCCGCAACTCCCTGGCCAGCCCCGACCTCATCGGCATCGCGGCCGGCTCCGGGGCGGGCGCGGTCACCGCCATCCTCATCGGCGGGGTCACCGCCGCCGGGGCCGGAACCTTCGGCGCCGTGCCGTTCGGCGCCCTCGCGGGCGCCCTGCTCACCTCCGCCGCGATCTACCTGCTCGCCTACCGCGACGGCACCGTCACCGGCTACCGCTTCGTCCTCGTCGGCCTGGCGGCGAACGGCGCCCTCATGGCCCTGACCCGCTGGATGCTGGCCCGCGCCGACATCGACCAGGCCTCCCGCGCCATGGTCTGGCTCACCGGCAGCCTCAACGGCCGCGGCTACGAACACGTCCAGTGGTCCGGCCTCGCCCTCGCGCTCCTCATGCCGCTGACGCTCGCCCTGGCCCGCCCGTACCAGCTCCTGCAGTTCGACGACGACACCGCGCGCAGCCTCGGCATCCCGCTGAAGCACTCGCGCATCGCGCTCCTGGTGCTCGCCACCTGCCTCACGGCGCTGGCCACCTCGGCGGCCGGGCCCATCGCCTTCATCGCCCTCGGCGCACCGCAGATCGCCCGCCGCCTCACCGGCACCGCCGGAATCCCGCTGGTGACCAGCGCCCTCACCGGCTCGGTGCTGCTGATCCTCGCCGACCTGGCCTCCCGCCTCGTACTGGCCCCGACCGAACTGCCCGTAGGCGTGCTCACCGGCGCCGTGGGCGCCCCGTACCTGCTGCTGCTCCTCGCCCGGGCCAACCGGGCCGGAAAGGGAGGCTGACGTGACCGCCCCGCTGACCGCCCCACCGACCGACCCACCCGCCGACCCACCGGCCGACGCCCGCCCCGCCGCGCTGCACGGGGCGGGGCTGCGCCTGGGCTACGGCGACCGGATCGTCGCCGAGGATCTCGACCTGCCGATTCCGGCGGGCCGGGTCACCGCCCTCGTCGGCCCGAACGCCTGCGGCAAGTCCACCGCCCTGCGCGCTCTGGCCCGGCTGCTCAAGCCGGCGGACGGCACCGTTCTGCTGGACGGCGAGGACATCGCCGCGCTGTCCGCCCGGGACTTCGCGCTGCGCCTCGCCCTGCTGCCACAGACCCCGAGCGCGCCGGACGGGATCACCGTACGGGACCTGGTGGCCCGTGGCCGCACCCCGCACCAGCGCTGGTGGCGCCAGTGGTCGTCGGTGGACGAAGCCGCTGTGGACACCGCACTTGCGGCCACCGGCTCGGCGGAACTCGCGGACCGCTCCATCGACGAACTCTCGGGCGGCCAGCGCCAGCGGGTGTGGATCGCCATGGCCCTCGCGCAGGACACTTCCGTACTCCTGCTTGACGAGCCTACGACCTACCTGGACCTCGCCCACCAGGTCGACGTCCTGGAACTGGTGGCGGAGCTCAACCGGTCCGAGGGCCGCACCGTCGTGATGGTCCTGCACGAGCTCAACCTGGCCTGCCGCTACGCCGACCACCTCATCGCCATGCGAGACGGCCGCGTGGTCGCCGCCGGTCGGCCCTCGGAGATCGTCACCCCGGAACTGGTGCACGAGGTCTTCGGCCTGCGCGCCGCGGTCATCGAGTGCCCCGTCGCCGGCACCCCCCTGGTCATCCCCGAAGGCGGACGCAGGAGCGAGACGGTCTGACGGGACGCCGGACCCCCGGCTGACGGCGATTTCAGGGGGTCATGCCGCGTTTCCACACCCCGAGGTGGGCGCCGCCCTCACGACCCCGTGGTGCACCGCAGCCCGGTCGGGGGCGTGTTCACCCCCGCCCGTCCACCCCAGGGCCTCCGCGATCCCGTCGTACGCGGGTTTCGGCCGCAGGTATGGCTGCCGCGTACGGGCTCCACCGACGCCCACTTCATCTCGTTGCCGGGCGTGACCGAGCCGAACTGCTCACCGGCCACCGCCGCGTACGCACCGCTCAGCTTGGCGGCGGTCACGGCCGTGCCGTACGTGATGCCCTGTCCGGCTGCGAGATCCCTGAGGACCGGTGCCTCGGCCGCCCGGGCCGGCGCGGTGAGAGTCAGCACACTCACCGCGCCGGCGAGCAGCGCCGTGGTCAGACGACGTATACGGGTACGGCCCGGAAGCGGTCCGGGAAACGGACCTGGGCGTGGTCGTGGTCGTACGCGCGGCCGGGAGGCGACCGGCCAGGGCAGCGGTGACATGCGCTTGTTCTCCTCGCGGCTCGGGAGGGTGAGGGGCGTGACGAAGGCATGAGCTACAAGCTTTGAACCAGTGGGAGCGCTCCCACTATGGGGACGGGCCCCAATTCGGTCAAGGTGTTTGAAGAGTCGAAGAATTTCGACGGACGAAGTTGACAACTTCCCTTTCCCCCGACGGAAGTTGGCGCTACGGTCAGGGCCCACCAGTGGGAGCGATTCCGTCAGTCGGCGCGGCACAGTCCGCGCCCGAGCTGTGAGGAGTCGCTCATGCGACACCCCCCACGTTCCATCGCGCTGCTCGCAGGAGCGGCGCTCGTGACCGCGAGCCTCGCTCTCGTCCACGTCGTCCCGGCCTCCGGGGCCGCCCCCGTCTGCACGGTCGAGTACACCGCCGTGAGCGAATGGGCCGGCGGCTTCCAGGGGTCGGTCACCGTCACCAACAACGGATCCGCGCTCAGCGGCTGGAACCTCGGCTTCGCCTTTCCTGCCGGCCAGCGGGTGACACAGGGCTGGGGCGCCAAGTGGTCCCAGACCGGTACGGCCGTCACCGCGGTCAACGAGAGCTGGAACGGTTCGCTCGGCACGGGTGCGAGCGTCACGGCCGGGTTCATCGCCTCCTGGTCGGGGACCAACCCCCGCCCGGCCTCGTTCACGCTCAACGGCACGCTGTGCAACGCAGATCCGGGTCCCACCGACCCGACCGACCCGCCGGATCCGACCGACCCGCCCGACCCCACCGACCCGCCCGCCCCGGCCGACGGCGCGCCCGAGCTGAGCGTCACCCGCAACCGGCTCGTCGACCAGAAGGGCGCCACCCGCCGCCTGCTCGGAGTCAACCGCTCCGGCGGCGAGTACATGTGCGTCCAGGGGCACGGCATCTTCGACGGCCCGGTCGACGACGCGTCCGTCCAGGCGATCGCCGACTGGAACGCCAACACCGTCCGCATACCGCTCAACGAGGAGTGCTGGCTGGGCCTGGACAACATCAAGCCCGAGTACCGGGGCGCGAACTACATCAACGCCGTCAAGGCCCTGGTCCGCCGGATCGAGGACCACGGCATGACGCCCGTCGTCGAACTCCACTGGACGTGGGGCCAGTACACCGGCAGCTCCGCCGGCTGCTCCGACATCCACGCCTCCTGCCAGAAGCCGATGCCCGACACCCGCTACACCCCGGCCTTCTGGACCTCCGCGGCCGACACGTTCAAGGGTGATCGCCGCGTCGTCTTCGACCTCTTCAACGAGCCCTATCCGGACCGTGCCACACCCACCGCCGCAGAGGCGTGGGCCTGCTGGCGGGACGGCGGGACCTGCCCCGGCATCGGTTACGAGGTCGCCGGAATGCAGGACCTGATCGACGCGGTACGGGCGACCGGCGCGACCAACACCGTACTGGTCCCGGGGGTCGCGTACTCCAACGACCTCAGCCAGTGGCTCCGGTACGCGCCCACCGACCCGGCCGGCAATCTCGTCGCGGCCTGGCACATCTACAACTTCAACTCCTGTTCGAGCGAGGCCTGCTGGGACTCCACCCTGGCTCCGGTCGCCGCCCGCGTCCCGCTCGTCGCGGGGGAGATCGGCGAGAACACCTGCGCCCACTCCTTCATCGACCGCGTCATGAAGTGGTTCGACGACCGCGGGCTCTCCTACCTCGGCTGGACCTGGAACACCTGGGACTGCTCCTCCGGCCCTGCCCTGATCAGCGGCTACGACGGAACCCCCACAGCGTTCGGCGCCGGACTGCGCGACCACTTGCGCGCCCTGCGCTGACCGGCAACACCCCTTCCCCACCGACCCACCGAGAGGTACTCAGCATCATGAGCCGCACCACCACGACACCCTCCCGCCCCCGTACGGCCCTGATCGCGGCCTGCACCGTGATCGCGGCGGCGGGCGCCACCGCCACCGCCCTGAGCAGCACCGCCACGGCCGCCGCCGCGGGCTGCCGGGTCGACTACCAGGTCACCAGCCAGTGGAACACCGGCTTCGGCGCCAACGTCACCCTGACCAACACCGGCCCGGCCGTCAGCAGTTGGAACGTCGAGTGGTCCTACGCCGGGAACCAGCAGGTCACCCAGGGCTGGAACGCCGCGATCACCCAGACCGGCACCGCCGTCAGCGCCAAGAACGTCTCCTACAACGGCACGCTCGCCACCGGAGGCTCCACCGGCTTCGGTTTCAACGCCTCCTACAGCGGGGCCAACGCCGTACCGACCGTGTTCAAGCTGAACGGGGTCACCTGCAACGCGGATCCGGGCCCCACCGACCCGACGGACCCAACCGACCCGACCGACCCGCAAAAGGGCCGGGTGGACAACCCGTACGCCGGGGCCAAGGTGTACGTGAACCCGGAGTGGTCCGCGAAGGCCGCGGCCGAGCCGGGCGGCAGCAGGATCGCCAACCAGCCGACCGCCGTCTGGCTGGACCGTACGGCCGCCATCGCGGGCGTCGCAGGCGGCATGAGCCTGCGCGACCACCTCGACGAGGCCCTGCGGCAGAAGGGCAGCGGCGAACTCGTCGTCCAGCTGGTGATCTACAACCTTCCCGGACGGGACTGCGCGGCGCTCGCCTCGAACGGCGAACTGGGCCCGACCGAGATCGACAAGTACAAGACGCAGTACATCCACCCGATCGCGGCGATCCTCGGCGACGCGAAGTACGCCGGGCTGCGGATCGTCACCACCGTCGAGATCGACTCGCTGCCGAACCTGGTCACCAACACCACCCCGCGTCCGACGGCAACCCCCAACTGCGACGTGATGAAGGCCAACGGCAACTACATCAAGGGGGTCGGCTACGCGCTGAACAAGCTGGGCGCGGTGGGCAACGTCTACAACTACGTCGACGCCGGCCACCACGGCTGGCTCGGCTGGGACGACAACTTCGGCGCCTCGGCCGAGATCTTCAAGCAGGCGGCGACCGCCGAGGGCTCGACGATCGGCAAGGTGCACGGCTTCATCGTCAACACCGCCAACTACAGCGCACTGAAGGAGAACCACTTCACCATCGACGACAGCGTGAACGGGGTCTCGGTCCGCCAGTCGAAGTGGGTGGACTGGAACCGCTACACCGACGAGCTCTCCTACGCCCAGGCGATGCGGGCCAAGCTCGTCTCGATCGGCTTCGACTCCGGCCTCGGCATGCTGATCGACACCTCCCGCAACGGCTGGGGCGGCACCGCCCGGCCCACCGCCCCGGGCGCGCGGACCAGCGTGGACACCTTCGTGGACGGCGGCCGTTACGACCGCCGCATCCAGCTGGGCAACTGGTGCAACCAGGCCGGCGCCGGCCTGGGCGAGCGGCCGCAGGCGGCTCCGGCCGCGGGCATCGACGCGTACGTGTGGGTCAAGCCCCCGGGCGAGTCGGACGGGTCGAGCACGCAGATCCCGAACGACGAGGGCAAGGGCTTCGACCGGATGTGCGACCCGACATACACCGGTAACCCGCGGAACAACAACAACATGTCCGGCGCCCTGCCGAACGCCCCCCTCTCCGGGAAGTGGTTCTCCGTCCAGTTCCAGGAGTTGATGAAGAACGCCTACCCGGCACTCTGACCCCACCCCGAACGCGAGCCCCCGCCCCCGGACACTGACCCGGGGCGCGGGGGCTCGCCCCGCACCCCGTCACAGCGGCGTATTCACGCGGACTCGCGTACCACCAGCTCCGTCGGCAGCACCAGCTGCGGACGGAGCGTCTCCTCACCCGCGATCTCACGGAGCAGGGCGCGGGCCATCGCGCGGCCCATCTCCTCGGTCGGCTGGCGCACGCTGGTCAGCGCGGGGTCCATATGGCGCGCCACCGCCGAGTCGTCCACCCCGATCAGGGAGACGTCGTCGGGGATCCGCCGACCGGCCTCACGCAGTACGCCGCGTGCCCCCGCCGCCATGACGTCCGACGCGGCGAACACCGCGTCCAGATCCGGGCACCGCTCCAGCAGCTCCCGCATGGCCAGCCGGCCGCCCTCCTCGGTGAAGTCGGCCTCGGCGACGAGGCGTTCGTCGTGGCGGAGCCCCGCGGCCTCGATGCCCTGCCGGTACCCGTCGAGGCGGCAGCGGGCGGCGTACATGTCGAGGGGCCCGGTGATCGTGGCGATCGTGCGCCGTCCGCGCCCGGCCAGGTGGTCCACCGCCGACCGGCCCGCGCCCACGTTGTCGGAGTCGACGTACGCCAGCTCCTCGTTCTCCGCGCGCCGGCCGTTCAGCACCGCGGGCAGCCGCAGCTCCTCCACCAGGCTCGGCAGCGGATCGTCACCGTGTACGGATACCAGCAGCACGCCGTCGACGCGGCGGGCGGCGAGGTACTGGAGGAAGCGCTGGCGCTCCCTGTCCGTCCGGATCAGCGTGAGCAGCAACTGCATGTCGGCATCGGCGAGTTCGGCGCCGGCACCACGGATGATGTCCATGAAGTACGGCTCGGCGAAGAGCCTGGCCTCGCTCTCCGGGATGACCAGCGCGACGGCGTCCGTACGACTGCCGGCGAGTGCGCGGGCCGCGCGGTTGGGGACGTACCCCAGCTCGGCGACGGCCTGCGCGACCGCCGCCTTCGCGCGCTCGCTCACCCTCGGGGAGCCGTTGATCACGCGGGACACCGTGCCGCGCCCGACCCCCGCCCGGGCCGCTACCTCCTCCAGGGTGGGCATCCCGGTCTGCCGTCCGCTCATCGCCATCGGTTCACCGCCGTCGGTCTCCCATCCACGAGCCCTGCTCGCCACCACGCCAAGGGTGCCCCCTCCACGGCCTGCGTGGGAGTGGCCGGGCGGCCACTCCCGGTGGGAGCGCTCCCACTGTAGCGAAGAAGAGCCCGGTCGAGCGTCGCCGGTCTTCAGGAATTGACGTCAACTCCCCTCCAGTGCCCAGGTATGCGGTCCGATGCCTCCGCTGAAAACAAATCCGTATTCATCTCTTGACACCCACCCCCGCCAGGCAGCAACCTTCCGGCAGACGACGTGGGAGCGCTCCCACTCAGGTACGTCCCGATCCGGCCGCCGGCGAGCCGCTGAAGCCGAATCCGGACCCCCCGCAGCGCCGACGGCGCTCATCAGTCATGGCGCACATCAGCACGACCCTGGACGAGGAGAGTGGAATGCGCACTTCCAGCAGCACCCGCGGACGCAGAACCAGAAGCCGCCGTAACGCGGTCGCGGCGGTCGCGGGGCTCGCGACCTGCGCGGTCCTGGTCACCGGCTGCGACAGCGGCGGCGACGGCGGGACGGGCAAGGGGGAGGACGGCAACAAGCAGGTCACCCTGCGGATCGGCACCTTCGGCTCGTTCGGCTACGACAACACGACGGGCGCCAAGCTCTACGCCGAGTACGAGCGGCTGCACCCGAACATCAAGATCATCGAGTCGAACGTGGCCGACGGACAGAAGTACTGGGACACCCTGAAGCTGCGCCTCTCCCGCAACAGCGGTCTCGCGGACATCCAGGCCGTCGAGGTCGGCTACATAGCCGAGGCCACCGGTCCGGCCATGGCCGGCAAGTGGGTGGACCTCTCGAAGACCGGCGGCGCGACGCCCGGCGCGTTCCTCGACTGGAAGGCCAAGCAGGCCACCACCGCCGACGGCAAGCTGATCGGCCTCGGCACCGACATCGGCCCGATGGCCATCTGCTACAACAAGGACCTGTTCGCCAAGGCCAAACTGCCCACCGACCGCGCGGCGGTCGCGGCGCTGTGGAAGGGCGACTGGGCGAAGTTCATCGAGGCGGGCAAGACCTACCAGAAGAACGCCCCGGAGGGGACCGCCTTCCACGACTCCGCCAGCGGTCTCTTCAACGCCGTGGTCTCCAGCCAGCCGGTCCAGTACGCCAATGAGAAGGGCGAGTTGGACTACGAGAACAGCCCGGGCGTGAAGAAGGCCTGGGACGTCGCCGCCGAGGCGGCGCAGAGCGGGCTCACCGCCAAGCTGCGCCAGTTCGACGAGAAGGGCACCTGGAACGCGGGCTTCAAGAACTCGCAGTTCGCCACGGTGGCCTGCCCGAGCTGGATGACCGGCATCATCAAGGACCAGGCGGGCCCGGCGAACCAGGGCAAGTGGGATATCGCGCCGGCGCCGGAGTCGGGGAACTGGGGCGGTTCCTTCCTCGCCGTACCCAAGTCGGGCGAGCACGCCGAGGAGGCCGCCGAGCTCGCGGCCTGGCTGACCGCGCCGGAGCAGCACGCCAAGGTGTTCCAGGTCAACGGCAACATCCCCTCGACCAAGGACACCCTGGCCTCTCCGGCGGTCCGGGACGCCAAGCTCCCGTACTTCGGTGAGACGCCGGTCGGCCAGATCTACTCCGAGGTCGCGGCGGGCATCAAGGCGGTGCCGATCAGCCGCTGGGACGGCCAGGTGAAGACCTTCGTCACCGACAACGGGATCCTCGACATCGAGCAGCGCGGCACCGATCCGGCCAAGGCCTGGGAGAACGTCAGGAAGCTCGTCAACGACAAGATCGAGAAGTAGCGGGGGGCTCCGCGGCAGTCGCCCGGCGAGCGCCGGGCGACTGCCCGTGCGCACCGCGGTGCCCGCCCACGCGAGACCCGCACGCACCGACGCGCGCACCGCGCACGCACCGACGCACGCACCGACCTGGAAGGACGCCCTCCGTGGCCACCTCCGTCAGGGCGGCGGCCGACGGCTCCCAGCCGCCCGCCCCGCCGCCCCCCGCCGTACGCCCGAACCCGATGCCGGACCAGGCGAGTTGGCGCAGCAAGCTGTACCGCTGGGACCTCAAGGCGACTCCGTACGCCTTCATCGCCCCGTTCTTCCTCTGCTTCGCGGCCTTCGGGCTCTTCCCCCTGGTCTACACGGGCTGGCTCTCGCTGCACCGGGTGGAACTCGGCGGGGCGTCCGAGTGGCGCGGCTTCGGTAACTACACGGGCCTGTGGGACAGCGACTTCTTCTGGAACGCACTGGCCAACACCTTCACCATCGGCGTCATCTCCACCGTCCCGCAGCTGCTGCTCGCCCTGAGCCTCGCGCACCTGCTCAACTACAAGCTCCGCGGCCGCGGCTTCTTCCGAGTCGCGATCCTGGCTCCGTACGCCACTTCGATCGCCGCGGCCACCCTGGTCTTCGCCCAGCTGTTCAACAGCGACTACGGGCTGATCAATACGGTGATCGGCTGGGCCGGCTTCGACCCGGTCGACTGGGAGTCCTCGAAGTGGCCGGCCCAGACCGCCATCTCGGTGATCGTCATCTGGCGCTGGACCGGGTACAACGCGCTGATCTACCTCGCCGCCATGCAGGCGGTACCACAGGACCTGTACGAGGCCGCGGCACTCGACGGCGCCTCGCGCTGGAGGCAGTTCATCAACGTCACCATTCCCTCGATCCGGCCGACGATCCTCTTCACCATCGTCGTCTCCACCATCGGTGCCACCCAGCTCTTCGGCGAGCCGATGCTGTTCGGCGGCAGCCTCGGCGTCAGCGGCGGCAGCGGAAACCAGTTCCAGACGCTGAGCCTGCTCATGTACGAGAAGGGCTGGATCACCGGCGCGCTCGGCCAGGCCTCAGCGATCGCCTGGGCGATACTCCTGCTGCTGCTCCTGATCGGCGGCATCCAGACCCTCGTGGCACGTGCGAACCGCAAGAAGCTGGGAGCTGACCACCGATGATGTCCATGAAGCAGTCGGCGGGACGGCAGCACCACGCCGGCCCCCTGACGTACGTCCTGCTGGGACTCGCCGCACTGGTCTCCCTCTTCCCGCTCTACTGGAACCTCGTCGCGGCATCCCACTCCGGCGAGCGCGTGGTCGAGGCCCCGGCGCCGCTGCTGCCGGGGCCCCGCCTCCTCGAGAACCTCACCTTCGCCTGGAACCAGGTGGACATGGGCGAGGCGCTGGTCAACACCACGGTGGTGGCGGGCCTGGTGGCGCTGTCCACCGTGCTCTTCTCCACCCTCGCCGGGTTCGCCTTCGCCAAACTGCCGTTCCGCGGCCGCAACGTCATGCTGGCCCTGGTGGTGGCGACGATGACCGTTCCGCCCCAGCTGAGCGTGATCCCGCTGTACCGGATCATCACCGACCTGGGCTGGGTGGACCAGCTCCAGTCCGTCGTCCTGCCGTCGCTGGTGGCCGCGTTCGGGGTGTTCTTCATGCGGCAGTACCTGCTGGAGGCGCTGCCGGTGGAGCTGGTCGAGGCCGCCAGGATGGACGGCGCGCACAGCCTGCGGATCATCTGGCACGTGGTCTTCCCGGTCGCCCGGCCGGCCATGGCCGTCCTCGGCATGCTCGTCTTCGTCCAGGCGTGGAACGACTTCTTCTGGCCGTTCATCGCCCTGACGCCCGACGGCAGCCCGACGCTCCAAGTGGCGCTGGCCGGGCTGGGCTCGGGCAACCACACCGTCAACCAGGCGATCGTGCTCACGGGGGCACTGATCTCGACGCTGCCGCTGCTGCTGGTGTTCGCGGTGCTCGGCAAGCACATCGTGGGCGGCATCACCTCGGGCGCGGTCAAGAGCTGACGCTTACCCGGCCCCGGCCCCGGCCCGGGCCCGACCCGACCCGACCCGGCCCGACCCGACCCGACTCGACGCGCCCCGTCCCATCCCCCGTTCCTGGTCCTCGTTTTCGTATCAGAATCACCTCTGCGTTGGGAGCGCTCCCATGACTACGTCCGAACCCATGTCCGAACCCTTGCCCGTCACCGCAACCCGCCAGTTCCCGCCCGGATTCCTCTGGGGCGCCGCCACCGCCGCCTACCAGGTCGAAGGCGCGGCGGCCGAGGACGGCCGCACCCCGTCGATCTGGGACACCTTCTCCCATACACCGGGCAAAATCTTCCAGGGGCACAACGGAGATGTGGCCGTCGACCACTACCACCGGTTCCGCGACGACGTACGGATGATGGCGGACCTCGGCCTGACCGCGTACCGGTTCTCGGTCTCCTGGTCCCGTGTCCAGCCCACCGGCCGCGGACCCGCCGTCCAGCGCGGCCTGGACTTCTACCGCGCGCTCACCGACGAACTGCTCGGCGCCGGCATCACGCCCGTCACCACCCTGTACCACTGGGACCTGCCGCAGGAACTCGAGAACGCCGGCGGCTGGCCGCGGCGCGAGACCGCCGAGCGGTTCGGGGAGTACGCCGCGCTGGTGGGGGAGGCGCTGGGCGACCGGGTGGAGCGGTGGACCACCCTCAACGAGCCCTGGTGCACCGCCTTCCTCGGATACGGCTCCGGCGTCCACGCCCCCGGCCGCACCGACCCCGTGGCCGCCCTGCACGCCGCCCACCACCTCAACCTGGGCCACGGACTCGCCGTCCAGGCGCTGCGCTCGGTGCTCCCGGCCCGCGCCCAGGTCTCGGTGTCGCTCAATCTGCACGAGGTACGGCCGCTCACCCCGTCCGCCGAGAACCTGGACGCGGCGCGCAGGATCGACGCGCTGGGCAACCGGATCTTCACCGGCCCGATGCTGGACGGGGCCTACCCCGAGGATCTCCGGGCGGACACGGCGCACCTGACCGACTGGTCCTTCGTGCGACCCGGCGATCTCGCGGACATCCACCAGCCGCTGGACTCGCTCGGCGTCAACTACTACACGCCGACGCTGGTCGCCGCACCGGTCGAGGGCGAGCGGAGCCCGCGTGCCGACGGCCATGGCGCGAGCGAGCACTCCCCGTGGCCCGGCTCCGAGGAAGTGGCCTTCCACCAGCCACCCGGCGAGCGGACCGCGATGGGGTGGGCAGTCGACGCCTCCGGCCTGTACGACCTCCTGACGCGGCTGGCGAAGCAGCGCCCGGCGCTACCGCTGCTCGTCACGGAGAACGGGGCGGCCTACGAGGACGAGGTCGCCGCCGACGGAACGGTAAGCGACCCGGACCGGATCGCCTACGTACAGGCCCATCTGGAGGCGGTGCACCGGGCCATGGAGGACGGCGCCGACGTGCGCGGCTATTTCCTGTGGTCCCTCGTGGACAACTTCGAATGGTCGTACGGCTACGCCAAGCGCTTCGGCATGGTGCACGTCGACCTCGAGACACAGACCCGTACCCCCAAGGCGAGCGCCCACTGGTACCGGCGGATGGCGAGCTCGGGCGAACTGCCCGCTCCCGTCGGCCCGCCGCGCGAAGCCTGACCGGCGGCGATTCGTGGCCGGGGCCCCGGGCCCGGTCCGAGAGCCCGGCTGCGGTCTGAGAGTCCCGCGGCCCTGTCCGCCCGTCCCGCGCTCACAACGGTGCGCCAGCCCTGGGAGCGGATCAGCAGCGAGATGGTGCGGATGCTGCTGGCCCGCATCAGGGGCGACGACCCGGCCGCCGTCATACTCCCCACGGAACTGGTCCGCCGCGACTCCGCGTGAACGGCACCCGAGGTCGTGATGTCCCTCAGACCGCCGCGGTGTTTCGCGTGGGCTCCCGCGCCGCCAGGCGGCCCGTGCGGTGCAGGCCGTACAGGGAAGCCGCGCAGGCGAGGCCGAGTGCGGACAGGGCGATCCACGTCAGCGCGGGCATGCCCGCCGCGCGGGCGGCGTCCAGTGCCGCGCCCGTGAGGAGGTTCCCGAGGGTGATTCCGATGCCGCAGATGGTGTTGTACAGCCCGTAGTGGGTGGCGACGAGCCGGTCACCGGAGAGGCGGACGATGGTGTCCATCTCGAAGGGGTAGGCGATCATCGTCCCCACGGCGAGCAGCAGCGCGGCGGCCATCGGTGGGAGCGCGGCGAGCAGCCGCAGTCCCGCGCCGGATTCCGGTACGGGCACGGCGGTGGCGAGCAGCAGGGGCAGGAACGCCAGGCCCATCACGACCAGACCGCGGGTCAGGGCCTGCCCGGGCTCCAACCGTGCCTTGCACCATGCGGTCACCCGGGTCTGGCAGAGGATCGTGCTCAGGCCGGAGACCGCGAAGAGCGCCGCCACGGCGGCTGCGGCGAACTCCCCGTCCCCGCCGAGCCGGCGTACCTCCAGCGGCAGGGCCAGATACACCTGGAAGGACAGGACGTACGAGCCGATCATCGCGGCCGAGAAGAGCAGGAACGGCCGGTTGGCGAGGATGCCGCGCCACTGCGCGCGCACGCTCTCGCGGCCTTCACCGCGCGGGCTCTCGCCGTCCTGCGCGCGCCGGGCGGGCAGCGCGCGGATCTGCACGATGCTGAGCAGGGCGAAGATGCCGGCCGCGACGAGGCAGGTGATACGGAAGTCCACCCCGGTCAGCACCATGCCCACCAGCGGGCCGAGCAGAATGCCCGCCTGGTAGAAGACGTTGAACAGCGCGAACGCCTCCACCCTGCGCTCCCCCGCGTCCGCGGCGAGATACGCGCGGACCGCCGGGTTGAACAGCGCCCCGGCCAGTCCCGCGGCCGCCGAGGCGGCGATCAGGGCGGGCAGTGAGTCCACCAGGCCGAGCATCGCGAAGCCGACCGTACGCAGCACACAGCCGGCCACGATCAACGGCTTGTAGCCGAACCGGTCGGCGAGCGTCCCGCCGACCAGGAACATGCCCTGCTGGCTGAAGTTCCGTACGCCCAGGACGAGTCCGACCACCCACCCGGCGAGACCGAGGGTGCCGGACAGATGGGCGGCGAGATAGGGCATCAGCATGTAGAAGCCGAGGTTGATGGTGAACTGGTTGACCATCAGCAGCTGGACACTGCGCTCGTACGAACGCACCTGCGCGAGCGTCCCCTTCACCGGGCCTCCTCCGGCGCGGTGGAACCGTCGAGGGTGAGGGGGTCGACCACGTCGGTGCACCGGGTCCAGCGGACGACCTCCTTCTCGTCCGGGCGGCCGACGACGTCCGGCTCCACGGGCGGATCCGCGTCGAGCAGCCCGTGCTCGGCGCAGTACTCGTCGTCGTACACCGTGCCGAGGTAGCGCTGCGGGCCGTCGGGGAAGACGGCCGCGATGCGCGCGTCGGCCGGCATGGTGCGCGCCAGCCACCCCGCGACCAGGGCCACCGCGCCCACGCTCCAGCCGCCGGTGGCGTAGTGCGAGGCGGCCAGTCGGCGGCAGGTCCACACCGCTTCGGCGGGGTTGACCCAGTGCACCTCGGTGAAGTTCTCGTACGCGACATTGCGCGGGTAGATGCTGGAGCCCAGGCCGCGCATCAGCCGGGGACGGGCGGGCTGCCCGAAGATGGTCGAGCCGATCGTGTCGACGCCGACGACCCGGATGTCCGGATACAGCTGACGCAGCACGCGGCCGACGCCCGCGGAGTGGCCGCCGGTGCCCACGCTGCACACGAGGACGTCGACATGGCCCATTTGGGAGGCCAGTTCGAGGGCCAGCGGGGTGTACGCGGTGGTGTTGTCGGGGTTGCCGTACTGGTCCGGGCACCAGGAGCCGGGGTGTGTGTCGAGCAGTTCGGTGACCCGGTCGCGGCGGGCCTGCTGCCAGCCTCCGGTCGGATGCGGGTCGGTGACGATGTCGACCTGTGCCCCGTAGACGCCGAGCAGGCGGATCATGGAGGGTTCGAGGCCGGGGTCGGTGACGAGGGTGACGGGGTGGCCGTACACCATCCCGGCCAGGGCCAGCCCGAGGCCGAGGGTGCCGCTGGTGGACTCGATGATCCTGCCGCCGGGGCGCAGGTCGCCGCGGGCCCGGGCCCGCTCGACCATGAACAGGCCGGGCCGGTCCTTGATGCCGCCGGGATTGAATCCCTCCAGCTTCGCCCAGAAGCCGCGGCCGGCCGGAGTCAGTGGCTCCGACACGCGCAGCAGTGGCGTGTTGCCCACCAGTGATGACAGCTCGGACTGGGCAGGCTGGGGCGTGGTGTTGATCAGTGGCTGCATGTCTGTTCTTTCGTTCTCGCTCGATGAATGCGCGGGGCGGGTTCATTTCGGGCGAGTGCTTCAGATGCGCCACCGGGACGTGCGGACAAGGGCCAGCCTGCCCGTGCGCGCTCGTCGGCGTAACGATTCGTCAGGGCGTCCGAGCAGGCGCCGCCCGGACATGGACACGGACGCGGATACGGCAGCGAGCACGCTCGCTGCGAGCGCTGCCGCGGGCGGATATCCCGCGGCCCTGGCCGTCGCGAGGACCACCGCCGCGGGCGGCGCGCACTGCGCAGCCCCGTGTGGCCGGTGAGGTCCGTAGTGCCCCGCGAAGTCCGCCACCACCACCGGTACGGCGGCGCGGGCGGGCACCGCCCCGTGCGTCCCTTCGGTCGTCCCGTGCCCCACGGCGCACAGGACGGCCATCAGCAGCAGGGTGCCGTGCACCAGGGAGAGGAGGCAGCGCAGCAATGGGCGGCCGGGCCGGTGATCCTTCGCCACAGCCGTAACCATGTCGTGATACTAGCTGCCTATAAACATTGTTCGATCAACTCCCCTTGAATTCAGCCCTAACGAGCCACGCAAATGGCCTATTCGCTGCGGCGAGTTGTTGCGCATGCGCTGGGCCGGCACCCCCTGCGGTGTCCGGCCCAGCGGCCCTGCGGGCTTGCCTACTTGGGCATGAGCACGGTGTCGATGATGTAGACCTGTGCGTTGGCGGTCCTGACGTTGCCGCAGACCACGTTCGCGCTGCCGTTGACCTTGTAGGACTGGCCGGAGCCGGAGCCGGAGCCCGAGCTGGTGAGCATCCCCTTCTGCAGGGTTTCGAAGGAGCCGTTCTCCAACTGCCGCGGGGTCAGCGGCCGGCCCACCACGTGGTACGTGAGGATCTTGGTGAGCAAGGCCTTGTCGGCGAGAACCTTGTCGAGGTCGGCCTTCGGGATCTTGGCGAAGGCGTCGTTGGTGGGGGCGAAGACGGTGATGTCCCGGGCGTTGTTCAGGGTGTCGACGAGTCCGGCCTTCTTGACCGCGGCGACCAGGGTGGACAGGGCGGGGTTGTTGTTTCGGCCAGCGGTACGCCGAGCCAGCGGGCGTTTCCCGCGTACGGGCCGCCGACCTCGTTGGACACGCAGGTCAAGGTGATGTCGCGTTCGCTGAGCGGGCGGGAGAGAAGGTCTTCGAACGTGTAGGTGCGCGGGCGGGCCACCCCTTTGCCGTGGATGCGCAGCCGCCAGGTCCCGGCGTCGATCCTCGGGACCACCAGGGCGGTGTCGACCCGGTAGAAGTCCCGGTTCGGTGTGGTGAACGCACTGATGCCGGGCACGTTCAGTACGGCGCCCCGGGGGATCGCGGGGGCCGGGGATGCGGGAGGCGGCAGGACGACCGTGTTGCGCGAGGCGGCCGCGCCCCGGCCGCGGCGGCCGTTCACCGCACGGCCGAGGACGCCCGCCCCCGTGGCGGCCACCGTGGTGGCGGAGGCCGCCAGCAGGAACCCCCGCCGGCTCCAGCCCGCGCCGACGCCCTCATCGCCGGACGGCGTGGCCGCGGGCGTGAGTCTTCCCGAGAGCACGGAGAGCGCCAGGGCCCCGGCGAAGCCGCCGGCCAGCGAGGGCAGGGCATCGGCCGCTCCGCCCGCGTCGGGCCGCAGCACGGCCGCGGCCGCGCCCACGAACCCGAAGGCCACCATCCCCGCGCCGCCCGCCCGCCGGTCATCCTCACCGTCGTCGGCCTGCTCGCGGCGGCGCTGGGCCTGCGGAAGTTGCTCACACCCGCCATTCGGCACCCTCGGCGAGGCGGATTGGCCTAGCCTCCGATGAGATGAAGATCGGTTGCGGAGTTGACGTTTCCGGGCCGCCGCCGGGACGCCGGATCACCGGCCCCATCCGCAGGCGCGGGCGCTACGAAGTCCGGTCAAGAAGCGAACTGGGCATCACCGGCATCACACCGAAGGACTGCCATGAGACGGACGCACCTTGACGGACCACCCCCGACCACCGGGCGACCCCGCACGCCGTGCGGCGGAGAGGGGCACCTGTGAGGGAACCCCTCCCCTTCATCGGCACCGGGACCGGGAGCGGGGCCGGCGCGGCCGGCGGCAACCGGCTCGAAGACCTGATGGCCCAGGTGGCCCGCGGCGACAAGGACGCCTTCGCCGCCCTCTACGACGCCATCTCCGGCACCGTGTTCGGCATCGTCGTCAAGGTCGTACGCGACCGCGCCCAGTCGGAGGAGGTCGCCCAGGAGGTCATGATCGACCTCTGGCGGCAGGCCGCCCGCTACCGCCCCGAGCAGGGCAGCGTCACGGCTTGGGCCGCCACCGTCGCGCACCGGCGCGCCGTCGACCGGGTCCGCTCCGCCCAGGCCGCCACCAACCGCGATCACCACCAGGCCACGCGGGAACAGCAGCGGCCCTTCGACGAGGTGGCCGAGCAGGTCGAGATCCGGCTGGAGAGCGAACAGGTCCGCCGCTGCATGCACGGGCTGACCGAACTGCAGCGCCAGGCCGTCACCCTCGCCTACTACCAGGGCCTGACCTATCGCGAGGTCGCGGAAACACTGCGCACCCCGCTGCCTACCATCAAGACACGCATGCGCGACGGGCTGATCCGGCTGCGCGACTGCATGGGGGTGACCACATGAGAAACGACGACATGCACACCCTCACCGGCGCGTACGCCCTTCACGCGCTCACGCCCGAGGAGCACGACGCCTTCACCGCACACCTGGCGCACTGCGCCTCCTGCCGGCAGGAGGCGGCCGAATTCACCGCCACCGCCGGCCGTTTGGCCGGCGCGGCCGCCCTGCCCGCGCCGCCCGGCATGAAGACCTCGGTCATGCACGGCATCGACTCGGTCCGCCAGCTGCCTCCGCGGCTGTCCGGGCCGGACACACCCGTCACCTTCACCGGCGTCGTGCGCCGGAAGGCCGCGCCGCTGGTGATCGCCGCCTGCCTGGCCGCGGCAGCCGCCCTGGCGGGCATCGCCGCGTGGCAGCACCAACAGGCCGACGAGGCCAGGCAGCAGGCCCAGCGCACCGAACGACGGCTCCAGGACCTCAGCACGGTCATGGCCGCACCCGACGCCCGTACCGTCCACGGCCGCACCGCTGGCGGGGCCACCACCTCGGTCGTCAGCTCGCGGCAGCGGAACAGGGCCGTCTTCATCGGCGCCGGCCTGTCGGATCCCGGAGCGGGCAGGACCTACCAGCTCTGGTTCGACGACCACGGCACCATGCGCCCGGCCGGCCTGCTGCGGCACGACGGCGCCACCCTCATGCAAGGCGACCTCGCGGGCGCCAATGCCGTCGGACTCACCCTCGAACCCGAAGGCGGCTCCCTCCAGCCCTCCAGCAAGCCCCTCATCCTGTTGGCCCTGCCCGCCTGACGGCGGACAGGGCCACGGAGGAGGAGGTGTCAGGGGGTCGGGGGCGAGACGGTGTGCTCCGGGTGGGGGTGCGCTGGGGTGTCGGGGTCTGCGGTGTCGGGGTCTGCGGTGTTGGCATCTGGGGTGCTGTGCTCTGCAGTGCTGTGCTCTGAGCCGCCGTGCCCCGGGGTGTGCTCGGCCCCGTGGGAGTCACCGGTTTCGACGGTTCCGCCGAGGTGCTCGCGTAGGGGTGCCAGGGCCTCGGCCGAGGCGGCGGTGACCACCCAGCGGTTCCCGACGAGGTAGGTGCCGCCGTACATCCGGGACTCCGCGAGCCACGCGCGCTGGCCCTGGTCGGCGCTGAAGGTGACCATGCGGTACCCCTCCTCCCCCGCCCCGCAGGCGCCTTCCTTCAGTTCCTCCGCGTCGACCGTGACCTCGGCCGCGCAGCCGAGGGCGGCAGCGATCTCCTGGAGCGTGGCGGGACGGGCGGAGGAAGCCGGGCCGGAGGAGACCGAGCCGGACGCGGCCGGGGCGGAGGAGACCGGGCCGGAGGAGACCGGGCTGGAGGCGGGCGTCTCGACCGGATCGGTACCGCCCGCGCCCCGGTGGGCCGCCTGCCCCTGCCCGGTGCACCCTCCGCACACCAGGGAGGCGATCAACACGGCGACGCAGGGCACCACGTGGCGGGCGGTGATACGGGGTGAATCCGGCATGGCTCGCTCACCCGCCCGCCGGGACCTTCTTGCCGGCGTCGTTGACCGCGAACCAGAGCCCCTGCTTGTTGTGTCCGTTGGTCTGGCCGGGCTCGGTGTCGCCGGTGAACAGATAGACCGGCCAGCAGTCGATCGTCAATTGTTCCGTGCCGTCGGGGCGCTTCACCGATCCGACCAATTTGCCGGGAATTCCGGACGCCTTTGTCTTGTCGACGGGCGCGGCGGGTTTCCAGGTGTCCAGGCAGGCACCGAGGCAGCCGAACTTCATCGGCCAGGCACTGTCCTTGTTGAATCGGTAGAGCGTGCGTCCCTGGCCGTCCACTAGAATCTTTCCGAGCTTTTCGTTCGTGGCCACGGAGAGTTCGTCACCGGACTTGGAATTCTGGTCGATGGCCTTCTTCCCGTCGGCTGCCAGCGCGTGCCACGTACCGCCGACACCCTCGCCCTTCGCGTCGCCCGCCTGACCGTCCTTGGCGTAGCGGTACACGGGCCAGCCCGCGAGGGTCAGCTGCTTGCTGCCGTCGGACCGGACGACCTCGCCGAGGAGGCCGGGGTCGATGCCTTCGGCGGCTGAGGCGTCGGACGCCGACACCGGCGGCCACGCCGTGGCGCAGTCGCCTTCGCAGGCGGACTTCGGGGGCTTGGCCGTGTCCTTGTCGAAGCGGTAGAGGGTGGCCCCGGCGCTGTCGGTGACCACCTTGCCCACCTCCGGGATGTCCCGCAGGGCCAGCTGTCCGGCCGGCCCGGTCTTCCCGGCGGCGGAGTCACTTCCGGTGCCGGTTCCGGAGCCGCTTCCGTAGCTCGATCCGGCGCCGGCCGCGGAGTCCGCCCCGTTTCCGTTCGACCCGTATCCCGAGTCATACCCGCTTCCGAGGACCTTGCTGCCGCCAGCGGGCTGTACGGAATTCACCGTACGGGCGGTGTCGGCACCGCTTCCGCATCCTGCCGCCAGCAGCAGTACCGCGGCGACCGATCCGACAGCTGCCCCACGACGCTTCTTGTTCACGATCTCTCCTTCGGGTCAATCCCGGCGCTTTCGTGTCCTCGGTCATTCATAGGGCCTGCTGGGCCTGTCGAATTCAGATTCCCGGGAATTTGTCAGATCGCGCCAAAGGGTGAACTCCTATCGGCCACAGCCGTTTACCGGCAGCTCATTCCTGAATGCGCAGGGCGAGCGCCGGACAGCGGCGCACCGCGCGGAGCGCCTTCGGCCGCAGCCTTCCGGGGACGGGCATGACGCCCTGCGCCGGGTATCCGTCGGCGCCCAGCCGGACGACGTCGGGCAGCAGGTCCACGCACAGCCCGTGGCCCTTGCACAGCGTCCAGTCCACGACGAGCCGTTCGGGGTTCTCGTCGGCCGGCAGCGGCAGGGCCCCGAGGACGCGGCGCCCGCAGCCGCTGCCGAGTGCGTGGTCGCGGAGCTCGTCGGGGAAGACGGCGAGCCCGGAGGCCACGAAGGAGGACGTGCCGTCAGGGTGGCTGCACGCACCGCGGCCGCGTACCGCGCGCATGCGCGCCTCCACCGCTTCGAGTGCGGCTCGCCCTCCCCCGCCCACCAGCTCCTCCACGGCGTCGGCGAGCGAGGGCAGCCCTCTGACGCACGGCCCGCACTGGCCCGCGGACTCGTCCGCCATCCAGCGGGTCACCCGGGCGATCTCGCCGGCCGGGCACGTGTCCTCGGGCAGCGGCAGGACCGCGCCGGCCCCCAGCACCGCGTCGTACGAGGCCAGGGAGTGCCGGGAGAGCGCCGCCGAGCGGGCCGCGGCCGGGCTGAGCCACCGGCCGTGGTACCCGCCGACCAGGACACCCTGGCCCGGCCCCGTCCCGCACAGGTCCAGGACGTACGCCAGCGATGTCCCGGTCGGCACCTCGACGACCGTGGCTCCGGCGACCGTCAGCAGAATGGTGCCCGGCTCGGCCGGCAGCCCGGCCATGCGGTAGCCGGCCGCGCCGAGGCGTGCGGCGACGGCCAGTTGGGCGTACGTCTCCGTATTGGACAGCAGGGTGGGCTGCCCGCCCAGCCCCCGCTCGCTGGTCCGCACCTTCTGCCCCGAGGGGAGCGCGGCGCCGCCGTCCAGCCCGTTGACGAGGGAGGTCCCCTCGCCCGTGACGAAGCGCTCGGGCAGCCTGATGACGCGGACCCGGCGGCCGGCCGGGCCCCGTTCGGCGACGGCTTCGCGCACCGACTGCTCCACGTCCTCACGGGTCACGCCGACGACGACGTCCTCCGCGCCGAGCGCGCCGGCGGCCAGCAGGGCGCCGTCGAGCACCATGTGCGGGACGTGCAGCAGCAGGGCCGTGTCCTTGAGGCAACTCGGCTCGCCCTCACTGCCGTTGACGACGACGGCGGTTCCACCGTCCCGCCCGCGGGCGGACCGGGTGACGGCCCGGAGTTTGCGGGCGAAGGGGAAGCCCGCTCCCCCGCGGCCCCGCAGGTCGATCCCCTCGGCGAGCTCCACCAGGTCATCGGGGCGGTACGCGGGCAGCGCGCCGTGCACGGAGAGGTGGCCGGTGCGATCGAGCCGCGCGGCCGTGTCGAGTCCTGCGAGCAGCCGGGGCTGTCCCACGCACCCCAGCGCCGGCCGCGGAACACCGGTCACTGCCGCCCCCGGACACCGTCGAGCGGCTCACCCGGCCGGTCCTCCGCGGCGACTCCCCGCGCCCTCGGGATGAAGACCGCGGTGTACTCCCCTACTGGCTGCCCGCTGAACGAGGGCCGGGGCGCGGGCTGTTCCGGGGTCGGCGCGAAGGGGCGCCCTTCCAACTGCCCGGCGAGCCGCGCCGTCAGCCGGGCCGCGGACTGCTCCGCGGGCTGCCGGACGAACGGCCTCGGGGTGCGCGGCGGCGCCTGCTCCGGCTTCCGGGGAGCGGAGGGCGGCACGACGGCCGGCCGGGTGGGCTCGGCCCGCAGCCTCGCCCGGAGGCGGACGGCGAGCACGCCCGCGACGCCGATCAGGCACAGGGCGTACGCCACGGTCACCCAACCGCTCGCGGGACGGCCTGCCTTCAGCCCGTGCACCAGGGAAGCGCCCCACGCCGGGTACGCGCCCATGTGCAGGGCCCGCCACCACATGGACCGGCCCTTGGTGGCGAACGCGCTGCGGACCGCGCCGGAGACCGCCACGGCGACGAAGAGGTATCCGGCCAGGGTGCCGAGTCCGATGAGGAGGGGCCTGTCCCGGTCCGCGAAGGGCACCAGTACGGACGCGGCCCCCGTCTGCGCCTCGGCCACCTTGACCCAGATGTGCAGGGCGAGGAAGCCCAGTCCGGAGACGGCGAGGCCGCGGTGCGCCCCTTGGGCGAGGAGCCGGTGACCGGACGTCAGCAGGGTACGGTCCGTGGCCACCAGGCCCCACAGGACGGCGGAGGTGAGCGAGACGAGCGAGAGCACGCCCGCCCCGTAGTCGAGGAAGTCCCACAGGTGCGTCAGGGCACCCGCCCGGGCCGCCACGGCCAAGGAGGCCAGGGAAGCCAGGACGGCGACGCCCAGGGCCGAAGGGTGCAGACCGCCGGCGGCGGAGAGCAGGGGCGGGCGTCGGAAGGCCCGCCGCCCGGCGGCCGCGGCAGTGGCCGCACTGGCATGACGTCTGGTGCGGCGGGCCCGATGTGAGCGCGGAATACGCGTCTGGGGCAAGGGCATCTGGTACTCCCATACGCCCAGGCCCGAGCACTCCACCTCGCACTCGGCGCCCGGGGCAGTCGTCGGAACTGCTCCGCAGCGGGCGGGAGATGGGTGCCTCGCCGACCGGGAGCGGGGGCCGGAGTGCAGAAGCATCGTGGAGGTTCGCAACCTCTCCACAGTATTTATCGAATCGTGACAAGTTCTTGCGACCACGGCATCATCAGATCGAACGTCCCCGGAAGATTCCCTTCCAGTGGTGGGGCGGCGACCGGGCTGACGCCTTGTCCGCCGCCACACCTCCCCGACGGCAAATATGAGGCAAAGCCGCGGGACTGCAAGTGGATGGCACGCTCCTGGAAGGAGTACGAGGTGCTCAACTCCCCCGTCGCCACTGGCGCCGACGGGGAGGGGCGGCGGCCTCGACGGGCTCGTCACCCTTCCACGGGACTGGCCATACCCCGGCATGAACGAGGTAACAATGTGCGAACTTCTGAACCGCATCTGGTCCCGCCCGCGCGGCGAATGGACCCGGGTCCTGCGAAAGGAACTGCCCGCGCTGGCCGCCGGGATCGTGGAGGAGCTCCGCGACGGGATCCCCGGATTCTCGGAACTGATCGAGGACATCGACGAGGACGTGGTCAGACGGCAGGTCGAGGCGGGCCTGCTCGCCACCCTCGGATATGTCGAGCCCGCGGTCCCGAAGCACGAGCAGCAGCCGGCGCCCCGCAATGAGGACCGGGACGGGCGGACGGACCCCGCCCCCGACCCGGACCGGGACCCGGACCGCGATCGGGACCAGCACCAACAGCCTCACCGAGGGCGGCTGGCCCCGCTGACGGTCGTCGCCCGCGACGGTCTCTGCACCACACCCGAACGAGCCCGGCGGGAGCTCTTCACCGCTCTTACGGGTGACATGACCATGTCTGAAATTGCCCTTGTCGAGCTCGCCCGGACGGCCGGCTGGCCCCTTCCCTCCGCCGTGCGGGCGATAGCCCTGGCCAGCCCCGGGGAGACTCAGCAGCTGGCGGCCGTCCTGGAAGACGGCCTGGCCGGGATGGTCGGCGCCCAGCCGTGCCTGCTCGTCCCGAGCCCCGACCCCGATCCCGATCCCGACGCCCGTACCGCCCTGGAGGCCGCACTGCGCGGCCGGTTCGCCGCCGTCGGGCACACCGTGGCACTGCGGGACACCGCCTCCTCGCTGCGCTGGGCGCTGCGGCTGCTGAGCCTGACCCCGGCCCGAGCCGGCCTGGACGCGCGGCCCGTCTTCGTCGACGACCACCTCTCGACCCTGTTGCTGCTCCAGGACGAGCCCCTGGCACACGCCCTGGCCGCGCGCTGGCTGCGGCCGCTGGCGAACCTGACCCCGCGACAGAGCGAACGGCTCGAAGTGACCCTGCTCGCCTGGCTGGAGGGCGGCGGCGCACCCGAGGCCGCGAAGGCGCTGAGTGTGCATCCGCAGACCGTGCGCTACCGCATGCGGCAGCTGGAGAAGCTCTTCGGACCCGGACTGCGTGACCCCCGTACGCGCTTCGAACTGGAGATGGCCCTGCGCAGCCGCCGCCTCATGGCCCAAGTACGGCGCCAGCACTCCCGTGTGACCCGCAGGGCGCGCGCCGTGACCACGGAATTCCGGCCACCGCTGGGCGTGGGACGCATGGCCCGCGTCAACGGCCTCTAGTGAGCCCGCGCACCAAGGCCCCCGGCTTCCGGCCCCCGTCACGGCGACGTGCGGGCCGGGGGCCGGGGGCCGCCGTGTGCTACCGGGCCGCGAGTACCGCCGGCCCGCCCGCGCGCAGCGCGGCGTTGAGGTCGACCAGCTCGGCATACGCCTCGGAGCAGGACCGGCACGCGGCGAGATGGCGGGCGAGGCCGGCGCCGCGGGGCGCCCCGCGGCGCCGGATCGCGGCACCGAGCGCGGTGCCGTAGTGGCGGCACCGGTCGTCGGCCGCCGTGTCCACGTGGGCGCTCAGGTACGCCTCGCGCAGGCCCTCGCGGGCGCGGAAGGCCAGCGACGTGACGGCGCTCGGGGTGATGCCCAGCAGCATCGGGACGTGGTGCGGGCAGTCGTCCTCGACGAGGGTGTGCCACAGGACGGCCTTCCAGCGTTCGGGCAGGGCGTGGAAGGAGCGGGCGACGAGCCGGCGGTCCTCGCTGTCCAGCAGCTCGCGCTGCGGGTCGCCCTCGGGCGGCGCCGGACGGCACCAGGGTTCGACGTCGGGCGTCAGGACGGTCCGCCCGTCGCCGGCCCGCCACTCGACGGCTGTGTGGCGGACCACCGCCAGGAGGTACGGGCGCCAGTGCTCGCGGGGCCCGGCGCCGGACCGGACGGCCTGGAGGGTCCGGATGAAGCCCTCCGAGACGAGGTCCTCCGCGTCCTGCGGAGCCCGGCAGCAGGCGCGCGCACACGCGAGGGCGGCGCCGCTGTGGCGCCGGTACAGGAGATCGCAGATCGCCTGGTCCACCGCGCCGGACGCGAAGGACCGTCGGAGCTGCCGGATGAGTTCCCGGTCGGAGGGTGCGGTCTCGGGCCCGACCTCGCGGTGCGGACCCGCCGGGGTGTGATGAGAGCCGGACATGACACTCCTCATGTGTTCCGGAGCCCGCCGCCCCTTCGGGCAGCGGCCGTGCACGTACGCGGTGCCGGCCCGAAGTCGGCTTCGGAACCGGCACCGCTCTCGGGGCGACGCAGGGGAGGTGGGAGGGGGAGCGCCGGCCCCGAGGTCTCGGTGGATCAGGCGGATCCGGCAGATCGGCGGATCGGCGGATCGGCGGATCGGCGGATCAGCGGATCAGCGGATCAGCGGATCAGCGGATCAGCGGATCAGCGGATCAGCGCAGGCTGAGGCGGATCAGCGGCAGGCGCGCCCGCCGTTGATGCAGCGCACCGCGCCGGCCATCAGGCGGTCCGACATGACGTTGATGAAGTCGCCGTGGTCGGTCACCGGCTTGTGGAGTTGTTCGGGGAAGCTGTCCACGGCGAACCGCGAGCCGGGCGCCACTGCGTACGTGATGCGCTGCACGAGCTGCGGGATGGCCTTGAAGCCGGCCTTGCAGGACCCGTCGCGGGCCGCGAAGGCCACGTGGGTCCGGTGGTTGGCGCTGTCGATGTTCTTGCCGTCCCAGCAGCTCTGGAAGGTGAAGGTGCGCACCACGTCACTGCCCTTGGGGCAGACCGGGTACTTGTCCTTGAGCTGCCGGTTCTCGAATCCGGTGCAGCTCCACGAGGCGTTGGCGTTGCCCGGGCCGTTGGTGAAGGCCTTGGCGTCGCCCGTGATGATCCGCAGGAAGCGGGGCATGGCGGCGACCTGGCTCACGGGGCTGCCCTTGAACTCGATCGTCACCTGCTTCGGCCGCAGGATCGTGCCCACGTTCGCGTCCTTGCCGCCGCCGGGCGCGTTGGCGTCCCGTTCCGCCCGGCCGTCGCGCACGCGCAGCACGGGCCAGTAGTAGGTGGACTGGTCGCCGTTGGTACAGGTCGTCCCGGAGGCGGCGAGGCTCTTGTTGGTGGAGAAGGCGTCCGTGGTCTTGTTGCCCACGTAGTCGTGCATGTGGTGGGCGCCGTTGCTCACACCGGGCGCGACGATGACGTTGTCGGGGTTGAAGTGGCCGTTCTCGTTGCGGCCGCACTGCACGGCGAAGGATCCGGTGGACGCGCCGGAACGGGCGGCGGGCTGGCGCACGTTGGGCCGCACCGAGGTGATGGACGCGAAGTCGCTGCGCGCCGGGCCGCCCTTGCCCTGCTGCGCGCCGCTCTGCGCCACGCCCTGCGCCGCGTTCTGCGCGATGCCTTCGGTCTGGTTCCCGGAGGGCACCTCGTCCGCCGGATCGGCGGCCGGGGCCTTCTTCATCCGACAGGCGCTGAGCCCGTCCAGCCCCTCGGGGCGTGCCGCCGACTGTCCGATGGCGTCGGACAGGCGGGTGATGGTCTTGCCGCGCTCGTCCTTCAGCTGGCCGAGCAGTGCGTCGCTGCGGGCCCCGCCCGAGGACAGCCGCTGGTAGGCGTCGGCGATCTGGGTGTCCAACTGCGCGAGGTTCTCGTCGACTTCGGTCCGGGCCTGGTCGGGGACGTCGCGGAGCCGGTCGCCCACGTCCGGACAGTCGATGGTCGCGGTCACCGGCGCCGTACGGCCCCCCTGCCCCGCGGATGCGCCTTGGGCCGCGATCACGACCCCGCCGCCGCCCAAGACCAGGGCGGACACCAGGGCGAGGGCCTTGTGTGACGGCCGGAGGCGGCGTTTATGGCCCTTTTTGCTCATGTCTCATCACTTCACTTCATCGGTCGGGAAACGGTGGGAGGGGCGGACGAGGCATCCGCGAGGCCGTCGAAGTCGACGAGCCCGCTGTCCTCGAGGACCGAGATGTGGTCCAGGACGGTGGTGTTGGCGTCCGTGGCCAGGGCCCGGACCATGGAGTTGCGCGTCTGCGCCCGCACTTGGGCCACCAGCGCGAACACCTTGCCGTGCGCCCTGCGCAGCAGCTGGATGAACAGCCGTTCGTACTGGGCGCCTTGGGCGCGGTCCAGTTGGGCGAGCCAGTCCTGCTGCTGCGCGTTCGGCTGGCTGGGCAGGTCGACGCCGAGGGCCTGGCCGACCTCGCGGACCCGACGGTCCAGTTCGGTGTGGCCTTCGACGAGGTGCATCCCGGCGGTACGCACCAGGGGGCGGGTGCCGCGCTGCTGGGCCTGCCGTCCCGCGGGCAGCTCCCACAGGCCGGCGAGCCGTACCTTGCGGACGAAGTCCCGGTCCTGGGCCGTCAGCGGCCCGAAGGCCGTGCTCAGGGTTCCGGCGCCGTCGTCGTCACCGGCGGGGGCGGTGGCGGCCGCGGCGGTGGTGCCGCCGAACTTCTGCACGGGAATCAGCAACGCGATCAGGGTGAAGGCGAGGGCGCCTATGACGATGCCCGTGGCCATCACGTGCCTCGAAGCGACCGAGATGCCGCCGACGGCCGACCGACGGATTGACAGCACTGTGCCTCCTTGCTCCGTGGACCGGGAGGGCTGCGGGGTCTCCGAGACCCCGGCCGTCGTGCCGGATGCACCGGCTCTCCCGGGTGGCACGGGACGCTAGTGCCAGTTGTGGTGCCCGCATTGAAGCCCCATCACGAATGGACAAACATCCGGGCAACAGCTCGAAAGGCTGGTACGGTGCCGCGTTCGCCCTCTGAGCCGAAGGGCGGGGCAACTCCCGTGAAACGTCAGCCAGTTGTCCGGATTTCGGCTCGTTCGCGGGGAGTACGAGAGCCGACCCTTCGGGATGATTCGCCCTCGCGCCGCGTGCCACAGGGTGGGCGCATGAGACGAATTGCACCGCTGCTCGCCGCAGCCGGACTGCTCGCGACCACCGTGCCCCTGCTGTCCGCCACGCAGGCGGCCGCCGCCCCGGCGGAGGAGTACGCCAAACAGAAGCCCTCCTGGCACCGCTGCAGCACCGACCAGCCCGCCTCGTACGAGTGCGCGACCATCAAGGTCCCGCTCGACTACCGGCGCCCGCGGGGACGAACGATCGATCTCACCATATCCCGGATCAAGAGCGAGAATCCGGCCAAGCGGCACGGCGTCATGCTGCTCAACCCGGGCGGGCCCGGGGGGCCGGGGCTGGATCTGCCGTTGATGACGGCCGAGTCGATGCCCAAGGAGGTGCGGGACCAGTACGACCTGATCGGCTTCGACCCGCGCGGCGTCGGGGCCAGCAGCCCGGTCAGCTGCGGACTCACCGACGCCGAGCAGAACTCCGACCGGCCCTATCGCCCCGGAACGTTCCCGTCCGACGTGGCCTGGGCGCGCACGGTCGCGGAGAAGTGCCGGGAGAAGGCCGGCGCGGTGCTCCCGTACATCACGACCCGCAACACCGCGCGCGACATGGACGCGATCCGTACCGCCCTGGGCGAGCGGAAGATCTCGTACCTGGGCTACTCCTACGGAACGTACCTCGGCGCCGTGTACACGCAGATGTTCCCGAACAAGACCGACCGCTTCGTTCTGGACAGTGGGGTCGACCCGCAGCGGGTCTGGCGCGGCATGATCCAGGTGTGGGCGACCGAGGCCGAGCCGGCGTTCCAGCGGTGGACGGGGTGGACCGCCGAGCGCGCGCGCGAGTACCAGCTCGGCGACACCCCGAAGGCGGTGTCCGAGACGTTCTGGGCGCTGGTGGCGCGAGCCGACGAGGACCCGATCGACTTCGACGGGGGGAAGGTCACGGGTGACCGGATCCGGACGGCGCGGGGGTTCTTCTTCTACCCCGAGCACGCGGCCCGTCTCGTCAAGGCCCTCAAGGACGCGGCCGAGGGCCGACCGGCCGGCTCCGCGCCCGAGCTGAAGCAGTTCTTGCAGGACAGCAGGCAGGTCGCGGGACGGGCTACAGGGCAGGTCACGGGGCAGGTCACCTCCCAAGTCCCCGAGTCCGAGCCCGAGCCCGCGTCCGCGTCCGAGCCCGCGTCCGACAACGGCACCGCCGTCTTCTGGAGCGTGCTGTGCGGGGACACGGACGCCTGGCCGCGCGACCCCGGGCAGTACCGGCGCGAGGCTGCCAGGGACAAGGTCGCGTACCCCCTCTACGGGGACTTCGCCTCGAACATCAAGCCGTGTGCCTTCTGGCAGCGGCCCATCGAGGCGGCCACGCCGATGAAGACCCGGGCGAACGTGCTGACCGTGCAGAACGAGTGGGACTCGCAGACCCCGCTGCTCAGCGGCCAGGGTCTGCACCGCGCCCTCAAGGGCTCACGGATGGTGCTGGCGATGGGCGGAGAGGGCCACGGCGTGTACCTGGCCGACCCCAACTCCTGTGCGAACGCGCCCGTGAACGCGTATCTGACCACGGGTCGGCTGCCGGCCGAGGACGTGACCTGCCGGACGGCTCCGGGCAGCGCGGAGCAGCGGCGCGAGTCGCCGGCCTCTCCGAAGCCGCTGCCGCTGCCGCTGCCGCTGCCGCTGCCGCTGCCTTCCGGGCCGGGCCGGTTCTGATCCACGGCCCGGGCCGGTTCTGATCCACGGTCCGGGCTGGCGGCACGCGCCGGAAAGCCTTCGCTCCCGGGCATCGCCCACCTCATCATGGACGGTGCCCGGGTCGTGCCATCGGGGGACCACGGCCGGGCCGGAGAAGTCCGGGGGGACTTGTGTCTGCTTCCGTTCCAGAGCGCGCGCCATTGCCGCGGCCCGCGCGCGGCCGGGGTGTGCTCGAAGGAGCCTTCGCCCTGCTGGAGGCACTGCGCCGGCACGGCGACGACGAGGCCGGGGTGACCGAACTCGCCCTGGCCTGCGGGGTGCCCAAGGCGACCGTGCACCGGCTGCTCGACCAGCTGGTGGCGCTCGGCGCCGTCGAACGGCGCGGCGCCCGCTACCGGCTGGGTGCGGAGCTGTACCGGATCGGCCAGGCCTGGCAGCCCCACCCGGGGCTGCGCCCGGCCGCCCGGCTGCCGCTGCACCGGCTGCGGGCCACCACCGGGGCCAGCGTGGTCCTGACGGTGCTGTACGAGGACCAGGCGCTCACCGTCAGTTCGGTGCCCGGTGTCCTGGAGCCGGTGATGCCGGTCCGCGACGGCACCGGGTTCCGCCTGGACACGGCCGCCGGGCGCGCCCTGCGCGGTCCCGTGCGGCCGGGGGCGGTGCTCGACCGGGAGGACGTGATGGCGGGGGTGTGCTGCGCCGCGCTGCCCGTGCGCGCGCCCGACGGCAGGGTGGTGGCGGCGCTCGCCGCGCTGGTCCCGGCGGGGCAGGCGCTGGAGCGGCTCGCGCAGGCCGTCGCCGAGGCCGGGGCGGCGATCACCCGCGCCCTCGCACGCGGGCCGGCCGCGCCGGAGGGGCTCCCGCCGGGGCTGCTGCGCTGACGGCGCCGCCATCTCCTCCACCGGGTCATCTACGCGCGTTCCGCTGAGCGGAACACGCGTGGAGGCGGCCGGGGCCGGCGGGGCAGAGTGGTGGTCGTGCCGGGGGGATCGGCACACCGCCCCGGCGGATCCGGGGCGCCACACCACCACACACGGGGGACACCGTCATGAGCCGCAGCACCGCCCGCCTCGCCACCGCCGCCCTGCTCGCACTCGGCAGCATCGCCGGCTTCGCCGGAGCCGCCCAGGCCGAGCCGGTCGACTACGTCCGGATCGAGCTGCTGGAGCTGACCTGTCACCAGCAGAGCGAGGGCGACCACGACGAGGCGTACATCAAGATCACGGACGCGAACGGGAACCAGATCAAGGTCTGGCCCGGGAGTGCCAAGTACCAGACGATGGGCACGAACTACGTGCGCTCGCTGGATGACGCGAACGGCAACGCAGCGCTCGTCCTCGGCAAGCAGCAGGCCCGCACCCTGACCCTGTGGGACTACGACACGACCAGCTCGGACGACAAGCTGGGCGCGACGCTGGTCACCGGCAGCGAGGTGAACGGCGAGGTCCAGTACCGCTCGCTGGAGGGCTCCGGCGGCGTGTACACGATCGCCTACCGCGTCATCGACATCTGAGCCGCGGGGTCACCCGAGCAGTGCGTAGACCGTGGAGGCCTTCGCGGCCGGTTCGGTGGTGCCCTCGGGGGTCATGGTGATGTCGGCGAAGGCCATGCGCTTGCCGAGTTTGGTGATCCGTACGTCGATCAGCACGTCGGAGCCGACCACGGGGCGCTGGAAGCTCGTTGACTGCTGGACGGTGGTCATCGGGCCGTACGCGCCGCGCGCGGCGGAGATCGCGATGACGGTGGCGGTGTCGGCGGCGGCCATCAGGGCCTGGCCGGAGAGGCCGCCGCCGTCCCGGGCGAGGGTGTCGGACCAGGGCAGCCGCAGGACGGCGTGCCGCTCACCGGTCTCCCGGACGGTGAGGCCGAGCGCGAGTACCCAGGGGGCGAAATTGTCGGCGAGGATCTTGTCTGCGTCTGCCGGTGTCAGCGTCACCCGGTGATTGTGGCGGCCCGGGCCGGGCCGCCACAACTCCCCGTGGCTCAGAGGCTCGCGGCCAGCTCCGTGCCCTGGCGGATGGCCCGCTTGGCGTCCAGTTCGGCGGCCACGTCGGCGCCGCCGATCAGGTGCGCCTCGACGCCGGCCGCGCGCAGCGCCTCGTACAGGTCGCGGCGCGGCTCCTGGCCGGTGCACAGGACCACGGTGTCGGCGGGGACGAGCCGCTGCTCGCCGTCGACGGTGATGTGCAGGCCCTCGTCGTCGATGCGGTCGTACGCGGCGCCCGCGACGGAGACGACCCCGCGGTGCTTGAGCTCCGCGCGGTGGATCCAGCCGGTGGTGGTGCCGAGGCCGGCGCCGACCTTGGTGGCCTTGCGCTGGAGCAGGTGGACCTGGCGCGGCGGGGCGGGCCGCTCGGGCGCCGCGAGACCGCCGGGTCCGGTGTACGAGGTGTCGACACCCCAGTGGCGGAAGTAGACCTCGGGGTCCTGGGAGGCGCCCTCGCCGCTGTCGGTGAGGAACTCCACGACGTCGAAGCCGATACCGCCGGCGCCGACGACGGCCACGCGTTCGCCGACCGGGGCGCCGTCACGCAGTACGTCGAGGTAGTTCACGACGTTCGGGTGGTCCACGCCCTCGATGTCGGGGGTGCGGGGGGTGACGCCGGTGGCGACGACCACCTCGTCGTAGCCCTGGAGGGTGTCGACGTCGGCACGGGTGTTCAGGCGGAGGTCGATGCCATGGACGGCGAGCTGGGTACCGAAGTAGCGGATGGTCTCCTCGAACTCCTCCTTGCCCGGGATGCGGCGGGCGATGTCGAGCTGGCCGCCGATGTGGCCGGAGGCCTCGAAGAGGGTGACGGCGTGACCGCGTTCGGCGGCGGAGACAGCGCAGGCGAGCCCGGCCGGGCCGGCCCCGACGACGGCGACGCGCTTCTTCAACTGCGTGGGAGACAGGACGAGTTCGGTCTCGTGGCAGGCGCGCGGGTTGACCAGGCAGCTGGTGATCTTGCCGCTGAAGGTGTGGTCGAGGCAGGCCTGGTTGCAGCCGATGCAGGTGTTGATGGTCTCGGCGGCTCCGGCGCGCGCCTTGTTCACGAAGTCCGCGTCGGCGAGGAAGGGGCGGGCCAGGGAGACCAGGTCGGCGCGGCCGTCGGCCAGCAACTCCTCTGCAATCTCCGGGGTGTTGATGCGGTTGCTGGTGACGAGAGGGACGGATACCGCGCCCATCAGCCGCTTGGTGACCCAGGTGTAGGCGCCGCGCGGTACGGAGGTGGCGATGGTGGGGATGCGGGCCTCGTGCCAGCCGATGCCGGTGTTGATGATGGTGGCGCCGGCGGCCTCGATCTCCTTGGCGAGGTGGACGACCTCGTCGAGCGTGGAGCCACCGGGGATCAGGTCGAGCATGGAGAGCCGGTAGATGAGGATGAAGTCCTCGCCGACGGCCGCGCGGGTGCGCCGGACGATCTCCAGCGGGAAGCGCACGCGGTTCTCGTACGCGCCACCCCAGCGATCGGTGCGCTTGTTGGTGGCGGCGGCGATGAACTCGTTGATCAGGTAGCCCTCGGAGCCCATGATCTCGACGCCGTCGTAGCCGGCCAGCTTGGCGAGGCGGGCGGCACGGACGAAGTCCTCGACGGTGCGCTCGACCTCGATGTCGCTGAGCTCGTTGGGGACGAAGGGGCTGATGGGCGCCTGGAGGGCACTGGGGGCGACCAGGTCCTTGTGGTAGGCGTAGCGGCCGAAGTGCAGGATCTGCATGGCGATCTTGCCGCCCGCCTCGTGCACCGCACCTGTGATCACCCGGTGCTCGGCCGCTTCCTCCTCGGTGGTGAGGCGGGAGCCGCCCTCGAAGGGGCGGCCGGCGTCGTTGGGGGAGATGCCGCCGGTGACGATCAGGCCGGCGCCGCCGCGGGCGCGCTCGGCGTAGAAGGCGGCGAGGCGCTCGAAGCCACCCTCGTGCTCTTCGAGGCCGGTGTGCATCGACCCCATGATCACGCGGTTCGGCAGGGTGGTGAAACCGAGGTCCAGGGGGCTCAGCAGGTGCGGGTACCGGCTCTGGGAACTCATGAGGGGCGCCTCCTCGCGCGGGGGTGATGAACCTGTTCTAGCGAGACGGGGATGGTTTTGCAACTAGGTGCATAACCAGGTGGGGGCAGCGGAGGGCGCTGCGGCCCGGTATTCCCGGGACCGGCGGCCCGGCCGGCCGGGACCTGTGGCGGAGTTCACGGCCGACGAGGGCGCGCAAGGCCCGGTCGGCGGCCGCCGACCCGCACGGCGAGCCGGGCGGCGAGCCGGGCGGGAGTCCTCGGCAGGGCACCCCGCCGCACCCGTCGCCAGGCCGGGGCTCGCTCGGCTGCGCACCTCCGAGGCCGTGATCGCCGGCTCCCCCGCGCCCCGCTAGCGTCCGGTCCATGACGCGACACGACGTGGTGACGGCGAACGGAGGTGGCGGGCCCCACGGACGCCGCGAATGCCCCGGCCACCCCGGCCGCCCCGGCCGCCCGGGTCACCCCGGCCGCCCGCCCGTGGCCCTGCTGCACGCGCTGGGCGAGCGGGCCGAGGACTGGACCCGCGTAAGGGACGCACTCGCCCGTGACCGGCGGGTGTACGCCCGCCGGCTAGTGCCGTGGCCGGANNGGTCCGACAACGCGGCGAGGTGCCGTGCCTGGGGACACCTCCCAGCGGTAGCTGGGGGAGCGTCGCGACCCGGTGAACCTTGCCGGTCACGGCACTAGCGGCGCTGCGCACCGTACTGGCCGCCGGGCACGCCAAACCACTACCTGAGCCCCGGCGCCTGGGACGAAGCGGCGGGGCCCCGGCCCGGATAGCCGGGCCGGGGCCGAAAGATGTCTGACCGTCAGGCACGTCAGGCGCGTCAGGCGCGTCAGGCGCGTCAGGCGCGTCAGGCGCGATGGAGGCGGACCGTGACGATCTGGAACGGGCGCAGGGTGAGCCGGACCGTGCCGTCCGCCGCCGGGGCGCCTACGGCCGTACCCGCCAGAGGCCGCTCCAGCAGATCGCTCTCGACCGCGGCCGTGAGCGGGAAGTCCGCCGACAGGGTCGCCGTGGCCCGGCCACCCCGGGACTCGTAGAGGCGGACGATCACATCGCCGCTGCGGTCCTCGGCCAGCTTGACCGCCTCGACCACCACCGCGTCCTGGTCCACCGCCACCAGCGGGGCCACCGGACCCGCGCCGGACAGCACCCGCTCGGGCAGGTTGAGCCCGTGGCCCTCGCGGACCGCGTCCCCGATCGCGGCGCCCGGGGCGAGTGAGAAGCTCAGGGTGTGGCTGCCCTGGTCGGTCTCCGGGTCGGGGTAGCGGGGGGCCCGCAGGAGCGAGAGCCGGACCGTGGTGGTCTGGCCGCCGTCCGCACGCACATCACGGGTCACGTCATGGCCGTACGTGGAGTCGTTGAGCACCGCCACTCCCCAGCCGGGCTCCTCCGCGTGGATCCAGCGGTGCGCGCAGATCTCGAACTTGGCCGCCTCCCATGAGGTGTTGGTGTGCGTGGCCCGGTAGACGTGCCCGAACTGGGTCTCCGAGGCCGTCCGTTCGGCCTTCACATCCAGCGGAAAGGCGGCCTTGAGGAGCTTCTCCGTATCGTGCCAGTCCACCTCCGTGACGATGTCGACCGTCTTGGCCCCGGCCCGCAGGGTGATCGACTGAACCGCCCTGGAGGAGCCGAAGGAGCGGGTGACGCGCACCGTCGCCGACTCGGGGCCGAGCTCCGTGATCTCCAGCCCCTCCAGATCCACCAGGTCGGTGACGTTGTTGCGGTAGAACGAGTCGATGTCCCAGGCGTCCCACATGTTCGGGAAGTCGGGGTGGATCTGCAGCAGGTTCGCCGCGCGGCCGGGGGCCACCGACTCCCGGCCCGCCTCCAGGTCGTACGCCGACACGATCAGCCCGCGGCCGTCGATCTCCACCAGCAGCCGCCCATTGTCGAGGATCTGCCCGCCGCCGAGCCGCTCCTCGACGGTGACCGGCTGCCGCGGCGCCACCGGGCGGCCCGCGCCGCCCGCCGGGATGCCGCGCCGGGTGTGCGGGGCGCAGTTGAAGACCAGTTCCTCCTCGCCCTCGCCCGCCAGCGCGATCTGCGCGGCGAGGGTGATCCCGCGCAGCTCCTCCCGTACCTTCGCGTACGTCGCGCGCGCCTCGCGGTGCACCCAGGCGATGGAGGACCCCGGCAGGATGTCGTGGAACTGGTGGAGCAGCACCGTCTTCCAGATCCGCTCCAGCTCCTCGTACGGGTATCCGTACCCCGCCACCCTCACCGCGGCGGTGGCCGCCCACAGCTCGGCCTCGCGCAGCAGTGATTCGCTGCGCCGGTTGCCCTGCTTGGTCTTGGCCTGGGAGGTGTACGTCCCCCGGTGCAGCTCCAGGTACAGCTCGCCGGCCCAGACGGGGGCGTCTTCGTACTCGGCGTGGGCCTTCTCGAAGAAGGCGTCGGGGCGTTCGATCTCGACCCGCGGGGAACCTTCCAGGTTCCGCTGCCGCTTGGCCCGGGCCAGCTGTTCGCGGGTGGGGCCGCCACCGCCGTCGCCCCAGCCGAAGGGGGCCAGGGAGCGCGAACCCCGGCCCTTCTCCTGGTAGTTGCGTGCGGCGTGCGCCAGTTGGGCGCCGCCCAGGTCGCTGTTGTAGGTGTCGACGGGCGGGAAGTGCGTGAAGACGCGGGTGCCGTCGATGCCCTCCCACCAGAAGGTGTGGTGCGGGAACTTGTTGACCTGGGACCAGCAGATCTTCTGGGTGAGGAACCATTTGGAGCCGGAGAGCTTGACGATCTGCGGCATCGCGGCGGTGTAGCCGAAGGAGTCGGGCAGCCACACGTTGCGGGTCTCGATGCCGAACTCGTCGAGGAAGAACTTCTTGCCGTAGAGGAACTGGCGGGCCATGGCCTCGCCGCCGACCATGTTGGTGTCGGACTCCACCCACATCCCGCCGACCGGCACGAACTGGCCGTCCGCCACCTTCTTCTTGACCCGCTCGAAGAGCGCGGGGCGGTAGGTCTTGATCCAGTCGAGCTGCTGTGCCTGCGACATGGCGAAGACGAACTCGGGGTGCTCGTCCATCAGGTTGACCATGTTGGACGCGGTGCGGGAGACCTTGCGGACCGTCTCGCGAAGCGGCCACAGCCAGGCGGAGTCGATGTGGGCGTGGCCGACCGCGCTGATCCGGTGCGCGGAGGCGTTGGCGGGGGCGGCGAGCACCGCGGCCAGCCGCGCGCGGGCGCCGGCCGCCGTTCCGGGGACGTCGCCGAGGTCGACGGCGTCCAGCGCCGCGTCGATGGCGCGCAGGATCTCGTACCGCCGGGCGTCGCTCCCGGAGAGCTGGGTCATGAGGTCGTAGAGGACTTCGAGGTCCTGGACGAGTTCCCAGACCTCGGTCTCGAAGACGGCGAGGTCCATCCGGGCGAGCCGGTAGAGGGGCTGGTCGCCGCTGGTCTGCCTGTCGCCCTCGTAGGTGGCTCGGTGCTCGACGAGGACGGGGTTGGAGGCGGCCTCGACGTACCACTCGACGCGCTCGCCGCCCTCGGCGGAGTCGGCGACGCGCACCCAGTCGTTGTACGGGTTGAGAGCCTTGATCTCCCCGCCGTCGGGGCGGTGGACCAGGCCCTCGCACTGGAAGCCGGGCATCATCCGGTCGAAGCCGAGGTCGAGGACGGCCTCGACGGTGCGGCCGGCCCAGTCGGCGGGGACGGAGCCGGTGACCTTGAACCAGGTGGTGCCCCAGGCCGGGCCCCACGTGTCGCCGATCGCGCAGGATCCGTACGTCGCGGCCAGGCCTTCGGCCACCGGGACGGGCTCGCCCGGGGCCTCCCACCGCTCGATGGTCAGCGGGACGGAGCGGGAGTGGACGGCGGGCTTGATGCGCTCCTTGAGGACCCGGCGGAGGCGTTGTTCGGTGATGCTGCGGTCGTCATGCATGACGGTTGCTCCAGGGGAGGGAGGTCGTGTGTCGTGCAACGAGCGGGCTGTATGGGACTCAGGTCTTGACTGCTCCCTCGCCCACGCCCTTGAAGAAGAAACGCTGGAGGGCGAAGAAGAGCAGCATCATCGGGATGAGCGCGGCCATCGCACCGGCGGCGATGAGCCGCTGGTCGTTGACGGTGGTGGCGCCGGCCAGGGTCTTCAGCCCGAGCTGGAGGGTGTAGTTGTCGCTATTGGTGAGGACCAGCAGGGGCCAGAGGAAGTCGTCCCAGGCGCCCATGAAGCTGGTGATGCAGACGACGGCCAGGGCGCCTTTGGCGGCGGGGAGGAAGACCCGGGTGAAGCGGGTCCACTCGCCCGCCCCGTCCAGGACCGCGGCCTCCTCGATCTCCTGGGGTACGGAGAGGAAGGACGCCCGCATGATCATGATGTTCAGGACGGAGACCGCGCCGGGCAGCCAGACACCGATCAGGGTGTCGACCAGGCCCATCTCGCGGACCGTGAGGAACATCGAGATCATCACGGACTCGAAGGGGAACATCAGGGTCGCCACCAGCACGGTGAACACGGCCTTGCGGCCCTTCCAGCCGGCCCGGGAAAGGGCGTATCCGCCCATCGCCGCGAACAGCGTGTTCGAGGTGATGGCGAGGGCCGCGACGATCAGGGTGTTGCCAACGTACTGGAGCAGTGGGAACGATTCGGCGACCCGGACGTAGTTGTCGAGGGTGGGCTGTGAGGGCAGCACCCCGTCGTACACGTTCTCCGTGCGGCCGCGGATCGAGGTGAGGAACTGCCAGGTGATCGGCCCGAGCATGACCACGAGCATCAGCGTCAGCGTGGCGTACCGGCCGGCCAGTCCGAGCCGCCGGCTGCGGGTGCTTCGGGTGCTTCGGGCGCTCCGGGCGCTCCGGGCGCTCCGGGCGCTCAACTCTCGTCTCCCTTCGACAGACGGCGGCCCAGCAGGCTGAAGACCAGCGTCAGGAGGAACAACAGGATGGAGATGGCGGAGGCGTAACCCGTCTCGCCGGCGAAGCCGAGGCCGACCTGCCGAATGAGGAAGGGCAGGGTGCGGGCGCCACCCCCGGGCCCGCCGCTCTCCCCGCCGAGGATGTAGATCTCGGTGAAGACGCGGAGAGCGGAGATGGCGGAGAGGGTGCCGACGAGCAGCATCATCGGCTTCACCTGGGGGACGGTGATGCTGAAGAAGCGACGGACCGGCCCGGCGCCGTCGAGGGCCGCCGCCTCGTAGAGGGAGGAGGAGACGTTCCCGAGGGCGGCCAGGTAGAAGACCATGTAGTAGCCGAGGCCCTTCCACACGGTCACGATCATCGCGGAGACCAGCAGCATGGTGCTGTCGGTGAGGAACGGGATCGGCCCGGAGATGATGCCGAGCTTCTGGAAGACGGTGTTGACGAGGCCGTCGCTGCGCAGCACCCACTGCCAGATCAGGCCGACGACGACGGCGGAGGCGATCACCGGGGTGTAGAAGGCGGAGCGGAAGAACCCGATGCCGGGGATCTTCGTCCGGACGAGCACCGCGAGGGCCAGCGGCAGGAAGACCAGGCAGGGTACGACGACCAGCAGGTACAGCACGCTGTTTCCGGTGGCGACCCAGAAGTCCGGATCGCCGAACGCCCGGCTGTAGTTGTCGAAGCCGACGAAACCGCCACCTCGCAGGATCTGTGCGTCGGTGAAGGAGAGGATGACGGTGTTCACGAACGGCCAGAGGCTGAACAGTGCCACCATCACCAGGCCGGGGGCGAGAAAGAGGTACGGGGTCCACCAGGTGCGGTGGGGCAGTCCCGTGCCGGCTTCCCCGGTGCGAGCCGCTGCCGCCGCCGTGCGTCCGCCCGTCACTTCTTCGCCGCGTTGGCGAGCAGCTCGTTCGCTTCCTCCTGCGCCTTCCGCACGGCCGTCTTCGCGTCCTGCTCGCCCTTGATGGCCTTCTGCATCTCGCGTACGACCGCGTCGCCGACCTGACTGGTCCACTGGACGGGGGTGTTGGCGTCGAGCGCGGCGGTCTTCAGCTGCTCGGCGCCGACCGCGCGGGCCACGGTCTCGGCGTCCGTGCCGTCGCCCCGGTCGGCGAAGTACGGGTCGGCGAGGCCCTTGGCGTTGGAGGGGTAGATGGTGGCCTTTCTGGAGAACTCCACCTGATTGGGGCCGTTGGTGACCCACTTGGCGAACTCGGCCGCCGCGTCCACGTGCTTGGTGTCCTTCTTGATGCCGAGCGACTGGGCGTAGATGCCGATGTGGCCGAGCTTGCCGGTGACGGCGCCCGCGACCTGGGTGTTGGCGTAGATGGCCGGGGCGTTCTGCTTGATGTCCTTGACGAAGCCCGGGGAGCCGGGGCCGAAGACGAGCTTGCCCGCGCCGTAGAGCTGGTTGATGTCGTCGGCCTTGAGGAGGGACTCCTTGGGCATGGCGCCCTTGGCGTACAGGTCCTTCATTCTCCCGACCCATTCGACGGCCTTGTCGGTGTCGAAGACGAACCGGTCCTGCCGCTCGTTCAGGATCGGTACGCCCATCTTCTGCCAGTCTCCGGGCAGCCGGCTCTTGGGGTCGGCCATGAAGGCGGCGTACTGGCCACCGGACTTGGCCGCTATCTGCTCGGCGTAGTCGAAGAACTGCTCCACGCTGGCCGGCGGCTTGGCCGGATCCAGGCCGGCCTTCTCGAAGAGGACCTTGTTGTACGTGAGGATCTCGGGGGTCACGTACCACGGGTAGGCGTACACGCCGTCGCCCTTGCCCGGCAGCTTGAACTGCTCCCAGGCGCCCGGGACATAGTCCTTGGCGACCTCACCGTCGAGCTTGGCCACGTCGGCGAGCATGCCGCGGTCGGCGAGGAGCTGGAAGGAGTCGGTGGAGAGATTGACGACGTCCGGCAGGGCGCCGGCCTGCGCGTCGGCGACGAGCTTCTCGTTGTAGCCGTCCCCCGGAACGTCCTCCCACTTCACCTTCACATCCGGATACTTCGCCTCGAAGGCGTCGATCACTGCCTGCACGTACGCCGTGAACACCGGCTTCAGCTGGAGGGTGCGGAAGGTGATCTCGCCGGCCACTTTGCCGGTCTTCTCCGCCTCCTTCGCGTCCGCGGCGCCACCGCTCATGCCGCACGCGGAGGCCGAAAGGAGCGTGCCGGCCACGAGCGTGGCGATGGCAATACGGGTGCCGTTCAAACGGGTCATCGTCGCCGCCTTCAGGGGGAGTTCCGGCCTCACTGCCGGAGCGCGGTGCCCACGCTGGCCCGAAATCGGCCTTCCGTCAATGCGGCCGAAGTCCCGATGGGCGGGTACCCCTACCTTCCGAATCGAGACGGCGGAGGGAGAGGCAGATGAAAGTCCCTTCGTCAACAAGGCATTGACCTGGCCTAATGCGCTTTAGTTATTAACCTCTCAACGGCGATATCGATTCGATAACAAACCTGCTTAGCCGTCAGAGGTTGACTTTTTATCGGCGGTTCGAGGAGGCGCGTACTAATGCGCTTTACCATCCAATGGAGAACGGCCATGAGGACGAACCGAGAGGAAACCACTGTGAGTGAGTCCATCGAGCCTCTGATCGTCGTGGGCGTGGACGGGTCGGACCATTCCAAGGAGGCCCTGCGCTGGGGGGTCGCCCAGGCCAAGGCGATCGGCGGCCGCGTGCACGCCGTCATGAGCTGGGAGTGGAACACCAACCCGTTCGCGGTGGGCGCGGGCGCCCAGGAGGACCTGGCCACCGCCGAGGAGGCGGCTCGGCGGAAGCTGGCCGACACCGTCGCGGAGTCGGTCGGCACCTCGCCCGGCGTGCCGGTGTTCCGCCGGGTCGAACAGGGCACACCGGCCCAGGTACTGGTGGACGCCTCCGCGGAGGCGGATCTGATGGTGGTCGGCACCCGCGGCCACGGCGGGTTCAAGGGCGCGCTGCTGGGCTCGGTGAGCCAGCAGGTGGTCCAGTACGCCGCCAGTACGGTGGTCGTCGTGCGCGAGAACGACTACAACGACTACGCGGACTGACGGCGGTCGGGCGGGCGGTCTCTCGGTCGGGCGGACGGGCAGTCGGGCTGGCGGTCGGACGGAAGGCCGGGCAGCCCGTCAGACCTCGGCGGCCGACAGGTCCCCGGGGTCGGTGTTCGCCCCGCACAGGACGACGGCCACCCGCTCCCCCAGCGGTTCGGGGGCCGTCCGCAGGGCCGCCAGGGCCGTGGCCGCGCCCGCCTCGACAGCGATCCGGTGCTCCTCCCACAGGGCGCGCCGGGCGGCCGTGATCTCCGTGTCCGGGACCAGCACCGACCGCACGTTCTTCTGCTGCGCGGCGGCCAGCGCGTCCGCCGAGACCCGGGTGGCGCCCAGCGAGTCGGCGGCCACCGAGTCCACGGCTACGTCGACGGGCCGGCCCGCCTCCAGGGCAGCGTTCAGGGCCCGGCAGTTCTCCGGCTCGGCGGCGACCACCCGTACGCCGTGTTCGCGCGCGGCGGCGGCGATACCGGCGAACAGCCCGCCACCGCCCACTGCCACGACCACGGTGTCCAGGCCGGGCAGCCCGGCCCGGATCTCGTCGAGCAGGGTCCCCGCGCCGGCGGCGATCAGCGGATGGTCGTACGCGTGGCTGCTCAGCGCCCCGCTCGCGGCCGCGAACTCCTCGCATGCGGCGAGCGCCTCGGAGTACCGGTCGCCGACGAGCCGTACGTCGGCTCCGTAGCCCCGCAGCCGCTCCACCTTCACGCGCGGTGCGTTCGCGGGCAGGAACACCGTGGCGGGTACGGACTGCGCGCGGGCCGCCCAGGCACAGGCGAGGCCCGCGTTGCCGCCGGAGGCGATGGTCACCCCGGCGCCCGGGAGGGTGCCGGCCCGGTGGTGGGCGGCGAGGAAGTTGCGGGCGCCGCGGGCCTTGAAGGAACCGGTGTGCTGGAGGTATTCCAGCGCGTACCAGACCCCCTCGGCCGCGGGCACCACGGCCGCCGGCCGTATCGTCCCGGCGATCCGCTCGGCGGCGGCGCGTACGGCGGCGTAGTCGAGCCGCTCCTCCGTGAACTGCTCCTCCGTGAACTGCTGCTCCGTGAACTGCTGTTCCATGAACGCGCTCCCCTTCAGGCAGTGGGCCGGGCGGCCTCGATCAGCTGGCGCAGGGCGCCGTAGTACACCTCGCGGTCGGTCAGGGCGGGCAGTACGTCGGCCAGCCCGCCCGACAGCACGGGGAACTCCTCGGGATCCAGGGCGGCCAGCGCGGCCCGCGAGGCGGCCGTGGCCCCGGCCGGATCACGGTGGTCGACGAAGGCGGCGCTGCCGAGGGTGAGCAGGTACATCCGGCGGTACGTGATCATCGCCTCGGCGGCGGTCATACCGGCCGCCACGCTGTCGGCGAGCGCCGGCTCCACCAGCCGGGCCAGCAGCTGCCGCCCCAGCCAGGGCCGGCCGCCGCGCAGCACCAGCAGCCCGGGGTGGGCGGTGAGCAGCCGGTACAGGGCACCGAAGCGCAGCTCGGCGGCCTCGGCCCAGTCGGTGCCGGCGGGGACCTCGGGCAGTTGGGCGGCGAGGTGTTCGGTGCACAGGTCCAGCAGGCCGGCGAGATCAGTGCAGCGGCGCTGGACGGTGGCATGGGAGACGTCGAGCCGGTCGGCGAGGGAGCGGAAGCTCAGCGCGTTGGGCCCCTGCTCGTCGAGGATCCGCAGGGCGGCGACGGCGATCGCCTCGGGCGTCGCGCGGTCCAGGGCGGCTGATCTTCTCGGCATGAGATACACCGTAACAGACGACGTCACATACAGCGCCTCACAAGCGCGCCTCCTCGATCGTGTGACGTCGACTACGGCCAAATTGCTGGTCATTGGCCGATAAGCATCGACTTTCGTTGACAGAGGGTAATCACACCGCTGCACTGGGCGCACAAGAGTCAGCCAGCCCCCGGTACGCCCGCCCCCACGTCAAGGAGTCTCCGTGCCGCCTCGCCTGCGTGCGTCGCTCCCCTGCCTGACCGCGGCCGCCCTGCTCACCCTCGCGCTCGCCCCCGCCCCCGCCCCCGCCGCGGCCGGGCCCACCGCGACCTCGGACACCCCGCTCGCGCTCACCCCGCCCATGGGCTGGAACAACTGGGCGCACTACATGTGCGACATCGACGAAGCCAAGGTGGTGGCGAACGCCGACGCGCTCGTCTCCACCGGCCTCGCCGCCAAGGGCTACGACACCGTGACCGTCGACGACTGCTGGATGCTCAAGAGCCGCGACGCGAAGGGCGATCTGGTCACCGACACCGGCAAATTCCCGCACGGCATGGCCTGGCTCGGCGACCATCTGCACGCGAAGGGGCTGAAGTTCGGCATCTACGAGGACGCCGGCTACGAGACCTGCGAGCGCTACCCCGGCAGCGGAGCGCCCAACGGCGGCGGCGCGGACCACTACGCGCAGGACGCCCGGCTGTTCGCGTCCTGGAACGTGGACTACGTCAAGATGGACGGCTGCAATCTGTGGGTCCCGCCCGGCAAGACGAAGGAGCAGGCCTACCGCGACGCGTACAACGCCGTGTCCAGGGCCCTGCGCGACAGCGGCCGGGACATGGTGCTCTCCGCCTCCGCGCCGGCCTATTTCCAGCAGGGCGAATGGGGCGGTCCCGACTGGCACAAGGTGCTCGGCTGGGTCGGCGAGACCGGCCAGCTGTGGCGTGAGGGCCGGGACATCCAGGTGTACAAGCCGGCCACGCCCACGGCCTCCCGCTGGAGTTCGGTGATGGGCAACTACGGCTACAACCGCTGGCTCGGCCGGTACGCGGGCCCCGGCAACTGGAACGACCCCGACTTCCTGATCGCGGGCGCCCCCGGCCTCACCGAGGCGGAGAGCCGCAGCCAGGTCGGCCTGTGGGCGATGATGGCCGCCCCCTTCATCCTGTCCTCCGAGGTCTCCCACCTCACCCCGGCGGGGCTCGCCGCCCTCGGCAACACCGACCTGATCGCCCTGGACCAGGACTCGATGGGCCGGCAGGGCGCGGTGGTCTCCTCCAACGCCACCTTCGAGGTCCTGGCCCGGCCGCTCGCGAACGGCGACCGCGCCGTGGCGGTGCTCAACCGGTCCGGCAGCGCCCGGGACATCTCCGTACCGCTGGCCGACATCGGGCTGTACTCCTGCACGGTGGAGGCCAAGGACCTGTGGAGCGGGCGGCGCACCAGGGTCTCCGGCTCCCTCACCGGAAAGCTGGCCGCGCACGACACGGCCGTCTGGCGGCTCAGCCCGCACGGGTGCGACGAGGCCGTTCCGACCGGGCAGATCACCGGCAACGGCGTCAAATGCGCCGACGGGGCCAACACCGCCGGTGTCGGCGCGGTCGTGATGGCGGCCTGCACGGCGGGCACCGACCAGCGCTGGACCCTGGGGAGCGACGCGAGCCTGCGGCTGGCCGGGGACTGCCTGTCGGCGGGCGAGGACGGCCTGGTGGAGCTGGCGGACTGCGCGCCGGGCGAGCCGGGGCAGAGCTGGACGCACCGCCGGGACGGGGCCCTGGTCGAGGCCGTGAGCGAGATGTGCCTGACGGCGTCGGCCGCGGCCGCGACCCCCGACGCACCGGCCGCGCGGCTGCGGCTCACCGCCTGCGGCGACCACCGGGTCGACCAGGCCTGGGCCCTGCCGGTCTGACGGGGCCTCGATGACGAACTCGCCCACGGACGCGTCTGCGAAACCGCCCGCGAACTCGAAGGCGAACCCACCGACGAACTCGACGAACCCGCCGGCGAACTCGAAGACGACCCCACCGACGAACTCGAACCCGACGAACCCGACGACGGAGACGATGACGCACTCAAGGACACCGCGCGGGCGCCGGCCCGTCGCCCTCGCCGTGCTGCCCGCCGCCCTGCTGACGCTGGTCTGCGCGGGGGCCGCCCCCGGAGCCACCGCCCCCGGCGCGGGATCGCCCGCGCGGGCCGACGTAAGGCAGGACGCGCGGCCTGTCGCCCTGCGCCTGGACGCGGGCCCCGCCTCGAAGCCCCGGGCCTTCGACGCGGGGCCCGCGCAGGCCGCCCTCAAGCGGCTGCTGCCCAGGCACTCCGGGCAGTTCACCCTCGTCCCCGATGCGGCCGCCGGCGCCGACACCTTCACCGTGTCGGGGAAGGCGGGCGCCATCACCGTGCGCGGCTCCACCGGAGGCACCCTGCTGACCGGTGTCGGCTGGTACCTCCAGCACATCGCCGGGGCCGACATCGGCTGGCCCGGCGACAGCCTCGGGATGCTGCCCGAGGTACTGCCGCCGGTGCCCGCGCCGGTCACCCGCAGCGCGCTGGTCCCCCACCGGTACGCGCTCAACGACACCGACGACGGCTACTCCGGCCCGTACCGCTCCTTCGAGGAACACCAGCGGCAGATCGACCTGCTCGCCCTGCACGGCATCAACGAGGTGTTCGTGCAGGTCGGCGCCGAGTACCCGTACTACCGGGCGCTCCAGGGCTTCGGCTACTCCCCCGAGGAGCTCCGGGAGTGGATCCCGGGCCCCGGGCACCAGAGCTGGTGGCTGCTGCAGAACCTGAGCGGCTTCGGCGGCCCGGTCACCGAGCGGCTGATGCGGGAGCGCGCGGAGCTGGGCGGGCGGATCGCCGAGCAGCTGCGCGGGCTCGGCATGACCCCGGTGCTGCCCGGCTACTTCGGCACCGTGCCGCCGGAGTTCGCGGCCCGCAACGCCGGTGCGACCACGATGGCGCAGGGCGACTGGGCGGGCTTCGACCGGCCCGACTGGCTGGACCCGGGCTCGCCGGTCTTCGAGCGGCTCGCCGCCTCCTACTACGCCGAGCAGCGGGCGGTGTTCGGGGACAGCGCGATGTACCGGATGAGCCCGCTGCACGAGGGCGGCCAGACGGGCTCTGTGGACGTCAAATCCGCCGCCGGGTCCATCCAGAAGGCGCTCCACACCGCGCATCCGGGCGCGCTGTGGGCGGTGCTGGGCTGGCAGGACGACCCGACGAAGGAGCTGCTCTCCGGGGTCGACACCTCGAAGCTGCTGATCCTGGACGGACTGTCCGACCGCTACAACCGCCTTGACCGGGAGACCAGTTGGGGTGGCGCCCCGTACGCCTTGGGCACGATCTACAACTTCGGCGGGCACACCACGATCGGCGCGAACACCTCCGTGTGGATCGACCGGTTCGGCACCTGGCGCGCCAAGCCGAACAGCGCGCTGCGCGGTATCGCCTACCTGCCGGAGGCCACCGGGACCAACCCGGCCGCCTTCGACCTGTACACCGACCTGGCCTGGGAGCCCGGGCCGATCGACCAGAAGAAGTGGTTCGCCGAGTTCGCCGCCCGCCGGTACGGGCGCCCCGACGCCGAGGCCGCAGCCGCCTGGGAGGAGCTGCGCAAGGGGCCGTACAGCACTTCCTCGGGCCTGTGGTCGGAGTCCCAGGACAGCCTGTTCACCGCCCGGCCGAGCCTGACCGCGGCCGGGACGGCGTACTGGAGCCCCAAGTCCATGCGCTACCCGGCCGGCGGGGTCCGCAAAGCCCTGGACCACCTGCTCAAAGTGGACCGGAGGCTGCGCACCTCCAGCGCGTACCGCTTCGACCTGGTGGACACGGCGCGACAGGCCCTCGCGAACCACTCCCGGGTGCTGCTGCCGAAGATCAAGGCAGCCTACGAAGGCAAGGACCTTGCCCGGTTCCGCGAGCTGACGGCCCAATGGCGCGACGGAGAGCGGCAGTTGAACGCCGTCGTCAGCTCCGACCCGAACTTCCTGCTGGGCCGGTGGCTCGGCGCGGCCCGCTCCTGGGGCGCCGACAAGGCGGAGCAGGACCGATACGAGTACGACGCCCGCTCGCTGCTGAGCGTGTGGGGCCGGCGCGGCACCAGCGAGGGCGGCTTCCTGCACGATTACGCGAACCGCGAATGGGGCGGCCTGATCACGGAGTTGTACGCCCGGCGGTGGGAGGTCTACTTCACGTCGCTGGAGGATGCGCTGGTGAAGGGGGCCGCGCCGAGGGCGATCGACTGGCACGCCTTCGAGGAGGACTGGGCGCGGCGGACCACCGCGCATCCGGGCGCGCCGAGCGGGGATCCGCATGCCCTGGCGGCCGGGGTCGCGGCCGCGCTCCCGCCCGCCCGATGACTACACCACCGGGTGCGGTGACGATCGCCTCGCGCGGCGATCGTCACTCGCCCGTGGGAATCTCGGTACCCGTCCGAGGGAGAAGACGCGAAGGGGCTCGCCGCGCGGGGCGGGCACTCGGTTCACTGGCCCGGAAATGATCAGGGGCGGCTGTCGGGGTGATCCGGCGGTCGCCCCTTCCAACACCCCCCGGGAGTGCACCGAGCATGTCCGAGACCGAGCCGGAGCAGCCCTCCGCGACGCTGGAGCTGCTGACGCTCCTCGCCGCCGGGGCCGCCGACCTGGCCCTCGACCAGTTACGCCAGTCCGCCGACCGGGCGCAGGAGGCGCTTCGCCGCTCCGACCTGCGGGAACTGCTCACGGACGGGGTGGTGGAACTGCGCAAGCGCGGGGAACTCGCCACCCGCCGGTCTGGCACGGGGTCGGAGAACTACCTGGAGACGATGGCCCGCCGCGCCGCCGAGCGGGCCGGCCACCCGCGTGCATGACGACTCGGGATTCCATGACCAGGCCGGACTGCACGACCACGCCGGGTTCCATGACCATGCCGGGTTCAAGGCGCGCGTCGACGAGGTGCTGGTCCGGCTGGCCGACGAGGAGGAACAGGCCCTGCTCGGCCTGCACGTCGAACTCTCTCCCCTCACCGAGCAGTTGCGCCGGTCGCTGGCCCGCGGCAAGCGGATCCGGGCCGCCTTCCTGTACTGGGGGTGGCGGGCCGCCGGCCAGCCCGACTGCGAGGCGGTGATCCGGGCCGCGGCCGCGATGGAACTCGTGCACGCGGCGGCCTGCACCCACGACGACATCATCGACGGCAGCCGGATGCGGCACGGGCAGCTCACGGCGCACGCCGCGTTCGACGCCGCCGGGCAGCGCTCCATCGCGCTCGCGATGATCCTCGGGGACCTGCTCATGGGCTACGCGGGCCACCTCTTCACCACCTGCGGGCTGCCCGGGGCCTATCTCGCGCGCACCGTCCCGCTCTGGTCGGCGCTGCTGCGCGAGACGGTGGCGGGCGAGTTCCTGGAGGTGCTGCGCACGGACGCCTCGCCCGCCCGGGAGCCGCAGCTGGCGGAGTCCCTGGAGGTGGCCCGCTACAAGACCGCCAAGTACACGGTGGAGCGACCTCTTCAGCTGGGCGCCACCCTTGGCGGCGGCTCCCGGGCCCTGTTCGGCGTCTTCTCCGGCTACGGGCTGCCCCTGGGCGAGGCCTTCCAGCTGCGTGATGACCTGCTGGGCACATTCGGCGACCCGGCCAGGACCGGCAAGTCCAACATGGACGACCTGCGGGACGGCAAACCCACCGCGCTGCTGGCCCTCACTTTCGCGGCGGCCGACCCGGACGACCGCCGGCTGCTCGCCAAGCTGGTGGGAAACCCGGACTTGGGTCAGGAAGAGGCCGCGTCCGTAAGGGAGTTGATGGAGCGGTGCGGGGCCCGTCAGCAGGTCGAGGAGCTGATCCGGGAGCGGATCGCCCGGGCCTGCGGCGCGCTGGACACCGTACCGATGCCGGCCGAAGCGCGGTCCGCGCTGCGCGAGCTGGCCGGCGCGGCGGCCGACCGCCCGCTGTAGCCCCCCGCCATCCCGCCATCCCACCAGACACGAAGCACGAATCACGAAGGACGACTCACGTGAACGCCACCAAGACCGCTTCGCCGCGCGCCCGTTACGACGGGGCCGCGCTCGACGCGCTGCGCACCCAGGGGGATCCGCTTGCCGACGCGGCCGTCGCCACGATGTTCCGCCGCGGCGAGGTGGGCGACCTCAACACCCTGATGCGGTTCTTCTCCACCGCCGGGGACAAGCTCCCCGAGCGGCTGCCGGCCGCCGCGGCCGAGTACTTCGAGGCGACGGCCATGCCCCCGAGCTGGGTGGACTGGGACGTCATGGAGCAGGCCCGGCTGTTCTTCATGGACAACGCGGCCCACATCAACACCGGGCTGTCGTTCGCGGCGATGCCTGTGAGCTACGCCGTTCCCCGGGTCTCCCGGCTGCTCTCCTCCACGCACTCGCTCTCGTATCCCTCGCGGCGGATGGCCAACACCGGGCAGTTCGTCACGTACCTCATGCGGACCGACTCCTTCGCGGAGGGCAGCAAGTTCATCCCGGCCGCGCAGAAGGTGCGGCTGCTGCACGCGGCGGTGCGCCACCATCTGCGCGAGGGCGGCCACTGGGACGTGGAGCGGGACGGGCTGCCTATCTGCCAGGAGGACATGATCGGCGGATTCGGCTTCTTCTCGCTGCTGGTCCTGGACGCCATGCACCGGCTCGGCGTGCACATGAGCGAGGAGGGCGCGGAGGCCTACTTCTATGCCTGGCGGGTCGTCGCCGCCATGCTGGGCTGCGACATGTCGGCCCTGCCGGTGACGCTCACCGAGTGCCGCGCCTACCTCGACCTCTACCTCCTCCGCGGCCTCGGGCCCTCTGCGGAGGGGGTGACCCTCAACGCCCAGCTGATGCGGCTGTACGAGGACGTGGTGCCCGGCACGCTCCTCGACCCCATGGTCCCCGCGACCATCCGCTACCTCGTGGGCGACACCATCTCCGGCTGGCTGGAGATCCCGCGCAGCCCCTGGGACACGGCGGCCCGGGCCGTTCCGGTCTTCCTCGGGCTGCTGGAGACCATCGAGGACCACAGCCCGTTCGCGGGGTGGGCGCTCGACAAGGCCGGCTCGATGCTCGCCGGATTCGAGCTGTCCGCGCTGACCCGGGGCCGGGTGATGCACCACGCGATCCCGACGGAGCTGAGGGCGGAGTACGGGGTGAAGGCGCCGCGCGCCGGGCGGTGGGTGCCGCCCGCATCCGTGCACTGACCGGGCGGGCGGGGGCGCATCCGTGCACCGCGGGCGGGGCGCATCCGTGCACCGACCGGGCAGTCGGGGGATAATCCGTAACAATCCCGGCGGACGGTGATCCCGAATGACCCCTGTGAAGGCAGATGGGCGGCGCCCGCCCCGCATGCTCGGCGCCGTCTGCGGTGTGGTCGCCGCAGGCGCTGGCCTGGCGCTGGCGGAGTTGGCCGCGGCGGCCGTGCGGCCCGAGTCCTCGCCGCTCACCGCGGTGGGCGGGGCCGTGGTGGACCGTACTCCCGCGGGCCTCAAGGAGTGGGCGATCCGCGAGTTCGGCACCGCCGACAAGCTGGTACTGATCCTCGGGATCGTCGCGGTGCTGGGCGCGGTCGCAGTCGCGGCCGGGGTGCTCGCCGTCCGCCGCCTCACCCTGGGGATCGCCCTCGCCGCCGGATTCGGGGTGATCGGGGCGGTGGCCGCGCTCAGCCGGCCGGAGGCGACCTGGCGGGACGCGGTGCCCTCGCTGGTGGGCGGGCTGGTGGCGGCCGGAGTGCTGTATCTGCTGGTCACCGCGGCGAAGCGGCCCCGGCCGGTGGGCGCGCCGCCCGGCGGGACGTGGGCGGTGGACCGGCGCGGATTCGGGCGGCTGGTCGCGGCCACCCTGGTGGTGTCGGCGGGCGCCGGGTACGCCGGGCGGCGCCTCGGCGCCTTCGGCTCGGCGGGGGCCACGACCTCCCGGGCGAACCTCGTACTCCCGGCGCCCGCGGTGCCCGCGCCGCCGGTTCCGGCCGGGGCGGACCTGCGGGTTCCCGGGGTGTCGCGGTTCCTCACCCCCAACCGGAGCTTCTACCGCGTGGACACCGCGCTCGTGGTCCCGCGCGTCGACGCTGACACCTGGCGGCTGCGCATCCACGGGGAAGGCGTCGCCAGGCCCCTCACCCTTGATCTGCGGCAGCTGCTCGCCCGCCCGCTGGTCGAGCGTGACATCACCCTCACCTGCGTGTCCAACGAGGTCGGGGGCCCGTACGCGGGCAACGCGCGCTGGCTCGGCGTACGCCTGGCCGACCTGCTGCGCGAGGCGGGGGTGCGGCCGCCGTCGCAGGGCGGACCGGCCGACCAGCTGGTGGCGCGTTCGGTGGACGGGATGACGCTCGGCACGCCCGTCGAGGCCGTCATGGACGGCCGGGACGCCCTGCTGGCCGTCGGGATGAACGGCGAGCCGCTCCCCTTCGCCCACGGGTTCCCAGTACGGATGGTCGTACCGGGCCTGTACGGGTACGTCTCCGCGTGCAAATGGCTGCGCGAGCTGCGGCTGACCACCTTCACGGCGTACGACGCGTACTGGGTCCGCCGCTCGTGGGCGCAGCAGGCTCCGGTCAAGACCCAGTCGCGCATCGACACCCCGCGCGCGCTCGCCGACCTGGCGCCGGGCCGGGTACCGGTGGCCGGGGTGGCGTGGGCGCAGCACCGGGGGATCTCCCGCGTCGAGGTACGGGTGGACGGCGGCCCGTGGCGGGAGGCCCGGCTCGGGGACGCGGACGGCGATGACACCTGGCGCCAGTGGGTGTGGCTGTGGGAGGCGACTCCGGGCCGGCACACCCTGGAGGTCCGCGCCACGGACCGCACCGGCGCCGTCCAGACGGGCGAGCGCCAGGGAACCGTCCCGGACGGGGCGACGGGGTGGCACTCGGTGGCGGTGAACGTCCGGCCCTGAGCAGCCCTGATCTGCCTTGATCTGCCTTGATCTGCCTTTCTGCCTTGATCTGCCTTGGTCCGAAGGACGGGCACTGGGCCGAGCAGGTGCACCGGGCCCGGCCCGCGCGGATCGGCGCCGCCGCGAGGAAGGGACGCCGTCGTGCCCCCGGGCCGCGAGGCCCGCCCATGGACCGACGGAGTGGCGAGGACTGTGCGCGAAGACCTGCGGGGCAGCGTGGAGCTGGCGACCGGCGCGTCCAGCGGTCTGGCCGTTCCTACGGCGCCGCGAGGATCAGGTCCGTCTTGAAGGCCTCCCGCTCCAGCAGCCAGCCCTCCGCCCGGAGTCTGCCCAGCAGCTCGGCGCGCAGGGCGACGGCCTCCCCGAGAGTGGCCGCCTTGGCCGTGATCTCGGTGAACCAGGTCCGCTCGCCGCAGGCGCCGCGCAGCGGGGTCACCTGCATCTCCAGCCGGTGGCCGAGGAGCCGGCCGGGGTAGTTGGTCTGCCGTACGGGGCCGTGCACGAGGCAGTGGGCGGCCACGGACTCGGCCCAGCCCGCGGGCTGCGTCGCCCACTTCCTGAGTTTGCCGGGCAGCCGGTCCCGGGTGAGGGCGCGGGAGGCCTCGGGGCCGGGCAGTTCGCCGGGGTCCAGGTACGGGACCGGCTCGCGCTTCTTGTTGCAGAAGTCCAGGGTGGCCCGCGAGTAGCTCAGGTTGACCTGCGGTTCGTAATTGGTGTCGCCCGCGTCGAAGTTGGCGGCACTCGCGCGGTCGAGCGCGCGCCGCACCGCCGCCGGATCGGTGCCGTCGCCGTCGATACCGAAGCGCCTCTTGTAGGTGAGGCAGAGCCGGTTCTCCTCACCGCCGCGGCGGATCCGGATGATCCAGTCCTGCGCGGCCAGGCTGAGGCGGTCGTCGTCCATGTACTGGGTGAGCTCGAAGCCGCTGGAGGAGCCGAGGGCGAGCACGGCGGCCGCCGCGCCGAGGGGTGCGCCGTCCCGGTCCAGGACTCGGCAGGGATCCACCAACAGCTTGACCTGGTAGGTCGGTTCGGCGTTGGCGGGGGCCTGCGCGGCGGTCTGCTCGGCGGCCTGCGCGGCGGTCTGCGCGGGGGCGGCCGTGGTGGACAGGGCGACGGGGGCGACGCCCACCGCCGCGACCCTCAGGCCGCGAAAACGGCGACACGGAGCACTCGCCACGAATACGTTGATCACGGCGCTTATGACACCAGCCGGGAGGAAGGACACACCCTCAGGAGGGCCCCGTCGGCAGGTCGTTCGACGCCCCGACACGGTGCGCCCCGACCCCGCCGGGGGCGCGGCACACCGTACATTGATGTGACAAACCAGGACATGTGAGGAGCCGGTGCCGTGGAGCTGACCAGCACGTCGTTCCTCGTCACGCTCGTCGTCGTCACCGCGCTCGCCATGCTCGCCCTCCTGCTCCTGTGGAACCGGATCCCCGGGCCCGGCTGGGTGCGCTGGCCCGTGCGGGTGCTGATGATCGGGCTGTGCCAGCTGACCGCCATCTGTGTCGTCGCCACATCGATCAACAGCAGCTACGGGCTCTACTCCTCCTGGGACGACCTGCTGGGCACCGACGCCGGCCAGGACACCTCCGCGATGACGGGGCCGCCGCTCGGGCGGGCCAAGTTCAGCCAGGGCGGGGACGGCACCCAGAGCACCTACTTCCGCGGCTCCCACTCGAAACTCGCCGGGCAGGTGGTCGTGTGGACTCCCCCGGAGTACGAGGCCCCGGGCGCGGAGAAGACCCGGTTCCCGGTGCTGATGCTGCTGCACGGGTACCCCGGCTCACCCCGGACCTGGATGGACCTGGGCCGTATGCCCGGCGCCCTGGAGGAGCTGGTCCAGCTGGGCGCGGCCCACCCGTTCATCGTGGTGATCCCGGAGCTCTATCCGGGCGGGGTGAACACCGACTGCAGCAACACCCCGGAGCGGAAGATCGCCGACTGGCTCGCGCAGGACGTGCCGGATCTGGTCGCCAAGCGGTTCCGTACCTTGCGCGGGCCCGCGGGCTGGGGGGTGATGGGCGTCTCCACCGGTGCTTTCTGCGCGGCCAAACTGCCCCTCCAGTACCCGAAGGTGTTCCGCGCTGGCGCGGCCCTGGATCCGGACCCGCTGACGGGGGACCCGGGGGTGCTGGCCAACCCGTCGCTGCGGGAGCGGAACAGCCCCATGTGGCTGGTCGAGCACACGAAGAAGGCCGATGTCGGGCTGTTCCTGGCCACGTCCGCGCAGGACAAAAGCAGCCCGCCGCAGCAGCTGGCCGCCTTCGCCAAGGCCGCCGAGGGTACCGGCGTCCGGGTGAAGACCCTGATCCGGCCCCAGGGCGGCCACAACTTCCAGACCTGGAGCGCGATGTACCCGGACGCGCTGGGCTGGCTGAGTACGGAGATCTCCCCGCCCGGGGATCGATGACCGCCTCCCGGCCTAACCGCCTGCCGGCCTGACCGGCTGTGGCCTGACCGGCTGTGGCCTGACCGGCTGTGGCCTGACCGGCAGGGCCTGGACGCTGTTGCCTATGAAGCTGCGCTGGTGCGGGAGTTCGGGCTCGGGCACCGCGAGGTCGAGGTCCGGGTAGCGGGTGAAGAGCCGCTCCAGGGCGATGGTGGCCTCCAGCCGGGCGAGCGGGGCGCCCACGCAGTAGTGCGCGCCGTGGCCGAAGGACAGGTTGCGGGCGGCGGTGGGGCGGGTGATGTCGAAGCGGTCGGCGTCCGGGCCGTGGAACGCCTCGTCGCGGCCGGCCGCGGTGTACCCGGCGAGGACCGGGGTGCCCTTCGGGATCACCGTCCCGTCGACGGTCAGGTCCCGGGTGGGGTAGCGGAACGGGAACCAGCTGACAGGGCCGTCGAAGCGCAGGGTCTCGTCCACCACGTCCGACCAGGTGGCCTTGCCCTCCTGAACGAGGGCGAGCTGGTCTCGGTGGGTGCACAGGGCACGGACGGCGTTGCTGATGAGGTTGAGGGTGGTCTCGTGGCCCGCGACGAGCATCAGCCGCATGGTGCCGATGAGTTCGGCCTCGCTGAGCCGGTCGCCGTCGCCCTCGCGGGCGGCGATCAGCGCGCTGGTGAGGTCCTCGCCGGGGTTCGCCCGGCGGGCGGCGGCGATCGTGCCCATCAGTTCGACGAGCTCCCGGACGGCGGCCATGGCCTCGGCGGGGGTGGTGTCGGTGGCGATGATGACCGTGTTGGACAGGTGGTGCAGCCGGCCCCGGTGCTCGGGGTCGACACCGAGGAGCTCGCAGATGACGCTCATCGGGAGCGGCAGCGCGAAGTGCGTGCGCAGGTCGGCGACACCGTCGGGGGCCTCGTCCGCGGCCCGGCCGAGGCCGTCCAGCAGCGCGGCGGTCAGCTCCTCGATGCGCGGGCGCAGCCGCTCCACCTGGCGGGCGGTGAAGGCGTTGCCGACGAGGGAGCGGAGCCGGCGGTGGTCGGCGCCGTCGGCGGTGTGCATGCCCTGGGCGTTGGCGAAGACCCGCAGTGGCCAGTCGGGGGCGATGGTGCCGTCGTGCAGGGCCGGGAAATGCCGGGCGTCCTTGGCCACGTCGGGGTGGCCGAGGAAGTCCTTCAGCGCGTCGTGCCCCAGGACGACCGCGCCGGGTACTCCGCCGGGGAGAACGACCTCCGCCACGGCGCCCTGGGCACGGAGCCGGGCGTTGAGGGCGTGCGGGCAGCCGCCCGCGGGGTCGATGACGTGGGCGGGCACGTCTGTGTTGAGGGGCGGCAAGCCGAATCTCCTGACCATGTGGACGAATATCGGTCAACAGTGCGGCTTGGGGGGCGGGTTGTACAAGACCGCCCCCCACGTCTCAAAACCAGCTGGTGGTGAGCGCGAAGGTGGTGCTCGCGGTGGCTCCGGCGGAGTCGGTGGCGGTGGCGGTGACCTGGACGGTGCCGGTGGCCCAGGGTCTGCCGGTGATGCGGCCGGTGGTGGCGTCGGTGTTCAGGCCGAAGGGCAGACCGGTGGCGGTGTAGCGGATGGCGGGTTTGCCTCCGGTGGCGGTGAGCTGGATGGTGCAGGACTGGTTGAACTTGCATGCTTGCGCGCCGGGGTTGGCGAGCTTCAGGTCACCGGGGGTGGGAGTCGGTGTGGGCGTCGGGGTCGGCGTGGGTGTCGGGGTCGGTGTGGGCGTGGTGCCGCAGCCCGGGGTGGCCTCGGGCGGCAGCGGAACCCGCCAGATCTGGCTGTCGTTCTCCGACCCCACGAGCAGGCTGGTGCAGTCGTAGTACGTCACCGTCTCGCCCTGGGACTGGGCGGGCAGGGCGACGTCCGCCAGCTTGGTCCCCGCGGTGTCGTAGACGGAGGCGGCGTTCGCGCCCAGCGGCCCGCCGCTGCGGAGGGTGTACGAGGCCCCCGAGGGCGAGAACGCGCCGTCGGTGGCGAAGACCGGGCCCGGCCGGACCGGGGTGAGGGTGTTGACCTGCCCGGTCGCCGGGGGCAGCGGGGCCTTGTACAGCTGGCCGGTTGCGCCGATCAGCTTGCTGGCGACGTAGAGCTGTCCCGTGACGGGGTCGGCGAGCAGTGACTCGGCGTCGTGCCTGCCGTCGGCGTAGGCGAAGCGATAGGTCACCGGCGTGACGGTGGCGTTGGCGAGCTGGTCGGGCTCGGCGAAGCCGTGGACGGTGATCTCGGCGCGGCCGCTGAAGTTGTCCCCGATGTCGCCCACCAGGATCACCGGGAGGCCGGCCGCGTCCTTGCCGAGCGCGAGCCCCTCCCAGTCGGTGTTGCCGACCCCGGCGACGGTGTAGGTGGCTCGGAGCAGGCCGGTCGTTCCGGTGCAGTCGATGGCGAAGACCTGGTTGGTATTCCCGCTGTCGTTGACGGCGTAGAAGACACCCGGGTGCTTGCGGCTCATGGCGAGACCACTGAGCTCGGCCAGGCCGCCGGGCAGCGTGCACTTCTTCTCCGGGGCCAGGGCCGGGGCCGCGGCGGCCGGACCGGCAGAACCGGTGGCACTGGCGGTGGCGCTAGCAGTGGCGGTGGCCATCCAGGCGGCCGCCGGAAGGACGGTGGCGAGGACCGCGGTCGCGAGGGCGGCGGCCCAAGGGGGTGCGAGGAGTCGGGACATGCGCACAATGTGATGGGCCATCAGACAATGGCGCCAGGGCCAACCACCGCCTAATTGAGCATTGTTCAATGCCCGGTCGGCATGTCTGCTGGAGACAAGGCGACTTCCGGTCAGCGGGCGGGCTCGCGGACGGGCGCCTTGTGCCGGGCGTGCGCGATGAACGCCCGGGCCGCCCGGCTCAGGGGCCTGCGGGGGTGCGCGATCCCCACGGGGCGAAGTAGGGGCGGAGCGAAGGAGCGGACCTCCGCGCGATGGCCGAAGGCCCGTGACGCCACGTCCCGGTACCAGATGACCGAGCCGCAGCCGTCCGTCACGCCCGTCACCCAGGCAAGCCGTTCGTCGACCTCCAGGGAGGGCACGGGCCGGACGCCGAGGCAGCTGAACATGGCCTCCATCTCGGTGCGCCGGCCGGCTCCCGGGGTGGGCAGGACCATCGGCAGCCCGTCGAGCAGCCGGAAGGGCACCGGGTCGGGCAGCCGGGAGCCGATCGGCGAGATCAGCACCACCTCGCGCTCCTGGATGTGATGTGTGGTCAGATCCTTGTCCACCGGCAGGTCGACCAGGGCCAACTCGGCCCGCCCGTCGGTGAGTTCCTGGGTCAGCGCCTCCCGGCTGTCGTGCTGCTGGAGCCGGACGTCCACGCCGGGCTGCCGCTCGGTGAAGGCCGAGATCAGGTCGGCGGCCAGATCGATGGCCAGGGTGGGGGTCGTCACGAGGGTGAGGGTGGCCCGGGTGCCCTTGCCGTGGGCGGTCCCGATGTCGTCGATCGCCTCCACCGCGTCGAGCACGGTCCGGGCCAGCCGGACCACCCGGGCCCCTTCGGGGGTGAGGTCCACTCCCCTGCCCCGGCGGGCGAGGAGTTCCACTCCGAGGTCGCGCTCCATGGCCTGCACGGCCCGGGACAGGGCGGACTGGGCGACGAAGACCGAGGCGGCCGCACCGGTGATGGAGCGGCAGTCCGCGACGGCGACGAGGTAACGAAGCTGCGCGAGTGTGGGGGTCATGACCGGACGGTAACGGCGGCATGCTGTACCTGTAAGGGCCGCACGGTGAACAAATGTCCGACCTTGGCCCGGCGTTCATGCCGGGTCGGCGATAACACATACCGGTGCGGCATGAGCCCGCGCCGATGCGTTACGCCGTCCCGGGCGCCGGTTTCGCCCCGCCCGGCCGGCATCGCCGCAGACCACCGGCGCGGCCGGGGCGTGCCGCGGGCCCGGCCCAGGGGGCGCGCGGCTCCGCTTCCGGGTCCGAGGGCGCGAAACGACGCACTCCGCATGACCGTTGACAGTGCGGGGCGGTCACCGCACGATGCATCGCGGCATCAGGGAACTTGACCACGGTTCAAGCCCGCCCTTCCGGTGGCGGGTCGCCCGGCCGATCGAAGCACGGCATTTCCGCAGGGTCCCCCGCCCGCGCACTCCCCTGCGTTTCCCTTCCCTCATGCTGCCTGGCCCGCCTGGCGTGCCCGGCCTGCCTGGCCTGTCCGGACTGGCCGGTCTGCCTGTCCGGACTGGCCGGTCTGCCTGTCCGGACTGGCCGGTCGGCCCGGACCGGTCGCCCCGGTCCGCCTGGGAAGCGCCGTCCCGCAAAGCGACATGTCACACAGCACCGATTCAGAGGAGCGCCCGTGACCCCCCAGCCCCTGCGATCCGCCGAGACCCGTGACCTGGTCGTCGCGCTCACCCCCTTCGAGGAGCCGCATCCGCGGATCGTGACCGCCGCCGAGCGGGCGGGTGCCCTCGGGCTGCTCGACCTCGGACGGGACCCCGCGGCCGCGCGGGCCGCCTTCGCGGAGCTCGCCCGGCGGCTCGGCGACGGTGGCGGATACGGGGTGCGGGTGCCGGTGGGCTGCCCGCTCGGGCCGGCCGCGCTGCCCGCCCGGGTGGACACGGTCCTGCTGGCCGACCCCGGGGAGCACACCCCGGAGCGCGTGGCCGCCTGGGCGGCAGCCGACGGGCGGCCCCGGGTGTGGGCCGAGGTCACCGGCCCGGCGCAGGCCCGTACCGCGGTCGGCGCCGGGGCGCAGGCGGTGGTCGCCAAGGGGCACGAGGCCGGGGGGCGGGTGGGCGGGGCCACCACCTTCGTCCTGCTCCAGCAGCTTCTGTCCGACCCCGGGGTCGGGGTGCCCGTGCTCGCCTGGGGCGGGATCGGGCCGCACACCGCGGCCGCGGCCGTCGCGGGTGGGGCGGCCGGCGTGCTGGTCGACGTACAACTGGCTCTGACGGCCGAGGGGGAGGCCGGTCTGCCGACCGAAGTGGCGGCGGCGCTGCGGGTGATGGACGGCTCCGAGGCCCGGATTGCCGACGGGCACCGGGTTTTCACCCGGCCCGGTCTGGCCGTGCCGCACGGCCCGGTCGCGGCCCTGCTGGGGGCCCGGGACCTGCGCGCCCAGCTGCTTCCCGTCGGACAGGACGGGGCCTCGGCGGCCCGGCTGGCCGACCGGTACCGGACCACGGGCGGCGTACTCCAGGCCGTGCGGGCCGCCGTCACGGGGCACCTGGCGGCCGCCGTACGGGCGCCCCGCCCCGTCGTCGCACAGGGGCCGATGACCCGGGTGAGCGACCAGGCGGCCTTCGCCGAGGCGGTGGCCGCCGGGGGCGGGGTCCCGTACCTCGCTCTCGCGGTGATGGACGGCCCGGACGTACGCAGGCTGCTCGCCGAGGCCGCCGAGCGGCTCGGGGACCGCCCCTGGGGGGTGGGCCTGCTCGGATTCGCCCCGCCGGAGCTGCGGCGGGAGCAGCTGGCGGCCGTGGCCGAGGTGCGCCCGCCGTACGCCGTCATCGCGGGCGGCACCCCGGCGCAGGCGGCCGCGCTGGAGGCGGCCGGGACCCTGACCCATCTGCATGTGCCCTCGCCGGCCCTGCTGGAGCGGTATCTCGCCGAGGGCGCACGGCGGTTCGTGTTCGAGGGGCTGGAGTGCGGGGGCCATGTCGGGCCGCGCGCCTCGTTCCCACTGTGGGAGGAGCAGATCGAGCGGCTGCTGGACTGCCCCGAACCCGCCGCCCTGGACGTGCTGTTCGCGGGCGGGATCCACGACGCGCGCTCGGCGGCGATGGCTCTGGCGGCCGCGGCCCCGCTGGCCGGGCGGGGGGCGCGGATCGGCGTACTGATGGGCACGGCCTACCTGTTCACCGAGGAGGCAGTGGCGGCGGGCTCGGTGCTGCCGGGCTTCCAGCGGGCGGCGGTGGAGTGCGTGGAGACCGTGCTGCTGCACACCGCGCCCGGGCATGCCACCCGGTGCGCGGCCACCCCCTACGCCGAGACCTTCGAGGCGACCCGGCGGCGGCTCACCGAGAGCGGAACCGAGCCGCGCGAGGTGTGGGAGGAGCTGGAGCGGCTCAACCTGGGGCGGCTGCGGATCGCCAGCAAGGGGCTGCGGCGGGGCGCGTCCGGGCTGGAGCCGGTGGCAGAGGAACAGCAGTACGCCGACGGCCTGTTCATGCTCGGTCAGGCCGCCACCCTGCGCACCGCGACCACGACGATCGCGGCGCTGCACGCCCAGGTGACCGAGGGCGCCATGAAGGTGCTGGAGGGGCGGGCCCGGGAACTCGCCGCCCCGGCCCCCGAGTCCGCGGCCGACCCGCTCGACATCGCCATCGTCGGGATGGCCTGCGCCTATCCGGGTGCACCCGACCTCGCCGGGTACTGGGCGCGGATCCTGGCCGGGGCGGACGCGGTGACCGAGGTCCCGGCCGAGCGCTGGGACCCGGCGCTCTACTACGACGCCGATCCCGCCCGGGCCGGCGAGCGCACCCCGTCCCGCTGGGGCGGCTTCCTCGGCCCCGTGCCCTTCGACGCCCTCGCGCACGGCATCCCGCCCGCCTCGCTGGCCGGGATCGAGCCGGTGCAGCTGCTGGCCCTGGAGATCTCGGCGCGGGCCCTCGGGGACGCCGGCTACGGCAAGGACCGGGAGTTCGACCGGTCCCGGACCTCGGTGGTGTTCGGCGCGGAGGCCGGTACCGAACTGGCCGGCGCGTACGGGCTGCGCGCGCTGTACCCCGGCTACCTGGGCGAGCTGCCGCCCGGACTCGACGAGCAGCTGCCCCGGCTCACCGAGGACTCCTTCCCCGGCATCCTCGCGAATGTGATCGCGGGCCGGGTCGCCAACCGGCTCGACCTCGGCGGGGCCAACTGCACGGTCGACGCGGCGTGCGCCTCCTCGCTGGCCGCCCTGGACCTGGCGTGCCGCCAACTGCGGGACGGTGACAGCGACATGGTGCTGTGCGGGGGCGCCGACGTACACAACGGGATCAACGACTATCTGCTGTTCGCCTCGGTCCGCGCGCTGTCCCCGGGCGGGCGCTGCCGGCCCTTCGACGCCGCCGCCGACGGGATCGCCCTCGGCGAGGGCGTGGGCGCGCTGGTGCTGAAGCGGCTCTCGGACGCGGAGCGGGACGGCGACCGGGTGTACGCCGTGATCAAAGCGGTGGGCGCATCGAGCGACGGCCGGTCCCTCGGGCTGACCGCACCCCGGCCGGAGGGGCAGCGGCGGGCGCTGGAGCGGGCCTACGCGCGGGCGGGCGTCTCGCCGGGCGAGGTGGGGCTGGTCGAGGCGCACGGCACGGGCACGGTGGTGGGCGACAGTACCGAACTGGCCGTGCTGAGCGAGCTGTTCACGGAGTACGGGGCGGCGGCCGGGTCGTGCGCCCTGGGCTCGGTGAAATCGCAGCTCGGGCACACCAAGTGCGCGGCCGGGCTGGCCGGGCTGATCAAGGCGGCTCGGGCGGTGTACGCGGGCGTTCGGCCGCCGACCCTGCACATCGACACGCCGAACCCGGCCTGGGACGAGGAGACCAGCCCCTTCGCCTTCGACACCGAGGCCCGGCCGTGGGCGGTGCCGGCGCGGCGGCGGATCGCGGGGGTGAGCGCGTTCGGCTTCGGCGGCACCAACTACCACGCGGTGCTGGCCGGTTACGGAGGTGCGGAGGAGCCCGGGCACGGGCTGGAGGAGTGGCCGGCCGAACTGTTCTGCTTCCGGGGCGAGGACCGGCGGGCGGCGGGGCGGGCGATGGCGCGGCTCGCGGCGCGGCTGGAGGAGAACGACGCCGCCGGGCGGCCGTGGGCGCTGCGGGACCTGGCTGCGGAGGCTTCGGCGGGTTCCGGCACGGTGCGGGTGGCGGTGGTGGCCGGGGATCTGGACGAGCTGGCGGTCCGGCTGGAGCGGGCGCGGGCGTTCGCGGCGTGCGAGGGGGTCCACGTACGGGAGGAGTCGGAGTCGGCGGCGGATACGGGCGGGGTGGCGTTCCTGTTCCCGGGTCAGGGCAGCCAACGCGTCGGAATGCTGGGCGAGTTGTTCATGGCCTTCCCGGGTCCCCTGCGAGAGCTGCTGGACGAGGCCCCGAGCGCGGTTGTCTCGGCGGTGTTCCCGCCGGCGGCGTTCACGGCGCGGGGGCGGGCCGCGCAGCGGGCGGCGGTCACCGACACCCGGGTGGCCCAGCCGGCCCTCGGACTGGCGGGGGCGGCGGCGCACGTACTCCTGGAGCGGCTCGGCGTACGGCCGGACTGCGTGGCCGGGCACTCGTACGGGGAGCTCACGGCGCTGTGGGCGGCCGGGGTCTACGACACGGAGAGCCTGCTGCAGCTGAGCGTGCGCCGGGCCGAGGCCATCGTGGCGGCGGCCGGGGCGGATCCGGGATCGATGGCGGCGGTGTCGGCCGCGCCGGAGGATGTACGGGAGATCGCGGAGCGGGCCGGGTGCGTGGTGGCGAACCACAACGCGCCCCGGCAGTGCGTGATCTCGGGGCCGACGCAGGCGACGTCCGCGGCGGTGACCGCACTGCGTGCGGCGGGCTTCTCGGCCGAACCACTCCCCGTCGCCTGCGCGTTCCACAGCGAGGTGGTGGCGGGGGCTTCCTCCGGCCTCGCCGAGGAGCTGGCCGGGACGGCGGTGGCCGACGCCGCCGTCCCGGTCTGGTCGAACACCACGGCTCAGCCGTATCCGGCCGGCGCCGATGCCGTACGAGAGCTCCTGGCCAGCCAGTTGGCGCGGCCGGTCCGGTTCGTGGAGCAGGTGGAGGCCATGTACGCGGCCGGCGTCCGCACGTTCGTGGAGGCGGGCCCGGGCCGGGTCCTGTCGGGCCTGGTGGGCCGGATCCTCGGCGACCGGCCGCACACGGTGATCCCCCTGGACGTACCCGGCGAGCACGGCCTGACCCGCCTCCTCACAGCGCTGGCCGAACTCGCGGCGGCGGGCGTCCCCATCACCCCGGACCCCCTGTTCCGCGGCCGCACCACCCGCCTCCCGGAACGCGCCCCACGCCGCCCCGGCTGGCTGGTGGACGGCCACCTGGTCCGCACCGCGGACGGCACCCCGGTCCCCGGCGGCCTCCGCCCCGCCCACCGCATCCCCCCGACGACACCCCGAGAACCCGACCACCGGGCCCGGCCGGCCGCCCACCCAACCACCACCCCGAACGGCACCCCGGCCCCAGGCGCCCTCCAGCCCGCCCACCACATCCCCCCGACGACACCCCGAGAGCCCGACCCCCGGACCCGGCCGGCCGCCCACCCAGCCCGCACCGCGAACGGCACCCCGCCCTCAGCCGGCCCCCAGCCCTCCCACCACATCCCCCCGACGGCGACCCCGCCCCTGGAACCGACCCCGGCCCCGGCGGCTGACCGCCGCGAGCAGGCAGTCCTGGAGTACCTCCGGGGCTCCAGGGAACTGGTGGAGGCACAACGAGCGGTCCTGCTGGGCTACTTGGGCACAACCCCAGCGGCACCCCAACCCTGGTCCGCAGCAGCCCCACCGCCCACCAGCGCGTGGCCGCAGACCGAAGCCAACGGCTGGACGGGCACAACCCAGGCGGCGGCCCAGGCCTGGGCCGGGACGACCCCACTGCCCGACAACACCTGGCCCCAGGCCGGGGCCAATGGCTGGACCCCGGGCGGGGCGGCCCAGCCGCCCGCATCCGGGATGCCTGGCACGGCCGGGTCCGCCGGGTCCGCCGGGTCCGCCAAGTCGCCGGAGGAGGTGATGGATGTGGTCCTGGAGATCGTCCACACCCGGACCGGGTATCCGCTCGACATGCTCGATCCTGAGCTGGATCTGGAGGCGGACCTGTCCATCGACTCCATCAAGCGGGTCGAGATCATCGGTGCGCTCGCCGACCGGGTCGGCCTCCCGCAGGGGCCCGGCGGCTCCGCCGAGTCCGCGGTTGAGGAGCTGTCCCGCATCAAGACCCTGCGCGGCATCGTCGCCTGGGTCACGGACCACACCGCCGGCCCGAGCCAGGACCCGGGTGCTCCCGCCGGCCTTGCAGCCCCGGCGGGCGATCCGGCAATGCAGGCCGCCACCCGCCCGGCAACGCACCCCGGCGGACCGGGACCGGTGGCCGTGTGGGCCGGATCCGCGCCGTCCGGACCCGTGTCGTCCGGGCCCGTGTCGTCCGGGCCCGCGGGGGCCGGATCGGTGGGGGCCGGATCGGTGGGGGTTGGGCCCGCATGGTCCGGCCCAGCGGAACCCAGGACTGCACAGTCCGGCCCGGCGGAACCCAGGACCGCACAGTCCGGCCCAGCGGAACCCAGGACCGCACAGTCCGGCCCAGCGGAACCCAGGGCCGCATGGTCCGGCCCATCGGGACGCGGGGCCTCCGGCCCGGCAGGGCCCAAGCCGGCAGGTGGGGTCGCGTCGCTCCCGGCGGTAGCCAGCGCCGCGGCGACCGTCAGGGTGGCCCGGCTGCGGGTGGAGTCCGTGGAGGTGGGCGTCGCCGCCGGGGATACGGAGCGGTGGCTGCGCGGCGCGCGGATCGGGGTCGTCGGGGACGGGCAGGGGGTGGCGCTCGCGCTCCGCAAGGCATTGCAGGTGCAGGGGGCCGAGGTGCGGCAACTCGCCGAGGCAGAGGGCGGGCTCGACGGCATCGTGGACCTGTCCGCGCTCCGGGCCGGGCAGGAGCCCGTGCTGCCCGCCGCCTTCCCGGGGCTCAAGCGCGCCCTGACCGGCGGAGTCCGCCGGCTGATTCTCGCCTCCGCCCCCGGCGGCACCGGCCTCCACGCCTCCGCCCCCGCCGGCACCGGCCTGCACGGTTTCGCCCGCAGCGCCGCTCTGGAGTTCCCCGGCACCCTCGTCCGCGCCGTGGACATCGACCCCAAGGAGGACCCCCAGCAGGCCGCGGACCGGCTGCTCGCCGAGCTGAGCGGCGGTGACGCGGCCGACGGGCTCGCCTCCGTCGGCTACACCGCCGAGGGGATACGGGTCACCCGGCGCCCGGTGCCGGCACCCCTCAGCTCCCCCACGGAACCGGCGCCACCCCTCGGCCCCGGCTCCGTGGTCCTCCTCACCGGCGGCGCCCGCGGGATCACCGCCCGGATCGCCCTCGCGCTGGCCCGCGCCACCGGATGCCACATCGAGCTGATCGGCCGTACCCCCGAACCGGACCCCCAGGCGGACGAGTTCGCCCACGCCACCGATCGCGTCGCGCTGCGCGCCGCCCTGATCGCCGCAGGCCTGCGCACCCCCGCCGAGATCGAGGCCGCGGCCTCCCGGCTGCTCGCCGAGCGTGAGGTACGGACCACCCTGGCCACCCTCGCCGGCCCCGGCCCCGGCGCCGCCGCCTCCGTCCGCTACCACCGCGCCGACGTCACCGACGAGCACACCGTACGGGCCGTCGTGGCCGAGGTACGGGCCCGGCACGGCCGGCTCGACGGCATCGTGCACGGCGCCGGGACCCTGCGCGACGGGCTGCTCCGCGACAAGGAGCCGGCCGTCTTCACCGAGGTGTTCACCACGAAGGTGGCCGGCGCCCGCCACCTCGCGGCCGCGGCCGCCGAGCACGGCGGCACACCCGCACCGTCCTTCCTGGCCCTGTTCGGCAGTGTCGCCGGGGTGTACGGCAACCGGGGCCAGACCGACTACGCCGCCGCCAACGACGCCCTCGACGGGCTCGCCCACACCTGGGCGGACTCCTTCCCCGGCCGGGTGCTGTCCGTCGACTGGGGCCCCTGGGCGGCGGAGGCGGGCGGGATGGTGACCCCCGAGCTGGAGCGGGAGTACGCCAGGCGAGGCATCCCGCTCATCACCCCCGAGGCCGGCGCCGCCGCGTTCCTCGCGGAACTCGCGCACGGGACCGACGTACAGGTGGTCCTGATGGCGGAAGAGGGCCAAAAGGGCGAAGAACGCGAAGAGGGCGAGGAGGGTGACGGCGATGAGTGAGCGGCAGCGGCGCGGCCCCCGGCCCACCGACGCGGCGATCGTCGGGATGGGCGCGGTGTTCCCCGGCGCGGCTGACCTGGCCGCGTACCGCCGCAATCTGCTCGCCGGGACGGACTGCATAGGCGACGTCCCGCCCGGGCGCTGGGATCCGGAGGTGTACTACGACCCCGGCGGCGCCGCCGGACCGGTGAGCGGCGACCGGTTCTACTGCCGGCGCGGCGGGTTCGTCGACGGCCTGGCCGCCTTCGACCCGACCCGCTTCGGGATCATGCCGGCCGCCGTGGAGGGGGCCGAGCCGGACCAGATGCTGGCCCTGCACGCGACGGCCGAGGCGATCGCCGACGCGGGCGGCGAGGACCGGCTGCCGGCCGACCGCTCCCGGATCGGGGTGGTGCTGGGCCGCGGCGGGTTCATGGGTACGGCCACCGCCCGCCTGGACCAACGGGTCCGTACGGCACACCAGTTGGCGCAGACCCTGCGCGAGCTCGCGCCCGAGTTGGACGAGTGGCGGATCGCGGCGGTGCGTACCGCCTTCCAGGACGCGCTGGGCCCGGAGCGGCCCGATGCCTCGATCGGGCTGGTGCCCAGCTTCACCGCCGCCCGGACGGCGAACCGGCTGGACTTCCGCGGCCCCGCCTACACCCTGGACGCGGCCTGCGCCTCGTCGCTGCTGGCCGTGGACCAGGCGGTGGGGCTGCTGGCGGGAGGGCGGTGCGACGCGGTGGTCGCGGGCGCCGTGCACCACTGCCATATCGCCACGCTGTGGAGCGTGTTCACGCAACTGCGGGCACTGAGCCCGAGCGAGCGGATCCGGCCCTTCGACCGGCGGGCCGACGGGACCCTGCTGTCCGAGGGCACCGGCGTGGTGCTGCTGAAGCGGCTGGCGGACGCGGAACGGAACGGCGACCGGATCTACGCCGTGATCCGGGGCACAGGTGTGGCCGGCGACGGCCGGGCGGCGAGCCTGATGAGCCCCCTGGTCGCGGGTCAGGTACGGGCACTGGAGCGGGCCTGGCAGGAGGCCGGGCTGGATCCGCGCTCACCCGGATCCCTGGGACTGCTGGAGGCGCACGGCACGGGAACCCCGGTGGGCGACGCGGCCGAACTGGACACGCTGGCCCAGGTGTTCGGCCCTCCCGAGCCCGGCAAGGGCAAGCCCAAAGGCGAGGGCAAGGGCAACGGCATCGGCTTCGGCTCGGTGAAATCCATGCTCGGGCACACCATGCAGGCCTCCGGCATGGCCGGGCTGATCAAGGCGGCGCTCGCCGTGTACGAGGGGGTGCGGCCGCCGACCCTGCACCTGGAGGAGCCGCACCCGGACCTCGCCCGGACCCGGATGCGCCCGGTGACGGCCGCGGAGCCGTGGGAGCGCGGACCGGAGCCGCGCCGGGCGGGGGTCAACGCGTTCGGCTTCGGCGGCATCAACGCGCACGCGGTGCTGGAGGAGGCGCCGGGCGCCGCCGCCCACGCCCCTGCGGTACGCCGCTTCCTGCCCCTGGGCGCATCGGCCCGGCCGGTGGCGGGGGCGGGCGCGCGGGACGACGTACTCCTGCTCGGGGCGGACAGTCCGGCGGAGTTGACGGCCCTGCTCGCCGCCGGCTCGGCGTCCACGGGCGACGGGCCGTGCCGGCTGGCGGTGGTCGGGCCGACGCCGCAGCGGCTCGCGCTCGCGGCGAAGGCGGTGGCGCGCGGCCGGGCCTGGCGGGGGCGCGGTGACGTGTGGTTCACCCCCGAACCGCTGGGCGGGCGCACCGCGTTCCTCTTCCCGGGCCTGGAGCCGGAGTTCGCGCCGGTCGTGGACGATGTGGCCGACCGGCTGGGGCTGGAGCGGCCTCGGCTCAGCCGGGGCTCGGAGCTGGTGGAACGGGCGCTGGACGCGATCGCGACGGGCCGCTTCTTCGCGCGGGTCCTGCCGGAACTGGGCATCGAGGCCGAGGTGTTCGCCGGTCACAGCCTGGGCGAGTGGGCGGCGATGGTGGCCGCCGGAATGTACCCGCAGGAAGCCGCCGACACCTTCCTGGCCTCGCTGCGGCCGGGCTCCCTCAAAGTCCCGGACCTCGTGTACGCGGCGCTGGGCTGCGGGGCGCGGCGGGCCGAGGCCGCGCTGCACGGCCTGGACGGGGTGGTGGTCAGCCACGACAACTGCCCGCACCAGTCGGTGGTTTGCGGTGATCCGGCCGGGGTCGCGCACGCCCTGGAGCGCCTCCGGTCGGACGGGGTGCTGGGCCAGGAACTGCCGTTCCGCTCGGGGTTCCACACGCCGATGTGGGAGCCGTACCTCGGGCAGGTACGCGCGGCGTTCGCGCGGCTGCCGTTGCGGGCCGGGTTCCTGCCGGTGTGGTCGGCGACGACGGTGTTCCCGTTCCCGGCCTCCCCCGGGGAGGTGCGGGAGCTGGTGGTCCGCCATCTCCTGGAACCGGTCCGCTTCCGCGAGTTGACGCTGCGCCTGTACGAGGAGGCGGGCGTGCGTACGTTCGTCACCCTCGGGCCGGGCAGCCTGCCGGGGTTCGTCGAGGACACCCTCCGCGACCGGCCCCACCTCTCGGTGTCGGCGTCCTCTCCCCGCCTCGCCGGCCTGGCCGCCCTGCACCGCACCTGCGCCGCCCTGTGGTCCGAGGGCCACACTCCCCGCTGGGACCGCCTGTCCCCCGTCGGCCGCCCAGCCGCCGACGCCGGCCACACCCCCGCCGCCCGGGGACGGGCGCCCGTACCGCTGAATCTCGACTCCCCCCTGGTCCGCCTCGGCGAAGCAGCCCGCACAGCCCTGCGCGGCCTCCTGCCGGAGGCGCCGCCCGGCGCCACGACCGCGACCCCGCACGAGCCGGTCTCCCTGCCCGGACCGGCCTCCCCGCCCAGACCGGTCTCCCCGCCCGAACCGGCCTCCGGCAGGCCAGTGTTGCTGTCCGCCCTGGACGCCGTGCTCGACGACGCCCGCTCGGCCGCGCGGAGCGTCGCCGAGGCCTGGCAGGCCGTGCGCCCGCCGGAGCCGGGGCCGCGCCCCTCGGGCACGGGAGAGGCCGGGGCGCCCGGCGGTTCCGGGCCCGTCGCCCCGGGGGCGCACCGGCTGCGGCTGTCGCTCGCCGCGCTGCCCTACGTACGCGATCACTGTGTGTACCTCCAGCCCGACGGATGGCCGGAGGACTCCGACTGGTTCCCGGTCGTGCCCATGACGACGATGCTGGAGCTGGCCGCCGGTGTCGCCCTGCGCCACGCCGGGCCGGGGGCAGCCGTCATCGGGTACGAGGACGCGCGCGCCCTGCGCTGGCTGGCCGTCGAGCCCGCCGTCGATGTCGAGGTCGGCAGCCGCGTCGACGGCCCCGGCCGGGTGCGTGTCCGCCTCGGCGAGTACGCGAGCGTCGTCGTCCTCCTCGGCGAGGCGTACGCGCAGCCGCCCGCCCCCGACCCGACGCCCTTGCGCGTCCCGCAGCCCGCCCCCGTCAGTGCCGACGCGCTCTACCGCGACCGGTGGATGTTCCACGGCCCGCGTTTCGCCGGCGTGCACGAGGTGCGGGCCGTCGCCGCCGACGGCATCGAGGGGGTGCTGCGGGCACTGCCCGACCCCGGAGCGCTGCTCGACGCCGCCGGGCAGCTCTTCGGGCACTGGATGCAGCTCCGGCTCCCCGTGGACCGGCTGGTGTTCCCGGCCACCGTCGACCGGATCCGGTTCTACGGGCCCCCGCCCGCCCCGCACGACCTGGTCTCCGCCACCGCCCGGATCCGCGAGGTGCGCGATGTCACCGTGCGCGGGGACATCGAGCTGCGCCGGGCCACCGGCGAGGTGTGGGCCCGCGTCGACGGCTGGACGTACCGCCGCTTCGGCGCCGACGAGCGGGTCTGGCCGATGAAGTTCACCCCCGAGGTGTGCGGGATCGGCGAACCCCAGCCCGCCGGCTGGTGCCTGGCCCGCCGCCGGTGGACGGACCCCGCCTCGCAGGAGCTGGTGATGCGCCGCTACCTCGGCGCCGCCGAGCGATCGGCGTACGAGCGGCTGTCACCGCGCGCCCGCAGCCCCTGGCTGCTCGGGCGGATCGCCGCCAAGGACGCACTGCGCCAACTGCTCTGGGACGGCGGCGCAGGGCCCGTGTTCCCGGTGGAGGTCCCGGTCGGCAACGACCCTTCGGGCCGGCCGCTCGCCAGGGGCACGCTCGCCCACGGCGTCCGGCTGTCGATCGCCCACAAGGACCGGCTCGCCGTCGCCGTCGCCCATCCCACCCGGCCCGTCGGTATCGACGTGGAGCCGGTCACCGCCGATCCCGATGCCCTGATCCGTATCGCGCTCGGGCCCGGTGAACTGCTCCTCGCCGAGGCCCTCTCCGCCCGCGACGGCACCGGACTGCCCGCTGCCCTCACCGCCCTGTGGTGCGCCAAGGAGGCCGCCGCCAAGGCACACGGCACCGGTCTCGGCGGCCGGCCCCGCGACTGGCGGGTCGGCGACGATCCCGGTTCCGGCGGGTTGCGGGTGCTCTCCCCCGACGGGCACCCGTACGCCGTCCGCAGCACGCTCCTGCCCGATGACCACGTCGTCGCCTGGACCTCCCACCCCGCGGCGCCGTCCCCCGCCCCCTTCCACCTCACGGAGACCAGCCATGGCCACTGACGTCCTCGCCGAGATCACCGGCATGCTCCTGGAGATCGTCGGCGACGAGTTCCTCGTCGCCGAGGAGGTCACGATGCGGACCACCTTCAACGAGGATCTCGCCCTCGAAAGCATCGAGTTCGTCGCCCTCGCCGAGTTGCTCCACCATCGCTACGGCTCCGAGGTGGACCTGATGGGCTTTCTCGCCGAGAAGGACATGGACGCCATCCTCGCCATGTCGGTGGGCGAACTCGTCACGCACATCGGCCGGATCACCCACCAGTCCCTGGCCCGCACGACGGCCCCTGCGACCCCGGGAGCCTTAACGGCTCCGCCGGCCCCGGCCGCCACCGCGCACGCGTCGGCCGGCTGAGCCCGCCATGGCCTTCGTCAGCGCGAACTCCCTCCGCTTCCACGTCCAGCGGCTCCCCGCCACCGCCGGGGCCGCCGGTCCCGACCGGCCCGTCGTGGTCTTCCTGCACGGCCTGGTCGTCGACAACCTGTCCTCCTTCTACTGCCCCCTCGCCGTGCCCGTGGCCCGGTCCGGGCACGAAGCCGTGCTCTACGACCTCCGCGGCCACGGCCGCACCGAGCGCCCGGCCACCGGCTACGACAGCCGTACCGCCGTACGGGACCTCCTGGCGCTGCTCGGCGCGCTGGGCCTCGGACACCGCCCCGTGCACCTGGTGGGCAACAGCTACGGAGGCACCCTCGCCCTGCACGCCGCCCTCGCCCGCCCCGACCTCGTCGCCGGGCTGACGCTCCTCGAACCGCCGCTGAGCGGACCCTGGGTGGAGAACATGGTGGACACCCTGTCGGCCGCCGCGCTCAGCCTGGAGGACAGCCCGGTCCCGGCCGAGCTGCTCACCCTGCGGCTGCGCAAGGCCGCCAGCCTCACCGCGATCGCCGACGACCTGCTGAACCGGACCAGCCTCATCGACGACATCGCGGCCGGCCGCCCGTTCACCGCGGCCGACTTCGCCCGGCTGCACTGCCCGGCGCTGATCGTGTGCGGCGAGCATTCCGAACTGGTGCCCGGTGCCCGGGAACTGGCCCGCCACGCACCGCGCGCCTCCCTCGAAGTCCTGCCCGGTCTGGGTCACGACGTACTGAAGGAGACCAGCGGGTTCCTACGGGACTCCGTGCTGGCCCACCTCGATGCGGCGGCCGCCACACGCGGTGCACCCACCGTGCGCGGCGCGCAGGCGCGGCGGGCCGGGGCGCTGGTCCGATGAGGGTGCTGTTCACGGTGCCGCCGCTGGCGGGGCACGTCAATCCGACGGCGGCCGTCGGGGCCGAACTCGCCGCCCGGGGCCATGAGGTCGCCTGGGCCGGTCCGGCCGGAGCGCTGGCCCGGCTGCTGCCCGCGCACGCCCGGATCCTGGCGGCCGGCGAGGAGGCCGGCGGCGGGTACGCGGCGCTGCACGAGCGCTGGCGCGATCTGCGCGGGGTGGGGGCGCTGCGCTTCCTGTGGGAGGAGGCGCTGGTGCCGCTGGCCCGGGCGATGGTCCCGGGCGTGACGGACGCGGTCCGCGTCTTCGCACCGGATCTGCTGGTCGCCGATCAGCAGGCGCTGGCCGGGCCCGTGGTCGCGCATAGGCTCGGGATCCCCTGGGCCACCTCGGCCAGTACCTCCGCCGAGCTCACCCGGCCCTTCGCGGACTTCCCGAAGGTCGGGGAGTGGGTGGCGGGACAGATCGCCGGGCTCCTCTCCGTCTTCGGGGCGGACGCCGAGGCCTGGGATCCGCGGTTCTCCGAGCGGCTGGTGCTCGTCTTCTCCACGCCCGAACTCGTGGGAGCGGCCGAGGACTTCCCCCCGCACTACGCCTTCGTCGGACCGGCCTTCGGGGCCCGCCCCGCCGGGCCCGGCTTCCCGTGGCACCGGCTGGACCCGGAGCGACGCCGGGTGCTGGTGTCCCTGGGCACCCTCAACCAGGAGGCCGGGGGCCGGTTCTACGCCTCGGTCCTGGGAGCGGCCGAACGGCTCTCCGGGGACGTCCAGTTGGTGCTGGCGGCGCCCTCTTCGCTGCTCGGGCCGGTGCCCGGGAACGTGCTGGTCCAGGAGAGCGTGCCGCAGCTGGAGCTGCTGCCGCATCTGGACGCGGTGGTCAGCCACGGCGGCCACAACACCGTCTGCGAGGCGCTCGCGTACGGGCTGCCGCTGGTGGTCGCCCCGATCCGGGACGACCAGCCGATCGTGGCCCGGCAGGTCGTCGAGGCGGGGGCCGGGGTCCGGGTCCGGTTCGGCCGGACGCGGGCCGAGGAACTGCGTGACGCGCTCACGGCCGTGCTGGACGACCCCGGCCCCCGCCGGGCCGCCCGGCGGATCCAGGCCTCCTTCGCCGCGGCGGGCGGTGCCGCCGCCGCGGCCGACCGGTTGGAGAAGCTGCTATGACGCCACCCCCCTTCCACGGGGTCCGGTGGACCTCCGCGGCAGTGCTGGCCGCGCTCGGCGCCGGTACGGTACGGGCCCGCCGCCGGCTGCGCGCGATCCCCGTACTGCCCGCGCCCTCGTCGGCCGCGGGCGGGCTGCCGCGCGCCGCCGGGTGGCGGCTGCTGACCGCGCGCGGGGTCGAACCCGATCCGGCCACCTTCCTGGCCGCCTGCGCGCACGCGGAGCGGGAGGGCCTGCGGGTGGTGGACCTGCTGCCGGCGGATCTCGCGGCCGAGCGGGTGCTGGGGCTGCTGCGGCTGGTGGATCCGGCAGGGTACCGGGAGGACCGGCTCGGCGAGGGGCGCGGGGCCGGGTATGCCGTGCTCGTCGCCGAGGAGGTGCTGGCCCGCGCCGGGGTGGAGCCGGGCGGGCCGCGGCCGGATCCGGCGGAACTCATGGCGCTGGTCCGGCGTTTGAAGGAGTACGCGGCCGGCTCGACGGGGCTGGCCATCGCGCCGGCGCTCTCCACGGGCCGGCCGACGGAGGCGACCGGACTGGCTGGGGTGACCGGGAGCGGGGCGACCGGACCCGCCGGGGCAACCGGGCCCGCCGGGGCGACCGGCGTGACCGGGCCGGGGCGGGCCGCCGAGCTGCGGGCCCAGGGGCTGCCGCCGGGGGCGCTGGCCGCCGCGCAGCTCGCCGGGCTCGCACTGCTGGCCGGGCTCGCCGTGCGCCAGGGCCGGTGGGGCGCCGCGGCGGCCGGGCTGTGGTGGCTCCAGCCGTATCTCGCGCTGGGTGGCCCGGGCGCCCCGCTGCGTCCCGCCGATCTGGCCGGGGCGACCGCCGCCCGCCCGGTGCGCTCCCTCGGCGCTGCCCTCCGTACAGCCGCCGCGACCACTGCCGCGAGCAAGGGAGCCGCGAGCTCCGGGGACTCCGCTCGGGCCGACGCGTACCGGGCCGAACTCGCCGCCGGGCCCGACCGGTTTCTCGAACCGCGCCGCCTGGACTGCCCCTGGTGCGGGTCCCTCCACCTCGGTGTCCGCGTCCGGGTGCCCGATCTGCTCCAGGGCAAGCCCGGCCGGTTCACCCTGGAGCAGTGCGGGGACTGCGGGCATGTCTTCCAGAATCCCCGGCTGACCCTGGAGGGGCTGGAGTTCTACTACCGCGACTTCTACGACGGGCGCGGCGGTGAGGGCGCGGGCACGGTCTTCGGACGGCTCGGCGCCACGTACCGGGGGCGGGCCGAGATGCTCCGGCCGCACACCGTTCCCGCGACCTGGCTCGATGTCGGCACGGGCCACGGCCACTTCTGCAATGCGGCGCGGGCCGTGTGGCCGGACACCCGGTTCGACGGGCTCGACATGGGCGACGGGGTGCGCGAGGCGGAGCGGCGCGGCTGGGTGGAGACCGGATTCCAGGGCCAGTTCCCGGAGTTCACGGAAAAACTGGCGGGGCGGTACGAGGTGGTCAGCATGTACCACTACCTGGAGCACACCCGGGATCCGCTCACCGAGCTGGACACGGCGGCAGCCGTCCTCGCCCCCGGCGGGCATCTCACCATCGAGCTCCCCGACCCGGAGTCGCGGATGGCCCGGCTGCTCGGGCCGGCCTGGCTGCCCTGGTTCCAGCCACAGCACCAGCACCTGATCCCGGCCGGGAACCTGCGTGAGGCGCTGGCCGACCGGGGGTTCACCGTGCTGGCCGAGGAGCACGGTGCGGCCCACCAGGGCAACGACTTCTTCGGCGCGGTGGCCTTGACCGCCGCCCGGCTGGCCCCGGACCCGGACCGCCCGTGGGCTCCCCCGGCCACGGCGGGCCGGAGGGCGACGGCACATGCCGTACGGGCGGCGGCTCTGCCGTTCTTCGCCGGCGCGGCGGTGCTGGACGCGCTGCGCACGGCCGCGGCCCGGTACACGGACGGCGGGAACGCCTACCGGATCCTGGCCCGCAAGGCGGAGCGATGACCCGGGTACCGCTCGGGGCCGGCATGGCCGCCCCCCAGGACCTCGCCCGCCGGGCCACCGCCGACCCGCTGTTCCGCCTCGTGGCCTACGCCCTGGAGGCCGCGCACGGCCGGGCCCCGGCCGCCGTCTGGAGCGCCCCGTACGCCTTCCACCTGGGCTCGCCGGGGCTGGTCGCGGCGGCCGGCTGGCCGGTGGCGGCGGCCGCGGCCCCCCGTACGGACGGCCTGGTCCGGCTCAGCTCGCTCGGGCACCCCGCCGACAGCTGCGATCTGCCGCTGACACCGTCGGGGCCCGCGCCCGCCGTTCCTGCCTGGGCCGCACGGCCGTACGCCCTGCTGCGGGCGCTGGCCCGGGCCGGGTACGGCGGCGGCGGGACCGACCTGCACCTCCAGGGCTCGCTCACGGCGGCCTCCGGGCTGGCCACGGCGGAACCCGCCGACTGCGCGGTGGCGCTCGCGGTGGCCGACGTACACACGGCGGCGGGCGAGGAGCCGGACCGCGCACACCTGGCCCGGCTGATGGCGCGGGCGCTGCCGGACGGGGACGACGCGCTGCGCCGGGGGGTGCTGTTCGCCCGGCCCGGCGAGGCCCTGCTGGTGGGGACCGGGCGGACGCGGCGCCACGTCGCCTTCGACCCGGCCGCCTCCGGGGCGCGGCTGGTGCTGCTCGCCGTCCGAAGCGAGCCCGCGGACCGGGCGGCGGAGCTGGCCCGGGCCGTGGCGTGCGCCCGCCGGGCGGGGGCGCTGAGCGCCTGGCCGCCCGGGCGGCGGCCGGGGCGGAGCGTGCTGGTGCTGCTGCCCGAGGAGCGGCTGACGTCGGTACGGGCCGCGGTCGCGGAGGAGTTCCGCGGCCGGGGTCGGCCCGTACCGCGCTTCCTGAACATCGCCGTGGCCGGTGCGGCCCGGCGGGAGGAATGACACCACAGCACCACCGACACCGAGGAGGAACCGCTCATGCACTCATCCAAGGCCGCCGCGAGACGCCGGACCCGCCGGTCCGCTCTCGTGGCCGCACTCGGCACGCTCGGCCTGCTGGGCGCCTTCACCGTGGCCAACTCGCAGGCCGCGGACGGCAGTACGGCGACCCGCACGACCGCTGCCGCCGCCGGGCTGCCGACGTACGACCACGTGGTGGTCGTCGTCTACGAGAACAAGCAGTACGGCGACATCATCGGCAGCGCGAACGCCCCGTACATCAACCAGCTGGCGAACGGCGGCGCGAGCCTGACCGGCATGAAGGCGCTGACCCACCCCAGCCAGCCGAACTACTTCAACCTCTTCTCGGGCGCCACCCAGGGCATCACCGGCGACGGCTGCTACACCGCGCAGTCGATGACCGCGGCCAATCTCGGCCAGGAGGTGATCGCGGCCGGGAAGACGTTCGCGACGTACAACGAGGACCTGCCGAGCGAGGGCTCGACGGCCTGCAGCAGCGGCAAGTACGCGCAGAAGCACAACCCGTGGTTCGCCTTCAAGAACGTGCCGTTGAACACCGGGAAGACGTGGGCCCAGTTCCCGCAGGGCAACTTCGCGGCGCTGCCCCAGTTGTCGTTCGTGGTGCCCAACCTGTGCAACGACATGCACGACTGCGCGGTCGGCACGGGCGACACCTGGACGAAGAGCAACCTCGACGCGTACGCGCAGTGGGCCAAGGCCAACAACAGCCTGCTGGTGCTCACGTGGGACGAGGACAACTACCTCGGGTCCAACCAGATCGCGACCGTCTTCCACGGGGCGAACGTCAAGACCGGAAAGTACTCCACCGCCTACAGCCACCACCACCTGCTGCGCACCTTCGAGGACCTGCTGGGTACGACGACGCACGCGGGGAACGCGGCGAACGTGCAGCCGATCACGGAGGTGTTCGACGGCTCCACGGACCCGACCCCGACCCCCACGCCCACACCTACCCCCACACCGACCCCGACCCCGACCCCCACGCCCACGCCCACCCCGACCACCGGTGATCTGAAACTCGCCAACCCCGGCCCGCAGACCTGCAAGTTCAACCAGTCCTGCACCATCCAGCTCACCGCCACCGGAGGCAAGCCACCCGTCCACTACGCCGCCACCGGCCTGCCGTTCGGTCTCGGCATCGACACCGCCACCGGCCGGATCAGCGGCAAGCCCTGGGCGAGCGGCACCGTCCAGGTGACGGCCACCGCCACCGACTCGGCCGGAGCCGCCGCGAGCACCACGTTCGCGCTGACGCTCACCTGGTTCTGAGCCGGGCGAGGGCCGGCCGGGCCAGGTTCAGGCGGGTGCGGAAGCAGCCCGCCGCCTCCCTCCCGGCCGGGCCCTCGCCGAGGGCGCCGACACGCACCGGGACCGCCGGGCGGGCAGGGGGGACGGACGGCACGGCCGAGTACAACGCGGGCCGCTACCGGGTGTCGTTCTTCTACGACATCGCCAAGTCGGCGGTGTTGCGGATGGCGTTCGCGCTCGGGCACGAGCTGGGTCCGCGCGGGGCGACGGCGGTGGCGCTGACGCCGGGCTGGCTGCGCTCGGAGATGATGTTGGACAACTTCGGGGTGACCGAGGCGAATTGGCGGGACGCGCTGGAGAAGGTGCCGCATTTCGCCATCTCCGAGACGCCCTCGTACGTCGGCCGGGCGGTCGCGGCGCTCGCCGCCGATCCGGAGGTCTCGCGCTGGAACGGGCAGTCGCTGTCCAGCGGGCAACTCGCCCGGGTCTACGGCTTCACCGATCTGGACGGCAGCCGGCCGGACGCCTGGCGGTACATGGTCGAGGTCCAGGATCCGGGCCGCCCGGCGGATGCCACGGGCTACCGCTGAGACCGCCAAGACCACTGAGACCACTGAGACCACTGAGACCACTGCGACCACTGCGACCGCTGAGCCGGCCCGCCGGTCCACTGCGACCGGGTCGGCGGCGAGCGGCGCCCGCGCGGCTCAGCCGCTGCCGAAGCCCCCTTCCGTGAAGGGCGGTTCCAGCCGCAGCTCGCGGTCGGCGCCGAGCGGCGCGAAGTACCGGGCCACGTCCTCGTCGGTGACGTCGGCCAGCGCGGCCGGTGACCAGCGCGGGTTCCGGTCCTTGTCGACCACCTGGGCCCGGATCCCCTCCACCAGGTCGGGCGAGCTCAGGGCGTTGCAGGAGACCCGGAACTCCTGGGCCAGCACCCGTTCCAGCAGGCCCAGTTCGCGTGCCCGGCGCACGGCGGCCAGGGTGACCTTGAGGGCGGTCGGGGACTTGGCCAGGATGGTCTCGGCGGCCTCCTTGGCGGCCGGGTCGCCGTGGCCGGAGAGCCGCTCCACGATCTCCTCGACGGTGTCGGCCGTGTAGCAGGCGTCGATCCAGCCGCGCCAGCCGGCCAGCTCACCGGGCTCCGGCCGAGAGGCATAGCGGGCCAGCACCTCCCGGAGGGGTACTTCGGCCAGTTCCGCGGTGAGGTCGGGCAGCCGGCCTGTGGGGACGAAGTGGTCGGCGAGGTCGCACAGCAGCGCGTCGGCGGCGCCCACGGCGGAGCCGGTCAGGGCGAGGTGGGTGCCGAGCTGCCCGGGGGCGCGGCCGAGCAGGTGCGTGCCGCCGACGTCCGGCACGAAACCGATGCCGGTCTCGGGCATGGCCACGCGGGAGCGTTCGGTGACGATCCGGACGCTGCCGTGGGCCGAGACCCCGACACCGCCGCCCATGACGATTCCGTCCATGAGGGCCACGTAGGGCTTGGGGTAGCGGGCGATCTGAGCATTGAGCCGGTACTCGTCCCGCCAGAAGTCCGCGGAGGCGGTGGTACCGGCCTTCGCGTCGTCGTGGATGGCCCGGATGTCCCCGCCCGCACACAGACCGCGCTCGCCGGCGCCGCGGATGAGGACCTGAGCGACGGCGGGGTCGTGTGCCCACGCGGTCAAGGCTTCGGAGATCCGCCGCACCATGGGGTGGGTGAGGGCGTTGAGGGCCTTGGGGCGGTTGAGGGTGATCACCGCCGTCCGGCCTTGGATATCGAACAGGGCCGTGTCGTCTACGGCATCTTCGCTCTTCACACCGGCCAGTATGTAGCGTGGGCCGTCATGCGAAAGATCATCCTGATGATGTCGATGTCCCTCGACGGCTTCATCGAGGGGCCCGAGCGGCAGATCGACTGGCATCTCGTCGACGACGAGTTGCACCGGCACTTCAACGAGGAACTCCGCTCGTTCGGCGGCTTCCTCAACGGCCGCGTCACGTACGAGCTGATGGCAGGGTTCTGGCCGACCGCCGACGCCGACCCCGAGATCACCGGGCCGATGGCCGAGTTCGCGGGCATCTGGCGGGACATGCCGAAGTACGTGTACTCGCGCACCCTGCGGGAGGCCGGCTGGAACTCCACCATCGTGCGGGACGTCGTCCCCTCGGAGGTGGCCGCGCTCAAGGCGGCCCCGGGCGGGGACCTGGCGCTGAGCGGGGCCGATCTCGCGGCCGAATTCCTCCGCCACGACCTGGTGGACGCGTACCGGATCTATGTGCACCCGGTGCGCATCGGCCGCGGCAAACCGCTCTTCCCGCCGGTCGGCGGCCCGGCCCCGCTCCGTCTCGAAGGCACTCACGCCTTCGGCAACGGCGTGGTGCTGCTCCGGTACGCGCGCTGACGGCTGCGCGCGGTGGCTGCTGTGCACGGTGACTGCTGTGCACGGCGACTGCTGTGCACGGCGACCCGCCGCACTACGCAATGTGACTGCTGCGCGCGCCCACTGCCCCTACGGCCGCTCACGCGGGTGCGCCCCGGGCGTGTGACCGAAGGCCCGCCGGAAGACGTCGATGAACGCGCTCGCGGAGGACCAGCCGCAGCGGTGCGCGACCGCCGTCACCGGCGTGCCCACGGCCAGCAGCCGCAGCGCCTGGTGCAGCCGCAGCTGGGTGCGCCACTGCGGGAACGTCATGCCCAGCTCGGCGCGGAACAGCCGGCTCAGGGTCCGCTCGCCGGCCCCCGCCCCGGCCGCCGCGCCCAGTGCGGCCAGCCCGCGCGGATCGCCCGGGTCCGCGTGGAGCAGCGCGCACACCGCCGCCAGCCGCGCGTCGGCCGGGGCGGGCAGGTGCAGCGGCTGGAGCCGGGAGGCGCGCAGCTGGTCGAGCAGCACCCCGAGCATCCGGCGCCGCTGCGGGCTGTCCTCCCCGGGGGCCCGGGTGTAGGCGAGGATCAGCTCCCGCAGCAGCGGCCCGACGGCGAGCACGGCCGGGGCCTCCAGGGACAGCGGGTTGAGGTGGGTCGGCAGGCCGACGGAGTGCAGATCGGTGCGGCCGTACGCGCGGTGCTCGTGCACCGTCCCGGCCGGGATCCACAGCGCCCGGGTGGCGGGGGCCACCCAGGTGCCGGCGTCGGTCGTGATGGACAGGACCCCGGAGCCGGCGTAGGCGATCTGGTGGTCGTCGTGGCGGTGCGGGTCGATCCCGATGCCGGTGTCGAGCTCCCGGATGCTCGTCGCGGCGCGTGGCGTGTGGCGGATTTTCTGCATCACCCGGCAATTTATCGGAAGCGCGATGCGTGCGGCGGCGGCGATTCTCGACGGGTGAACGCAGCGAATCCACCGAACCCCGACCATCCGACCGTCAATCCATCGGCCACGCCATCAGGAAGTCCGGCAGGCAAGCCGTCAGCCGGTCCGCCGGCCCCGGTCCGCCGCCGTACCGCGGCCATCTCGGCGGGCCACGCCTGCGTGGACGTCTACCAGGGCGCCGTCGCCGCGCTCGTCCCCTTCCTCGTCGCCGAGCGTTCGTACGGGTACGCCGCGGCGTCCGGCATCGTGCTCGCCGCCTCGCTGCTGTCCTCCGTGGTGCAGCCGCTGTTCGGGGTGCTGACCGACCGCCGTCCGATGCCCTGGCTCATACCGCTGAGCACGGCCGCCGCCGGGGCCGGCATCGCGCTGGTCGGGGCGGCCGGCGACTACCCGGCCACCGTGGCCGCCGTCGCCCTGTCGGGGCTGGGCGTGGCCGCCTACCACCCGGCCGCCGCCCGGCTGGTCCGCACCACCGTGGGCGGCGCCGGGCACTCGGCGATGAGCTGGTTCGCGCTGGGCGGCAACATCGGTTTCGCGTGCGCCCCGCTGCTGGTCGTCGGAGCCCTGTCGGTGTCCGGGCCGGCCGGCTGGTGGCTGCTGGCGTTCCCGGCAGCGCTCGGCGTGTTCCTCAACATCCCCCGGCCCCGGCCGGCGGGCCCGGCCGCGCCGGGGACCGCGGGAGCGGCGGCCGCGCCCCGCCCCGAGGACCGGCGGGCGTTCCTGCGCCTGTCGCTGGTGGTGATCGTCCGCTCGGTCGTCTTCGTCGGGCTGAGCACCTTCATCGGCCTCTACGTGCGCGAGCGCGGCGGCGGTGAAACCGCCGGGGCGGTGGCCCTGTTCGCCCTGTTCGCGGGCAGCGCGGGCGGCACCCTGCTCGGGGGCCGGCTGGCCTCCCGCTGGGGGCGGGTCACCACGGTGCGCCGGGCCTACGCCGCTGCCGCGCCCGCCGTCGCGGGGGTCCTCTTCCTGCCCCTGCCGCTGGTGTACGTCTGCGCGTCGCTGGCCGCGGCCGCGCTGTACGTGCCGTTCTCGCTCCAGGTCACCCTGGGCCAGGACTACCTGCCGACGCGCATGGGTACGGCGAGCGGAGTGACCCTCGGCCTGACGGTGAGCGTCGGCGGTCTGGCGAGTCCGCTCATCGGCGCCGCCGCGGACGCGTCCTCGCTGCGCACGGCGCTGCTGCCGCTGACCCTGCTGCCGCTGGCGGCCTGGGCACTGGCCCGCCGGCTGCCGGAACCCCGGGCGGGGGCGGAACCGGCCCCTGCCGAGGCCGAGGCCGAGGCCGAGACCACGCCGGCTGCCTGACCGGGTGGCCCCGCGCACCGTGCGCTGCGGCCCGCTGTTCAGCCGCGCCTGCGCCGACCAAGCCTGACGGATCCGTCACCGCGGGCGGGCGCGGCACTCCCGCCAGGCGGCCAGGGCCTGCGCCCTGGTCCCGTCCGGGTGGCGGGCGTGCCAGTCGCGCAGGAACCGGTTGAACTCGAACTGGGCGCCGATTTCCAGGGGTTGGGCCGCCTGTCCGCGAGTGGCGTGCCAGTGGGCGACGGCCTCGGCGAGGGTGCGTCCCGCGTTCTGGGCGACGTAGTCACGCATGAAGGCGTCGAAGTGGAACGCTGGCCCGATCTCCCGCACGAAGAACTCGCGGAGCACCTGGCTGCACGACTGCCCCTGCGGGATCACGGTGTCGCCGTCGACGGGGCCGCGAGCCGCCGGCCGGCGCGGCGGGAGGGCGGCGCCGCCTTCGGGTCCGCCTCGGGCGCCGGCAGCCGTCGAGCGCCGCGGCCAGCCGGGCCGTCACGGCGGCCTTGCCGCCCCGGGCGGACAGACCCATCTCGCGCGCCAGCCCGCTCAGCTCGGACAGCGTCCAGTACCAGCGCAGCAGCTGGGCCCCCGACCCCTACAGCGCCGAGGTCGGGGACGGCGGCCGGGACTCCCCCGTATTCGTACTCACGTTCCCATCCCGGGGCTGCCGTAACCGCCACCGCGCATACCGACACGGCCGCCGGGACGCTCACGCGCGGCTCGCCGGTCCCGTTCCCGAGCGACAGCGCCCACAGCGGATCTTCCCGCGCATCGGCAAGTCCGCAGCACAGGCGAGATCATCGCGGCCCTGGGCGGCTGACCCGCGGCCCCCGGCGGCACACAGCGCCTCGGCCGCAGTCCGCACCCCGGCGCCCGCCGAACGGCAGGTCACCCGGCCTGCAGGAGCCGCTGCCTGACCAGGGTCGGGCAGGCCACCTCCAGCCATACGCACTTGCCGTCCGCCCCAGGCTGGGAACCCCAGCTCCGCGCCAGCCGGTCCACGATGAGCAGCCCATGCCCACCCGGCCGGCCCGGCTCCGCCGACCGGCCGTTCGGCGGCACGGGTGGCGCCGGATTGCCGTCCATCACCTCGACCCGCAGCCGCTCCGGGGTGCAGTCCAGGACGAGGGCGCTGGGCCCGCCGCCATGCAGACAGGCGTTGGCCACCACCTCGGACACCATCAGCAGCACGTCGTCGGCGGCGTCGCGGTCCTCTTCCGCCTGGGCCGGCAGCCAGTGCCAGGCGGTCAGCGCCAGCCGGGTGAAATCACGGCTGCGCGTGACGCCGTCGGTGGCCCCTTCCAGCGCCAGACGCCAGGTCCGGCCGGACGGCCCGCGCTGCTCCATGGTGCTCAGACTCCTCCCTGTCGGCGGATCGGCGTGCCGCGTAGCACGCGCCACGTACCTCGTGCTCGTACGTGCCTCGTGCTCGTACTCGCACGCGTACCGCCGATCCGGATCTCTACGGGCTCCCATGCCCCTGCCGCCCCAGCGCCTCGGTCACGTCGGCGTACACCGGGAACACCCCGTCCACACCGGTGATGTGGAACATCCGGGCCACCGGTCCGCGCAGCCCGGACAGGTCCAGGCTGCCGCCGGCCTCCCGGACCGCGAGGCGGCCCTGCAACAGCACGTTGAGCCCGGTGGAATCGCAGAATCCAAGACCGCTCAGGTCCACCACCAGCCGGCCGCCCGGCGTGGCCGCCGCCGCCAGGGCCTCCCGCAGAGGCTCGGCCGTATCGTGGTCCAGCTCGCCCGAGAGCGCGAGAACGACGGCTCCGTCCACGGTCTGCACCTCGACGTTGAAGCGCTGTTCCTCCACTCCCTGCGTCATCCGGCATCATCCTTCCGTCCTGCTGTCCCGGCGTCTGCCCGCATTCGGGCCGGATACGCCTGACGGCATGATGTGCAGCGGACGGGGCAGACGGGATCTCAGACAGGTCGAAACCACTCCCCTAATGGAGGCATCGACATGATCCCGCTTCTTCTCGTACTCCTCCTGATCCTGATCCTCTTCGGCGCCGGATTCGCGGTTGAAGTGCTCTGGTACGTGGCCCTGGCCGTCCTGGTGCTCTGGCTGCTGGGATTCCTCGTCCGCGGCGGGGGGGCCGCAGGCGGACGGGCGCGCTGGTACCGCTGGTAGCCGCGCACGCCCGGACACTCCTGTGGACCGCCCCGCTCCGGGGCGGTCCACATGCACGCCGGCACGTCGGCACGCCGGCACACCCCCTAGGCCCCGGCAGGCGTGGGCGCCGGGTAGAGGTGGGCCCGTTCGGCTGCGGTGAGCGGCGGCTCCGTCAGGGCGCGGCCGGGAGGGCCCTGGATGACCTGCTTGACGATCCCGGGGCGGAAGAGCGCGGTCGGCGCCGCGTCGAGCGACATGACGTCGAAGAGCGTCCGCATGACGGCTTCGCTGCTCATGGCGGTGCGGCTGAGCCGGTCCACGTAGAGGTGGGTCATACGCCCGGCGAGCGGCGCCTTCGGGCCGGTGGCCCCGGGGAAGCGGATGTCCTGGCCCGTCGTGATGTCCCAGGGAGCCTGGACCAGGCGCCCGATCCTGCGCTGGACGGTGGAGCTGAGGCGCGCGTCGGCCAGGCCGCGCTTGCGGAGCACGTCGCGCAGGACGCGTACGCCCTGGGCGCCGATCGTCATCCCCTGCCCGTAGATGGGGTTGGTCGCGGCCACCGCGTCGCCGAGTATGACGAAGCCGGCGGGCCACTGGCGCAGCCGCTCGTAATAACGGCGGCGGTTGCTGCAGCCTCGGTTGAGGCGGACCTTGGAAAGCGGCTCGGCGCCGGCGATCAGGTCGGCGACGATCGGGTGGGGCGCGGTGCGCGCGTACGCCTCGAACGCGTCGGGGTCGATGCCGGGTTCGGCGCCGCGGGTGCCGGCCAGGGTGACGAGCCAGCGGCCTCCCTCGACGGGGAGCAGGGTGGCGGCCCGGCCGGGTAACGGCTTGCCGGGGTCGGGCTGGAGGCTGATGACCGGGAAGTCCTCGGCCCAGTCGGGCGCGCGGTACCAGCGGCTGGCGTAGACGAGTCCGGGGTCCACGGTGGTCTCGGTGACCTGGGGCAGCCCGATGGCGGTGAGCCACTGCGGGGCGTGGGACCTGCGGCCGGTCGTGTCGACGACGAGGTCGGCGAGGACGTCCTCCACGGCTCCGGTCGCCAGGTCCCGGACGCGTACGCCGGTCACGCGCGCCGGGCCGCCTATGAGCCCGTAGGCGTAGCCGCCGGTGCGGACGGTGATGCCGGGGCGGCTGAGCAGGAAGCCGCGGGCGGTGGCGTCCAGGAGGTCGCGTGAGCACACGATCTGGTGCTGCATGGCCTGGTCACCGCGGCGGACCCAGCCGTGCGGGGTGAGCATGATCAAGCTGTCGGGCATGGCCGCGTACCGGGCGCCCGCGTCGAGCCATTCCCGCCGCATCCCGGGGGCGAGCTCTTCGATCGCGCGTTCGCCGCCGGACCACAGCAGGTGCGCGTGGTGGGCCTGGGGCAGTCCCGGCCGGGGGGCCGCGTCGGCGGGCAGCTCGTCCCGGTCGACGACGACGACCTCCCGGGCGTACTGGGCGAGGACGGCGGCGGCCAGCATGCCGGTGAGGCTCGCTCCGAGGACGACGGCGCGGTGCACTGCCGGCGGCGCGCTAGGCGTTGATGCGTCCATGGGCGGGTGACTCCAGTCCTGGTCTGTGCGGGGGCACGGTGGCGACGGGGGTGTGGAACGGCGGACGGCGGATCATCCGGGAGACCCGGATCAGCGCCTTCTGGTCGAGCGGGGGCAGGGCCGTGGCGGTGTCGTCGTCGAGCAGCGGAGGCTCCTCGTCTCCGGCCGCGGCCTTGGCGGCCATCGCGTCGGCCAGGACGGCGGCTTCGACCGCGGCCTCGGCCTTCTTGGGCGCCAGTCTCAAGGCGGCGGCCTGCGCTGTCGCCGCCTGGGCGACGGCCGGGTTGCGGTAGGGCCGCAGGGCGAGCCGGCCGTCCTGCACTTCGGCAACCCGGCGGGTGGCCTTGAGCTCCACGTCCCACCAGGGCACCGGCAGTGCGGCGGCGACGGCCGGAGTCGCCTCGCGCAATGCGCGCCAGAGCGGCGCCAGTTGGAGAAACACGTGGTTTCCCGACAGGGTGCGCTCCACGCTGCCGCCGACCATGGGCAGGGTGAAGCCGACGCAGGTGAAGAGCGTGCAGGCGAAGGCGAACCCGCGGGACACCTCGGTGTTGAGCCAGTCCCATTCGGCGCTGCCGGACCACCGCCCGGCGATTGCGATGATCTTCGAGGCGTCGAGGCCGATGTTGAGGGCGAAGCCGAGGATAAGGACGCGCAGCCCGCGGCGCAGCCACTTCGGTCCGGTGACGCCGGCGGCCCAGCGCACGCACAGCACCGTGGCCAGGACGCCCGCCATGGTGTGGGCGGCGAGGTACAGCAGGATCATTTCCCGGATGTACGGGGTCTTGGCGTAGTACGTGTCGAAGTCCACGCGGCGTTCGGCGGGCGCGTCGCCGGCCGCGAAGAGGGCGACGATGCCGATGATGGCGATCCCGTAGGCGGCCATCAGCCAGCGCACCCAGTGGGCGGCCTTCTCCGGGCTCCAGTCACGCCAGTACACGAGCAGGGTGAGGACCAGCGCGCTCTCCAGCGCGAGCATCGAATACACCAGGGGGGCACTGAAGTTGGGGATTCCCGTGGCGGCGTTCACGACGCCGATCACGTCCGGGTTCGCGCAGGCGAAGCAGGTGCCGCCGAGCAGCAGCACCGCGCACACGAGGACGTACAGCGGGTCCCGGTTGTGGCGCAGGCCGGGTGCTTTGACGAGGAAGGCCAGCCACATGGAGCCGGAGATCACCCAGAATCCGGCGTTCTCACTCACCAGGCGCCTCCGCCGGCCGGTCCCAGGGAGACATTGAGCTTGTGCCCGAACGCGCTGGAGGACTGCGGGACATGGGCGCCCTTGCCCAACCAGTGCTTGCTCCGCATGGCGAGTAAGGAGCCGAACAGCTCGCAGGCGCGCTCGCCGTCCTCTCCGCAGTCGGTGCGCGCGGAGGACCGGGCGGCGATCCGCTCGACCGTGCTGGCGGTGAGGTCGGGGGCGAACAGGTCGGCGTAGTCCGACTCCCCCAGGATCTGGGCGTGGCCGGCGCCTTCCTCCATGTGCCACAGCTCGTGGCCCAGGATGCCGAGCTGGTGCTCGGGGTCGGTATTGGCCTCGATGAGGACGATGTTGCGGGTCTTGGTCCACACCAGCAGGCCGCTGACGGTGCTGACGGGGAAGGACACCAGGTGCGGCTCGACAGGTTGATCGTGCCGTCGGGCCATCGCCTCACACAGGGCGCGGAAGACGACGGCCGGTTCAGCAGGAGCGTGCAGCGTGATGCCACGAATGAGCTCGTCCCGTGTGCGGCGCATTCTCTTGATGTCCATGTCGTCCTTTGACCTGAGGAAGTGGTCGTACTCCGCGCTACTGGCCGGCCGCCTCGGGCCGCAGAATGCTCTCCACCAGGCCCAGCAGGGCGGCAGCGACCCCGTCGAGGCCGGAGAACGCGGCCGGGCTCAGGGCCCGGTCGGTCGGCTCGCCCGATGAAGGGGAATCATGATTCGGGATCGTATGTCCCGAGCGCGGCCCTTCGGAAGAGACAGATTCACAATTGTCGATCCAGCCTCCCTTATCGGCCACCTCCGGGGAAATGATCGCGCCACCCTCAAGGCGCCCCGCCGCGCAGGTCACGTCCACCGGCCACTGGCCCCCGGTCCGGCCGTGCGTGCGGCCCCGCGCCAATGGCCTGACGAGACATCAAATGGCCGGGATTGTTGCCATTTCATGTGTGGTTATGCTCAACACCCGGGCGATCGAGGACTTTTATCGATCGCTTTTGGGCAGAGGTGGGGCGGCCGATTAACACCCCCACAAGACCGCAAGACCGGAGAACCGATGGACAGCAACCTCGTCATCCAGCCCCCCACTGGAGGCCAGGCCTTCGACGAGAGCCAAGTGCCGCTCTACTACACCCGCAAGACGGCGGACATCCTCCACAAGTACGGCCCGGGACCGCGGGTCCACTTTCACATGGGGCTCTTCACCCCGGGCGCCACGCCGAACACCACCGTCGCGCAACGGGTGCTCAAGAGACGCATCGTGGAGTCCCAAGAGGCCATCGTCGAGCACGCGGCGCGCTCCTGGGGCGCGTACACCACCCCGCCCGCCCGCGTCCTCGACATAGGCTGCGGAGTCGGCGGCGGCTCGCTCTACTGGGCCCAGGAGCACGGCGCGACCGTCACCGGCCTCACCGTCGCCGCCGACCACATCCCCGTCATCGAGGACTTCGCCCGCCGGGCCGGGGTCGCCGACCGGGTCACGCCGCTGCTCGCCGACGTGCACGGCTTCACCACGCGGAAGAAGTACGACGCCGCCTACGCCAACGAGAGCTCCGGCTACATGGACCGCGAGCGGCTCTTCCAGGTGGCCGCCAAGGCACTGAAACCCGGCGGCTGGTTCGGCATCCAGGAGCACTTCATCTGCCGCCCCGAGTGGACCGAGTTCATCGACGGCTACTACAAGACCCGCCTGGGCACCCTCACCGAGTACATCATCGCCGCCGAGGCCGCCGGCTTCGAGCTGGAGCAGGACGAGGACGTCACGGACCGGGTCGCCGAGTTCTGGGTGCAGTCCATGGCCTGGAACACGGCCGAGCTGGACCGCGTGGAGCACACGGGCATCGAGTCCGCCTGGTCGCGCGAGCGGCTCCAGGAATCCACGATCACCCACGGCAAGCTGTTCCGCATCTGGCGCGACCACGCGCTGGAGACCCGGCTGCTGCTCTTCCGGCTCGGGGGCAAGTGACCATGGCGACCCCGCACGGCCACCGGTCCCGCATCGGCTGGCGACTCCCGCCGTTCTACTGCCCGTTCAACGAGAAGCTGATCCACCCCAAGGCGGCGGAGCTGGAACAGCGGGCCGTCGACTGGATCGACGCCTTCGGCATCTACCCCGACGCCACCGAACGCGCCTGGGGCCTGGCCACCCACAGCGCGGACTTCACCAGCCGCATCATCCCGTACGGCGACGTGGAGCCGGTACTGCTCTTCATCGAGTGGAACTACTGGGCCAACGCCGTGGACGACTGGCAGGACTCCGGGTCGACCGCCACCCGGACCGCGGACATCGCCGACCACAGCGCGCGGCTGGTCCGCTCCATCGAGGCACCCGGATCGGGCCTGCTCCCCCGCGGCCCGCTCACCGACGCGCTCGACGACCTGGTGACCCGCACCCGCGCGACGCTCACGCCGTTCCAGCTGCGCAGGTTCACCGAGGGCACCCGGGACTGGCTGTTCGGGGCCGGCTGGCAGACCGCCAACGCCGAGCGGAACATCATGCCGAGTCTGAACGAGTTCGCCGCGATGCGGATGTCGGTCAACGGCACCCGCTTCACGCTCACCTGGTGCGATGCGGCGAACGGCATCGACGTGCCGGCCGATGTGCTGTATTCGGCGCCGGTCCAGGCCCTCACCGATGCCGCGGGCTTCATCGTCAGCTGCGACAACGACCTGTTCTCGTACAACAAGGAAGACCACCAGGAGCCCTGGGAGCAGAACCTCCTCAATGTGGTGGCGCAGCACCACGGCTGTACGCCCGAGGAGGCACTGGCCCCGGCCGTGGCCCTCAGGGACCGCGCGATGACGTTCTTCGTCCGGATGCGCGAGCAGCTCGCGCGCGGCGCGGACGAGCAGCTGGGCCGTTATCTCGTCTCGCTCGGCCACTATGTCTCGGGCTGCATCGAGTGGCAGAACCTGGCGCCGCGCTACGCCAGCCCGCGCAACCGCAACGAACTGCCGGTCGAGGGCTCCTCGTACGACATCACCTGGCGGGACACCCCGAGCGACGCGAGCGTCGAGCCACTGCCCATCCCGGCGATCGCCTGGTGGTGGCAGCAGCTCGACGCCTGAGCCCCGGGCCCGGCCTCAGCGACCGAGCAGCCGGGCCCACCAGGAGCGGCGTACCGTCCGCACCTCGTGCAGTAGCGCGGGAGCGGGCGGTGCGCCGGCCCCCGACGGCGGCTGCGTCCTCGCCGCGCCGGGTGCGCGCGAGGAGGCCGTCACCGCATTGCCACGCGGGGTGAACGTCACCGGCAGGGCCACCAGATGACGTGACATCAGCGACGCGTCCCAGTGCAGCTCGCCCTCGTGCACCGCCAGTTCGAGGTCGGGCAGCCGCGACAGCAGGGCGTCGATGCCCGTGTCGGCGATGGCCCGGCCGATGTCCTGGCCGGGGCACTCGTGGGGGCCGCCGCTGAACGCCAGGTGTGAACGGTTTCCGTGCACCGGCAGCGTCAGATCCGGCCGGATCTCGGGGTCCGCGTTGCCCGCGGCGAGCCCCAGCAGCAGCATGTCGCCGGCCTTGATCCGCTGCCCGCCCAGCTCCGTGTCGCCGGTGGCCCAGCGCCCCAGGATCGTGGTGAGCGGCGGCTCGTCCCACAGCACCTGTTCCAGCGCGTCGGGCAGGGTCATGTGACCGCCGGAGAGGTTCGCGCGGAAGCGGCGGTCCGTCAGGACCAGCCGCAGGGTGTTCGCGATCAGGTTGGCGGTCGTCTCGAACGCCGCGATCAGCACCAGCCGCAGATGCTCGATGATCTCGGCCTCGGTGAGCGAGGTGGAGTGCTCCAGCAGCCAGGAGGTGAAGTCCCGGCCGGGGGCGGCCCGCTTGCGCTCGACCAGCTGCTGCAGCGCCTCCGTGACGTACGCGTTGCTGGAGACCGCCGTCTCGGTGCCCTTGATCATGTCGCGGGCGGCTTCCACCAGGCGTGGACCGTACGAGTCCGGCATGCCGACCAGCTGGGTCATCACCAGCATCGGCAGCGGCTCGGCGAAGTCCCGTACCAGATCGGCCCGTCCGGTCTCCGCGAACGCGTCGATCAGCTGGTTGGCGAAGCGTGTCACGTAGCGGCGGACGCCGCGCCGGTCGAAGCGCTCCAGGGACTCGGTGACGGCGCCGCGCAGCCGCTCGTGTTCGGGCCCGTCCTGGAAGTTGCACACGGGCTGCCATGCGGCGACCGGGGTCAGCGGGTGGTCCGGGGGGACGTTGCCCTCCTGCATGTCCCGCCAGCGGCGCGGGTCGCGGGAGAACCGGGACGGGGTGCGCGCCACGTCCAGGTTCTCGCGGTGGCCCAGCACCAGCCAGGCCGGCAGATCGCCCTGGACCAGGACGGGCGCCACCGCGCCGTGCTCGGCGCGCAGCTTCTCGTAGAGGCCCGTCGGGTCGGCCTCGGCCTCGGGGCCGTAGAGCCGGTGCGCCGGGCAGCCCGGCGGCGGGGCGGCGAAGCCCTGCTGATCGGTCGGGGGGGTGCTCACAATGCCTCCGGGGTCACGGCGAGGGAGTGCAGATAGCGCATCAGCGTCATCAGGACGTCACGGCTGGAGTCGCGCCGCCGCGCGTCGCAGAGGACCAGCGGTACGGACGCGGGCAGGTCGAGGGCGGCGCGCAGCTCCTCCACGGGGTGCTCGGGCGCGTCGGGGAAGGAGTTGACGGCGACGACGAACGGCACGCCGCGCTCCTCCAGCCGGCCGATCACGTCGAAGCTGACCTCCAGCCTGCGGGTGTCCACCAGCACCACCGCGCCCAGGGCGCCCTCGAACAGGCCGTGCCACAGGAACCAGAAGCGTTCCTGGCCGGGGGTGCCGAAGAGGTACAGCACCAGCTCCTCGTTGATGCTGATGCGGCCGAAGTCCATCGCCACGGTGGTGGAGCTCTTGCGCTCCACGCCCACCGTGTCGTCGACGCCGACCCCGGCCTGGGTCATCGTCTCCTCGGTGGTCAGTGGCCGGATCTCGCTGACCGAGCCGACCAGGGTCGTCTTGCCGACCCCGAAGCCGCCCACGATCACCACCTTGACTGCGGCGGCGGCCGTGGCCGGCAGTGCGTCCTCGCGCCGCGGCCCCGCCTGGGGGTGGCTCCCGGGAGCCGCGGGAGGGTCAGAGCTTTCGAAGTCCATCGATGACTGCCTCAATCAGTGCCAGGTCCGGGAGTTGGGCGGGGGCGACGGGTGGGCGTGAGATCACCTGCTGCGCGGCGAGCAGGTCACCGAGGAGTACGGTGACCACGCTCACCGGCAGGCCGAGGTACGCGGATACCTCGGCCACCGAGAGCGGCGACTGGCACAGCCGCATGATCGCCGCGTGCTCCGGCTGCATCCCGGGCCTGGGCCCCGACCTGGCGATGATCAGGGTCACCAGGTCGAGGGTGGTGGTGGACTGTAACGGCCCGCTGCGACCGCCCGTGATCACGTAGAGCCGTTCGGGGGTGCCGTCCTCCCAATCCCGGCCCGGGTCCTTCACGCGGGCTGCCCATCGTGGCGCGGCGGGCTGCTGAGGTGCTCTCCGATCCGGGCGACCAGGTCGCGCATCCGCTGGCCCATCAGGCCGGCGTCGACACCTTCGTCGGCCAGTACGGCAAGGTAGGCGCCGGCACCGGCCGCCATCAGGTAGAAGAAGCCGCCGTCCATCTCGATCACGACGAGCCGCATGCGCCCGTTGCTGTGCGGGAGTTCGGAGGCGACCGCGCCGGCGAGGCTCTGCAGCCCGGCGCAGGCGGCGGCGAGCCGGTCCGCGGTGTCGGTCTCCGCGCCGTACTGCGCCATGCGCAGACCGTCGGCGGAGAGCACGATGACATGGCGGGTCTGCGGAACGCTCTCGGCCAGGTCCTTGAGCATCCAGTCCATATTGGTCTGCTGCTGACTCATGGCTGTTCCCCCTTGCTCGCCGAGTCCGGCGAGGCGTCTGTGTTCTGGCTTGCTCCGCCGGTCCGGCTTGCGGCGGTCTGGCTGTCCCCCGACAGGCCGCCCTGGAAGGCGGCCAGCCACATCCCGGGCTGCACCTCGGGCTGGGGATCGGGATCGGATCCGGCCCGGTCGGCGGCCGCCGCGGTCGCCGCGGCTGCGGCGATGATCCGGTCCGTGGCATGGGGCAGGTCGGGCACCACCGCGCGGGCCTTGCGGCGTCGCTGGGGCAGGCCGTTCGGGGTCCGCTCGGTCACGGCGGGTACCTCGTCGGGGGCTGCGTCGATCCGCGGGCCGGTGGCCCGCCGGGGCTGCTGCGGCCGGGCGGCGGCCGGTTCGCCGTTCCCTCCGGGGGTGGGCCGGGTGGTCGGTCCGGCGGTGGGTCCGGTGGACGGTCCGGCGGTGGGCCCTGCGGTCGGTCCGGACGCCGGTGCCAGGGCCGCCCTGGGGCCCGAGGAGGTGCCGATACCGTGCGCGACGCCGGTCGCGGCCGCGGTGGTGGTGATCAGCTCCTGCGGGATGATCAGGACGGCGCGCACCCCGCCGTAGGCCGAGGAACGCAGCGAGACCTGGAAGTTGTACGCCTGCGAGAGCCGGCCGACGACGGCCAGGCCCAGGCGCGGCGTCTCACCGAGGTCGTTGAGGTCGATGCCCTGCTGCGCCTGGCGGAGCATGCGCTCGGCCCGGCTGCGGGCCTCCTCGCTCATGCTCACGCCGCCGTCCTCGATCTCGACGGCGATGCCCGAGTTCACGTCGACGGCGGTCAGGTGGACCTTGGTCTGCGGCGGGGAGTAGCGCGTGGCGTTGTCCAGCAGCTCCGCCAGTGCGTGGATGAGCGGTTCGACTGCGGGTCCGACGACGGCGACCTGCGAGACCGAGTGGAGCTCGACACGCTGGTAGTCGATGATCCGCGACATGGCGCCGCGCAGCACGCTGTACAGCGGGACGGCCTTGTTCCACTGGCGGCCGGGCCGCGCGCCACCGAGTACGGCGATGGAGTCGGCGAGGCGGCCGATGAGCGCCGTGCCGTGGTCGAGGCGCAGCAGGTCGCCGAACACGTCCGGGCTGTGGCCGTGCCGGTCCTCCATCTCCCGGAGCTCCTGCGCCTGCTGGTGCACGATGGCCTGGACGCGGCGGGCGATGTTCACGAACGCCCGCTGGGCCGAGTCGCGCAGGTCCTCCTCGGCGACGACGGCGTCGAGGACGGAGCGCAGCACGGCGAGGTGAGCCGACCTGAACTCCCGGGTCAGGCCGGGCTCGTAGGCATCGGGGTCCTCCAGGGAGGCGAGCACCTCCTCGGGGAACTCCCCCTTGCCCAGGCGCTCCACGACCTCGGGCAGCAGCGCCTCGGCCAGCCGTACGGTCTCGGCCTCCTGCCGCGACAGGGCCGCCTCCTGCGCGGCGACCGTGGCCCGGAGTGCGGCCACCGCCTTGCCGCGCCGGGCGGCCTCACCGCAGGAGAGGGCTACGGCGACGAAGGCCACGGCACCGACCCAGGCGACGGGGGTGCGGGCAGGTGCGGACACCAGTGCCACGGCGATCGCGGCGACGGCCGCGGTGACCAGGGCGGGCAGCGCCCATACGGTGGGTGAGGTGGGCCCTGGACTTCCGGGCGACGATCCCACTCGAACCATCAGAACCCTCAAACGATCGAAATTGAATGATCATAGGACAACGGCCCGGAAGCTTAGCGGCTTTGCGCACGGGTCTTGACAGTGGCTCATGATCTGGACCTGTCAGGCCTGTTGACGCTGCGGGATCTGGCCGAAACCCGTCGGCGTCCTTGACCGGCCTTCAGGGCTCCCCGGCCATCTGCCGTGCTTTCAGGGCGCGGTCGGTGCCCACACCGGATTCGGGGACGGGGCGGCACGGCACCGCCCCGGGATCGGCCGATTCCCGTCCGGCCGTTCGGCCGGGGACAGCCCGGTGATCATGAAGACCGCCCCTCAGGGCACAATCACCCCAGGCACCGGAATCCGTCCCACCGGCCCATCGCGGCCCACCACCAGAACAGGAGCAGGCACGTTGAACCAGGCAGTGCGTGAGCAGGCGGCGAGGTTCGTGCACCAGGGTGAACGGCTCATCGCGGCGTGTTCCTACGAACTCGCCCCCAGCGTGCCGCACCCTCCGGAGGCCCTCCTCGCCCCGGCGGAGCCGTCTGCGCTCGGCCAGCGGATCGAGGCGAAGCTCCCCCGTCCGCTGCGGCAACTGGTCAGGGCGCGCGTACTCGATCCCCGGCAGTCCAAGCCGGCCGCCGCCGCGGACGCGCCCGACCGCGCACCCGACGCCCTGGACGGTCTCGGCACGCGGCTGATGCACGGCAAGGGCATGGAGGGCGGCTGGCAGAGCGCGGCCGGGCACTTCCTCGTCAGCCGCGCCGACGCGCGGGGCTCGGTCACCGGCGTACTCGCGGTCACCGACCGGCGCTGGTTCGGCCTGAGCGACGTCTCACCGCTGTGGCAGTCGACGCCGGTCATGAAGCAGTACTGGGAAGCACCGCGGCCGGCGGTCGCCGCGCTGCGCGCCAACCCGACGGGAGTGCTCCAGAAGGGGCGCATGGACATCGAGTTCACCGACGGCTCGTGGGTCGCCGTCCTCGCCTCGGTCCCAGCGCACGCGGCGCCCTTCGCGGCGGCCGCCGTTCGCTACCGCTGAGCCACCGCGCCACCGAGCCCGGCGACGGCGAAAACGAGGAGAGGCCGTACCGGAGAATCTCCGATACGGCCGCGACCATCACGATGGTGCCTCGGTGCTCAGCCCACGACTCGCTGCAACATGACTCAAACCAGTTCGGGCTGTGGTTCGCGTCGCGGTGCCGGCAGATGCGCCGACGCGGCCTTCCGTCCCCACCTCCTGGTGGTTCGCACGTAGCCGTAGACCACTGAGGTCATCGCCAGAATGAGCAGCGGCCCGAAGACCCACGGATGTCCGGCCATCTCCATGGACAGATAGCGATACGACGCCAAGAGCGCAGCGAAGACCGCGGCGCCGTAGACGACCAGCTGGATTCCCGGCCGGTCCCAACCGCGGTCGAGCGCGCGCAGCGCCGTCTCGATCGTGAGCGTGAACACCACGCCGGCGACGATGTCCGCGCCGTAGTGGTAGCCGAAGCCCAGCGTTGCGCCGAGCGTGGCGATCAGCCAGAACGCGCCTGCGAATTGCAGAGCCCGGGGGCCCTTGCGGGAATGAATGAAGATCGCGGTGGCCCACGCTGTGTGCAGGCTGGGCATGCAGTTGCGCGGGGTGATCCCGTCGAAGGGCATCGGGTGCGGGGTGGTGACGGGCGGCGGCGTGTCCGGCCACAGGTTGGCCACCGCCCAGTGCCCGCCGTCGGCGCCGTAGGCGAAGACCGGTCCGACCACCGGGTAGATCATGTAGATGGCCGGCCCGAGCAGACCGATGACCAGGAAAGTGCGCACCAGATGATGGCCCGGGAAGCGGCGCTCGACCGCCACGTTGCGCAATTGGTACAGCGCGACGGCGACCGCGGCCACCCCGAGCTGAACGTAGACCCAGTCGAGAACGTGGGCGCCGACCGTGCCGGTGGCTTGGACGATCCGGCCCACCAGCCACGACGGGCTGCCCAACGCGTGATCGGCGGCTGCCACGTACTGGTCGAGCACCACCGGACGGCTCTTCGACGTGATCAGCAGCCAGATGTCGCCGGTCTTGCGGCCGGCCACCAGCAGCAGGCCCAGTCCGACGCCTTTCAGCAGCAGGACACGGTCCCGGCCGGTGCGGCGCGTGACAGCGATGACGCCATGGGCCAAGACCACCCACAACGCTCCGTTGCCGGCCATCATCTTGGCGTCGACCGCCCACCGTACGAGCCAGAAGACGACGTCGATGCCGATCGCGGCGCCGGCCGCGACGAACCGCTGCCGCGGGGTGAGCACCACCATCATCAGCGCCATACCGGCGTACAACAGCGGCCCTGATTTGGGGGCGAATATCACCTCTCGCACCTGGTTGGTCATCGGCCCCCGTACGCCGTACCGACGCGCGGAGATCTCCAGTGCGATGAGGAATCCGAGGGCCACCACACTTATCGCGGCCCACAGCACGACCCGTGGTTGACGCCACGCGGCGAATCCGTTTCTGCCGCTTATTCGCGAGAACATCCGCGATATCGTAGATTTCAAATTTTCAGCCGATTTATACATTTCAAGGCGATCGTTGCGAGTTCGAACATGCTAACGGAGCGGGCGGGTCTCGCTGGTCACGGGTACGTCGAATACAACGATCGGCTCCCCTCTGCCGGCGGCCACAGCGGGCGCGGTGGCCGGGAGGGCGAGTGCCGGGGCGGGCTTGACGGCCACGGCGGCGGTGGCGGCGGTGGCGACGGTCCTCTACGCCCAGTGGCCGGCAACGATATCCTGACTGACCGTCGATCACATCCGCCGCAACAGCTCGCAGCGCGGTTCCCCCCGACAGCGGCCGGATCCTGACGCAGTCCCAGATGACCCCATCGCGCCGCTGGTCGCCAAGCGGTCCCCAAAAACGATCAAGGGGCCGTTTCAGATTGCTCTGAAACGGCCCCTGACCTGCGACTCTTTCAAGTCGGGACGACAGGATTTGAACCTGCGACCCCTTGACCCCCAGATGTGCAGGTGACCCGGATTATCCGGACATATTACACTTATCTGGGGCGCAAGTGGTGCACAGGGAGGCGTTTCGTGCACCACCGCTTCCATCGCATGGTCCCCAACTGGTCCCCAGGACACCGCGCTGGCGGCCAGACACCTCCGCCGTCGAGTCTGGTCCACTGCCGGGTGGATGGGCTGGTTTACCCGGCGGACTGTCAGTGCCTGCACATAGCCTGCCGGCATGGCCTCGACTAACGGTGAGCTTCGTCACGTCCCGCTCGGTTCCACGTTCGCGCCTGAGGTCCCCCTCGGGCCGACCCGGGACATCCTCATCACCTGCCACGCCTCAGCATCGGGCAAGGGCAAGCTCCACGGGAGCCCGGCGTGCGGGACCCTGCGATCAGCCGCCTCCGTCAAGGAGCTCGACATCCCGTTCGGCGAAGCCGTGGAGCGGCTCTGTACGAGCTGCCGCTGGCCGCTGCCCACGGACAGCCCCATCCTGCCGCTCGGAGCAGCCGTCATCGACGTGGACGCTCTCCGCGTCTGGCTCGACCGGAAGCCCCTGGACGAGGAAGACATCGAGGCCGAGCGTGACGCCGCCGACGCCCTCGCCACCGGTGAGTACCCGCCCCGAACCGCCGCCTCCGACAACGAGGAGGATGAAGACGACGACGATCGCTACGAGCAGCGCGAGCGGTACGACCGCGCCCGCAATGTCCGGTCCCGACGTCACGAGCACTGGCGCCGGCTGCACTCCTACCTGGCACGGAGCATTGAGGCCGTAGCCCAATACCCCTTCCTCGCCCCGTGGGCCGATGGTCTGCAGAGCCGCCTCACCGCCGTCCTCGACCAGGAGCGCCGCGCCTTCGCCGCCCTCGTGCGACCGGACCGTCTGCTGGAGGCGGCAGCAGTACGCGTCCTGCCCGCGCCACAGTTCACAGAAGATCCCGCCTTCGCCGGACTGGGAGCGGAGGCCGCCAAGACCTTCCGGCGAGCCTGGCACGAGTGGAGTCACCGAGCCATCTCGTCCTGGCGCCGCCTGGAAGACCACGACTTCGCGGTCTACACCGTCGTCAGCGACGCTTTCGGGCGACGCCGCAAGGGAAAGCCCGAGGCCCACGCCGCCTTCGACCAGCTCGCCGCCGACTGGATCCGCCAGGCACGCGAGGAAGCCAGCCGCCCCGCCAGCGCACCGTGGCAGCTGGTGGCCATCAAGGCGCCCGCCCTTCCCCGGACCCACTACAGCGAGCCGGAACGGGACACCCTCACCGAATGGGAAGCCTCGGTCATCGCCACCTACCAAGTGACCTTCAACCGGCAGGCCGGCACGGCGGCCCTGCTGGTTCCCCACCTCATCGCCGAGCAACTGCTCGCCTGCGCCTCCAGCGACATGCCGGTCGAGCGCTTGGCTCCCAACGGCAACGCACTGCCTGCAGAGGTACTGCTCGAGCAGTGGACCGCCCGCGCTGATCCGAGTGCCGTCAGCTGACCGTGAACGCGGCCGTGATCAGGTCCCGGGCTGCCTGGCCGTAGACAGCAGAGGCTTTCAGGAGCCCGAACGCCTTGCGGAACAGCGCAACCCGATCCTGGTCTGTGATCGTCTCAGCCCCGCCGTACCCCTCGACCTCCACCCTGCCGGCGTCGAAAATCGAGAAGCCGCCCCCGGGGTGGACCAGGAGGCGGGAACGGGCCGGGATGATCCCCAGGGACAGGCCCGGCAGGTCCGTCGCGTCCAGCAGCCGGCGGAGTTGGCCTTGCATCACTTCAGGCCCGCCGAGGTTGGTGTGCAGCGCCTGTTCGCCCAGCAGGACGTGGAAGGTACGACCGTCCTGGCCGATGTACTGTGCGCGAGCCGTACGGGCGGCTACCCCTGCCTCGATGTCGTCGGGAGTCCCATGGAAGTCCACGACGAGCCGCAGCACGGCAGCAGCGTACTCCGACGTCTGCAGGAGGCCCGACACCAGATCCGGGCTGTACCCCACGTACTCACGCGTGGTCCTGACAAGGTCGAGAAAGGTCTGCTGCACGGGGCCTGTGCCTGCACGAAGGAGGTCGTCCCAGCCTGGGGCAGCGTCCGGCGATGAAGTCGTCATGACTGCGATCGTGACAGCGGGGCGGTGGGCAGGCTGGTGCGCTGGCCTGAACTCCATGGAGGCATGGCTCAACTTCATGCCCCAGGCTGGCACGCGACTCATCCGGAGCTCGGCAGGATCGAGCCCAGATCGGGCAGCTCCGGCAGGCAGCCCTGCGGCTCTGCGAGGGGGGCGCCTCTTCCTGCCTCCGCTCGTGGCCCTACCGCCCGATACGGCGCAGACCACGGCGAGCCTTCAACAGCATGTCGAGGGTGCAGTGTGCCGCTTTACGGCGCTCGGGGTGGCGGGACCAGATGGTCGGTAGGACGACGCCGGCATACAAGAGCACGAAGATGACGAAGCCCATAACCCCGGGGATGATCACGGCGGTCGGAAGGCAGTCGATAGGCATGCTGGGGCTCCAGGGTGATCTCGTGGATGGAGTCGGCCTCTCAGTGCGGCCTGGGCCCAACGCTCTCTGTGCAATGCGGTGTCCAACTGCCATTCAGCGATGGATTGCACACGTACTTCGCATCAACCCTGTTCAGGCGACGTAGACTTCGCAGCTGTCCAGCCCGTGTTGTCCGGGCTTCGGGGAGAGGGGTGGACAGCGTAGTGGGTGCACGTAGCGAGGATGCCTTCTTCGCTGCCCTCAAGCGGCTGGGCGCAATCCATGGTGAGTACCTGACGAGGCGTGTCAGCCTCCGAGCCCTTTCTCGGGGGGCCGGCGGTCCCGTAGCCACGACGATCGGGGCATGGTTAGACGGGCGTCGGTTCCCGCAGCGGGTCGACACCCTTGTCAAGATCGTAGAGCAGTTGCATGCCGCGGCTCTGGCTGAGGGATTCGAGCCAGCCCCTTCCGAAACGCATCTGTTCGATTCCCTGTGGTGGCGTGATCGGCACGCTGCAGTAGCCCGGCAGCGTGCCGAGTCTGTGCGGACCGGCGTACAACAGGCGCAAGCTGAAGCGGCACTTAACAATCACCGGTCGGCCGCGGCCGTGGGACGCCCGATCTCGCAGCTGGACCCGTTCGACCTGGAAGTCCACCACAGTGTCGACGTCATCCCCACTCACCGGTTCCCTGAGGGCTGGACCGTGCATTACGACACAGGTCTGACCACCTCGAGGCCGACGGCTCCACCCGTGCTGTCAGCCCTCACGCCGTACGTCATACGGGCCCACGACCGGCTTCTGCGTGACGTCGTCCGCCGAGCGGAAGCCGGACAGAGCGGCATGGCAATGCTGGTCGGCAGCTCATCGTGCGGTAAGACCCGGGCGTGCTGGGAAGCAGTACAGTCGTTGGCCGACGGCTGGAGGCTGTGGCACCCGTTCGATCCCACTCGACCCGAAGCGGCACTGGCCGACATCCAGAATGTCGGCCCCCGAACGGTGGTCTGGCTGAACGAGGCGCAGCACTATCTGCTCCCCTCGACCGGTTCCCTGGGCGAGCGGGTGGTTGCAGGCCTTCGGGCACTGCTTCAGGATCAAGCCCGTCGCCCGATCTTGGTGCTGGGCACCGTCTGGCCGGAGTATTGGGCGACGCTCACCGCGCTGCCGAAGGCTGGCGCCCCTGACGTGCACGAGCAGGCCAGGAAGCTGCTGGCGGGTACCAACATCTCCGTGCCCTCCTCATTCTCAGCTGCAGATCTGGCTGCCATCCGACGTGGTGAGGTGCGCGACCGTAGGCTGCTCTACGCGGCCAAGCGTGCCGCAGACGGCCAGGTCACGCAGTACCTGGCAGGAGCCCCAGCATTGCTGGAGCGGTATCACAATGCCCCTCCCGGTGCACGTGCCGTGCTGGAAGCAGCCATGGACGCCCGCCGGCTCGGTAACGGCCTCGCCATCCCCCGTCTCCTCCTCGCAGCCGCCGCGCCGGGCTACCTCACCGATCAAGAGTGGGACCAGAGCAGCGACGACTGGTTCGAAGAAGCGCTGGCGTACACAGCCCAGCCTTGCCATGGAGCTCGCGGTGCGCTGACCCGAATCAAACCGCGCCCCGGGCAGGAAGCGTTCGAAACTCCGCACTATCGGCTGGCCGACTACCTGGAACAGCACGGTCGTAACAGCCGGGCCAACAAGGCCGTGCCCACTGAACTGTGGGAGGCCGCGTTCGTGCACGCCCACGATGAGGACCTGTTCGCGTTCGGCCGCTCCGCACGCGCCCGCCACGCGGACCACCTCCGATTCGTTTTGAAGGCCGCGCAGGCGGGAGACCATGCAGCAGCGTGGGAGGCTGCGGAGGAGCTGCACAAGTCAGGTCGCCTTCCACAAGCGCTGGTCCTGTACCAGCGTGCCTCTGGCGGCGCGGCCTTCGCGGTCGCCCGCCGAAAGGCTGCTGCACTGCTCCAGAAGCTCGGTCGCACAGACGAGGCGGTGGACGAGTACAAGAAGGCAGCCGCCCAGGGCCACCTTTCTTCGGTTCATGCCGTCGTTGACCTCATGCTCAGCCAGGACCAGGTCGCTGCAGCCGCAGCCTGGATCAAGCAACTTGCCGAGCAGACAGACCTGGACATACTCGATACCGCCATCGCCCTGCTGAAGCGAGCCGAGTACGAGATCGACATCATCCGATGGCTCTGCGATCTGGCCGATAAGGGTCGTCCTGGTGCTCTGGGACGCGCAGCCTCTCTCATGCAGCAGGCTGGCCGGTCTGAGGAAGCTGCGGTTTGGCTCACTCGCTTGGCGAACAACGGCTTCCTGGGGGCCGAACTGCTCGTGGCCGAGGTCCTGGAAGAGGACGGACTCGTCGGCGAGGCAATCGAGTGGTATCAGCGAGCAGCCAAGTCTGGGTATCCGAGCGCCCGCAGCGCCTTGGCCCGCCTCGCCGTTCAAGGCCGGCCTGACGCAGTGCAGTAGACGGTGCCGAGACGTCGGCACCAACCAAGATCCGTTCGGCAGGCTAGCCGTGGCCTTCGGCGGCGACGTGGCCGGGCGAGCTGGGACCATGGGAGGCGCGCCTGCTCGTGACCGCCCCTCGTGGCCAACTCCGCCCGTCAAGCAGGCGTAGTTGCTGGACCCAGATCCGCCGGCGGGGCGGACCGGCGTGCTCAGGCGCTCCTAGAATCGAGCTTGTGCAATATAATTGACACAAACTAAAGTGTTGAACGTGTTCCTATGCTTCATTCAGAAGTAGCTCATCGGGAAGGACCGGTGAAAGTGAACCACGTACATCCCCCCTGGGCCGTCGACCTGTTCGGTGACAGCCAGGTCGACCTGGTGCGGGACCGGCTCGGTCAGGCACTTGTCGACATGCAGGAGAACGCCCGCGCCGCTCAGCACGAGGGCGACGTCGAGAGCAACCACCCCTACGGCTGGACTCGCTGGCCCGGCTCGTACCGGCAGGTGGCCCGCCAGTTCGACGGAGTCGAGGGCGCGACAGTCTTCAAACCGAACGGTTTTCCCTTCGACCTGGTCCACTTCAAGCGCGGTCTGCTCTACCCCTTCCGCTTCGCGACGGAGGACGTCAATGTCCGCCAGGCGAAGCTGCCTTCGGTGGGCCCGTTCATCCGCGAGCTGTTCACCTTCGCCCCCGAGCCCAGTCAGGGATCGCTCTTCGAAGACGAGCAGCTCAGCCACGGCCGCGTCGAGGTACGACCCAAACTCGCGGCACTTCCCGAAGGCACCCGTCTGGTGCTGATCCCCTACGCCTGCAACCCCCACGGCCTGCTCAAGCCGTACTGGGGCGTGGCCTCCCTCCTCGACGAACAGGGCAGCCTCGAGTGGGCCGTCCAACCCGAACCCCTGCCAATGCCGGCAACACCCACCCGGCGTAGGCTCAGCGCTGTTCCGCAGCAGGCCGCGGCGCCGGAGCACGTCAGCTTCGACGCAGGCGACCAGCCTGTGCCGATCCTGTTCGCTCGGCCCGACGTGGACGAGAAGCGGGACGTGCCGCCCCTGACCGAGCCGGCCCCGATCGAACCACTGGCCCACGAGGACGATGAAAACTGACCAGCCCCTGCTGCCTGGCACTTCCGAACGTGTTGTGACCCCGCGTGCCGTCCATGACGCCTTCGACCCCGCCCGGCTGACCCAGGCCAGGCGCCTGGCGGGAATGACGAAGAAGGACGTGGCAGAGCACCTGGGCGTAACACCCGCGGCAGTGGGCCAGTACGAAACGGGGGTGGCCAAGCCCCGCCCGGATCTCCTCCCGCGGCTCGCCGACACGCTCGACGTGCCGCTGCCCTTCTTCATCGCCGGTCGGCCGAGCAACCGGCTCGACTCTTCCATGGCGCACTTCCGCGCCCTGCGCAGCACACCAAAGGCCCAGCGTGAACGCGCCCTTGCCTTCGCCGAACAGGTGTGGGAGCTGACCTACGCGCTGGAGAAGCGAGTACAGCTCCCGCCCGTCGACCTCCCGGGCTTCGCCGGCGGCGAGGTCCACCCTGGCGTCGACCTCCCCCTCGACCCGGCAGCGGCCGCACGCGAGTTGCGCAAGCGCTGGAACCTCGGAGACGGCCCGGTCACCCATCTGGTCAGACGCATGGAAGCGCGCGGGATCGTGGTCGTCCTCCCAGCCGCCGACGAGACCGCCCGCACGGTCGACGCGTTCTCCTCCCGCTCTGCTCGCCCGGTGGCGATCCTCACGCCCAACCGCACCAACGACGTGTACCGCCACCGCTTCACCGCAGCACACGAGCTGGGCCACCTCGTCCTGCACGGCGACGCCACGGGCGACAGCCGGCAGGAACGCGAGGCTGACGCATTCGCTGCGGAGTTCCTGACCCCAGCTGCAAGCATCACGCCACTCCTCCCCCGACGCCTCGACCTCGCACACCTCACCGAGATCCGGCGGGTGTGGGGAGTCAGTGTCGATTCGCTCATCTACCGCTGCCGCGAGCTCGGCATGATCTCCGACGCCACGGCCAGCCGTGGATACCAGCGCCTGCGCGCACTCGACGGCCAACCCGGCTTCGCCTCCGAACCGGTCGACGGCTTCCCCGGCGAACAGCCCGCCCTCCTGACCCAGGCATACGAACTCGCCGAACGCGAGAAGGGACTCACCATCCCCAAGCTGGCCGACGAACTCGGATGGCACCCCGCACGCGTCCGCCGCCTCCTTGGCTCACCCGACCCCAGGCCGAAACTCCGCATCGTCTGACCCTTGGGAGTGGGAGGTGCGACTGTCCTTGCGACCGGACGGTCGCTCGCCTTGCGCCCATGACGCCCGCAGACCCCTGGCAGTCACGGATCTGAACGTCAGGAGAGCCTGGCATGCTGCGCGTACGGTCGGAATGCTGATCACACCACTGAGGACGACGAACGGTCGCAGCGCGTTCGGTCAGGGTCTGCTGTCAGAGCAAGTCGGTATCCTAGCGGCCACTACTTTCGAGGGGGAACGGTGTCAACTGTACGTTCTAGCCGCAGAATTGAGCGGGCCGGCGTCAATGCCCTGCGTTCACTCCTCGAGGAAAACGATCATATCGTTCAGGAAATCGATGGTGGAAACGATCACGGCGAGGACATGATCGTAAATTTCACTCGAAGCGGGAGGCGAACCGGGTGCTGGATTGCCATCCAAGTAAAGAGCGGCAAGAAATACAAGCGAGCCAACGGGTATGCAATCCCCGTTGAAGATCACTTCGACGACTGGCGGCAGAGCCGGATCCCCATCATTGGCGTCGTATACGACATGAAGAAGAAGGAGCTTTTCTGGGTCAACCTCACCGAACAGTTACGCTCGACGGACGTCAGCCCCGGTTGGGTGCAGGTGTCAAACTTGGCCCGACTCAACGCGGACACCGTAGATGGATTCCAGTCAGAAATCTCGGCTTACGCAGGCGATACACAGATGCGCATTCGCGCATCCAATCAAGAAGAGGCTTTCACCGAAGCCATCCGAGCACGCCAAGGACTGGATCCCGAAACCGCACCAAACCCTCTTTTCGAAGGAATGGCCGACTTCGCCCTTCGACACGAGGAACGACTTCACGTGATCGCACGAGACGTGCGACGATCCATCCCAATCCAAGTCCTCACCTTGATCATGGTGTGGGAGTGGCCTCGACAGATCCGCTTCGTGGAGGGATCCGTGGACATGAACCCCGTCCCGTGGGTGTTGGGCCTCTATTTCTTCATGCTCCTCATGGCCTTCACGATCTTCTTTGAGTTGAGGGCAGGCCGAAGGCCTAAAGAAACCGGCAACTGGCTGATTTTCGTCGCATGCAACTTCCTTTGGCTTCCATTCCTGGACCCCGACGGAGATCGCGGCTGGTGGGGAACGACCTGGATCGTCGCCGGAATTGTGATCCCGTCTTTCGGCATCAAACTCCTATACATTAGCTTCATCGGCTTTGCTCGCGACCGAAAAAAGAAGCATTATCGGGCCACTTTCTGACTGCCGAAGCTCGCACCTGAGCGGCGGGGTGGTCGCCCGTGATCGCATGGGCGTGGAAGCCCTCCGCCTCCCGGAGGCGATCCCCATGCGTACCACCGCCGGCCGCAGCCGGATCTACTGCCGCTGTGGCCGCAGAGACCCCCAGCACCACCAGTTGGGCTCCCGCCGCCCCCTGCTCCAATCGGCGCTCGCGACGCCAAGCACATGGCCCCTCAAGATCCGAGCCGCACACCGCGCAGCTTCGCTGGTCGGCGGCTGGGTAACCGCTCAACGCCCTGAGGCGAAAAACCGACTGGGCGGACGTTTCAAAGCTGCCCTTGGGACGTGGATAGGGGAAACGTGCTGGTCACACGCCGCTGGAGAGCATTGTGGTCGCCTGTGGTCGCACGCTGGAAGCATCCACTCCCGCTCTCGCCTCCCGGAGGCGATCCCTATGCGTACCAGCCTCGGCCGCGGCCGGATCTACCGCCGCTGCGGCTGCAGAGACACCCAGCACCACCAGCTCGGCGCCCACTGCCTCTACCTGCTCACCGACAGCCAGCACGGCACCTGGAACTTCGCCGTCGATGTCCCCGCCCCAGGCCACCGCACCACCGTCCGCCGGGGCGGATTTCCCACCCAGGACAGCGCCGAGCAGGCTCTGGGCCGGTTCCTCGAAGGCGAGGTCGGCGGGTACAACGCCGACCCCAGCCAGACTGTCGCCGCCTACCTCAACACGTGGCTGGAAGCGAAGGCCCTGGTGCTGAAGCCGACCACTATGGCTCGCTACCGCGACTACGTCCGCAACGACCTCATCCCCGCGTTCGGTGGCCTCAAGCTGGACCAGCTCGCCCACCGGCACATCTCCGCCTTCGTCACCTGCCAGCTCGCCGCCGGACGCGGTCACACCACCCTCTACCGCTGCCTGGCCACCCTCTCCAGCGCCCTCGGTGACGCCGTCCGGCAGCACCGCCTTCCCCACAACCCTGCCTCTCCTCCGGTCCTGCGGCGCCCGCCGGCGCCGGAGCGGCGCATCTGGACGGCGGAGGAGGCGGTCCGCTTTCTCCTGTACTGCCACCGGGCCGACCCGGAGATAGCCGACCTGTTCGAGTTCCTCATCGGTACCGGCATGCGCAAGGGCGAAGCCCTGGGCCTGCACTGGAACGACGTCCACCTCACCGAAGGCGTCCTGTACGTGCGCTGCACCCTCTCCGCGATCGACAACAACCACCTCGTCATCACCGCGCCGAAGACCCGCTCCAGCCGCGCCTGGGTCGCGATCTCGCCCCGCGTCGCCACCGCCCTACGACACAGGGCGACGACAATGACCAGTACGAGAGGTGATCCTGACGACCCGTTCACCGGACTCGTCTTCTGCCGTCCCGACGGCAGGCCAATCGGGCCCCACCACGTCCTGGACCGGCTGCATCAGCTGTCCGAAGAGGCCGGCGTCCCGCGGATCACCGTGCACGACCTGCGGCACCTGGCGGCCACCATCACCATCACCGCCGGCGTGCCGCTGACCGTGGTCTCCAAGACGCTGCGGCACTCCACCCTGTCGACCACCGCGAACATCTACAGCCACCTCACCCGGCAGGCCGCCCGCGAAGCCGTCGACACCATCGACCGCACCCTCACCGGGGCGGAGACCGCTGGCCACGAGACAAGCTTCCCGGCGTGGTTGCGACCACCACGCGACCACATCCGGCAGCTCGGGGAAGTCTTCCGGCGGCTTCACTCCCCCGTGCCGCCAGCCTTCAGTGCCACAGCCTCCCGGCCGCAAGGTGGACGTGCGACCACAGTGCGACCACCATGGCCCCGGACGCACGAAAGGCCGCTCTCCCATGGTTGAGAGAACGGCCTCCGACCTGCTGAAAGCATGGTCGGGACGACAGGATTTGAACCTGCGACCCCTTGACCCCCAGTCAAGTGCGCTACCAAGCTGCGCCACGTCCCGTTGTGCTTCCGACTGGGCTTCCCACTTGGGCTTTCCCCGTCCCGGCGGCACATGCAGAACATTACCCCACGCCGAGGGGTGTGCATGCACCGGTAATCGGCGCGAGGGAGGATGAGGGGGTGAACGCACGGGATCGGGACGGTGAGGGGCGGGCGCGGAACGCCCGGCCCAGGGATGGGCTGGGGCGGCCGCTGCCATACGGGGAGGCCGGGGTGGAGCGGCAGCCCGAGGGGGTGGTGCGGACTCCCGCGGAGACGGTGCGGGAGGCGCAGCGGCTGCTGGACGCCGGGATGCCGTTCCACGCGCACGAGGTGTTCGAGGACGCCTGGAAGTCCGGGCCGCAGGCCGATGCCCCGCTGTGGCGCGGGCTCGCGCAGCTGGCCGTAGGGCTGACGCACGCCGCGCGCGGGAACGCGGTCGGCGGGGCCCGCCTGTTGCTTCGCGGAGCCGATGCCCTGGCCGGGCGGGACGTGGTGGCCGGGGCGGCTGCCGGCGGGCCGCGGGCCCCGTACGGAATCGACGTGCCGGGGCTCGTCCGCTGGGCCCGGGAGTTGGCCGCACGGGTGGAGGCCGGCCAGCCGGTCGACGCGGCGTCGGAGGCACCACGCCTCGCGGCGCCACCGGTCAGGCGGGGCCCCGCCTGACCACCCCGGCCGGTCAGGGCCGGCTTCGTCCTGCCCGGCCGGGGCGGGCGGGGGCTTCGCCGACCGGTCAGGGGGCCGACCGCGAGGCCGGTGCGGCCCGTGCGGCCAGTGCGGCCAGTGCGGCCAGTGCGGCCAGTGCGGCCAGTGCGGCACGGGCAGGCGGGGCGGCACGGGCAGGCGGGGCAGACGGCCGGGCCGGCCCGTGCGGCCGGGCGCCGGACCCTGGTGGAGTGCCCGGACAGGGCCTACGCGGGCTGGAGCAGGTCCCAGCGGTTGCCGTAGAGGTCCTCGAACACGGCGACCGAGCCGTACGTCTCGTGGCGCGGCTCCTCCAGGAAGCGAACGCCCTCGGCGGTCATCCGGGCGTGGTCGCGCGTGAAGTCGTCGGTGTAGAGGAAGAAGCCGACCCGGCCGCCCGCCTGGTCGCCGACGCGGGAGCTCTGGGCCTCGTTCTTGGCGCGGGCCAGCAGCAGCGCGGATTCCGTCGCGCCCGGCGGGCGGACCACGACCCAGCGGGAGCCGTCGGGCCGGGGCGTGTCCTCGGCGAGGCCGAAGCCGAGGGCGCGGGTGTAGAAGTCGATGGCCTCGTCGTAGTCGTGGACCAGGAGAGCGGTGAGGGCGATGTGTGCGGACATGGGTCCTATTGTGCGGATGCGGTGAGCAGGACGACCTCCAGGGTGCGGGGGCCGTGGACCCCCTCCACCCGGTCTAGCTCGATGTCGCTGGTCGCGGAGGGGCCGGAGATCCATGTCAGCGGGCGGGTGGGGTCGAGGCGTTCCAGCGCCTGCGGGACGGAGTCCACCACCTGGTCCGGGACGCGGACCACGCAGATGTGGTGGTCGGGGATCAGGGTGATGCGGCGCCGACCCTGCTCGGGGCCGCCGTCGAGGACGATCGTGCCGGTCTCCGCGACGGCCAGGGCGCAGCCGGTCACCACGCTGTCCACGCCGTCCAGCTCGCGCGCGGTGCTCACCGCGCGGTCGTGGACGCGGGTCGGGTCGGCCGCCGAGAGCCAGTACGGGGGCAGGCCTGGCGGGACGAGCACCGTCCGCGCGCCCCGCTCGGCCAGGAGCCGCATCAGGAGCATCGCGAGCCCGTCCTCGCCGGTGCGGTGCACCTTCGCCCGGTACTCGGCGAGGTTGGCGGCGAGGAGGTCCGCGGTCTCCTGCGGCGTGCGGGTCCCGTGGACGCGGAGGTAGTCCCGGGGGACGGCCACCTCCGGGCCCGTCGACGCCCGGCGGATCCGGCCCAGGATGCGGTCCCTGCTGCTCATCGGCGCTCTCCCCGTTCACGGGCCCACCAGTCGCGGAACGACTCCGCCGGGAGCTCCGGCAGCTCGCGGCTGTCCGTCCAGGCCCGGCCGGCCCCTGGCAGCCGGCGCGGCCGGAAGCGTCGGGCCCGGCTCAGCAGCCGCTCCCCCGCGCGCACGGCACACGGGTGGTCGAGCGTCCAGCGGGCGGCGCGCATCGCGGCCCGCTCGGCGGCGTGGCCCCGCGCGGGCCGGATCCGTACGCGGATGCCCTCACGGGTCGCCGGGCCGCCCTGGACCACCCGTTCGCGCAGGTGGACCAGGACCTCCGGGATGTCGATGGCGACCGGGCAGACCTCGTAGCAGGCCCCGCACAGGGTGGAGGCGTAGGGCAGCGAGGCGTCGATCTCACTGCCCGTGCCGCGGAGTTGGGGGCTGAGGATGGCGCCGATCGGGCCGGGGTAGACGGATCCGTAGGCGTGGCCGCCGGCGCGTTCGTAGACGGGGCAGACGTTGAGGCAGGCGGAGCAGCGGATGCAGCGCAGGGCCTGACGGCCGACCTCGTCGGCGAGGGTGTCGGTGCGGCCGTTGTCGAGGAGGACCAGGTGGAAGGCCGAGGGGCCGTCGCCGTCCGTGGTGCCGGTCCACATGGTGGTGTACGGGTTCATCCGCTCGGCCGTCGAGGAACGCGGCAGTGTCTGGAGGAAGATCTCCAGGTCCCGGAAGGTCGGCACCACCTTTTCGATGCCCACGACCGAGATGAGCGTTTCGGGCAGGGTCAGGCACATCCGGCCGTTGCCCTCGGACTCGAAGACCACCATCGTGCCCGTCTCGGCGACCATGAAGTTGGCGCCGGACACGGCCACTTTGGCGCGCAGGAACTTCTCGCGCAGGTGCAGGCGTGCCGCTTCGGCCAGTGCGGCCGGGGTGTCGGCGAGGCCGTCCGGCGCCGGCCGCCCCCACCTGCCCATCTCCGCCTGGAAGATGTCCCGGATCTCGCCGCGGTTGCGGTGGATGGCCGGGACCAGGATGTGCGAGGGCCGGTCGTGGCCGAGCTGCACGATGAGCTCGGCGAGGTCGGTCTCGTAGGCGGCGATTCCGGCGGCCTCCAGGGCCTCGTTGAGGCCGATCTCCTGGGTGGCCATGGACTTGACCTTGACCACCTGGCGCTCGCCGGTGGCCAGCACCAGCTCCGTCACGATCCGGTTGGCCTCCTCGGCGTCGGCCGCCCAGTGGACGGTGCCGCCCCGGGCCGTCACCGCCTCCTCCAACTGGACGAGGTAGCGGTCGAGGTGGCGGAGCGTGTGGTCCTTGACGGCCTTGCCCGCCGCGCGCAGCCGGTCCCAGTCCTCCAGCTCGCCGACCGCGCGGGCCCGCTTGTCGCGGATGGTGTGCGTGGCGTGCCGGAGGTTGGCGCGCAGGGTGGTGTCGTGGACGGCCTCCCGCGCGGCGTCGGGGAAGGCCGGCATGCCGAGGTACGTGCCCGTCATCGCAGGGGTTCCTCCTCGGTAGCGGCCAGGATCTCGGCGAGGTGCAGGGCGCGCAGCGGGGCCCCGTCGCGGCGCAGGATGCCGTCGAGGTGGGCGAGGCAGGAGTTGTCGGCCCCGCAGAGCACGTCCGCGCCGGTGGCCCTCGCGTGGTCGATCTTGTCGGTGCCCATGGCGGCCGACACGTCCGGGTTCTTGACGGCGAAGGTACCGCCGAAGCCGCAGCACTCCTCGGCGCCGGGCAGCTCCACCAGGTCGAGGCCCTTCACGGCGGCGAGCAGCCGCCGTGGGCGGTCCCCCAGCCCGAGGCCCCGCAGGCCGTGGCAGGACGGGTGATAGGTGACGGTGTGCGGGAAGTACGCGCCCACATCGGTCACCCCGAGCACGTCGACCAGGAACTCGGTCAGCTCGTACACCCGAGGCGCCAACGACTGTGCCGCTTCGGCGAGTTCCGCGCCCCGTCCCTCGGCGGCCGCCTTCCGGCCGATGCGCGGGTAGTGCTCGCGGATCATCGCGGCGCAGGACCCGGACGGGGTGACCACGTACGGGTAGCCCGCGAAGGCCCGGGCGGTACGCCGCACCAGGGGTTCGCTCTCGCGCCGGTAGCCGGTGTTGTACTGCGGCTGGCCGCAGCAGCTCTGGCCCGCCGGGAAGTCCACGTCGACGCCGAGCCGCTCCAGCAGGCGCACCACGGCGATGCCGGTCCGGGGGTACAGCGCGTCGTTGACGCAGGTGACGAACAGGGCGACGCGCATGACGGGCAGAATAGCCCCGTGAAGAAGTTCTCTGTGATCGGCATAGGCGCGGGCGACCCGGACCACCTGACCCTCCAGGCGGTCAAGGCGATCGGTGCCACGGACGCATTCCTCATCCTGGAGAAGGGCGAGGAGAAGGCGGACCTGACCGGGCTGCGGCGCGCGATGCTCGACGCGCACGCCCGCCCCGGCCACCGGCTGGTGGAGGGCCGCGACCCGGACCGCGACCGCACCCCGGCCGACTACGCCCCGACCGTGGACGGCTGGCGCAGCGCGCGGGCCGAGATCTTCGAGCGGTTCATCGCCGAGGACCTGGCGGAGGGCGAGACCGGGGCGTTCCTGGTGTGGGGCGACCCCTCGCTGTACGACTCCACGCTCGCGATCCTCGACGAGGTGCTGGAGCGGGGGCGGGTCGCCTTCGAGCACGAGGTCGTGCCCGGCATCAGCAGCGTCTCCGCGCTGCTGGCCCGGCACCGGACCAACCTGAACCGGGTGGGCCGCCCGGTCCAGATCACCACCGGCCGGCGGCTCGCGGAGGGCTGGCCGCAGGACGTGGACGACGTGGTGGTGATGCTGGACGCGCGGCACGCCTTCACCGCCCACCTCGACCAGGACCTCTTCATCTACTGGGGGGCCTACGTGGGCACCCCGGACGAGATCCTGGTCTCGGGGAAGCTGGCGGAGGTGGCGGGCCGGATCGAGGAGCTGCGGACCGAGGCCCGCGCCCGCAAGGGCTGGATCATGGACACGTACCTGCTCAGGCGCGCCTGAGGGCCCTACCGCTCCAGGAAGGCCGGGAGCCCGCCGGCGAGGCGTTCATACTCCTCGGGCCGGTTGTAGATCTGTCCGCAGACCCGGATGCCGCCGCCGCCCGGCCAGGGCCAGATCAGCACCCTGATGCGCAGCCGCGCCGCGAGCTCCTCGCGCAGGGCGCGGGCGGTCTCCGGGGTCTCGGCGATGCCGGGCGGCAGCCGCAGGGCGCGCATGGCGAGCCCCTCGGTGTACGGGAGCGGCGCGAGCCCGGGAATCCGGGCGAGCAGGGCCGCCCCGTATGCGGCGAGGGCGCTGTTGTGGGCCCGTACCTTGGCGGCGTCGAGGCGCTCGAGCAGGTCCAGGCCCTCTGGGGCGGCGAGCCAGCCGGTGTAGTCGGCGGTGGCCCGGTTCTCGATGGACCGGGGAAATCCGTAGTGGTCCTCCCAGGACGGCACCAGCGCCCGCATCCGGCCGCGGTGCTGTGGGGCAACGGCGAGGATCGCGCTGCCGGGCGGGGCGTAGCCCCATTTGTGCAGGTTCCCGAACCAGAAGTCGGCTCCGCCGGCGAGCGGGTCCGCGAGCATGCCGAGGGCGTGGGCTCCGTCGACGACGGTGGTGACCCCGCGGGCCGCGAGGTCGCCGAGGAGCCGGGGGGTTGCGATGATCCGGGCGGTCGGCGAGCTGATGTGGTCGAGGACGGCGGCCCTCGTCCGCGGGGTGACGCCCGCCAGCACGGCCTCCCGTACGGCGTCCTCGTCGGGCAGCCGCGGGTCGAGGGCGACGGTGGTGACCCGGGCCCGGCGGGCGGCGGCCGCGACGACGGTGCCGTAGCCGTGGTCGGTGACCAGGATTTCGTCGCCGTCGGCGAACGCGATGGCGTCGAGGGCGAGGTTGGCACCCTCGGTGGCGTTGGCGATCAGGGCGATCCCCTCGGGGTCGGCGCCGACGTGGGCGGCGATCCGCCCGCGAGCCGCCTCGATCCGTTCCGCCACGCCGATGAAGAACGTGTCCGGGTCCGCGTGGACCTCCGCCCGGAGCGCGGCCTGCGCCTCCAGCACGGGGATCGGTACCGCGCCGAAGGAACCGTGGTTGAGGTGGGCGATGGCGAGGTCCAAGCGGAACAGGGCCGGCCCGTCCGGGAAGTCGGCGGGGTGTATCGGCTCGGGCACGTGGGGCTCCATTCTCGAAGGCCGGACGGGCCGGATCAGCCCCGCCCGCTCGTCACGGCGTAATACTGCAGGTCCTGGACCTCCACCTCGCGGTCCGCCACGTACGGCAGCTCCACCGCCGTGCCCGCCTTACCGTCCCGGACCACCACCGCCGAGCTCGTGCCCGGCCCGAGCGGCAGCAGTTCGCTGTGGAGGCCGGCCGGAGCCTCGTGCGTGTCCTTGGCCGGGCCCGCCTTCGTACGGATGGCCGCCGGCGCCGTCAGGAAGCTGAGCACCTCCACCGTGTCCCGGGGCGCGGCACTGCCCTTGCGCAGGGACATCAGCAGCGACTGGTCGCCGGTGGGGTCCGCACCCGCGAACTGGGTGCGGGCGGTGAGGTACAGCGTGTCCCGGACGATCTCCGGCCAGCTGCCCGTCTTGAACCTGGTCAGGAAGTACGAGGTGAGGTCCAGGTAGGCGTACCCGTTGTGCAGCGAGGGCGCGAACTGGCTGCCCTCCGAGTAGTCGTTCCAGGTGGTCAGCTGCACCCAGTCGGCGCCGTCGTCGATCGCGTGGGCCCAGGTGGCGCGCAGGGTGGCGGTGTTGCCCGCCTCGTCGTAGACGCCCTGGTTGGGACGGGCGTCCTGGACGGACACGGGCTGCATCCAGATCTTGCCCATGGCGTGCGCCCGCTGGACGTCGCGCGTCGAGCTCTCCTGGCCGACGTAGCTGCGGCTGCCCCATTCGGAGAATCCGTAGCTGATCGGGGCGAACTCCCCGTTGTGCGCGCCGAAGTCGAGGAACAGCGGGACGAAGGCGGTGCTGATGCCGTGCCTGGACTTGAGGGTGTTGATGACCTGGCTCCACCAGCCCGCGCTCTTCGCCTCCGCCTTGAACGGGGAGACGACGAGGCGGCCGTCGCGGAGCCGGTGCGCGGCGGGGGCCTTGCCGAGGGCCGCGACCGCGTCGGCGAGGACGCCGGGGTCGTCGGTCCTCAGCGAGGTCATGTCCGGCATCAGCATGACCTTGAAGGCCGGGTCCACCGAATGGGCCGCCTCCATCAGGAGGTTGGACCGCTCCCAGTTCTTTCCTGAGAGGGACAGCATGTCGAGGGTGAACCCGTCGATGCCGGCGGCGCGGGCGGTGCGCACCTCCTGCTGGAGGTTGGCGTACTCCCAGTTGCCGCCCTTGGGCTGGACGGGCAGCGGGCGATCGCGCAGCAGGCCGCCGTAGCGCTCGTGCTTTCCGCCCTCCCCGTCGGGGTCGAGGTAGTTGCGGGTGTAGTAGTCGCCGTCCGCACCGGTGTTGTCGAGAGACAGCGGGTACGGGGTGAAGTAGTGGGCGAACACCAGCTTCTTGCCCCCGGCGGCGGAGCGCAGCGCGGCGGGCTGGGGCATGTCGAAGGGCAGGGCTCCGGCGGGGCGCGGGGCGCCGGTGTCCACCTTGCCCTCGATGATGCCCTTGTCGGGCGCCTTCGCTTGCCGGCTCGGGCTCGGCCGCGGGGTGGCCTGGCCGGAGGGGGCGCCGGGCGCGGCGCTGCCGCTGGGCCCGGTGGACCAGGGCACGCCGATGCCGGGCGCCGAGGCGTCCTGCCGGGAGCCGGCCGGGAAGGGGTCCCAGGCGATGCCGGTGGCGGCGCAGACACCGACCAGCAGAAAGGCGGATACCAGGAAGACCAGCAGGGCCTTGCGTCCCCGGAAGCCCTGGCGGCGCCGGTGCGATGAGTGCCGCGCCTGCCGCTCGGCGCCGCGGGGCGCTCGCCGGTCCGCTGTCATCGCGCTCCCTCTCCCCCGCATATGCCCCGAGTTCGGGCCCCGCAGAGCAGTAGAGCCGATTCGGGGCCTGCGGACAACTGTTCAGGAGCGGGGGGCCGCGATGTTGACGTTCTCCAGGATGCCGATGGCGTCGGGCACCAGGATCGCCGTGGAGTAGTAGGCGCTGACCAGATAGGAGATGATCGACTTCTGGTCGATGCCCATGTACCGGACGTTCAGGCCGGGTTCGTACTCCTCGGGGATACCGGTCTGGGTCAGGCCGATGACTCCTCCGTTGTCCTCGCCGGTGCGCATCGCGAGGACGGAGCTGGTGTGGCCGTCGGTGATCGGGATCTTGCCGCAGGGCAGGACCGGTACACCTCGCCAGGCCGGGACCGTCCGCCCCTGCGCCTGGGTGGTGTCCAGGGCGAGTCCGCGCTTGTTGCACTCGCGGAAGAAGGCGGCGATGGTCTTGGGGTGCGCCAGGAAGAAGGCGGTGCCGCGGCGCATGCTGAGCAGGTCGTCCATGTCGTCCGGGGTGGGCGGTCCGGACCAGGTGTTGACGCGCTGTCCGTAGTCGGCGTTGTGCAGCAGCCCGAACTCCCGGTTGTTCAGCAGCTCCGACTCCTGGCGTTCGCGCAGCGCCTCGACGGTCAGGCGCAGTTGCTGCTCGAACTGGTTCATCGGGTCGTTGTAGAGGTCGGCGACCCGGGTGTGGATCTGCAGGATGGTCTGGGCGAGCGAGAGTTCGTACTCGCGGGGGGCGAGGTCGTAGTCCGCGAAGGTGGCGGGCAGCACCGCTTCGCCCTCGTGACCGGAGGACAGCTCGATGTCGGCCTCGCCTCGCCGGTTGACCGGGCGCAGGCCGTTCGCCACGTACTGGCCGAGGTGCCCGCGCAGGGCGGCCGAGCGGTCCAGTACCTCCTGGAGGGAGCGTCGGCGCAGCACCATCACGGTCGCGGCGGTGGTGGCCACCACGGAGTATCCCCAGCGCGGTTCGGGGCGGCCGAGGGAGTCGTCGCCGAGCTGTTCTCCGTCCGCGGCGACACCGAGGAGGTCGACGCCGCCGTACTTGCCCGTGGTCCGCTTCTCGAAGCGGCCGTGGGCGATGACGTAGACCTCTTCGACGGGGGTGCCGGACTCTGCCAGGGTGTCGCCGGCGCGCAGATCGCGGGTCACGAAACGGGCGGCGAGGTCGGCGAGGACCGCCTCGTCCTGGAAGCCCTTGAGGGCGGGCAGTTCGCACAGGGTGGGCGCGAGGATCCGTACGTCGTCGGCGCCGGCCTGGACGAAGGCGACCCGGCCGCGGCCGATGGTGTGGGTGAGCCGGCGGTTCACCCGGTAGGTGCCGGCGGTCACGTTCACCCAGGGCAGCATGCGCAGCAGCCAGCGGGAGCTGATGCCCTGCATCTGGGGGACGGACTTGGTGGTGGTGGCGAGGGTTCGGGCGGCGGCGGTGCTCAGGGCATGCCGGCGGGCCGCGGTGCCGGCAGCCGGGCCGGCGTTGATATCGGCGGTGGTGTCGGTGGCGGGTGCGTTCGGTCCGGGTGCGTTCAGTCCGGGTGCGGTCATGCCGGGTTACCTCCCTGCTTCGGACTGCTGCCGGTGGCCGCGTCGGCGTTGTAGCGGGCGGTGGTGCGATGCCATTCGAGGCTTCCGCCGAGCCAGGCCCATACGTCGGCCAGGTAGCGGGTCAGCGGCGGGAACCCGGCCGCCACGAGGAGGGCGGACTCCTCCTCGAAGGCGTGCATCAGCTCGTCGTGGATCTCGACGGAGCGGCGGACAGCCTCCTCCCGGGAGCAGTCCTCTTCGCCGGCGATCAGCGACGGCAGGTTGTAGTTGACCGCCGCACTCCGGTCCTCGCGGTGCATGGAGTAGAGGTCGTTGACGATGACGCTGGCGGAGGCGCCCTTGAGGAGGGCGCGGCGCACGCGTGGATCGGCGTACGTCTCGACGGGGAGCTCGTAGCCGCCGGCCGGGTCCAGCATCACGATGGTGGGCATGAAGCTGTTGTCCTGGCGGACGGTGAGGAACTCCCAGACGGACGGGGTGTGTCCGGCGACCCGCCAGCCGGCCTCGGCGGTGTAGCCGGCGAAGAGCGCGGCCATCTCCTGGCGGTAGCGGGTGAGCTGGGAGTAGTTGGCGTAGCGGGTCAGGTGCGCGGTGCTGGAACGCAGTGCCACGAGGACGGGGTCGGCGCGCATGGCCTCTTCGAGCCGGGGCGCGTAGCGGGCGGGGAGGTGGGCCGGGTCGATGGCGGCTGCGGCCATGGACAGGTTGGTGGCGATCCGCAACGGGACGGCGCCGGCGGTCTCGTCGTCGCAGTAGTAGTCGTCGGTGGCCCACTGGGCGAGGGTGCACTTGGCGGGGGCCAGCAGCCGGTCGGGGTCGTCGACACGGGCGTAGGTCAGCATGGTGAACCGGCCGATCGAGAGCGCGCGGACCTCGTCGAGCCGGCCTTCGTAGAGCCCGCTCTCCTCGGCCCAGGCGAGGAGCCGGTCGTCGATCTCACGCGCGAGCGCCTCGTCGTCGCGGTGCGGGGGCGGACAGTACAGCTCGGGCACCGCCCGGTTACCGCGGGCCCGGCCCGGTTCGGGCCGGGCGGCGGGCGGGCGGTCCCGCGGCGGGATGCGCAGGGAGGCGGTGCCGGGGCCGGCCGGGCCGCCGCGGAGCCGGGCCAGCAGCGCGGCACGGGAGGGCGGGGACGGCAGCGACGACGAGGGCGACGGCGGCGACGAGGGCGGCGAGGGCGGCGAGGGCGGTCGCGACGGTGACGGCAGTCCGGCAAGGAGACCGGCGGGCGGAGCGGGCGGAGCGGGCGGAAGACCGGCGGCAGCAGCAGGCGGAAGACCGGCGGGCGGAGCGGGGGCGGAAGTGGACGGGTACTTCTGCATGGCATGAACTGTGCGACGCGGGATCGGCGCACCGGTACGCACAGCGGCACCGCCCGTGTTGAAAATCCCCGCGAGTTGAACCTCTGTACGGATGTTCGACCCATCAGGACGCGTCGGCGGACGCGTCGGCCCGTTCCAGCAGCGGCCGCACCACGCCGCTCGCCCGCACCGGCCGTAACCGGCCCCGCATCCGCCGCAGCGCGTCGTTCACGCGCGCCGAATCCAACTGCGGTATGACATCGAGGAGTTCGTGCCAGGCGACACAGGCGCGCTCCAGATGGCCCTGCTTCAGATGGAGTTCGGCGAGCCGCGCCGCGGTGATCGCGCGGGCCCGCCGCTCGGCGGGCGGCCGGTGCCGCAGCGAGGCGGCGAGCGCCACGATGGCGCCCTTCGTGTCCCCGAGCGCGGCCAGCGCCTCCGCCTGCTGATGGGCCAGAGCGGCCCGGTGGTAGTCGCCGATGGGCGCCGACTGCCCGGCCGAACGCTCCAACAGCCGTTCCGCACACGCCAGATGAGCGACCGCGGCACGGCGATCGCCGCAGGCCGCCTCGGCGACCGCCAGCTGTCCGGTGACGAACGCCGCCTGCCCGTCGGGGAGCCGGGGCGCCTCGCGGGCCGCCGCCTCGGCCAGTTCCAGGGCCTGCTTGCGGTGGCCGAGGTAGTGCGCCTGCACGCTCATGCCCCGCAGTACGGGCGCGTAGCACTGCGGGTCTCCCGCCTCCCGGCCCAGCCGCAGCGCGGCCCTGTAGTAGGCCTGGGCCACCCCCTGCTCGTTGCTGTCGAAGCACAGGAAGCCGGCCGTGTAGGCGAGCCGCGCGGTGCATCCGAGCAGCCGGTGGCGTACCGCCGGCAGGGCGGCGGCACGCAGCCAGGGGGCCACAGTGGTGGTGAGGTAGGCGGTCAGGGCCGGGCGGGCGTGGCCGCTGCCGAACATCATGTCGGCGTTGCGGAAGACCGGCAGCACAGCCTCCGCGGCCTGTACGTGGTCGAGGCCGATCCGGTCGCCGGCCGGCTGTTCGGGGGACGGCGCCGGCGGGCCCTGCGGCGGCCGCCAGGCGGAGGAGTAGACGGGGATCTCGCCGAGCAGCCCCGTCCCGCAGTCGGGCCGGACCCCGGCCAGCGAGGCCGCCGTGAGGGCGTCCGCGCCCGGCGGTTCCCCGCCGGGGCGGTCCCGCGTCCGGGTGCCGGCGGGCCGGGAGAGCCCGGTGTCGGCGGCGCTGACGCGCCGCCCGGTCCGCCTGCTCAGCGCCTCGGCGGCGAGGGCGACGACATGGGCCGGCGGCCGGGTGCCCGCGAGCCAGTGTGAGACGGAGGTCCGGTCGTAACGGAGGGTGAGGCCGGTTTCGGCGGCCACGCCGTTGACGGCGCGTGCGAAGTCCTGGCCGCTCCAGCGGGCGTGGGCGAGGAGGGTGCGGAGTTGTCCATTGGGTTCACGCTTGGCCATCAGAACCACCCAGCTCGTACAGGTGTCCAGCGCTTCAACACGGTTGGACATTCAACAGGGTGGGGCCGGGACGGATGTACCGGGTGAGGCCGCCCTGCCCCTAACTAAGACGTGTGCACACGGTGGTACGCGGTCACACCCTGTGTTCGTGGCGTGTGGGAGCACAGCAGATCACTCGGGAGCGGTATCGCCCCTTCCGGTCACCCCCGTACGCGACCCCCACTCGAAAGGGAGACCTTCATGCCCGTCGACCCGACCACCGAAGAGAGCGCCACCACGGACCCGAACACCAGCGCCCGCCAGAGCCTCAGTACCGAGGCCGCCCGGAATCTGGCGACCACGACCAAATCCGCTCCTCAGATGCAGGGCATCAGCTCGCGCTGGCTGCTGAAGATCCTCCCCTGGGTACAGACCGGCGGCGGCACGTACCGCGTCAACCGCACCGTGAGCTACACCCTCGGCGACGGACGCATCAGCTTCGTCAAGACCGGCTCCGAACTCCGCGTCATCCCGCCGATGTTGCGCGAGCTCGGCATGCTCCGGCACTTCCCCGACGACGACGTGGTGAAGTCGATCGCCGACCGGTTCGTCAAGGAGGAGTTTCGCAAGGGCGATGTCATCGTCCGCCAGGGCGAACCCGTCGACAAGATCTACCTGATCGCCCACGGCCGCATCGAGCGCCTCAGCCGCAACGCGTACGGGGACGACGGCAGCCTCGACGTTCTCAGCGACGGCGACCACTTCGGCCACCATCCCCTTCCCGACTCCCGCTGGGAGTTCACCGCCCGGGCCCTGACCGATGTGGTGACGATGACCTACAACCGAGGCGACTGGGACGCCTCCCTCAACGCCTCGCCCGCCCTGCGCCGGCACGCCGAGGCATACCTGGAGGCCGAACGCGTCGGCCGCAAGGGAAGCGAGGCCGTGGACCTGTCCTCCGGCCACGTCGGCGAGCCGCTCCTGCCGGGCACCTACGTCGACTACGACCTGAGCCCGCGCGAGTACGAACTCAGCGTCGCCCAGACCGTGCTGCGCGTGCACTCCCGAGTCGCCGACCTCTACAACCAGCCGATGAACCAGTCCGAACAGCAACTCCGCCTGACTGTCGAGGCCTTGAAGGAACGCCAGGAGAGCGAGCTGATCAACAATCCCGAGTTCGGGCTGCTGCACAACGCCGACTACGAACAACGGATCTACGCCCGCACCGGCCCGCCCACCCCCGACGACATGGACGAACTCCTCAGCCGGCGCCGCGGATCCCAGTACTTCCTCGCCCACCCGCGCACCATCGCCGCCTTCGGCCGCGAGTGCAGCCGGCGCGGCCTGTATCCGGACAGTGTCGACTTCCACGGGCACAAGGTGCCCTCCTGGCGCGGGGTCCCGTTGCTGCCCTGCAACAAGATCCCGGTGACGAAGGAGCGCACCAGCTCGATCCTGGTGCTGCGCACCGGCGAGGACAACGAGGGTGTCATCGGGCTGCACCAGATCGGCCTGCCGGACGAGTACCAGCCGGGCCTGTCCGTCCGGTTCATGCACATCAACGAGCAGGCGATCATCTCCTACCTCGTCACCGCCTACTACTCGGCGGCGATCCTGGTCCCCGACGCCGTCGGGGTGCTGGAGAACGTTGAGATCTCGCGTTTCGACGACTGAGGGCGGCCGGAGAGTGAGCGCCGAACGCACGACGCAGCAGCAGCTACAACAGCAACAACGCGAACACCAACAACCCTTTGAACTGCCCGAGTTCTACGTTCCGCACCCCGCCCGTCTCAACCCGCATCTGGACGAGGCCCGGGCGCACGCCCGCGCCTGGGCCGGCGCCCTGGGGATGCTGGAGGGCTCCGGCGTATGGGACCTCGCCGACCTGGAGGCGCACGACTACGCCCTGTTGTGCGCCTACACCCACCCGGAGTGCGACGGGCCGATGCTCTCGCTCGTCACCGACTGGTACGTGTGGGTGTTCTTCTTCGACGACTGGTTCCTGGAGGTCTTCAAACGCTCCGGGAACCGTACCGCCGGGCGGGAGGCCCTCGAACGGCTCGCCCTGTTCATGCCCGAGGCCGCACCCGCCGACGGCCTGGCCGCCGTGATGCCGGAGCCGACGAACCCGGTGGAGGCGGGGCTCGCGGACCTGTGGACCCGTACCGTCCCCGGGCATTCGGCGGACTGGACCGCCCGGTTCTCCCTCAGCACCCGCAATCTCCTGATGGAGTCGCTGTGGGAGCTCGACAACATCACCATCGGCCGCGTCTCCAATCCGGTCGAGTACGTGGAACAGCGCCGCAAGGTCGGCGGCGCGCCCTGGTCGGCCAGTCTCATCGAGCACGCGGTGGGCGCCGAGGTGCCCGCCGCGGTCGCCGCCGAACGGCCGCTGCGCGTGCTGCGCGACTGCTTCGCCGACTCCGTGCATTTCCGCAACGACCTGTTCTCGTACGAGCGCGAGGTCGGGAAGGAGGGTGAACTCAGCAACGGGGTCCTGGTGCTGGAGAAGTTCTTCGGGTGCACCACCCAGGAGGCGGCCGACCAGCTGAACCATCTCCTCACCTCGCGCCTCCAGCAGTTCGAGCACACCTTCTTCGCCGAGTTGCCCCCGCTGATCGCCCGGGCGGGCCTGGACCCGGCCCAGGTGATGGCGGTGCTCGCCTACGCCCGCGGGCTGCAGGACTGGCAGTCCGGCGGCCACGAGTGGCACATGCGCTCCAGCCGCTACATGAACAAGCGGGCGGGCCGCGACGGGCAGGGCATGCCGCAGTGGCTGCCGGGTCCCTCGGGGCTGGGCACCTCGTCCGCCAACATCCGGGCACTGCTCGGCATCACCGGCGGGGACCGGCGCGCCCGGCAGCACGGCCACACCCGGCGCGCGGTGGGGCCGTCGGTGATCCCGGAGTTCTACCTGCCGTACACGGCGCCGCTCAACCCCCATCTGGAGGGCGCCCGCGAGCGCTTGATCGACTGGAACCGGCGGATGGGGATGCTCGACGAGGGCATGTGGTGGGAGGACAAGGCCGTCGGGTACGACTTCGCGCACTGCTCGGCCGGCATCGACCCGAAGGCCTCGGCGGAGGCCCTGGACATCAGCGCGTGCTGGCTGAGCTGGGGCACGTATGCCGACGACCTCTACCCCCTGCGGTTCGGCACCGTCCGCGATCTGGCCGGGGCCGCCGTGCAGACAGCGCGGCTGCGCTCCTTCATGCCGCTGGACCTGGGGCCGGGGCCAGGGCCAGGGCCAGGGCCGGGGCCGTCGGCTTCGGCTCCGGTGAACGCCATGGAGCGGGGGCTCGCCGACCTGTGGCGGCGCACGGCCGCTCCGATGTCCGCGCTCCAGCGGCGGATGTTCCGGACGGCGGTGGAGCGGGTGCTGGACAGCTGGCTCTGGGAGCTGGAGAACCAGGCCGCGAACCGGGTGCCGGACCCGGTGGACTACCTGGAGATGCGGCGGGTGACCTTCGGCTCGCCGATGACCATCTCCCTCGGCCGGATGGCCCACCTGGACGTGGTCCCGCCGCAGGTGTACGACAGCGCCGCGGTGCAGTCCCTGGAGGCGGCCGCCTTCGACTGCTCGGCGCTGATGAACGACGTGTACTCGTACCAGAAGGAGGTGGAGTACGAGGGCGAGCTGCACAACATGCTCGTCGTCACGGAGACCTTCTTCGGCTGTGACTACCCGACCGCGCTCCGGATCGTGAACGACCTGATGACCTCGCGGATGAGGCAGTTCGAGCATGTGCTGGAGAGGGAGTTCCCCGTCATGTACGAGGACTACGGGCTGGACGCGGCGGCCCGTGCGGCGCTGGACCGGTACGCGGAGGAGCTGAAGCTGTGGATGGCCGCGATCGCCACCTGGCACGAGGAGACGCGGCGCTACCGGGAGGAGGACCTGAAGCGGCACCACGCAGATCGGCGGGCGGATGGTGCGCGGCCAGGGGCGGGCCGGCGGCCGGGGGCCTTGCCTCGGGCGCCGCACCGGGCCTCCTGGACCTCCTGGGCCTGACCTGCGACGCCCGGGCGGGGCATTGATCACCATCGGGATCCAGCGGGCGGAATCCGACATTCCCCTGGCCATCCGGCAGAACTGACGCATAATCGTCGACACGCGGCTTGAAAGAACCCTCTGGCCGCCCTTGGTCACGCATGCAATGGGGGGCATCGTGCCGACGAGGGAAACAGGCGGCGCGGGAACGCTGCCGATGACATCCACCGAGCTGTCCGGACTGCTCACCGCGGTCCGGCGGAGCCGGGTTCTGACCGTGACCTGCGGCTTCCGCGCGCCGCGGAGCCTGCTGGTGCGGGACATCTCGCTCCGGCTCTCGTCCAACTTCTTCGACGGGGCGGCCGTTGTCGCCCTGGAGCAGCTGGAGCAGTGGGAGCAGCTGGAGCGGTCGGGTCAACCGGAGCAGTCGGAGCACACCACCGGCATGCGGGAGCTGGTGGCCGCGCTGGGACGCGTACCCGGGATGCCCTTCCTGCCCTGCGGGACGGCGAACGCCGCCTCGTGGCTCGCCGAGCGGGACATGCTGCTCGTCCTGGACGGCACCGACCGGCTCAGCCCCGAGGCGCTCGGGTGGCTTCGCGCGCTGCTCGCCCGCGCGCCCGGGCTGCGGATCCTGGCCGCCGGGCGGCACCCGCTGGCCGTCGGCCAGGGGCGCGTCCACCGGCTCTGACACCGGGGCCGGGCAGCTGGGGCGCGTCACCGCGACACGGCAGCCTCCGTGGCGGCGAGCGGGTGTCAGATACGGGACCGCCCCGGCCGGGCGAGATGCCGGCCGGGGCGGAACACGTAGGACTGCCTGCGGGCGTCAGCCCAGGATCGCGAGAGCCTGGTTGAAGCTCGCGGACGGGCGCATGACCGCCGCGGCCTTGGCCGGGTCGGGCTGGTAGTAGCCACCGATGTCTGCCGGGGAGCCCTGCACCGCGATGAGCTCGGCGACGATGGTCTGCTCCTGCTCGGCCAGCGTCTTGGCCAGCGGCGCGAACGCGGCGGCCAGCTCGGCGTCGCCGGTCTGCTTGGCCAGCTCCTGCGCCCAGTACATGGCGAGGTAGAAGTGGCTGCCGCGGTTGTCGATGCCGCCGAGACGGCGGGTCGGCGACTTGTCCTCGTTGAGGAAGGAGCCGGTCGCGCGGTCGAGGGTGTCGGCCAGGACCTGGGCACGGGCGTTGCCCGTGGTGGTCGCGAGGTGCTCGAAGCTGGCCGCCAGGGCGAAGAACTCACCCAGGCTGTCCCAGCGCAGGTAGTTCTCCTTGACGAGCTGCTGGACGTGCTTCGGGGCGGAGCCGCCGGCGCCCGTCTCGAACAGGCCGCCGCCCGCCATCAGCGGGACGACCGACAGCATCTTGGCGCTGGTGCCCAGCTCCAGGATCGGGAAGAGGTCGGTCAGGTAGTCGCGCAGCACGTTGCCGGTCACCGAGATGGTGTCCTCGCCGCGGCGGATGCGCTCCAGGGAGAAGGCGGTGGCCTCGACCGGCGACAGGATCTTGATGGTCAGACCGTCGGTGTCGTGGTCGGCGAGGTACGTCTTCACCTTGGCGATCAGCTGCGCGTCGTGCGCGCGGCCCTCGTCGAGCCAGAAGACGGCCGGGTTGCCGGTCGCGCGGGCGCGGGTGACGGCGAGCTTGACCCAGTCCTGGATCGGCAGGTCCTTGGTCTGGCAGGCGCGGAAGATGTCACCGGCGGCGACCTCCTGCTCCAGGACCGTGTTGCCCGCGGCGTCGACGACGCGGACGGTGCCCGCGGCGGCGATCTCGAAGGTCTTGTCGTGGCTGCCGTACTCCTCGGCCTTCTGGGCCATGAGGCCGACGTTCGGCACCGAGCCCATCGTGGACGGGTCGAACGCGCCGTGCGCGCGGCAGTCGTCGATGACGACCTGGTAGACACCGGCGTAGCTGCTGTCCGGGAGGACGGCGAGGGTGTCGGCCTCGGCGCCGTCCGGGCCCCACATGTGGCCCGAGGTGCGGATCATGGCCGGCATGGAGGCGTCGACGATGACATCGCTCGGGACGTGCAGGTTGGTGATGCCCTTGTCCGAGTCGACCATCGCGAGGGCCGGGCCCTCGGCGATCTCGGCCTCGAAGGAGGCCTTGATCTCGGCGCCGATGTGCGGGACGCCGGCCAGGCCGTTCAGGATGGTGCCGAGGCCGTCGTTGGGGGACAGGCCGGCGGCGATGAGGACCTCGCCGTACTTCGCGAAGGTCTTCGGGAAGAAGGCGCGGACCACGTGGCCGAAGATGATCGGGTCGGAGACCTTCATCATCGTGGCCTTGAGGTGCACGGAGAACAGGACGCCCTCGGCCTTGGCACGCTCGATCTGCTCGTTCAGGAAGGTGCGCAGCGCGTCGACGTGCAGGACGGACGCGTCCACGACCTCACCGGCGAGGACCGGTACGGACTCGCGCAGGACGGTGGTGGCGCCGTCGGCGGAGACGTGCTCGATACGGAGCGTGTCGGCCTCGGCGATCACGGTGGACTTCTCGGTGGAGCGGAAGTCGTTGGCGCCCATGGTGGCGACGTTCGTCTTCGACTCGGGGGTCCAGGCGCCCATGCGGTGCGGGTGGGCCTTGGCGTAGTTCTTGACCGAGCCGGGGGCACGGCGGTCGGAGTTGCCCTCGCGCAGGACCGGGTTGACGGCGCTGCCCTTGATCTTGTCGTAGCGGGCGCGGACCTCGCGCTCCTCGTCGGTCTTCGGCTCGTCCGGGTAGTCCGGGAGCGCGTAGCCCTGGCCCTGGAGCTCGGCGACCGCGGCCTTGAGCTGCGGGATCGAGGCCGAGACGTTGGGCAGCTTGATGATGTTCGCTTCCGGCGTCTTCGCCAGCTCGCCCAGCTCGGCGAGGGCATCGGCGATCCGCTGGCCCTCCTCGAGGTACTCGGGGAAGCTGGCGATGATCCGACCGGCCAGGGAGATGTCACGGGTCTCGACATTCACACCGGCCGTCGACGCGTACGCCTGGATAACAGGCAGGAACGAATACGTCGCGAGGGCCGGGGCCTCGTCAGTGTGCGTGTAGATGATGGTCGAGTCAGTCACCGGATGCTCCGCTCCACAGTCTGCGTCTCTCGTCTGCAACATTGCTCGACATCAAGATATCTCGTGATCGGGCCGGTCTGGACAGCCCCCTGCCGCGAGCCCGGGGAGACGCGCGTCACCTGGCGTCGGCGCCTTCCTTTTCCTTCGGCCCGGAACGGCGAGAGCGCCGCCTCCGGCTGTTTCCAGCCAGGGGCAGCGCTCAGGCGTTCAGGCGTACGGGCCTGCTCAGGCGTGGACCTGCTTGGGGTTCGCACCGTACTGGTTCGGCTGCGGCTGACCCTCGGTCGCCATCAGGACGATCAGCCAGATGCCACCGATCAGGGGCACGAGGCTGATGAGCAGCCACCAGCCCGACTTGCCGGTGTCGTGCAGCCGGCGGACACCGACGCCGAGGCCCGGGAGGAAGACGGCGAGGGCGTAGATCAGGTAGAGCAGCGGGTACGTGCCGATCGCGCTGTCGATGATGGCGACGATGATCAGGGCCGCCAGGTTGAACAGGAAGAACATCCAGTACTCCTGCCGACGGGCGCGGCCGGAGAAGTCGACGTACTTCTTCAGAACATCGGTGTAGTAGTGCATGTGTCCCCCCAGAGGACGGTTCGTCGGCCCGTCCTGCTGGAGCAAGCCGGGGCAGAACTTATGCCCCCTTTACTGCGCGGTCAAGCCAGTTCACAAGACGCCAATAGGGGCACTTTCCGAGGTTTGATGGCGTAAAAACGTCGGTAATGGACGCCAGTTGGGACCACAGAGAGACGAGGGGGTGAACGCTGGGTGACGCTCGCGGTGCCCAGGTGGTGAGGCGGGGAGAAATCGGGGAGCCCGGGGAGAAAGCGTGGACGAGCGGGATGACGGAATCCTTACGTCCGGGCGCGGGAGCCCGACGGAGCCCACCGTACTCCGTACCGTCCGAGGTATGCGCGTACTCGTCACCGGAGGAGCCGGGTTCATCGGCTCGCACATCGTCACGGCACTGCGTCGGCGCGGGCACGACCCGGTCGTCCTGGACGCCCTGCTCCCGTCGGCCCACCCCGGTCCACCCGGACCTCCGGACCCCGGCTTCGTACGGGCGGACGTACGGGACGCCGAGTCCGTACGGGCCGCCCTGCGCGGGGTGGACGCGGTCTGCCACCAGGCCGCGATGGTGGGACTCGGCAAGGACTTCGCCGACGCACCGGAATACGTCGGCGTCAACGACCTCGGCACAGCGGTGCTGCTCGCCGCCATGGCCGGGACCGGGGTACGCGGGATGGTGCTGGCCGGCTCGATGGTCGTCTACGGGGAGGGGCGGTACGAATGCCTGCGCCACGGGGTGGTCCGCCCGGGCCCGAGGCGCGTTGACGACCTGTCAGTGGGCCGGTTCGAACCTCACTGCCCCTTCTGCGGCTCGGAACTGACGCCGGGTCTGGTGGCGGAGGACGCCCCGGCGGATCCGCGCAACGTGTACGCGACGACGAAGCTGACGCAGGAACATCTGACGGCTTCGTGGGCGCGGTGCGTGGACGGCCGGGCGGTGTCGCTGCGCTACCACAACGTGTACGGGCCGGGGATGCCGCGGGACACCCCGTACGCGGGGGTGGCGTCTTTCTTCCGCTCCGCGCTGGCCCGGGACGAGGCCCCGCGGGTCTTCGAGGACGGGGGGCAGCGGCGGGACTTCGTCCACGTCCGGGATGTGGCGCAGGCCAACATCGTCGCCCTGGAGGCCCTGCCCACCCTCCCGCCCGGCACGTGCACGCCGTACAACACGGGCAGCGGCGACCCCCACACGGTCGGCGAGATGGCCACCGCCCTGTCCGTTGCCCACGGCGGCCCGCCCCCGGTCGTGACGGGCGAATTCCGCCTGGGCGACGTCCGCCACATCACCGCCGACTCCCACCGCCTCCGCACCGACCTGGGCTGGCACCCGGAGGTCTCCTTCACCACAGGCATGACGGAATTCGCCATTTCCCCCCAACGCCCATCCCTGAGCACCGCCCTGTGACCCCTGGCACCCCCAGCCCGTCCGGCGTNNGGTCCGGGGCGGAGCCCCGGCGCACCGGCCCGGGCGGGGCTCACACGGTGAGCGGGAGGGTCACCTCGAACCGGCAGCCGCCCGGAACGTTGCGCACAGCGGTGTGACCCTCATGCGCCTCCACGATCCCCCGCACGATCGCGAGCCCCAGCCCGGCCCCCGCCCCCGCCCCCGCC
>NZ_JAGGOY010000045.1 GCF_018614095.1 Streptomyces sp. ISL-87 | reverse complement strand
CCCGCGAAGAACGGAGCTAGGCGGAGGCCGGCGCGCCTCTGACGTGCAGGCCGTCGAGCAGGTCCCGGGTCGCCTCGGCGATCGCGTCCACGGCCGCCGCGAACACCTCCTGATTGTGCGCGGCGGGCGCATGGAACCCGGACACCTTGCGTACGTACTGGAGCGCGGCGGCGCGGATCTCCTCCTCGGTGGCCTTCTCGGGGATGGCGGGCGGACGGAGGGTCTTAATGGAGCGGCACATACCTCCACTATCCCGCTACCGGGGCAGCTCGGCCCCGGACAACCGCATGATCAACCCGGCCTGCAACCGTGCGCGCAGCGCCGGATCGTCCACCTCTTCGAGCAGCCGTAGCGCCTGCCGCGTGCCCTCCGCGGCCCGCCGGTCGGCGCGCAGCGAGGCGGTCTGGTCGGCCATGTGCCTGAGCGCGGTGTCGGCCCGCCGGTGGAACAGCTGCCCGACGAGGGTGACGACCGCCCCCACGGAACTGGTCACGACCCCGGCGTACAGGTCCCCGCTGGTCTCGGCCTTCCACACGGCCAGCGCCACCCCGAGAAGCAGAATGACGGCCCCGGCCCCGGCGAACCGCTGGCTGGCCACGAAGCTGCTCCGCGCCTGCGTCAGCCCGTAGGCGTAGTACTCGACGAGGATCGGCGTGAAGTCGTCCCGCCGGCCGCCGGGTTGTTCCCCGGACCGGCCCGTCCCGGAGTCCGCGTACTTGGGATCCCCCGCGGGTTCCTCGGCGTGCCCCAGCAGCCGTGCCCGCTCCGCGTCCCGCCGCCGGTCGAACCCCTCCGCCGCCAGCCGCTCCCACACCGCCAAGGCCGCCGCGCCCACGGCCCCGCCACCCCACGCGAGCCACTCGCCCATCCCCCGACGTTCCCACGCCCCGACCCCCCGGCCAAGACCGCGCGGACACGCAAAAGCCCCCAACCGTGACCGGTTGGGGGCTTTCCGCTGGTGGGCGCGGACGGTTTCGAACCGCCGACATCTGCTTTGTAAGAGCAGCGCTCTACCCCTGAGCTACGCACCCGTGGATGAGTGGACAGCCTACATGGCGGGCGCACCCCCCACGCAAACCCGTTCCCGTGGGGGAGAATGGACCGGGGCATGGCGGAGGCGGTACGGGAGAGGGATTGTGACGACGGCATCCCGGCGGTGGTTCGGCGGGCGGGACGACAATCGGCGGGCGGACGCGCAGGCGGCGAAGGATGCCGCAGCGGCCGCGTTCTACGAGCTGGATACGGCGCAGCGGGATCTGCGGATCTCGATCGAGACCATCGCCGCGGCGGACGGGTCGCCCGCCGCGCGGCAGGCCGGCGAGGGCTTCGTCGCGCTCGGGCAGCGGATCGACCAGGTCAGTCATGTGTACATCGAGGCGGTCGACGCGCATGACCTGGACCGGCCCGAGCTGGAGGGCTCGGTGGCGGCCCGGGCCAGGGACGAGCTGGTGCGGGCCCGGGACGAGCTGGTGCGGGTCAAGGGCGAGCTGGACCGGTTCGCGCAGGGGCTGCAACCGTTGCTGGACAAGGCCGAGACGCAGCTGGCCCGGGTCGCGCCGGCCCGGGAGCGGGCGAAGGCCGCGCTGCTGGCGGCCAGTGACGCGCTGGACGCCGTACGGGCCAAGGGCATGCGGGCGGATGACCTGGCCGCACGGCTGGCGGCGCTCGGGCCCGAACTGACGAAGCTGAACCAGGGCGCCGGGCAGCACGGGGTGCAGGAGACCATCCAGCGCGCCGACCGGATCCTGCGGGACGCGGAGGCGATACGGGCCGAGGCGGCGCGGCTGCCGGAGCGCGCGGCGGAGATCGACCGGCGGCTGGTGAGCCTGCGGACCAGGGCGCAGGCGCTGCGCAACCGGGCGGACCGGGTGGATCCGGTGCTGAGCGAGCTGCGTCGGCGGTTCAGTGCCGCCTGCTGGCAGGACCTCCAGCACGTGCCGGACCAGGCGGTACGGGATGTCGCGCAGGCGGAGGACCGGCTGCTGGAGGCCGGCCGGGCCCGCGACGAGCAGCGCTGGACCGACGTCGGCACGCTGATCGAGGCGGTCCGGGCCGCGCTGGACGCCACCGACGAGGCGGTGTCGGCGGCGCAGGACCGGCTGACCCGGCTGGAGGCGGTGGCGCGGGATCCGCAGGAGGAGGTGCAGCGGACCCGGTTCGCGATCCGGGACGCTCAGCGGCTGGCGATGGAGGGCCGCAGTGTGCCCGATCCGCGGCATGCGCGGCCGCTGGACGAGTCGGTGGCGCGGATGGAGCGGGCGCTCGCCGGGCTGGAGGGGCGGCATCCCGACTACTGGCATTTCCTTCAGGAGATGGAGCAGGTGCGCGCCGCCGTGGGGCGGGTCGTCGCCGATATCCGGGGGCAGCGCGGGAACGGGTGAGGCCCGCGGTTGTCCCGGGGTGGGCATCGGCGGATGCTAGGAGGTGCAGGGAACCGGAGCAGAGGAGGGCGGTATGGCTGCCCACATGTCCCGCACGTCTCGTACGTCCCGCATGCCTCGCGCGTCCCACACGTCTCGCGCGTCCCGCTCTCGTACGCCCCAGGTGCCCCCCGCGACCGCACCGCATGCGGCATACGGGTGCCATGAGGCCCATGAGCATTACGCGCCCTACGTGCCCAATGGGCCGCCGCCTGCGCCCAGCCCACCGCACGTCCCCTTCCTGGTGCGGCGCGTCGTGCATCCCCTCAATGCCCGGCTCGACGAGCATCTGCCCGCCGATCACAAGCTCAGCAAGGTCTACCGAGTGGGCTCGGGCCTGACGGGGCTTCTGCTGATCGCCTTCGGGATTCTCGGGCTGATCGACCGAATCGGGTTCTTCGACACCGGCGGGGACAGGGTGCTCGCCCTGAACACCAACGGCGCACTGAGCGTTCTGTCGATCTGTATCGGGCTGCTGCTCTTCGTCGGGATGGTGATCGGCGGGAACTTCGCCTCCACCCTGAACATCGTGCTGGGGGTGGCTTTCATCCTCAGCGGGTTCGTCAATCTCGCCCTGCTGGACTCCAGCCTGAACTTCCTGGCCTTCGAGATCCAGAACGTGCTGTTCAGCTTCGTCGTCGGCGTGATGCTGATGTGGTTCGGGATGTACGGGCGGGTGGGCAGCGCCCTGCCGCACAACAATCCGTACTGGCGTGCCCGCCACCCCGAGCAGGCGGCTCGCGAGCAGCGGGCCCTGGCAGGAAGGGGCCGCGCTGCGTAGCCTGACCGCATGCCTCGTTATGAATTCCGCTGCCGGACCTGCGACGACACCTTTGAGGTCAGCCGGCCGATGGCCGAGTCGTCCGCGCCCGCCGACTGCCCCTCGGGCCACGCCGACACCGTCAAGCTGCTTTCCGCCGTAGCCGTCGGCGGGTCGGCCCGCAGCACGCCCGCACCCGCCATGGGCGGCGCGGGCGGGGGCTGCTGCGGCGGCGGGGGCTGCGGCTGACCGGCCGGCCCCCAGCCGGGCCCCAGCCTGCTAGCGCTTGCGCGACAGCGTGAGGCCGTCCGAGATCGCCAGCAGGACGGAGTCCATCCGGGTGTCCTCGCGGACGTGCTCGTTGAACGCCCGGACGCCAGCCGCCGACCCCGTGGCCGACTCGTCGAGCACCGTGCCGTGGTACAGCGTGTTGTCCGTGACGATGAGCCCGCCCGGGCGCATCCTCGGCACGAGTTCCTCCCAGTACGCGATCTGGTTCTCCTTGTCCGCGTCCACGTAGGCCATGTCGACGTGCTCCTCGGAGGGCATCGCGCGCAGCGTGTCCAGTGCCGGGGCGATGCGCAGGTCGATGCGGTCCGCGACGCCCGCCGCCTTCCAGGCCTCGCGGCCGTACGCCGTCCACTCCTGCGAGACGTCGCACGCGATCAGCACGCCGTCCGCCGGGAGGGCCTGCGCCATGGACAGGGTCGAGAAGCCGGTGAAGGTGCCGATCTCCACGATGCGGCGGGCCCCGGTCAGCCGGACCAGGAACGCCAGCAGCGGCCCCTGCTCCTCCGCCGACTGCATTCCGGCGACGTCCGGGAACTTCTCGTACGTGGTCGCCACCAGCCCCCGCTGGATCTCGTCCAGCGGGGGGTTGTGCGCCAGCATGTACTGGTAGAGCTCGTCTGTGATCTTGGTGCTGTTGCCCTTGGTCATGCGCCCAGTGTGCCCAGTCCGCCCGCGGCCCGCCCGAACGCGCGCACGATCTCCTCGCCCGCGAGCACGCCGGCCGTGGTCAGCGCCGTCACCGACGGTGCCGTCCAGGCCGCGTCGGCCAGTTCCCCGTGGCCCGGCCGCCACGCCCGGTCGGCCGCCAGCAGCAGGTCTGCGTCCAGCAGCGAGTCGCCGGCCGCGAGCGTGGTGGAGGCGCCGGTACGGCGGGCCACCTCGCGCATGGCCGCGCTCTTGGTCAGCGGGCGCGGGACCGCGTAGATCTTGCGGCCCTGCAAGGACACGGTCCAGCCGCGTTCCTCGGCCCATCCCGTCAGGGACTTGATCCATTCGGGCGGGACCAGGGCGCGTTCGACCACGAGGTAGGCGAACAGGTCCTCCGCCACCCGCGCCTTGCGCAGCCACGCCGGGTCCGCCGAGGCGAGCAGGTGGCCGTTCACCTCCTCCAGCGGGGCGGACTCCCGTGCCAGCCGCGCCGCGACCTCGCGCCGCCAGTCCCGGTCCGGCACACCGTCCACGAGCAGCTGCCCGCCGTTGGCGCAGATCGCGTACTTCGCGGGTCGCCCGGGGAAGCGGATCCGCTGGTACTGCTTGCGCGTACGGGTGGTCGTCGGGACGAACACGACGCCCGGGTCGGCGGACAGCTCCGCCAGCAGTCCCGCCGCCGTCTCGGTCATGTACGACAGCGGCTTGCTCTCGTGCACCTCGACGCACAGCAGCCGGGGGGCCACCGGGTCGGGCATGGTCAGCGCGAGGGCGGCCGTCGAGTAGATGAGCGTACGGTCGAGATCACTGGCTACCAGGACAGTCACTTGGAGGCCACAGCCTTTCCGTCGGCGCCCGTGGCGCCGCGCGTGAAGCGGGGGTGAATAAGTCCTACGCACGTGTAAGGCAGCCCGTCGACCTCCTCCACGGGGACCCCGCGCTGCTCGGCGAGCAGTCGTACGTGGTCCAGGTCGGCCCCGGCCCCGCGCTGGGCCAGGATCTTCCACGGCACGCGGCGCAGCAGCACCCTCGTCGTCTCGCCGACGCCGGGCTTGACGAGGTTCACGTCGTGGATGCCGTACTCCTCGCTGATCCGTTCCACCGCCGCCCAGCCCTCCCACGTGGGGGTCCGGTCGGCCGCGAGGAGCTCCTTGACCTCGGCGTCCACCGCCTCGGCCACCTCGTCGAAGCAGGCGGCGACGGCGTCGACGAAGGCGACGGAGACATCGGCACCGGCGAGCTCGCGGTAGAACTTCGCGCCGTGGAAATCGGCGGGCCCGACCAGGTCGGACCTCAGAACCGTACGCGAGATCAGTCCGGAAACGGTGGAGTTGAGACAGGCGGAGGGGATCAGGAAGTCCTCGCGGGTGCCGTACGTCGGGACGCACGAGCCGGGGTCGGCGAGGACCACGATCTCCGGGTTGATCTCCGGGCCCCCCACTTCTCGCTGATGGGCCGCCAGGGCGTCCCGCAGCTCCCGGGTGATCGCACCCTTGCCCGTCCAGCCGTCCACGAAGACGATGTCGGCCGGATCGTGGTGGGCGACGAGCCAGCGCAGCGCGTTGGCGTCGATGCCGCGGCCGCGCACGATGGAGACGGCGTAGTGCGGCAGGTCCAGGCCGTGTCGAGCCTGGGCCCAGCGGCGCATCAGCACGCCGACGGGGGTGCCGGCGCGGGCCAGGGAGACCAGCACCGGGGACGGGGAGCGCTCCGCGAGGACCGTCTCGGTGACGGTGCCCACGGCCCGGGCTATTCGGGCCGCGGAGGCGGTCAGCGCGCTCTGGTAGAGCTCCTGGTACTCGGGGCTCGGCTGGTACTCGACCGGCAGGGACTCGGCGTAGTGCGCGCCGCCCGCCTGGATGGCCTCCTCGCGCTCCTCGGTCGGGGCCTCCAGTTCGACGTCGGAAAGGTCCTGGAGCAGCCAGCCGACGTCCTCGGCGGCGTACGAGGAGAAGGCGGGGCCGCGCAGGGGCTCGGGCATGATCGGATCGGTCATGATCGGCTCCTGCCGGTCGGATGCTTCGGGTACGTAGGACGGTACGACGGCCAGCAGGACCCGGCCGGTGTGCGGGGCGAGCTGGGCGAGGAGCCCGTCGGGGGCGTGCAGGGCCCCGGTGTCCCCCTGCGCGTCGACGACGGCGACGACGGCGTCGAAGCCCGCGCCCGCGACGTTGTAGGCGTACCGGTCCCCCGGCCCGTCGGCGGGGGCGTCGTGCGCCGGGAACACCAGCCGGGTGCGGATGGCGTAGCCGGGGTCGTCGACGGCGAGCACCGGCGAGCGGGTCGTGGTCGAGAACCGGACCTCGCGGCCGGCCGCCGCCCCGGGTTCAGCCCCGGATCCAGCCCAGGATTCCTCCAGGGCCCGCGCGAGGCGCAGCGGCGCGTACATCAGCTCCTCGTTGCCGAGTACGAGGACCCGCGCCGGCCGCCCACCCGGCGCGCCCGGCCCACCCGGCTCGCCCAGCGCGTCGGCGAGCTGCCCGGCCAGCGCGGGCAGGGCCGCCTCCAGCCGGGCCCGGTCGGCCGGGGTGAAGCCGTGCCGGCCGCCGTCCGGGAGCCCGGCGGGCCAGTCCAGCACGACCCGCCCCACGGGGGCGGGCGGGCCGCCGGCGGCGGGAGCCGCGCACTGGCGGTCGTACTCCTCGACCAGGGCCTGCCCCTTGGCCAGGACGCCCTCGGGGAGCCCGACCGTGCCGGAGGCGAGCGCGACGAGGTCGACGCGGGCGCCGATCTCGGCGGCGAAGGCGGTGAGGCGGTCGCGGTCGGCCGGGGAGCGCATGTCCACGAGGGCGACGACGACGTAGTGCGAGCGGGGGTGCCGGGCGTGCAGGTCGCGGATGGTGTTCAGGACGGTGTTGCCGGTGGAGAACTCGTCGTCGACGAGGACCAGCGGCCCGCTCGCGGCCAGCAGTTCCGGGTCCTCGGGCAGCAGCAGGTGCGAGGTGGCGTGCGAGTGGGCCTCCTCGAATCCGCCGGCGGGCTTCACGCCCGGTACGGGGCGGCGGGTGGAGTGGAGGTAGGGGGCGAGCCCGAGGCCGTCGGCGACGCAGTGACCGAGCCCGGTGGCGGTCTCGGCGTACCCGAGGACCACCGCCGCGGCGGCCGCCTCGTCGCCGAGCAGCTCCCTGACCCGTTCTCCCAGCCCGTACCCGGCGGCGTAGACGACCTCCGGGGACTGCGGGACGTGCTTGCCCAGCACCTGCGAGACCAGCAGGTGCGCCCGCTTGGGGTTGCGCCGCAGCGCCAGCCCCAGCAGCTGCACCAGCCGTGGCGAACCCGGGGCCGCGCCTTCCTCCAGGCTTACGCCCAGCCGGTCCGCGACCCAGGTTCCCGACCACACCGCGTCGATCGTCTTGCCTTTCCTCGTCGTGTACAGCGTCTGCGGCAGGCTCACACCTGGGGCCCCGCCGTGAGGAGGTCGACGAAGCCGACCTCCTCCTTGGCCACACCGAAGACCTCGGCCCGCAGCATGGTGCGCTCGGCCCAGGCCCGGTGGGGCTTCACCTCGTTCATCTTGTTCGTGTAGGCGGAGCGCATGACTCCGCCGCCGCCGCGCTCGGGGCGCAGGATGTCCTGCGCGTCGCTGAACTCCTCGTGGGAGACCACCGACAGCGCGTGGACGGGCGTGACGTGGGCCGGGTGGATGCAGGTCTTGCCCAGCAGCCCGTTGGCCCGGTCGAGCTCGATCTCGCGCAGCAGCCCGTCCAGGTCGTGCTCGATCAGCGCGGTGCGCAGTTCCTCCACGCCCTCCTCCAGGAAGGGGCTGCGGCGCAGCTGCGGCTTGAAGAGCCGCTGCTGGCTGCGGAAGTACTCCCAGACCGGTCCGGTGACGGTGAAGCCGGTGCCGTCGGCCCGGCTGAGCACGTTGACCACGTCCGCGATGACACCCGCGACGATCTGGACGTCGTACGCGGTCATGTCGGGGGTGCGCCGCAGTCCGTAGGCGGAGCAGAAGTCGGTCACGCCGAGCCGCAGGGCCAGGACCCGCTCGCGGTAGGCGTTGACCGTGCGGGAGATGCCGGCGAGGGTTTCGACCCGGGTTTCGAGGTGCAGCAGTTCCGGCGTCTCCAGGACCGGCATGGCGTACAGGCGGGGCTGTCCGCTCGCCGCCTCCGCCTCGGCCACGGCGTCGAGGAAGGCGATACCGCGGTGCTCGCTGAACTTGGGCAGTACGAATCCGGCCAGCCTGCGCGCCGAGCCGCCGAGGCGGCGCACGAGGTCGGGGATCTGCTCGGGTTCACGGACCCGGATGAACAGGAGCGGGAGGTCCGCGCCGTCGGCGTCGAGGTCGGCGAACTGCCGGACGAGGTTCTCCTCGCCTCCGGCGACATCGGCGTCGCTGATGGAATCCTCCAGGCAGAGGACCATGGAGACGACTCCGCGGGCGGCCTGCTTGCGGATGTCGGCGGCCAGGCTCGGGCGGGTCGCCGGACTGTAGAGCGTCGCCCCCAGGGCGGCGGCGAGAATACGGGCCGGGGAGGCGGCGGTGAACTCGGCCGGCTCCTGGTGGAAGAGGTCCTTTCGGACGGTGGGCGATATGTGCCCGAAGTGACGCATGTGCTTCCCCCGTACTGCCTCGGCGGCCCAACTGGCGTGGCCGGTAATAGTACGTACGAACGTGAGTCAAGAATTCCTCAAGCACATGAAGTTCAGGTAACCCCCATGCACCATGCCCAGGTCTAGCGGTGGGGACAAGAGTCTCGACGTGAACCGCGGGGACACGCCCTACGGGGGGCCGCATTGTTCCGCTCCCCCGCGGGAGGGCAGGATGACGGGCATGACGCACGCGATGCAGAAGGGCTCGAACATCCCGGTGGCCGCCGTGGCGGTCCGGGCGGTGCTGCGCTGGACCACCGGCCCCGAGGTGCCGGACGTGGACGCCTCCGCGCTGCTCGTGGGCGCGGACGGGCGTGTGCGTTCGGACGAGGACTTCGTTTTCTACAACCAGCCCCGGCACCCCTCGGGGGCCGTGTGGCGCCTGGGCAAGAAGCAGATCGGCGACGGGATCACCGACGCCGTGCAGGCGGACCTGCGCGCGGTGACCCCGGCGGTGGACCGGATCCTGGTGGTCGCCTCCGCCGAGGACGTGCCGTTCCAGCGGGTCAGGGACCTGCGGATCCTGCTCTACGACGCCACCGCGGCAGGTGGCGCCGAGCCGCTGGCCTTCTTCGACGTGCGGCCCGAGACGGGCGCCGAGACCGCGCTGATCTGCGGGGAGCTCTACCGCCGGGGCGAGGGATGGAAGTTCCGCGCGCTGGGCGAGGGCTACTCCGACGGGCTGGTGGGGCTGGCGACCGACCACGGGATCTCCGTGGACGAGAACGCCCCCGAGGCCGCCGCGGCCGCCACGGGGCCCACGGGCGAGCAGACGGCCGCGATGCGTCCGGCGCCGCCCACGCAGGCCGCGCCGGCCGTACAGCCCGCCTACGGGTATCCGCAGCCGGTGTCCCCGGCCCCGGTGCCGGGACCGGGGGCCGACCCGGCCTTCCGACTGCCGGTGCAGGGCCCCCAGTTCATCCGCCGCTGAGCCGGCCGGCCCTCGGGCGTGTTTTAAAAGTCGGGCCACGCCCTCCGGGCGCCCGGCGCTACTTTTAAAACCCGCCCGAGGGGCTCCGGTCAGGTCTTGGTGCTCTTGTAGCCCCGCCCCCACTGGAGCCCCCACCCGTACAGCCGGTCCAGCTCGGCCTGGAATCCGTACACGAATTTCACCTCGCGGCGCACGATCAGCTCGCCCTTGACCTTCTCCAGGGAGACCACGGCGCAGGAACGGGCCTGCGGGTGCCGCTCGTCGAGGGCGATCTCTATCCGCGGTCCCGTGCTCGGGTAGAGGGTGACGAGGGCGTGCGTCCGGTCGAAGGCCGGGGTCTGGTCGTAGATGTAGACGAAGACGAGCAGCCGCTTGATCTCGTCGGAGTGGTCGAGGTTGACGAAGACCGTCTCGCCGGACGGCGACCCGAACCGGTCGTCGCCACTTAGCTTCACGTACGGCGGGTCGTTGATGTCGCCGAGCAGGTTGCCCAGCGGCTGTACGACGCCCCGGGTGCCGTCGGTCAGCTCGTAGAGGCAGCCGAGGTCGAGGTCGACATTGGCCACGCCCTGGGTGTGGGCCTGCACCATGTCCGGCTTGAACAGCTTGAACGGGTGCCGGAAGAGCTGGCCGCTCTGGCCGGAGCGGCCGCCGATGTCGGAGGTACGCATCCGCCAGGAGAGGTTGACGCGCAGGTTGCCGTGCACCGCCCCCTGTTTGGTGAGCGACACCGTCGGATGCCGCCTGGTCAGCTCGATCGCGTTCGACGAGGCGCTGCCCGACTGGAACTGCATGGCGCGAGCGCCCCTGATCCCGTCGAAGAAACCCATCCCTGCCTTCCCCCCTGATCCCCTTTTGCCCGCACGGAAAACGGGGCGGCCCGCCGGGTCGTGGACCCCCGGGCCGCCCCGCAATGGAGCGTTCCGCATTTATGCCGCGGTCATGCCTCCGCGATCACGCGTACGCCGTCACGCGTCCGCGGTTGTGCCTCGCGGTCACGCGTCCGCGACGGCCCCCTCCAGCTCGATGCGCTTGTTGCGGCGCACGGAGGACCAGAAGGACCACGCGATCAGCACGACGCCGACGAGGCCGGTGATGACCTCGTTGATCTCGTGCTGGATGGTGACGAGCAGGATCACGGCGAGCGCGCCGATGGCGTAGTGCGCGCCGTGCTCCAGGTAGACGTAGTCGTCGAGGGTGCCCTGGCGGACCAGATACACGGTCAGCGACCGGACGTACATGGCACCGATGCCGAGGCCGAGGGCCATGAGCACGATGTCGTTGGTGATGGCGAAGGCGCCGATGACCCCGTCGAAGGAGAAGGAGGCGTCGAGGACTTCGAGGTAGAGGAACATGAAGAACGCGGCCTTGCCGGCCATGGCGACGGCCGAGACGGACTTGCCGCTCTTCCTCGCCGCTTCCTCGGCCTCGTGCTCGGCCTCCTCCTCTTCCTCCAGCTTGTTCTCGAAGTAGCCGGAGAGGCCACCGACGATCATGTAAGTGATCAGGCCGAGAATGCCGGAGACGAGGACCGTCTGCGCCTTGTCCACGTGGACGCCGCCGTGCTGGTGGGCGTGGGCGGCGAAGGTCATCGAGGTGATGACCAGGACGATCAGCGCGATGCACGCGGACAGCATGTCGATCTTGCCGAGCTTGGCGAGCGGACGCTCCAGCCAGGCGAGCCACTTGATGTCACGGTCCTCGAAGATGAAGTCGAGGAAGATCATCAGGAGGAACATGCCACCGAAGGCGGCGATGGACGGGTGAGCGTCCGTGACCAGCTGCTTGTACATGTCCTTGTCGTTCATGGCCAGATCGACGGCGTCGATGGGCCCGATCTTCGCGCTGATCGCGACGATGACGACGGGGAAGACCAGTCGCATACCGAAGACCGCGATGAGCACGCCGACCGTGAGGAAGATCTTTTGCCAGAAGGCATTCATCTTCTTCAGAATTCCGGCGTTGACCACCGCGTTGTCGAAGGACAGCGAGATCTCAAGGATGGACAGGATCGCGACGATCCCGAATGCCTTCCACCCCCCGTAGAACACCGCTGCGACCAGACCGAGCGCAGTGATTGCGAACGACCAGCCGAAGGTTTTGAGAACCACTGGCACCCCATCGTCTTGTAAGGCTTTACGAAACGTTGACCCCGAAGTCTAGAGCGATGCCCCGGAGCCCCGACGCGTACCCCTGCCCCACCGCCCGGAACTTCCATTCGCCCCCGTACCGGTAGACCTCGCCGAAGATCATCGCGGTCTCGCTGGACGCGTCTTCGGTGAGGTCGTAGCGGGCCAGCTCCTGGCCGTCCGCCTCGTTCACCACGCGGATGAAGGCATTGCTGACCTGGCCGAAGCTCTGCCGGCGGGCCTCGGCCTCGTGAATGGAGACCGGGAAGACGATCTTGTCCACGCCGTCCGGCACCTTGGTCAGGTCGATGATGATCGACTCGTCGTCGCCCTCACCCTCGCCGGTGAGGTTGTCCCCGGTGTGCTCGACGGAGCCCTCGGGACTCTTCAGGTTGTTGTAGAAGACGAAGTACTCGTCGCCCAGCACCCGGCCGTTGCTGCACAGCAGCGCGCTGGCGTCGAGGTCGAAGTCGGCCCCCGTCGTGGAGCGCGCGTCCCATCCCAGTCCGACCAGAACCCGGGTGAGGTTCGGTGCGGCCTTGGAGAGGGAGACATTGCCCCCCTTGGCGAGTGTGACGCCCATGTTGTGGTCCTCCCCGGACGACGTGGTGGTCGCGGCACGGCGGTCGCGGCCCCGGTGTGGTGAAATCCGCGGCGCGGCCGCGGGCAAACCCAGTCCGGCGCCGTACACACAGTGCACGGCGCCGGACGGGTGTACTGCTCTCTTTCGAGCGAGGACTCAGACGTTGACGCCGAAGTCCTGCGCGATGCCCCGCAGGCCGGAGGCGTAGCCCTGGCCGATGGCGCGGAACTTCCACTCGGCACCGTTGCGGTACAGCTCGCCGAAGACCATGGCGGTCTCGGTCGAGGCGTCCTCGGAGAGGTCGTAGCGGGCGAGCTCGCTGTTGTCGGCCTGGTTCACGACGCGGATGTACGCGTTGCGGACCTGGCCGAAGCTCTGCTGGCGGCTCTCGGCCTCGTAGATCGAGACCGGGAAGACGATCTTGGCGACATCGGCCGGGACGCCGGCGAGATTGACCTTGATCGCCTCGTCGTCGCCCTCGCCCTCACCGGTGGTGTTGTCGCCGGTGTGCTCGACCGAGCCGTCCGGGCTCTTCAGGTTGTTGAAGAACACGAAGTTCGCGTCGCTGGCGACCTTGCCCTGGTCGTTGGTCAGGATCGCGCTGGCGTCGAGGTCGAAGTCGACACCGGTGGTGGTGCGAGCGTCCCAGCCCAGACCGACGATGACCGCCGTCAGGTTAGGCGCGGCCTTGGTCAGCGAGACGTTGCCGCCCTTGCTGAGGCTGACTCCCACGGGTCCTCCATTGGTATGTGTGGGGCGGGGCCCCGTCGTGCGGTTGCTACAGGATCAACGTTTCGATCCTAGTGACGGGTTCCCGCCTGAAAGCGGTTTTCGCACGGAACTCCGCGCAGGAACTGCGCGTACGGGCCTCAGCGGCTCGCGTACGGACCTCAGAGGCTCGCGTAGGGACCTCAGAGGCTGTCGAGGGCCTTGACGTACTCGTTCAGGTCACGCGCGTCGGGCAGTCCGTTGACGACGGTCCAGCGCACGATGCCGTCCTTGTCGATGATGAAGGTGCCGCGGACCGCGCAGCCCTTCTCCTCGTCGAACACCCCGTAGGCGCGGGAGGTCTCCCCATGCGGCCAGAAGTCCGACAGCAGCGGGTAGTCCAGGTTCTCCTGCTCGCCGAAGACCCGCAGGGTCGGCACCGAGTCGTTGGAGACCGCGAGGAGCTGGACCTCGTCGTTCTGGAAGCGGGGCAGCTGGTCGCGCAGCTCGCACAGCTCGCCGGTGCAGACGCCGGTGAAGGCGAACGGGTAGAAGAGCAGCACGACGGCCTTCTCCCCCCGGAAGTCGGAGAGCCGCACGGTGGCGCCGTGATTGTCCTTGAGTTCGAAGTCCGGGGCCTTGCCGCCTACCTCGATCGCCATCTCTCGCATCCCTTCGTTCCTGCATCCCTGCGTTGGGCTGTTCGGGTGGTGCCAGCCTATGGGGTGGCTGAACGCACACACCCCGCCGACCGGGGTCGATTCCGGTAGGCGGGGCGTGTGTCCGCTTGGCTGCGGGGCGCGGCTCAGCGCTTGGACTTGGCGGCCGTCTTGGGCGTCACCAGCTTGGTGGCGGCCCACTCCTTGCCGACGCTGACGCTCCTGGTCTGCGACAGGCCGGCCGTTTCGGCGGCCTCGCTGATGTCGCTGGCCTCGACGTAGCCGTCACGGCCCGTCTTGGGAGTCAGCAGCAGGATCAGGGCGGCGTCCTCGACCAGCTCGGTGGCATCGACCAGTGCGTCCGTCAGGTCGCCGTCATCCTCACGGAACCACAACAGCACCGCATCGGCGACGTCGTCGTAGTCCTCGTCGACGAGCTCGTTGACGTGCTCCTCGACGGCGTTACGGAATTCCTGATCGACGTCGTCGTCGTAGCCGATCTCCTGGACCACCTGTTCGGACTGGAAACCCAGCCGGGCGGCCAGGCTCTCCGCGTGGTCCGCGGTCGCGCTCACGGGGTGCCTCCTGCTCATGTTCGGTGAATGTCTTTCGGCGGCGCGCGTACGCGCAGCATTGGGCGTAGTCCACACGGGCGCGGCGGATCGCGCAAGTACCCGGCCGCCGAGACCGTCGAAACGGTGACGATTGCGGCCGTCTCGCCGCAACTTTCAGCCTCCCCGTGTGCACCTCTGGTGATTCATCCCACACCATTCCAGCTCATTCGGCATCATCGTCAACGGTTGGTGACTTTCCTACCTGTTTGAGGGACGAACGGCCTTGCGAACCAGTTGATCGTCTTGGGCGTAAGGTTGCGATCTGTCCGGGCCCGTCCCCCGCGGCCTTCCCGGCTCCACCGCCGGTGGCCGGAAGTTCCAGGGGTTACCCAGGGGTAAAGATGACGATTCCGGCCGAGCGTAAGACCATGGGAGGCGGCGAAACCAAGGCACGACTCCCCTGACAGCGAAGGAACAGCGTGGCTTCCGCATCCGATCGCAACCCGATCATCATTGGCGGCCTGCCGAGCCAGGTCCCGGACTTCGATCCGGAAGAGACGCAGGAGTGGCTCGACTCCCTTGACGCCGCCGTCGACGAGCGGGGCCGTGAGCGCGCCCGCTATCTGATGTTGCGGCTGATCGAGCGGGCCCGCGAGAAGCGCGTGGCCGTGCCCGAGATGCGCAGCACGGACTACGTCAACACGATCGCCACCAAGGACGAGCCCTTCTTCCCCGGCAACGAGGAGATCGAGCGCAAGGTCCTCAACGCCACCCGGTGGAACGCGGCCGTGATGGTCTCCCGCGCCCAGCGTCCCGGTATCGGCGTCGGCGGGCACATCGCCACGTTCGCCTCCTCCGCCTCCCTCTACGACGTGGGCTTCAACCACTTCTTCCGGGGCAAGGACGAGGGCGACGGCGGCGACCAGATCTTCTTCCAGGGGCACGCCTCCCCCGGTATCTACGCCCGCGCCTACCTCCTGGACCGGCTCTCCGAGCAGCAGCTCGACGCGTTCCGCCAGGAGAAGTCGAAGGCCCCGTACGGCCTTTCCAGCTACCCGCACCCGCGGCTGATGCCGGACTTCTGGGAGTTCCCGACGGTCTCGATGGGCCTCGGCCCGCTCGGTGCGATCTACCAGGCCCGGATGAACCGGTACATGGAGGCGCGCGGGATCGCGGACACTTCCAAGTCCCACGTTTGGGCGTATCTCGGTGACGGTGAGATGGACGAGCCGGAGTCGCTCGGCCAGCTGTCGATCGCGGCCCGCGAGGGCCTGGACAACCTGACCTTCGTCGTCAACTGCAACCTCCAGCGCCTCGACGGCCCGGTGCGCGGCAACGGCAAGATCATTCAGGAGCTGGAGTCGATCTTCCGGGGTGCCGGCTGGAACGTCATCAAGCTGATCTGGGACCGCTCCTGGGACCCGCTGCTGGCCCAGGACCGCGACGGCATCCTGGTCAACAAGATGAACTCCACCCCGGACGGGCAGTTCCAGACGTACGCCACCGAGTCGGGCGAGTACATCCGCGAGCACTTCTTCGGCGGCGACCAGCGGCTGCGCGCGATGGTCGAGAACATGACCGACCAGCAGATCCAGCACCTGGGCCGCGGCGGCCACGACCACAAGAAGGTCTACGCGGCGTACGCGGCGGCCAAGGCCCACAAGGGCCAGCCGACGGTGATCCTGGCGCAGACGGTCAAGGGCTGGACGCTCGGCCCCAACTTCGAGGGCCGCAACGCGACGCACCAGATGAAGAAGCTGACGGTCGACGACCTCAAGCGCTTCCGCGACCGCCTGCACATCCCGATCACGGACCAGCAGCTGGAGAACGGCGCCCCGCCGTACTACCACCCGGGCCGCAACTCCCCCGAGATCCAGTACATGCACGACCAGCGCAGCTCGCTGGGCGGCTACGTGCCGACCCGTGTGGTGCGCGCGAAGCCGCTCCAGCTGCCGGACGACAGCGCGTACGCGGCGGCCAAGAAGGGTTCGGGCCAGCAGTCGATCGCCACCACGATGGCCTTCGTCCGCATCCTGAAGGACCTGATGCGGGACAAGGAGATCGGCAGGCGCTTCGTGCTGATCGCGCCCGACGAGTACCGCACCTTCGGCATGGACGCGTTCTTCCCGAGCGCCAAGATCTACAACCCGCTGGGCCAGCAGTACGAGGCGGTCGACCGCGACCTGCTGCTCGCGTACAAGGAGTCCCCGACCGGCCAGATGCTGCACGACGGCATCTCGGAGGCGGGCTGCACGGCCTCGCTGATCGCCGCGGGTTCGGCGTACGCGACGCACGGCGAGCCGCTGATCCCGGTCTACGTCTTCTACTCGATGTTCGGTTTCCAGCGTACGGGTGACCAGTTCTGGCAGATGGCCGACCAGCTGGCGCGCGGTTTCGTCCTCGGCGCGACCGCCGGCCGGACCACCCTGACGGGTGAGGGCCTCCAGCACGCCGACGGTCACTCCCAGCTGCTGGCCTCGACCAACCCGGCCTGTGTCGCGTACGACCCGGCCTACGGCTACGAGATCGCGCACATCGTCAAGGACGGTCTGCGACGCATGTACGGCCCGGAGGCCGAGGACGTCTTCTACTACCTGACGGTCTACAACGAGCCGATCCAGCACCCGGCCGAGCCGGCCGACGTCGACGTGGACGGCATCCTGAAGGGCATCCACCGGGTGTCCGCCGGTTCGGAGGGCACCATCGGGGCGCAGATCATGGCCTCGGGCGTGGCGGTGCCGTGGGCGCTGGAGGCGCAGCGGATCCTGGCCGCGGAGTGGAACGTCAGGGCGGACGTCTGGTCGGCGACCTCCTGGAACGAGCTGCGGCGCGAGGCCATCGAGGTGGAGCGGCACAATCTGCTCCACCCGGAGGAGGAGCAGCGCGTCCCGTACGTGACGCGGAAGCTGTCCGGCGGCGAGGGGCCGTTCGTGGCGGTCTCGGACTGGATGCGGGCGGTTCCGGACCAGATCTCGCGGTGGGTGCCCGGCAGGTACACCTCGCTGGGCGCGGACGGCTTCGGCTTCGCGGACACGCGGGGCGCGGCCCGGCGCTTCTTCAACATCGACGCGCAGTCGGTGGTCCTTTCGGTGCTGACCGAGCTGGCCGGCGACGGGAAGATCGACCGCTCGGTGCTGAAGCAGGCGGTCGACCGCTACCAGCTGCTGGACGTGGCGGCGGCGCACCCGGGTGCGGCCGGCGGCGACGCGTAGCGATCACTCTCCCGTGGGGGCGTTGGGGCATATGCCCCGGCGCCCCTTACGCGTTCTTTACGATGCCTGGCATGAAGGAACCTTCCCGTCAGGTGCGGTGGGAGCGCCGTACGCAGACGCCTCTCCTCGTCCTCGCCATGGCGTTCGCCGTCGCCTACGCCGTGCCGATCGTGGCGCCCGATGCCGGTGAGGACGTGCACCGGGCCTGCACGCATGCGGAGTGGGTGGTGTGGGGGGCCTTCGCCGTCGACTACGTGGTGCGCCTCGGCATCGCGGGCGACCGCAAGGTCTTCGTACGGACGCACTGGCTGGACCTGGCCGCGGTGGTGCTGCCGCTCGTGCAGCCGCTGCGGCTGCTGCGGCTGGTCGCCACGCTGATGCTGGTGGGCCGGCGGGCCCGGATGGCTCCGCAGATCCGGCTGACGACCTACGTGGCGGGTGCCGTGGTGGGGCTGCTGATGTTCGGCTCGCTCGCGGTGCTGAGCGTGGAGCGGGACGCCCCGGACGGGAACATCAAGAATCTGGGCGACGCGGTGTGGTGGTCGTTCACCACGATGACGACGGTCGGATACGGGGACCACTCGCCCACCACCGGGCTGGGCCGGGTGCTGGCCGTCGGGCTGATGCTGTCGGGTATCGCCCTGCTCGGTGTGGTGACCGCCAACATCGCCGCCTGGTTCATCGCCCGGTTCGAGCGCGACGACCAGGTGGAGCGGCTCCAGCTGGCGGCCGTCAGGGAGCTTCAGGCGGAGGTACGGGCCCTGCGGGCCGAGGTCGCCCGGCTGGCCGACGGCGGCCCCGCCGGCCTGCAGGGCGCCCCGGCGCCGCGTGAGACTACCTCTCCCACACCTTGAACGCCCGTACCTGGTAGGGCGACTGCGGCAGCCAGACCCCGTCACCGGGGTAGGTCTGGAACTCGCCGGTCTCGGCGCACTCGGCCGACTGGTAGGTGGTCACCGGCCGCCCGGTGCGGTTGGACAGCGACTGGGCGCTGGTCCCGGCGGGCAGCGCGGTGCAGCTGTTGATGTCCAGGGTGCTCAGTTCGTGGGTCTGCCGGGTGCCCTTGAACTCCGGCTTCGCCCACAGGCACAGCTGCCCCGTGGCGCAGGCCCCGAGTGGCGGGGGACCCGCGGCGTGCGCCGCGGTGGTCGTGCTCGGGATGAGGGCGGTGAGGGCCAGGGCGGTGGCTGCGATCGCGGTGCTACACGTACGCATGACGGGTCAACTCCTTGTGGACAGGGGCACCCCGGACGTGTTCCGGAGCGCCGCTGACACCACGCTGACCTGCGCCGACGGTCGGGCGGAAGGGGCTGTGGGCGGGTGTACCCGGATAGGCGACAGCCCCGCCGGACCGGACCGGCGGGGCTGTTCGCGCAAGGAGTTGACGCCTCCGCGGTCGTCACCTCAGGGAAGGCGGGCGGGCGGCTCAGACGTGGGCCGCGCCCGCTCCGGCGGCGGCGTTCACGCCGCGCTTGGTGAAGCAGGCCACGACCGCGGCGAGCACCGCGACGACGCCGGCGACGGTGAAGGCGGTGCTCATGCCGGACACGAACGTGTCGTGCGCGACCTTGGTTATCGCCTGGGCGACCGGCTCAGGGGCTCCCGGCGGCACCGGCGCGAGGCCGACCTGGACACCCTTCTCCACGAGCTCCAGCTGGCCCTCGGGGAGCGGGGGCAGTTCGGCCTCGGCCCAGTTGTCCCCGAACGAGCTGCTGACCGTACTGGCCATGACCGCGCCGAGGACGGCGGTGCCGAGGCTGCCCCCGACCTGCATGGCGGCCTGCTGGAGCCCGCCGGCCACACCGGAGAGCTCCAGCGGGGCGTTGCCGACGATGACCTCGGTGGCGCCGACCATGACGGGCGCGAGGCCGAGGCCGAGCAGGGCGAACCAGAGCGACATGGTGAGGGTGCCGGTGCCCGGGGTGAGCTGAGCCATCCCGAAGCAGGCGGCGGCGGTGGCGACCATGCCGGCGACCAGCGGGATCCGCGGGCCGGCCTTGGTGATGGCGGCGCCGGCCAGGGGCGAGCCGACGATCATCATGCCGGTGAGCGGCAGCAGGTGCAGACCGCTGTCGACGGGGCTCATGAGGTGCACGTTCTGCAGGTAGAAGGTGACGAAGAACAGGCCGCCCATGAAGGCGAAGGCCATCAGGACCATCAGCACGGTGCCCGCGGACAGCGGCAGCGAGCGGAACAGGCTCAGCGGGATCAGCGGTTCGGAGACCTTGGTCTCCCAGAAGGCGAAGAACACGAAGCAGAGCACGGACACGGCGAGGAAGACGAGCGTCCTGGGGTCGCCCCAGCCCCACTCGGCGGCCTTGATCAGGGCCCAGATCAGGGAGAACATCGCGGCCGACAGCACCAGGATGCCGAGGACGTCGAAGGAGCGCGGGGCGTTCTCGGCGCGGTGGTCGACCAGGATCACCAGGCCGAGGACGAGCGCGATGATGCCGACGGGCACGTTGACGAAGAAGACGGACTGCCAGCTGACGTTCTCGACGAGCAGGCCGCCGACGATGGGTCCGGCGGCGGTCGAGGCGCCGATGACCATGCCCCATATGCCGATGGCCATGTTGAGCTTCTCGGCGGGGAACGTGGCGCGCAGCAGGCCGAGCGCGGCGGGCATCAGCAGGGCGCCGAAGAGGCCCTGCGCGACGCGGCAGCCGATGACGAGCTCGACGCTGGAGGAGAGGCCGATCGCGGTCGAGGAGGCTGCGAAGCCGGCGATGCCGAGGAGGAACGTCTGGCGGTGGCCGAAGCGGTCGCCGAGCTTACCCGCAGTGATCAGCGAGACCGCGAGGGCCAGCAGGTAGCCGTTGGTGATCCACTGGACGTCCGCGAGCGAGGCGTTCAGGTCCTTCTGGATGGCGGGGTTGGCGACGGCGACGATCGTGCCGTCGAGTGTGACCATCATGACGCCGACCGCCACGGCGAAGAGGGTCAACCACGGGTGGCCGCGTAGGCCGGAGGCCGGTGCGGGGCCTGTTTCCTTGGCGGGGACCTGATCGTCCACGGTGATCTGACTAGTCATGCGAACAGGCTAGTGACAGTGTCTGACACTTCACAAACGGCTTAACGGGACAGTCACTGTCAGGTGGGTCACAGGTACCCTGACCGCTTACTCAGCGTCAGAATCAGCATCAAAAGGGGACCTCGCGGTGATGACCGACCAGCGGCCCGCGCCCGCCCCGCCGGCGGCCGGACTGCGCGAACGCAAGAAGCAGCGCACCCGCGACGCACTGCTGCGCGCCGCCCTCCTCCTCTTCATCTCGCAGGGATACGAGGAGACGACAGTCGACGAGATCACCGACGCCGTGGAGGTCTCCCAGCGCACCTTCTTCCGCTACTTCGCGAACAAGGAAGAGGTCGCCTTCGCCGTCCAGGACCTGGTCGAATCGCACTTCCTGGCGGCCCTGCGAGTCCGGCCGGCCTCCGAGGGACCCCTGGAGGCCATGCGCACCGCGGTGCTCGAAGCCTGGGACACCGTCGGGGAGGCCATCTCCGAGGTGGTCCCGGTCGACCTCTACATGCGCACCTACCGGCTCATCGAGTCCACCCCGGCCCTGCTCGCCGTCCACCTGCGGCGCTCCACCGAGCTGGAGGAGCAGATCGCCCGCGTGATCGCCGCCCGCGAGGGGCTGGACCTGGACGCCGACCCCCGGCCCCGGGTCGCGGTCGCCGCTTTCTTTGGGGTGATGCGGGTCACCGGGCGGCTGTGGGGGCAGGGCGAGGACACCAGCGTGGCCGCGATCCGTGCGATGACCGAGGCCTACCTCGACCAGATCGGCCCGGCGTTGGCCTCCGACTGGCGGTGAGCCAGGTCACCCGTGGCGCCGCCGCCCTCGGAGGTCTCTTACGCTGATCCCAGTGAAACTGCCCGGCCTCGCCCACCCCACCGCCCCTGTCGCCGACGCCCCGAGCGCCTCCGCCCTGCGCACCCTGCTCGCGCTCGCGGTGGTGTTCGTCATGCTGGCGACCACCGGCTGGACCGCCGTGCACCGGCCCGAGACCAGCGTCTCCCCGCGCGCCGCCGCGCTCGCCGCGTGGGCCGTGTCCCGGGTCGACGGCCAGCCGCTGCCGCCCGCCGACGCCCCCGTACGGACGGTGGCCCGCTTCTTCGCCGGCCTCGACGGCGGCCAGCGGGCCCGGCTCGCCGACGGCTACCCGCTCGTCGTCGGCAACCTCGGCGGGGTGCCGGCCGCCACCCGCTACCGGGCCAACCTGCGCGCCCTGGAGCAGGCCGAGCAGGTCGAGGTGGGCCGCAGCCACGATGTCGCGCTGACCCCCGCCGACCGCGCCACGGCCACCCGGCGCGCCCACCGCTTCGCCTCCCTGGGGCAGCCCGGACGGCAGATCCTCGCCTTCGACCCGACCGGCGGCGGCCGCGTCGCCGAGGTGTTCGGCGACCTCGGCCGGGCCGACCGGGTCTCGGTCGTCGTCCCCGGCGTCGACACGGACGCGATCACCTTCGAGCGCACCCAGCGCCGTGTCACCTCACCCGTCGGCATGGCGGAGTCCCTGTACGAGGCCCAGCGCGCGGCCGCGCCGGGCGGCCGGACCGCCGTCATCGCCTGGGCCGACTACACCGCGCCCACCGGGCTCGGCATGGACGCGGCCACCGGCAAGCTGGCCGTGGAGGGCGCAATACGGCTGGATGCGCTCGCCGCCGCGCTGCCCGGGGACGCGAGCGTGGCGCTGTTCTGCCACAGCTACGGGTCGGTGGTGTGCGGGGTCGCCGCGCACGGCCTGCCGGACCGGGTGACCGATCTGGTGGTGGCCGGCAGTCCCGGGATGCGTGCGGAGAACGCCGCCGAACTCGACACCTCGGCGCGGGTGTGGGCCATGCGGGACGCCGGGGACTGGATCGCGGACGTACCGCACCTGGAGGTCGGCGGGCTGGGCCACGGGGCGGACCCGGTCTCCCCGGACTTCGGCGCGCGGCTGCTGTCGTCGGCCGGGGCCAAGAGCCACACCGGCTACTTCCAGCCAGGGACCGCCTCGTTGGACAACTTCGCCAAAATCGGAACCGGTGCGTTCGATTCCGTGGTGTGCGTACCCGGCGGCAACGCCTGCCGCCGAGGGATTTCCGGGACAGAAGCGGACTGACGCGCGTAGAGACCCGGAAAACGGGCTCCGCAGCGAGGGGGACGCAACGGGGCGCCTCCCTTTACGATGTGGCGCATGGGTGACGTACTGGCCGGAAACCATGCCGTCTGGGAGTTCGACTCGGACTCGGTGCTCATCCGCTTCGCACGGGGGATGCGAACTCCAAGACTCTGGCACGCCCTTGGGTCGCGCCGCATCCCCCTGGAAGCGTTGTCCGAGGTCACCGTGGCCGCAGGGAAGCGGGACACGGTGGTGCTGCGTGCCGTGCCGAGACCGGGCGCGGATCCGCTGATGGAAGCCGCCGCCGGGCAGCTGAAGGAGACCTGCGACCCGTACCGGCTGGTGCTGCCGGGCGAGCAGGCCCCGCTCGCGGCAGCCCTGGCGGACGCCCTGCGGGGGCGGTTGGGCCCGGATGCCGCCGAGCCGGCGCCGCGGTTCCTGGTCCGCGTCCCGGAGCCGCCGGTGCACCTGAAGGCGTACGACGCCCGGGTGGACTTCGACGGCTCGGCCGTCACCTTCCGCTGGTCCCGCACGGGCGCCAGCAGCACCAAGTGGAAGGCCGGCGACCAGCGTTACCCGCTCTCCGCGCTCACCGGCGTCGAGTGGGTCTCCCCCGAGGGCCTGGGCGGCGGCCATCTGCGGCTGCTCACCCGGGACGCCCAGGACACCCGGGACCCCCGCGACCCCCGGGACACCGGCGACGACCCACGCCCCGACCACGACCTGGCGGCCGCCGTGTTCGGCGTCGGCTATGGGGCGGTGCACGAGGCACTCCCGTTCGCGGCGGCCGTGCTGTCCGCCGTGCGCGGCCGCGCCCAGGTCGCCACCGTCCCGCCGGCCGGGCCCTCCGGGGACCGCCTCCAGCACCTCGGCGAGCTGCACAGCGCGGGGCTGTTGACCGATGCCGAGTACTCGGCGCTCCGGGACCGCTTCGCCGCCGACGCCTGACCCCGGCGGGCCGCCCAGGGCTGGCCGCCCCGCAGGAGGGTCAGTCCTCGCGCGACACCGAGGTGAACGTCATGTCCGGGTAGCGGTCCCCCGCCACCTGGGCGGCGATCGGCTCCAGCAGGGCCAGCTCCGCATCCGTCAGGGTGATCCGGGTCGCGGCCGTGTTCTCCGCGAGGCGCTCCGGCTTGCGGGTGCCCGGGATCGGGACCACCGTCAGCCCGTGCACGCTCGCCCGCTGCTGCACCCAGGCAAGCGCGATCTGCGCCGGGGTCGCCCCGTGCGCCCGCGCGATGTCCCGGACCGGGGCCAGCAGCGCCGCGTTGGCCTTGGCGTTGTCCCCGGTGAACCGGGGCTGCCGCTGCCGGTAGTCCCCCTCCGTCAGGTCCTTGCCCGCATCGGCGAACGCGCCCGTCAGGAAGCCGCGGCCCAGCGGGGAGTACGGCACGAAGGCCACCCCGAGCTCCGCCGCCGCGCCCACCGCGCTGTGCTCCACGTCCCGGCTGAACAGCGACCACTCCGACTGGAGGGCTGCGATGGGGTGCACCGCGTGCGCCTCGCGCAGTTCCGCCCCGGTGACCTCGCTGAGCCCCAGGTGGCGCACCTTCCCCTCCCGTACCAGCTCCGCCATCGCGCCGACCGACTCCGCGAACGGCACGGCCGGGTCGCGCCGGTGCATGTAGTACAGGTCGATCACATCGGTCCCGAGCCGCCGCAGGCTGGCCTCCACGGCCTGGCGGATGTACGCCGGGTCGTTGCGGATGCCCCGGTAGCTCGGGTCGTCGTTGCGTTCGAGGGCGAACTTGGTGGCCAGGGTGATCTCGTCCCGGTGCGCCGCCACGAAGGGCGCGAGGAACTCCTCGTTGGCGCCCCGCCCGTAGGCGTCGGCGGTGTCGAAGAGAGTGACCCCGGCGTCCAGCGCCCGGTCCAGGGTCGCGCGGGCCACGGACTCGTCCGTGGCCCCGTAGAACTCGCTCATGCCCATGCAGCCGAGGCCCTGGACGCCGACGACCGGTCCGCCCTTGCCGAGTTCGGCCTTCTCGATGATGGTGTTCCCCGTCATTTCTGTACTGCCTTCCCCACGTAAAGATCGATCTTGAAGTCCAGCACGGCGAGCGCGTCCGTCAGTTCGCCGATCCGCGCCCGCACCTCGCGCCGCGTCCGCTCCAGCAGTTCGCGGCGCTCGTCGACGGTGTGCTCGCCCTCGCGCACCAGTTCGGCGTACCGGACCATGTCCGCCACCGACATCCCGGTGGTGCGCAGCTTGCCGACGAAGTCCAGCCAGCTCAGGTCCTTGTCGGTGAACCGGCGCTGCCCCGAATGGGAGCGGTCCACGTGCGGCATCAGGCCGATCCGTTCGTACCACCGCAGGGTGTGCTGGGTCAGACCGGTCCGGGCCTCGACCTCACTGATCGTGTACCGCGTCTGCGTCTGCGTCAGGCTCATGACCACCACGCTAAAACCTTTGAGTGCGCTCCAAGCAAGTAGGCTCGGCGGCATGGAAAGTCTGCGGATCATCGAGAGCTGGCCGGTACCGAACGCGGCCGCGGCCGTCGTACGCGCCGACGGGAGTCTCGCCGGCTCCCACGGGCCGGTCGGCCACCGCTTCCCGCTCGCCTCGGTCACCAAGCCGCTGGCCGCGTACGCCGCCCTCGTCGCCTACGAGGAAGGGGCGGTCGAGCTGGACGAACCGGCCGGACCGGACGGCTCCACCGTCCGCCACCTGCTCGCGCACACGAGCGGCCTGGCCTTCGACGAGCACCGCACGATGGCCCCGGCGGGGACCCGCCGGCTGTACTCCAACGCCGGGTTCGAGGTCCTCGGCGACCACATCGCCAAGGCCACCGGGATCCCCTTCGCGGAGTACCTGCACCAGGCCGTCTTCGAGCCGCTGGGCATGACCTCCTCCGCCCTGGAGGGCTCGCCCGCCAAGGACGGCGTCTCCACCGTCAGCGACCTCGCGCGTTTCGCCGCCGAGCTCCAGGCGCCGCGGCTGCTCGACGTCCGCACGGTCGCCGAGGCGATCTCCGTGGTGCACCCGGGGCTCAAGGGCGTACTGCCCGGCTACGGGCACCAGTCCCCCAACGACTGGGGGCTCGGCGTGGAGATCCGCGACGGAAAGTCCCCGCACTGGACGGGCTCCGCGTCCTCCCCGCGCACCTTCGGGCACTTCGGGCAGTCCGGGACCTTCCTGTGGGTGGATCCGGACGCGCGCGCCGCGTGCGTGGCGCTGACCGACCGCGCCTTCGGCCCGTGGGCCGTGGAGGCCTGGCCCGCGTTCACCGACGCGGTCCTCGCGGAGCTCCGCGCAGCTTAGGACCCTGGCTAGGGCAGCTCCCAGATCAGCAGCTCTCCCGGGGAACCGGCGACGATCTCCAGCTGCTCCTCGCCGGTGATCCGCGCCGAGTCCCCGGGCCCGAGTTCCTCCCCGTCCAGCCGCAGGTCCCCGCGCACGACGTGCAGGTACACCCGCTTGGCCGCCGGTACGGGGACCCGCTCGCCCGCGCCCGGCCGCCGCACGTGCAGTACGGCGCCGGCCGCGGGGACCTCGTAGGGGGTGCCCTCGGCGATCCCCGGGACCAGCTCGTACGAGGGCTCCCCGCCGGCGACCAGGGGCGCGAGCCACATCTGCACGAACCGCAGCGGCTCCGGGCCGTCGTTGCGCTCCACGTGCCGCGTCCCGGATCCGGAGCCGAGCCGCTGCACGTCCCCGGGCCGGACCAGGCCGGTGTACCCGGTGGTGCTGTCCTTGTGCGTGAGCTCGCCCTCCACCACCCAGGTGACGATCTCGGTGTGACTGTGCGGGTGCTCGTCGAAGCCGGCGCCCGGGGCGAGGGTCTCCTCGTTACAGGCCAGGACCGGGCCGAACCGGATGTTGTCCGGATCGTAGAACTGCCCGAAGGAGAAGGCGTGCCGGGTGGTGATCCCGGTGGCCGGGGCCCCGCCCTCGTACCGGTCCGCGCCGCGGCGTACATCAATCATGGGAGCCACCGTAGCCCTCCGGCGGAACGCCGCTGTGAGACCGGCGTCCGCACCGGCGTCCCGATAAGGCAGTCTTGTCCCGTGCCCGAACCCGAACACGAGCAGTCCCCCGCGACCCGTCCCGCGCATCCCGCCCATCCGCACTCCGCGACGTTGCGCCGACTGGAGAAGTCCTCCGGCCGGCTCGCCGCCAACGCGATCGCGCGGATGGACGAGACCCTGCCGTGGTACCGGGCGATGCCCCCGGAGAACCGGTCCTGGATCGGCCTGGTCGCCCAGGCCGGTATCGCCGCGTTCACGGAGTGGTTCCGGCACCCGGAGACCCCGCAGGCGATCTCGACCGACGTCTTCGGGACGGCTCCGCGCGAGCTGACCCGGGCGATCACCCTGCGCCAGACCGTCGAGATGGTCCGCACCACGATCGAGGTCATGGAGGCCGCGATCGACGAGGTGGCGGCCCCGGGCGACGAGTCGATCCTGCGCGAGGCGCTGCTGGTGTACGCCCGGGAGATCGCCTTCGCGACCGCCCAGGTGTACGCCCAGGCGGCGGAGGCGCGCGGGGCGTGGGACGCCCGGCTGGAGTCCCTGGTCGTCAACGCGGTGCTGTCCGGCGAGGCCGACGAGGGCGCGCTGTCGCGGGCCGCGGCGCTCGGCTGGAACTCCCCGGAACACGTGTGCGTGGTGCTGGGCACCGCTCCGGACGGGGACAGCGAGCTGACGGTCGAGGCGATCCGGCGCGCGGCCCGGCACCACAAGCTTCAGGTCCTGACGGGCGTGCTCGGCGACCGCCTGGTCGTGATCGCGGGCGGCAGCGACAACCCCATGCGGGTGGCGAAGTCCCTGATCGGGCCCTTCGCGGCCGGTCCGGTCGTGGCCGGCCCCGTGGTCCCGGACCTGCTGAACGCGACAAAGTCGGCGCAGGCCGCGGCGGCCGGCCTGAAGGCGTGCACGGCCTGGCAGGACGCCCCGCGGCCGGTGCTGGCGGACGATCTCCTTCCGGAGCGCGCGATCGCCTCCGACCCTTCGGCGCGCGAGCAGTTGGTGGAGGAGATCTACAGACCGCTGGAGGAAGCGGGCTCGGCGCTCCTGGAGACGCTGGCCGTCTATCTGGAGCAGGCGAGCAGCCTGGAGGGGGCGGCCCGGATGCTGTTCGTCCACCCGAACACGGTGCGCTACCGGCTGCGACGTGTGACGGACGTCACCGGCTGGTCGCCCTCTGATGTCCGTTCGGCGTTCACGCTGCGGATCGCCCTGATCCTCGGACGTCTGGCCGACGGCGATCTTCAGTCCTAGACTTTTGTCGGACATCAACAATTACCCCGACCGTTCTTGGTCCCTGTCCCCACGGGCGGCAGGGACCATCCACAAGAGAGAGTGTGAGGGTGCTCGTACTCGTCGCTCCCGGCCAAGGCGCACAGACGCCCGGCTTCCTGACTCCCTGGCTCGAACTCCCCGGCGCGGCCGACCGCGTCGGTGCGTGGTCGGACGCCATCGGGCTCGACCTTGCCCACTACGGCACGAAGGCCGACGCGGACGAGATCCGCGACACGGCCGTGGCCCAGCCGCTGCTGGTGGCCGCCGGACTCCTGTCCGCTTCCGCGCTGGACGCTCCGACGGCCTTCGGCGCCGTCGCGGGCCACAGCGTGGGTGAGATCACCGCCGCCGCGTACGCCGGTGTGCTGTCCGACGCGGACGCGCTGTCGTTCGTACGGACCCGCGGGCTCGGCATGGCCGAGGCCGCCGCCGTCACCGAGACCGGCATGGCCGCGGTCCTGGGCGGCGAGCCCGAGGTGGTCCTCGCCCACCTGGACAAGCTGGGCCTGACCCCGGCCAACATCAACGGCGCGGGCCAGATCGTGGCCGCCGGCACCGTGGAGCAGATCGCCGCTCTGGTCGCCGAGAAGCCCGAAGGCTCCATGAAGGTCGTCGCCCTCAAGGTCGCGGGCGCCTTCCACACGGAGCACATGGCCCCCGCGGTCTCCACGCTGGAGAAGGCCGCGCAGGCCCTCACGGTGGCCGACCCGGCGCTGAAGTACGTTTCGAACAAGGACGGCCAGGTCGTCACCTCGGGCTCCGATGTCGTGGCCCGGCTGGTCGGCCAGGTCGCCAACCCGGTCCGCTGGGACCTGTGCATGGAGACGTTCGCCGAGCTGGGCGTCACCGGGATCATCGAACTCAGCCCCGGCGGCACCCTGACGGGTCTGGCCAAGCGGGCGCTGAAGGGCGTGCCGAGCGTGGCCCTGAAGACCCCGGACGATCTCGAAAAGGCCGCTGCGCTCATCGCCGAGCACGCGGCCTGAGAGAAGGAGCCCACACAGCATGACGAAGATCAAGCCTGCCAAGGGCTCCCCGTACGCCCGCATCCTCGGTGTCGGCGGCTACCGCCCGTCCCGGGTGGTGCCCAACGAGGTCATCCTCGAGACGATCGACTCGTCCGACGAGTGGATCCGCTCGCGCTCCGGTATCGCGACCCGGCACTGGGCCTCGCCCCAGGAGACCGTGGCCGCGATGTCGGTGGAGGCCTCGGGCAAGGCGCTGGCCGATGCCGGGGTCGCCCCGGAGCAGATCGGCGCCGTGATCGTCTCGACGGTCTCGCACTTCAAGCAGACCCCGGCCGTCGCGACCGAGATCGCGCACCGGATCGGTGCGGGCAAGCCGGCCGCGTTCGACATCTCTGCGGGCTGCGCCGGCTTCGGCTACGGCCTGACCCTGGCCAAGGGCCTGGTGGTGGAAGGTTCCGCCGAGTACGTCCTCGTCATCGGCGTGGAGCGGCTCTCGGACCTGACCGACCTGGAGGACCGCGCGACGGCCTTCCTGTTCGGCGACGGCGCCGGCGCCGTGGTCGTCGGCCCCTCGGACGAGCCGGCCATCGGCCCCACGGTGTGGGGCTCGGAGGGCGACAAGTCCGAGACGATCAAGCAGACCGTGCCGTGGGACGAGTACCGCCAGAGCGACGGCGGCGAGAAGTTCCCGGCCATCACGCAGGAGGGTCAGGCGGTCTTCCGCTGGGCCGTCTTCGAGATGGCCAAGGTGGCCCAGCAGGCGCTCGACGCCGCCGGGATCACCGCCGATGACCTGGACGTCTTCATTCCGCACCAGGCAAACATGCGGATCATCGACTCGATGGTGAAGACTCTGAAACTGCCGGAGCACGTCACGGTCGCCCGTGACGTGGAGACGACCGGCAACACCTCGGCCGCCTCGATCCCGCTCGCAATGGAGCGGCTCCTGGCGACCGGTGCGGCGAAGAGCGGCGACACCGCGCTCGTCATCGGCTTCGGGGCGGGACTCGTCTACGCCGCGACGGTCGTTACCCTCCCCTAGGGCCCGGGATCCACATCCCGCCCTGTTCCACCTCAGTTAGCTATAGAAGGAGCGCCACATGGCCGCCACCCAGGAAGAGATCGTCGAGGGTCTCGCCGAGATCGTCAACGAGATCGCCGGCATCCCGACCGAGGACGTCCAGATCGAGAAGTCCTTCACCGACGACCTGGACGTCGACTCCCTGTCCATGGTCGAGGTCGTCGTCGCCGCCGAAGAGCGCTTCGACGTCAAGATCCCGGACGAGGACGTCAAGAACCTCAAGACGGTCGGCGACGCCGCTGACTACATCCTGAAGAACCAGGCCTGAGTCTGACGAGCGTTTGTCGCCACCCGGCGGTGGCGCCGTGACAATTCAGCACCCCCTTAGACGTGGAGAAAGAATTCCTGTGAGCCCGACCAATCGCACCGTGGTCGTCACCGGTATCGGCGCAACCACTCCGCTGGGTGGCGACAGCGCTTCGACCTGGGAAGGTCTGCTTGCCGGCCGTTCCGGCGTAAAGCCCCTGGAGGGTGAGCGCTTCGCCGAACTCCCGGTTCGGATCGCCGCTTCGGCCGCTGTGGACCCGAGCGAGGTACTGCCCCGGCCGCTGGCCCGGAAGCTGGACCGCTCGGCGCAGTTCGCCGTCATCGCGGCCCGTGAGGCATGGGCCGACGCCGGCTACACCGCCCCGGCGGGCGAGGACGAGTCCATCGCTCCCGAGCGCCTGGGCACCGTGATCGCCTCCGGTATCGGCGGCGTCACCACACTGCTCGACCAGTACGACGTACTGAAGGAAAAGGGTGTGCGCCGGGTCTCCCCGCACACCGTCCCCATGCTCATGCCGAACGGCCCGTCGGCCAACGTCGGCCTGGAGGTCAATGCCCGCGCGGGCGTGCACACTCCGGTCAGCGCCTGCGCGTCCGGCGCCGAGGCCATCGGCTACGCCGTCGAGATGATCCGCACCGGCCGTGCCGATGTGGTCGTCGCGGGCGGCACCGAGGCGGCGATCCACCCGCTGCCGATCGCCGCGTTCGCCAACATGATGGCGATGTCCAAGAACAACGAGAACCCCGAGCAGGCCTCGCGCCCCTACGACAAGGGCCGTGACGGCTTCGTCCTCGGCGAGGGCGCGGGCGTCGTGATCCTGGAGTCCGCCGAGCACGCCGCGGCGCGTGGCGCCCGGGTCTACTGCGAGGTGCTGGGCCAGGGTCTGTCCGCGGACAGCCACCACATCGCGCAGCCGGAGCCGACCGGCCGCGGTGTCGCGGCCGCGGTGCAGAACCTGCTGGACAACACGGGTCTGGACCCGGCCGAGCTGGTCCACCTGAACGCGCACGCCACGTCGACCCCGCAGGGTGACACGGCCGAGCTGAAGGCCCTGCGCAAGGTCCTGGGCGACGACCTCGACCACATCGCGATCTCCGCGACCAAGTCGATGACGGGCCACCTGCTGGGCGGTGCCGGCGGTATCGAGACCGTGGCGACCGTGCTGGCGCTGTACAACCGGCTGGCCCCGCCGACGATCAACGTCGACGAGCTGGACGACGACATCGACGCGGACATCGTCGTCGGCGAGCCGCGCAAGCTGCCGGCCGACGGCCCGATCTCCGCGATCAACAACTCGTTCGGCTTCGGCGGGCACAACGTCACCCTGGCGTTCCGCACTGTCTAAGCCCACTACGCGCAAGGCCCACCCGGCGGTTCCGGGTGGGCCTTGCGCGTACCGGTTGGACGTTCGAAGCGACGAACACCGCAACCATCAATTGAGGAACCCCAACGGCGAGCAACCAGGTCCGCGAGAGCGGCGCCGGTTTAGGCGCACATGGGGCGCCTCAGACCACCTGGTGGAGCCAGCGCACCGGGGCGCCCTCGCCCGCGTAGCGGAAGGGCTCCAGCTCGTCGTCCCAGGGCTTGCCGAGCAGCTTGGCGATCTCCGCCTCCAGGTCGGTCTCCCCGAGCGCGGACCGGGCGAGGGCGGCGCGCAGCCGGTCCTCGGGGATGAGGATGTCGCCGTGCATTCCGGTGACGGCGTGGAAGATGCCGAGCTCCGGGGTGGAGCTGTAGCGCTCGCCCTCGGCGGTGGGACAGGGCTCCGCGGTCACCTCGAACCGCAGCAGGCGCCAGCCGCGCAGTGCGGAGGCGAGCTTCGAGGCGGTGCCCGCTTCTGCCTGCCAGGAGAACTCGGCTCTCCAGGTGCCGGGGGAGGCGGGCTGCCTGATCCAGTCGAGGTTCACCCGCACCCCGAGCACGCCCGCAACAGCCCATTCCACATGCGGGCAGAGCGCGCGCGGTGCGGAATGCACGTACAGAACTCCACGTGTCGTCACCGGGACCTCCAGTGTGGGACGAGGTCGGGAATAAACTCCAGAAAACGGACAGAATGTGACGTGACGTAATTTACCGGAAATGATCTGACATTGCGTCGCGGGACCTGCGGCCGAAACGCCACGGGAAAAAGCTACCGTGCGCCAGGGGTCATGGTGTGACGTACGGTCGCTCCAGGCCCGGTAAACACAGAGCATTCACTCAGCAGGACGCCCCCGAAGGACGCGGGGCGACGAGGGAGGGGACGAACCCGATGCGCACCACCGCTCCGCAGCGCCGCGCGCGTCGCGCTCTCGCGGGCGCGGGCGCGGCGGTCGCCCTCCTGGCCGGGTCCCTTACGGGGTGCCAGTCGGGCGAGCCGGGAGCGGACGGCGAGCGCGGGGCGCAGGCAGCGCCGCGCTGGAACACCGCGCCCGCCTCGATCGCCGCCGTTGGCGACTCCATCACCCGTGGTTTCGATGCCTGTTCGGTGCTGGCGGACTGCCCGGAGGTCTCCTGGGCCACGGGGAGCGACCCCGAGGTGCACTCGCTCGCCGCCCGGCTGCTCGGGGAGACCGAGGCGCCCGAGCGCAGCTGGAACTACGCGGTGACCGGCTCCCGGATGGCGGACCTGCCGGGGCAGCTCGCCTCGGCGGCCGCACACAAGCCCGACCTGGTCACGGTGATGGTGGGCTCGAACGACGCCTGCCGGCCGACGGCTTCGTCGATGACGTCGGTCGCGGAGTTCCGGTCCGGTTTCGAGAAGGCGCTCGCCGATCTGCGGGCCGCATCGCCCACGACCGAGGTGTACGTCTCCTCCGTGCCCGACCTCCAGCGGTTGTGGGAGCAGGGCAAGGACAGCCCGCTGGTGCGGCAGATCTGGAAGCTGGGCATCTGTCAGTCGATGCTGGCCGATCCGCTGTCGGCGGCGACGCGGGCGACGACCCGGCGCGAGCGGGTGCGGGCGCGGGTGGTCGAGTACAACGAGGTGCTGCGCGAGGTCTGCGCGAAGGACGCCCTGTGCCGCTACGACGGCGGCGCGGTGTTCCAGTACCCGTTCGGGTCGGAGCAGTTGAGCCGCTGGGACTGGTTCCACCCCGGCCGGGGCGGGCAGGCGAGGCTGGCGGAGCTGGCGCACCGCCAGGTGACCTCGGCCGAGCCGCCGCGCTGAACGGGACGGGCCGGGGGCGGGTGTCAGGGCCCGCCCCCGGTCCGGTTCTCGGGTGATGGCGCAGGGTTGATTTCCGGCCATCCGGCGCGCCCTAGATTTCGAGGGTCGCCGTGAGTCGTGTGTCGGCGTGCGAGTGGCTCGCGCGGACCTCGTAGGCGCCGCCGATCCGCCGCCAGCCGCGGGCCGCCTCGTCCCAGATCTCGAAGGCCCGGTCGGGCAGGGCGATCTCCGCCTCGACGGTCTCCCCCGGGCCCGCCACGACGCCCGCGAAGGCGGCCAGCCAGCTCGCCGGGCGCTCGACACCGTCGTCGACGGGGGCGACGTAGATCTGGATGACCTCGCGGCCGCGCCGGGTGCCGGTGTTGGTGACGCGGATCCTGGCCGTGCCGCCGGTGACCTCCAGGGACTCGTACGCCCAGCTGGTGTAGCCAAGGCCGTGCCCGAACGGGAAGGCGGGGGCGACGCCGTGCTTCTCGTAGGCCCGGTAGCCGATGAAGAGGCCCTCTCCGTACTCCAGTCGCCCCTCGGCGGGGACGACCTCGGTGACGGGTGCGTCGGCGAACTCCGCGGGCCAGGTCGTGGGCAGCCGTCCGCCGGGCTCCGCGTCCCCGAGGAGTACGTCGGCCAGCGCGGCCCCGCCCTCCTGCCCGGGGAACCAGGTCAGCAGCACGGCGGCGACGTCCTCGCGCCACGGGAGTTCCACTGGGGAGCCCGCGTTGACGACGACCACCGTGTTCGGGTTGACGGCGGCGACGGCGCGGACCAGGTCGTTCTGCCAGCCCGGCAGGGTGAGGTCCTTGCGGTCGAAGCCCTCGGACTCGACGCGCTCGGTGGTGGCGACGACCACCACGGCGGTGTCGGCGGCGCGGGCGGCTTCCACGGCCTCGGCGATCAGCTCGTCGCCGTCGCGCCGCGGCCCGAGGTGGAGGAGGGAGAACATGATCGCCTTGAGCGGCAGGGCGGTCATGTCGGGGACCTGGAAGGTGAGCGAGACCTCCACCGGCTCGCCCTCGGTGAGGGTGACCCGGGCGCGCTCGCTGGGGGCGCCGAAGAACGCCTCGAAGGGGTCGGCCTCGTTGCCCATCTCCTGGACGCCGTCCCAGAGGCCCTCCCCGCCGACGGTGAGGGTGAAGGCGCCGAGTCCGCGGGTGCCGAAGGCGTGCTCGCCGCTCTCGCGCGGCAGATACGTACCGGTGACCTCGATGCTCGCCATGGTCTCGTAGGTGGCGCCCGCCGGCAGGTCCCCGCCGATCCACTGGACCTGGCCGGTCGGCAGGCTGCCCTCGCCGATGACGGCGCCGGAGGCGTCCCGGCAGATCGCGCGGAGCTCGAAGCCCTTGTCGGCGGGGGCGAGTTCCTCGCTGGGGTCGGCGCCGACGGCGTAGGCCAGCGCACCTTCGGGGAGCGCGGCGGTGAGGCCGTCGAGCGGGGAGACGACCCGCTCGGGGAAGACGGTGGCGGAGCCGCCGCCGAGGACGCGGGCGTCGCGGGCCGCGGCGCCGATGAGGGCGACGGTGCGGCTCGCGGCGGTGTCCAGCGGCAGCGCCCCGCGGTTCTGGACCAGGACGAAGCCGCGGGCGGCGATCTCGCGGGCCAGGGCCTGGCCGTCGATGGGCGCGGGGGCCTCGGTGACGACGGCGGGGGCGCCCTCCAGGACGCCCACGCGGGCGGCCAGGCGCAGCACGTTGCGCACGGCCTCGTCCACGGCGGACTCGGGGACCTCGCCGGCCCGGACGGCCTCGGCGAGGGCGGGGCCGTAGACGGTCTGCGGGCCGGGCATGGCCACGTCCAGGCCGCCGAGGATGGCGCCGGTGGTGGAGCGGGCGGCCATCCAGTCGGAGACGTTGTACCCGTCGAAGCCCCATTCGCCGCGCAGGACTTCGTTGACCAGGTACTGGTGCTCGGTCATCGTCGTGCCGTTGACCTGGTTGTAGGCGGTCATGATGCCCCAGGGGTGGGCGTTCGCCACGATGGCCTCGAAGGGCGCCAGGTACAGCTCGCGCAGCGGGCGCGGGGCGATGACGCTGTCGACCGTGAACCGCTCCGTCTCGGCGTCGTTGCCGACGAAGTGCTTGACGGTGGTCGCCACCCCGCCGTCCTGGACGCCGTTCACGTAGCCGCTGCCGATGGCGCCGGTGAGGTACGGGTCCTCGGAGTAGCACTCGAAGTGGCGGCCGCCGAGCGGGGAGCGGTGCAGGTTGACGGTGGGGGCGAGGAGGACGTGCACGCCCTTGCGGCGGGCCTCCTGGGCGAGGAGGCGGCCCGCGCGGCGGGCGAGGGCGGCGTCCCAGGCGGCGGCGAGCGCGGTCGGGGAGGGCAGCGCGATGGAGGGGTCGTCGGCGGTCCAGCGCACGCCGCGGACGCCGATGGGGCCGTCGGACATGACCAGGGACGTCAGCCCGATCTCGGGGACGGCGGGCAGGGACCACATGTCCTGGCCGGCCAGGAGGCGGGTCTTGGCGTCGAGATCCAGCTTGCCCAGTGCCGCTTCCACGGCGTCGTTGCGGACCTGATCGGCATCGGTCACGGCCGTGCCTCCTCATTTGAGTGCGTGCGGTGCGTGCGGTTTCCCCATCGTGGACCGATTGCCTGGTAAGCGGTAGGGTTCGTTATGTATCCGTGATAACTCGATGCCGTACGGTCCTGAAGGCAAGGTCCGATCGGAAGGGGTGCGGGGCGATGGCCAGGGCGAGGAGCGAGGAGCGGCGTGGCGACATCGTCCGCGCCGCCGTCGAGGTGATCGCGGAACGCGGCTACCGGGGCGCGTCCCTGGGCGCGGTCGCCGAACGCGTGGGCCTGACCCAGCAGGGCCTGCTGCACTACTTCCCGACCAAGGAGGCGCTGCTGGTCGCGGTGCTGGAGGAGCGCGACCGCTGGGACACGGGGGGCGGTTCGCGCGCCTCGGCGGACGCCTGGCGCCTCGACCTGCTGGCCTCACTGGTGGAGTACAACGCCATGCGTCCGGGGATCGTGCAGACCTTCTCGGCGCTGCTGGGCGAGAGCGTCACCGACGGGCACCCGGCGCGGGAGTTCTTCACCGAGCGCTACGCCCAGGTCCGCGCGGAGATGGCCGCGGTACTGCGCGCCGAGTTCGGCGACCGGCTCCCCTCGGGCCTCACCCCGGAACAGGCGGCTCCGCTGCTGACGGCGGTGATGGACGGCCTTCAGTACCAGTGGCTGCTCGCCCCGGAATCGGTGGACATGCCGGCGGCCTTCCGGTCCTTCCTGACCCTCCTTCGGGGGCCCGGCGCCTGATCCCGCCGCCGGGCGGGGCATCCTGTTCCCCGTACAGCACAAGGGGGTTGGGCATGGAGTCGCTGGAATTCGCCGAGAAGAAGGTCGCCTGGTCGGAGCTGTTCTTCGATCTGGTCCTGGTGTTCGCGATCACCGAGGTGTCCGCGCTGTTGCACCACGACCATTCGTGGGGCGGCGTGGGCCGGGCGCTGATCGCCTTCGTGCCGATCTACTGGGTGTGGGTCGGCACCACGGTCCACGCCAACACCCATGACGCGGACCGGCCGCTGACCCGGCTCGGCATCTTCGCCATCGGCCTGGGCGGCCTGCTGATGGCCCTGGCCGCCCCCGACGCGTTCGGAGACCGGGGACTGCTCTTCGCCTGCGGCTACCTGGGCGCGCGGCTGGTGCTGGCCCTGCTCGTCCACCCCGGACTGCGGCTGCGTCCGAGCCCCGTGGCGATGTCGGTCGTCGTCAGCGGGCCGCTGCTGGTGGCGGGCGCGTTCCTCGACGGATGGGCCCGGACCGGGCTGTGGGCGGTGGCCGCGGCGGCCGACCTCGCCTCGCCGCGGCTGACCCGGCGCTGGATGGTCCGCATCCCCTTCGACTCCGACCACCTCGCGGAGCGGTTCGGGCTGTTCGTGATGATCGCCCTCGGGGAGTCCATCGTCGCGGTCGGCGCACCGATCGCCTCCCGCGAACACCTCGGCGCGGGCCCGCTGGTGGCGGTCGCGACGGCCTTCGCCCTGGCGTGCGGCCTGTGGTGGGTGTACTTCCACCGCGCCGCCGACGCCATCCGGCACGGCCTGCGGACGGCGACGGTCCAGGCGGACATCGTGCGCCAGGTGCTCTCGTACGGGCACCTCTCCCTCATCGCCTCGATCATCGCCGTCGCCGTCGGCATGGCCGAGGCCGTCAACCGGCCGGGCGGGCAGCTGCCGCTGGGTGTGGCGGCGCTGCTGTACGGGGGCTGCGCGCTCTACCTCGGCACGTACGGGTACACCCGCTGGCACCTGTTCCGGAAGTGGTCGACGACCCGGCTGGCGGCCGCGGCGGCGGTGCTCGCGCTGCTCCCGGTGGCGGCGCTGCTCCCCGCGCTCGGTGCGCTCGCGCTGCTCACCGCGGTGGTGACCGGCCTCAACCTGGCCGAGCCGGGCTACCTGCGGCGACGCCAGGACGTCCTCGCCGCCGCCTCGCCCGTCGCCGATTAGGCCCTGTCCGGGCTCGCGTACGAGGCCACCAGCCGGGCCAGGTGGCGGCCCGCCACCAGGAGCGGGGTCCGGCTCTGGGTGACCTGGGCGCTGGTCTCGGCGCCCTCCAGGGTGTTGATGACGGTCGCCGCCAGGTCGCGGGCCTCCGCCTCGGGGTACCCCGAAGCCAGGAGCTTCGCCGCCACCATCTCCTGCCAGTGGGCGAAGGCCTGGGCGCAGGCCGTCTGGAGCTCCGGGATGCGGCCGACCGTTTCCAGGGCCGTGGCCGTCACCGGGCAGCCGTCGCGCCAGTCGGAGTCGGCGAGGGCGTCGGCGAGCAGGACCGCGACGGCCTCCACAGCCTGTGCCGGGCCGGGGTGCGAGGCGAGTCCGGCGCGGAGCAGCTCCGCGAACTCCTCGTCGCCGTAGTGGACCGCGGCCACCGCAAGCTCCTGCTTCCCGCCCGGGAAGAAGTGGTACAGCGAACCCAGAGTGGCTTCGGCCTCGCGGACGAGCTGCTTGACCGGGGTGTTCTCGTACCCGCCGCGCTGCATGAGGCGGGAGGCCGTGCTGACCAGTCGGTCCCGCGTCCCCGGCGCTGTCTTCGTCGTCGCTGCTGATGCCATGGGCGCGATCCTACCCGGATTCTAGATAGAGCGTTCGTTCTAGTCCCGTGCTACGGTCGGCCCCAAGCGCTGGATAGAGCGTTCGTTCTAGACGCATCGTTTGGGGAGAACTCCGTCATGAACCAGAACCAGGGTCAGCAGAACACCGTCACCGTCGTCGGCCTGGGGCCCATGGGCCGGGCCATGGCCGCCGCGTACCTCGACGCCGGCTACCGGGTCACCGTCTGGAACCGCAGCCCCGGCAAGGACGCCGAGCTCGTAGCACGTGGCGCCCGGCGGGCCGGGTCCGTCGACGAGGCCGTCACCGCGAGCGCCCTCACCGTCCTCAGCCTCATCGACGTGGACGTCATGTACGGCACCCTCGCGGGCACCGACCTCACCGGCCGGGTGCTCGCCAACCTGTCCTCCGACGTCCCGGACAAGGCGCGGGCCGCCGCGGAATGGGCCGAGGCGCGCGGAGCCTCGTACCTCACCGGCGGGGTCAACGTCCCGCCGACCGGGATCGGCCAGGAAGGGGCGTCCATCTTCGTCAGCGGACCGCAGGAGGTGTACGACCGCCACCGCGCCGCGCTCGACGTGCTCGCCGCCACCGACTACCGGGGCGCCGACCCCGGTTACGCACAGCTCTACTACCAGCTCAACATGATCATGTTCTGGACCGCGTACACCGGCTGGTACCAGGCCGTCGCCGTCGCCCGGGCCAACGGCCTGACCGCGGCCGACATCCTCCCGTACGCCCAGTACACGGCCGACAGCATGCGCGGCTTCTACACCCACTCCGCCCCGCCCATAGACGCCGGCGACCACGACGGCGCGGCCGCCCGCCTCGCCATGTGCGCCGCCAGCGTCGAGCACGTGCTGCACACCGCCGCCGACTCCGGTGTGGACACCGGGATCCTCGCCGCCCACGCGGACCTGTACCGGCGCGGGGTCGACGCGGGCTTCGGCGCCGACGGCACCACCCGGCTCCTCCAGCTGCTCGGCGACCCTGCCTGAGCGTTTCCTTCGGATCACCTGGCTGACCAGCTGAAGACGGCGGCGAGGTGGAGTCCGGCGAGGTAGACGGCGGCGGTCTTGTCGTAGTGGGTGACGAGGCCGCGTCACTGCTTGAGCTTGTGATGCATCCTGTGGCGTATGAAGATCGCCGCAGCGCAGATGACTTGTGAACCGACCGACATCGCCGTCAACGTCGCCCGGGCGGCCGCGCTCGCCTGCGAAGCGCGCCGGCAGGGCGCCGAGCTCGTCGTGTTCCCCGAGTTCACGCTCACCGGGTACGAGCTGGAGGCGCTGGCCGGCGACCCCGGCCTGTGGGTGGCCGACGCCGACGACCCGCGCCTGGACCCGGTCCGCTCCGCCGGAATCGCCACGGCGGTGAACGTCGCGCTGCGCACCGAGGGCTCGCTCCCCCGCATCGCCACCCTGGTGTACGGGGCGGACGGCGCGCACGTGACGACGTACGCGAAGCAGCACCTCTACGGGCACGAGCGGGGCCCCTTCGCGGCCGGCGACGCCGACGGGCGCTTCGAACTCGACGGGATCCGCTTCTCGCTGGGCGTCTGCTACGACAACCACTTCCCCGGGCTGACCGGCCGGGGCGCGGCGGACGGCTGCCGAGTCCACCTGGCGAGCTCCCTGTACGGGACGGGCGACGGGATCCACGAGCGGGCCACCGTCTACCCCGGGATCGCGGAACGGGACGGCATGTACGTGGTGCTCGCCAACCACGTCGGCCCGTCGGGCCCGTGGACCGGCTGCGGACGCGCCGCCGTCTGGGCCCCGGGCGGCGCCCTCCTGGCTGAGGCCGACGACCGTACGCCCTCGGTCGTGACGGCGGAGATCGGGGCCTGAGGGGGCTGCCCGGACCGCCCGGGTCACCCTGCTCGGGCGGTGGTGGTCAGGAGTAGGCGGGCGGCGGCGGTCCGAACCCGCCGGCCGGGTTCTCGGCCGCCGGACCCTGCGGCGCGGCCGGTACGGCGGGGGCGTCCGGGGCGTCCGGGGCGGCGTTGTCGGGCCGGGTCAGGTCCCGGGCCATCAGCGTGGCCCCCGCGACCGCGCCCGGCATCAGGAACACCGCGACCAGCGGCACCAGGAACGCCAGCACCAGCGGGACCCCGAAGCCGAGCACCAGCAGCCGCCGCGACCGCAGCAGCTCCAGCCGCGCGGACAGGTCCACCTTGCGGCGCTGGAGGGCGACCGCGGTGAGCTCCTGGGTGAGGAAGTACCCGGAGACGCAGAACCCGATGGCCGGGATCACGGTCTGCCCGATCACCGGGATGAAACCGAGCGCGAAGAGCAGGATCCCGTAGAGCATCACGCGGCCGAGCACCTTCACGCTGTCCCGGGCCGAGATCCACAGCTCCTGCGCCAGCGTCAGCCCCGACTTGGGGACCTCGCCGCCCTCGCTGCGGTCGACCTGCTCCGAGAGGGACTCGTAGAACGGCTGGCCGATCAGCAGGGTCACGGCGGTGAAGGTGATCACCGCGAGGAAGAGCCCGAGGCAGAACACCAGGGCGGTCAGGAAGCCCCGGAACAGGCCGAGCCAGGGCGAGGACCAGTCGTCGGCGAAGGGCGTGGCCCAGGCGGTGAGATCGTCGGCTCCTTGGCCGAGCCCGATGAGGGCGCCGGCGTACAGCACCAGCGCCACCAGCCCGGGCAGCAGGCCGAAGCCCAGCCACCGGCCGTTCCGGAACACCCATCGCTGTCCGGCCATCAGATAGCCGAAACCCCCCGCAAGATCACGCATGGGTCCAGCTTAGAGCTGGGAACGGCGAAGGCCGCACCCCGGATCGGGATGCGGCCTCCGGCGAGCGGGATGCCGGATCAGACGGCGAGCTCGACCGTGATGTTGCCGCGGGTCGCCTTGGAGTACGGGCAGACCTGGTGGGCCTTCTCGATGAGGTCCTTGGCGGTGGCGGCGTCCACGTTCGGGATGGCGGCGGAGATCTTGACGATGATGCCGAAGCCGTCGTCGTTCTTGCCGATGCCGACCTCGGCGGTGACCGTGGAGCCGGAGATGTCAGCGTTCTCGTTGCGGGCGACGACACCGAGCGCACCCTGGAAGCAGGCGCTGTAGCCGGCGGCGAAGAGCTGCTCCGGGTTGGTGCCGGCGCCGCTGCCGCCCAGCTCCTTCGGCGGGTTCACGACGACGTCGAGCTGGCCGTCGTTGGTGGCCACGCGGCCGTCACGGCCGTTCTCGGCGGTGGCGACAGCGGTGTAGACGACGTCGGACTGCTGGATGGACATGTAGAGAGATCCTCCTGGTAATCGCCGTGACTCGCGCCCACGATCACGACGGTGTGCAGTGAGCCTAACCGGTGAAAGAAACGATCATCTTTCCGGTGTTGTCGCCGCGCAGCATTCCGAGGAAGGCGTCGGTCGCGTTCTCCACGCCCTCGACCACGGTCTCGTCGGCCACGAGCTCACCGGAGCGCAGCCAGCCGGCGACGTCCTGGACGAACTGCGGCTGGAGTCCGGCGTGGTCGCTGACCAGGATGCCCTGGAGGCGCAGCCGCTTGCCGATGACCTGCACCAGGTTGCGCGGGCCGGCGGCCGGCTGGGTGTCGTTGTACTGGGCGATCGCCCCGCACAGGGTGGCGCGGCCGTGCATGTTCAGGGAGGAGATGGCGGCCTCCAGGTGGTCGCCGCCGACGTTGTCGAAGTAGACGTCGATGCCCTCGGTGGCGGCCGACTTCAGCTGCTCGCCCACGGGGCCGTTCTTGTAGTTGAAGGCGGCGTCGAAGCCGTACTTCTCCGTGAGGAGCGTCACCTTCTCGTCCGAGCCGGCGGAGCCGATCACGCGGGAGGCGCCCTTGATCTTGGCGAACTGGCCGACGAGGCTGCCGACCGCACCGGCGGCGCCGGAGACGAAGACGGAGTCACCCTCCTTGAAGGAGGCGACCTCGAAGAGCCCGGCGTAGGCGGTCAGGCCCGGCATGCCGAGGACGCCGAGGTAGGCGGAGAGGGGCGCGAGCGCGGCGTCGACCTTGGTGGCGTGCTTGGCGTCCAGGTCGGCGTACTCGCGCCAGCCCAGTCCGTGCAGGACGTGGTCGCCGACCGCGAAGCGCTCGTCGGCGGAGGCGACGACCTCGCCGACCGCGCCGCCGTCCATGGGCTTGTCGAGCTGGAAGGGCGGTACGTACGACTTCAGGTCGTTCATCCGGCCGCGCATGTAGGGGTCCACGGACATGTGGATGTTGCGGACCAGGATCCGGCCAGGAGCGGGCTCGGCGGCCACGGGCACCTCGCGCAGGGCGAAGTCCTCGGCAACCGGCCAGCCCTGCGGGCGGCGGACGAGGTGCCACTCGCGGCTCACGGCGGGGATCTCAGACATGGGGTGCTCCTGGTGGGAGAGGGAAATGCTTCACAAGGTGAAACAACCATGCGCCTGGATATTTCATGTTGTCAAGTAAATGGGTACCCTGGATCCATGCCCAGTCGTCGTGCAGACCCCCTGACCCTCGAGGTCGTCGAGCTCATCGGCGATGTCGTGGCCCGCTACCACGTGGAGTACGAGCACGCGGCCGCCCAGCACCAGCTCACCGGCGCCCAGGCCAAAGTGCTGACACTGCTGTCCCTGGAGCCGATGCCGATGCGCAAGATCGCGCAGAAGCTGAGGTGCGAGCCCTCGAACATCACCGGCATCGTGGACCGGCTGGAGAGCCGCGGGCTGGTCGAGCGCCTGCCGGACCCGGCCGACCGCCGGGTCAAGCTGGCCGCTCCGACGGAGGAGGGCATGCAGACCGCGGACCGGCTGCGCGAATCGCTCGACTTCGCCCGCGAGCCGCTGGCCGGGCTGTCGACGGCCGAGCGGGCGGTACTGCGGGACCTGCTCAAGCGGATGCTGGGCTGAGGGTTCCCTCCACGCGGATCATCCGCAGATGAACCAGAACCAGCAGTCGTCCTTCGTCGGAGTCGGCGTAGGGGTCGGCGTGGGGGTCGGGGCGGCGGTCGCAGACGTCGACGGCTGCGCACTCGCGGAGCCGCTGGGCGCGGGCTTGCCCGACTTGCGGGGCTTCGCGGAGGAGCCGTCCCCCGCTGTGCTGGGGGCGTCCTTCGTCGGCTCAGGCGCGGCGGGCACCGACGCGCTCGGGGTGGGGCCGGGCTCCGCCGTACCGCCCGGGGACTGGCTCGCCCCGGCCGCCTTCGTGGCGCCGCCGGTGGTCTTCACGGTCACGGAACCCTTCGCGGACGGCAACGCCGAGGGCGCGACGGGCTTGCCCGGCCGGCTCGGCAGCGGAGCCGGCTGATCCGGCCCGGCGTCCGTCAGCAGCACCCTGTCGGCCCGGTCGGTGCGCTGCCCGTCGTCCGCCATCCGGGCCAGCGCCACCGAGCCCCCGACCGCGAGCGCCAGTGCGACCCCGACCGTCAGCACGGCCTTGCGGCGCCGGCGGTGCGTGGCGCGGCGGCGGGCCCCGGGCCGCCGCTCGTACGGGGTGGCGAGCGTGACGATCCAGTCGTCGGGCTCGGGCTCGGACTCGGGCTCGGGCTCACGCCCCGGCTCGGGTCCGGGCTCGGGCTCGGGTCCGGGCTCGGGCTCGGGCACCATGAAGCCGGCGCCGGGGCCGGGGCCGAAGGTGAAGTCGGGGCCGGGGCCGGGCGCGGCGAAGGGAGCCTCGGCGGGTACAGCCGGGCCGACGGGTATCAGGTACTCGGCCGGGGTTCCGCACCCGGCGCACGCCAGTGCGCCGTTGAGGTGCCTCCGGCAGGCGTGGCAGTAGTTCATGGCGCCCGCAGGCTACGCGGTCCCCCGCAACATCCACATCGCGGGAACGTAAGGATCCTGTGTGGAATCGTGAGGTCCATGACAGCAGCCTCACCCGCACACCGGTTCGGGCCGACCGCCTTCCAGCTGGTGCTGCTGCGCCGGATGGCCGACTTCCAGCCCGACCTCGCCGAGACGGCCCGGCTGCGGCTGGGCGCCTCCCTCGCGGATCAGCGGGAGGCGAACAAGCGCTGGCAGGCGATGGTCCGCTCCCCTCGCTCGCGCGGCGCGCTGGCCCGCTACCGCTCGGTGCTCGGCCCGCCGGAGTCCACCGCGGCCCGCACCATCGGGGACCTGGAGTGCGAGGCCCTGCTGTGGCCGCTGCCGCTCTGGCCGGACCTGCGCTTCGAGGTGCTGGCCGCGCCGGACGGGGCGGTGTGGAACGAGTGGCTGGTACGGGCCCCCGGCGCGCGGGGGCCCGTACTGGAGGCGCCGGACGACCTGCGGCCCTGGTCGGCCACGGTGGACGAGGTGGCGCGGGCCTTCGCCCCGGCGCGCCCGATGGAGGGCACCGCGCCGACCCGGTGGCGGCTGGCGTTCGCCGCGCAGGGGGTGCCCTGCGTGGCGGAGTTCACGTACGGCCTGCTCCAGCGGGTCTCGGTGGGCGGGGACTAAGGGGGACTAAGGAGGATTAAGGGCGATTCAGGGGGACTAAGGGGTCGCGAGGAAGGCGCGGACGCCCGCCGAGGTGGCGTCGTCGCCGAGCAGGTCGTTGTGCTTCTGGCAGCCGACCGTTGCGCCGGTCTGCCGGCGAACCTGCTCGACGTAGTCGCCGAGCTGCCCGGCGAGGACCTCGTTGACGGACTGATGGGTGTCGTAATCCCAGGAGAAGAGCTCCGAGTCGGCGTACCCGGCGGCCCGGAGATCCTCGCGCAGGGCGCCCCAGACGCCCGGGTCGGCGTTGTAACCGTGCACAAAGACCACCGGTTCGCGCAGGGCTTCCTGGTCAGCGGCTTGGGCGGGGGCCCAGTCCCGGGCCTGGCCGGCGGCTTGGGCCGGGAAGGGCGCGAGCAGCGCCAGGCAGAGCGTCAGCAGTGCCAGGAGTTGCTGGCGGGGCGTCAGCACGGGTCCCCCTATACCTTGTTACGCGCGAGTAGCGCGGTCGGTGTGCGCATGGCGCTGCCTGTCGGTACAGAAATCCACCCCCGTGCAGCACCCTCGGCGCCCCCTCGGCCCGCCCCGACCGGAGCAGCACAACGGGCGATATGACCCATTCGCCCGAGAAGATATGAAATGCAACCGGCAGTCGCCGGTCTTCTTGCGTCAGCGCTCTCGGGAGGATCTGCCGTGACCGTCAGTCTTGAGCAGTTGCGCCGCTGCCACGTCGCCGTCGACCTGGGCGCGGCCAGGACCCGCGTGTACGTCAAGGGCGCCGGCCTCGTCGTCGACGAGCCCAGCGTCGCCGCGGTGAACACACGCACCGGTGCACTCATCGCCGTCGGGACCTTCGCCGAACGGATGACCGGCCGCACGCCCGACTACATCCGGGTCGTGCGCCCCGTCTCCGGCGGCACCGTCGTGGACATCGAGATGGCCCAGCGGATGCTGCGTCACCTCCTCGGCGAGAAGCTGCGGCGCGCCCTGCGCCGCAAGCCCCGGCTGCGGGCGGCCGCCTGCACCCCGCACGACGCCGATCCGCTCGCCCAGCGCGCGACGGTGGAGACGCTGGTCGGGCTCGGCGCCCGCCGCGTGGAACTGGTCGACACCCTGATCGCGGCGGCCGTCGGCTGCGGACTGCCCGTGGAGCAGCCGACCGCGACGATGATCATGGTGTGCGGGGCCGCGGCCACCCAGGTGGCGGTCCTCTCCCTCGGCTCGATCGTCACCGCCGAGCGGATCCCGGTGGGCGGCGAGGCCATCGACCACGCCGTGGTCCAGCACCTGCGGCACGCGCACGAGCTGATGCTGCCCAGCCAGGCCGTCCGGCCGCTCCAGCTGGCCCTGCACGGCAACGGCATCACTTCCGAGGGCCCCGCCTCCACCCTGATCCACGGCCGCGACGTGGCCACCGGACTGGCCCGCTCCGTCCACGTGGACACCGCAGCCGTACGGGACGCCATCCACACCCCGCTGACCGCCGTCCTCGACGGCATCGGCAAGGTGCTGCGGGACTGCCCGCCGGACCTGGTCGCCGACCTGACGGACCGGGGGATCATGATGGTGGGCGGCAGTGCCCTGCTGCCGGGGCTGGACCAGATGCTGCGGGACGCGACCGGAATGCCCGTCGCCATCGCGGAGCGGCCGGACGTGTGCGCCGTACTCGGTCTCGGCGCGATGCTCGAAGGGAAAATCGCCCCTATGGTTCTCAACCCGCTGGCCGAATGACGCCGAACCCGAAGGACGCGGACGCGGGCAGTGACGCGGCCACGGACCCGGGCACCGACGTAGCCACGCGCGGCGGCGCGAACACGGACGCGGATACGGATACGGACGCAGCCGAACCGTCGAACCTCCCGATGCTCCTGGAGGCGGTCCTCAGCGTCGGCTCCGAGCCGGAGCTGCACGCCACCCTCCAGCACCTCGTGGAATCGGCGGCCAAGCTGTGAGCGGCCCGGTACGGGGCGCTCGGGGTCATCGACCCCGAGCGCCTCAGGCTGACCGAGCTGTTCACGGCCGGGATGACCGAGGCGGAACGGGCCGCGATCCCCCGGCTGCCCGACGGCCGCTCCGGCGTACTCGGCGCCCTGATCACCGACCCCCGCCCCCTCCTGCTGGACGACCTGACGAAGGACCCACGCTCGGTCGGCTTCCCACCCGGCCATCCGCCCATGCGCAGCTTCCTCGGCGTCCCCATCAGGGTGCACACGGAGGTCTTCGGGAACCTCTACCTCACCGAAAAACGGGGCGGCGGCCCGTTCGACGACGCCGACCTCGCCCTGCTGCGCGTACTGGCATCGCAGGCGGGCATAGCGATCGGCAACGCCCGGCTGTACGAGACCGCGCGCCGCCGGGAACGCTGGATCGAGGGCGCCGCCGCCGTGACCACCACCCTGCTGGCCGGCCGCCCGGCGGCGGACGCGCTGATGTGCGTGGCCGAACGGGCCCGGCTGCTGGCGGACGCGGCGGCCGGAGTGGTGCTCCAGCCGACCCCCGAGGGCGGCATGGAGATCGTGGCCGCCTCCACCCACGGCGACCCCGGGGACCTGGTCGGCACCACCATCGCCCCCGGCTCGGCGGTGCTGGAACAACTCCTCGGCGGCGAAGCGGTCTTCATCGAGGACTCGGCGACGGACCCCCGGATGACGACCCACGTACGGAAACGTTTCGGGCCGAGCATGATGCTCCCCCTCCAGAGCGGCGGCCAGCTCATCGGCACCCTCGCCCTGCCGCGCGCCCGGGGCGGCCCGCCGTACGACGCGGTGGACCGGCTGCTGGCCTCGCAGTTCGCCTCCCAGGCCGCGCTGGCCCTCGTACTGGCGGACGCGCAGCACGACCGCGAGCAACTGGCGGTCTACGAAGGCCGCGACCGGATCGCGCGGGACCTGCACGACCTGGTGGTCCAGCGGCTGTTCGCGACGGGATGATGCTGGAGAGCACCCGGCGCCGATCGTCGAACGCCCCCACCGGGGAAACCGTGGGCGACGAACTCAGCCGTGCGGTGGACGAACTGAACTCCACCATCCAGGAGGTCCGTACGGCCATCTTCGCGCTCCAGCAGCCGCCGACGGACGCCCCGACCACCTTCCGCGGCCGGGTACTGCGGGAGACGGGCGGCGCGGCCGTCCTGCTGGGCTTCCAGCCATCGGTCCACTTCGCCGGCCCGGTGGACGCGCTGCTCCCGGAACCGGTCGCGGCCGACCTCCTCTCCGCCCTGCGCGGCGCCCTCGCCGCTGCCCACCGCCGCAGCGGGGTCACGTCCATCGACGTGGAGGTGGACGCGGTCCCGACGCGGGTCCGCCTGACGGTGACGGACGACGGCCGCACGGAGTCGGATACCCGGGGCACGACGGTGACCTGGGAGTCACCTCTCTAGTACTGCTCCTGCTGCTCCTCCTACGACTACTACTACTTACCGCCCGGGTGGCCGGTCGGCGGCACGCAGCGCGATCCGGGTATTGGACTGGGCCACCCCCGCCTCCCCCTTCAGCCTGCGCAGCAGTGCGTCCAGCGCGGCCGGATCAGCCGCGCGGGCACGCACCAGGTAGTCGTACTCCCCCGTCACGTGCACGACTTCGGTGATCCCGGGGAGCTTGGCGACCCGCCGCTCGAACTCCTCGTTGGTGGTCTCCTGCCGCAGGGTGAGGTCGATGAAGACCACGAGGCCGCCCCGCGTATCGGCGGCCGGATCCACGATGACGGTGAAGCCCCGGATCACCCCGTCCCGCCGCATCCGGCGCACCCGGTCGGCGGTGGCGTTGGCACTGAGACCGACACGGACGCCGAGGTCCCGGTACGAGATCCGCGCTTCCTGCGCCAGAATCCCGAGGATTTCCCTGTCGAGGCGGTCCATGCCGCGATTCTCGCAGTGGCGCCCGATATTCGCCGCCCCGTTTCCGGGCCGCTCCCGCACCCTCCCCTCCATGAGCGAACTGTTGACACCGGCCCTGGCGGGCACGGTCGCGGGCCTGGGCGTGGCGATGCCGATGGGTGCGATGAGCGTGCTGCTGCTCCAGCAGGCGATGGGATACCGCCGCGCGGCGGTGGCCGCCGCCGCGGGAATCGCCACGGTGGACCTCGGCTACGCGACACTGGCCACCACCCTGGGCCCCTGGGTCGCCTCCCACGTCACCCCGGTCGAAGCCTGGCTCCGCCTGACCTCGGCCGCCGTCCTCCTCACCCTCGCCACCCACGGCCTCACCCGCGCCACCGCCTCCCGCACAGCCCCAGCCCCAGCCCCAGCGGCGCCCGCCCATCCAGCCCCGCCGGCGTTTGAGGCGCGGGGGCTGGGGCGGAGCCCCGGTTTCGGGAACGGGCCGGCGTCGGAACACGGGCCGGGGCCGGGGCCAAGGCGGCCAGGGCCGGCCAAGACATTCGCGCGGTACGTCGGCCTCACCGCGGTGAACCCCACCACCGCCCTCTACTTCGCCGCCCTCACCACCGCCCAGGCCACCACCCTGCGCACCCCGCCCACCGCCGCCGCCTTCCTCGCCGGCGTAGCCCTCGCCTCGCTCCTCTGGCAGCTGACCCTCGTCGCCCTCGGCGCATTCGCCGCCGACAAGATCTCCCCCGCCGCCCGCATCTGGACCTTTCGCCTCGGCCACGGTCTCGTCGCCGCCTACGCGCTCAAGATCGCCTTCCCCCTCCCATGACCCCCGCCACACCCACCGCCGACCCGACCAGGACCACCCGCGCTCACCCCCTAGGGTGACCCCGTGACGACCCGCCTCTCGGCCCGTGCGGCCATCGCCTCCGTGACCGACCCCGGCAGCTTCACCGAACTCCCCGCACCACAAAGGGACTCGCCCCCGGACGGCCCCCTCGCCTGGTCCGGCTACGACGACTCCCGCGCCCGCGCCGCGCGGCGGACCGGCGAAGAGGAGTCCGTCGTCACCGGCACCGCCCGCATCGGCGGCGCCGAAGCCACCCTGATCTCCTTCGAGTTCGGCTTCCTCGGCGGGTCCCTCGGCGAACGCACCGGAGACCGGCTCGAAGCCGCGTACACGCACGCTCGCACGCACCGCCTCCCCCTCGTGTCCCTCATCGCCACCGGTGGCTCCCGGATGCAGGAGGGCATGCTCGCGCTGACCCAACTCCAGCGCGTGGCCCGCCAGTGCGTGCTCACCCGGGCCGCCGGGGTCCCGCAGATCGCCGTCCTTCGCGACCCGACCACCGGCGGCGGCTGGGCCACCCTCGGCGCGGGGGCGGACGTCATCCTCGCCCTCCCCGGCGCCCAGGTCGGCTTCGCCGGCTCCCGCGTACGGCCGGCGGACGCGGATCCGGCGGCTTACAGCGCCGAGGGCCAGTACGCGGCCGGGCACGTCGACGCCGTCGTACCCCCCGTGGACCTGGCCGGGACCGTCGCCGACTGGCTCCGCCTCCTCACCCCGCCCAGCCCCGCCCAGCCGGCCCCGCCCCCAGCCGCGCTGGGCGACGTACAAGACGTACAAGAAGCGCAAGACGGCGACGGCGACGGCGACGACCCGATTCCGCCAACCGGCTGGGACGCCGTACAACAGGCCCGCCACCCGGACCGCCCGCACGCGCAGGCGTACCTCGACGCGTACTTCACCCTCCGCCTCCCCCTCTCAGGGGACCGGGCCGGCGGCACGGACCCCGGGATGCTCTGCGGATTCGGGCTGCGGGAGGGGCGGCCCGTCGCCTACGCCGCCCAGTGCGGCACCGCCACGCGCCCGGCGGGCTACCGCACCGCGGCGCGCGTGATCCGCCTCGCGGACCGGCTCGGGATCCCGGTGCTCACCCTGGTGGACACCCCGGGCGCGGCCAACGACACCGCCGCCGAGCACGCGGGCGCCGGCGCGGCCATCGCGGACACCTTCACGGCGGTCGCGGCGGCCTCGGTCCCGGTGACCACCCTGGTCATCGGGGAGGGCGGCTCGGGCGGCGCCCTCGCGCTGGCCGCGCCGGGCAACACCTGGGTCACCCCGGACAGCTACTTCTCGGTGATCGCCCCGGAGCTCGCGGCGGCCATCCTCAAGCGCCCCCCGGAGGACGCCCCGGCCACCGCGGACCAACTCCGCATCCGCCCCCAGGACCTGGTCGCCCTGGGCGTGGCCCGCGGCGTGGTCGGCCCGAAGCCGCCCGGGGCTTCCGCATGAGCGGCCACCCTCGCGGAGACGGCCCGCACGCCTTCCGGTAGGTACCGCCAGGACTCACCTGGCGGCCCTGACCCGGGAGTCACCCATGTCACGCACCGCCCACCACATCCGATCCCGCCACATCCACCACCCCGCCGATCTCGCCGAGCCCGGGGCCGAGCCCGGGGCCGAGACCGAGACCGAGACCGGGCCCGGGGCAGGGCCCTGGGCCGGGGCAGGGCCCTGGGCCGGCCCCGGTGCCCCGCTCCTCAGCGTGGTCGTCCGCGATCTGCGCTTCAGCGCACGCCGCCTCGCCGAGGCGGAGCGGGCCGGACGCCGCGTCCGGCCGGAGGCCACCCGCCGCCGCGTCCGGATCAGCCGGCTGCCGCGGCTGCTGCGCGATTCCTCCGTGGCCGTCATGGCCGCGCAGGAGGAGCGCCGGGCCCGGCAGCGGCTGCGCGCCGAGGCCCGGTCGCTGGTCCGCCTCATCGGCAGCCGGCGCGGCGCCCCGCTCGACCTGGCCCGCGCCGAGGACGCGGACATCCCGCCCGCACGCCACCGCCGCGGCGCCCTCTGGCTCGCGTAGGCGCCGACGGGCGGCGGCCCCGGCCTACCGCCACCGGCGCGCGGGGAGCCGTACGTCCGCGGTGTACAGGCGGGTGACCGGGGTGATCTGCTGCGGCAGCTCGTTGTCATCGCTGACGAGGAGCAGCCGCAGCCGGTTGCCGCCCTCGTAACCGGCGACCGCCATCCCCTCCACGTTGTCCCAACTCGCCTTCACGCCAGGCCGGATCGGGCGAACCGTGCCGGGCTGGTCCCCACATGGCGCCCGAAGTGCCGCGCCAGGTGCGCCTGGTCGTAGAACCCCGCCGCCGTCGCCGCCTCCACCGGCCGCATCCCGGCCAGGAGCAGCCGCCGCGCCGCGTCCACCCGCCGCCCGGTCAGGTAGGCGTGCGGGGGCAGCCCGTACGCCCGCCGGAAGCTGCGGATCAGGTGTGTGGGATGTACGTGACCCAGTTCCGCCGACGCCTCCTGGAGGGTGATCCCCTCGGCCACCCTGGCGTCGAGCAGCTCGCGCAGCCGTACGGCGACCCCCTCGCCCGGCGCCTCGTACGCCGCCGGCCCCTCGCGCCCCGCCAGCCAGCGCCACAGCCGCTCCTGTACGAAGGCCAGCCGCGACTCCGCCTCGAACCCCTCGGCCGGCACCGCCACCGCCGCCGCTCCCGCTCCCGCTCCCGACCCCAGCGCCAGGTGCAGCCCGTGCACCCGCTCCCGCAGCGCGGGGTCGCGCAGCAGCGGCGTGTCCACGGCCGCCCCGGCCAGCCCCTCCGGCAGCACCGACGTGTCCAGGTACAGCACCCGCTTGCGGAACCCGGCTTCGGTGACGGTCCGCCCGTCGTGGACCACCCCGGGCGGCAGCAGGACCACCGAATCCGAGACCCCGGCGCCGTGCCGCTCCCGGTCGAGGGCGAAGTCGACGCGTCCGCCGTCCAGAATCATCAGCGCCCACGTGTCGTGCACATGGGCCGGGTACGCATGGTCGGTGAAACGGGCGTGGAAGACCTCGGCGATGCCCGGCACCGGCGGCTGCCAGGCGGAGACCGTACTGCGCGGACGTATCCCGACCATGTCAGGAACGTACAAGACCGACCCGCCCCCGCCCCGGCAGCCTGTCCGCATGACGACACAGCGCGCAGTGAACATCGCGGAGAAACTGGCCGGCTTCACCGAGCAGTGGGCCCCGCGCCGGATCGCCCGTATCAACGACTACGAGGTCAAGGCCGCCAAGCTCCAGGGCGAGTTCGTCTGGCACACCCACGAGGACACCGACGAGCTGTTCCTCGTCGTGAGCGGCACCCTCACCATCCGCCTCCGGGACGGGGACGTCGTCCTGAACCCCGGCGAGCTGTACGTCGTCCCGCGCGGGGTGGAGCACTGCCCGGCCGCCGACGGCGAGGTGTCGATCCTGCTGTTCGAGCCGGCCGGCACCGCCAACACCGGAAGCACCCCCGGCCCCCGCACCCGGGAGCCGGTGGACGCGTAGCGCGGCCGGCCCGGTCAGGCCTGCGGCGACCTGGCGTCGTACCGGGCGAAGCCCCGCCACCGCAGGGCGAGCAGCGCCAGGACGAGCACGCAGGCGAGCCCCCCGCCCGTGATCGCCACACCCGGGGAGGTGAGGTCGGCGACGGTCCCGGCGAGGAAGTCCCCGAGCCGGGGCCCGCCCGCGACGACCACGATGAAGACGCCCTGGAGGCGGCCCCGCATCTCGTCCGGGGTGGCCGCCTGCATCATCGTGGAGCGGAACACCATCGAGGTGGTGTCGGCGAACCCGGCCACGGCCAGGAAGAACAGCCCGAGCCACAGGTTCCGGGTGAGCCCGAAGACGGCGATGGCCAGCCCCCAGGCGGCGACGGAGAGCAGGATCGCCAGCCCGTGCCGGCGGATCCGCCCCTGCCAGCCGGAGAACAGCCCGCCCAGCAGCGCTCCGATCGCGGGCGCCGCCACCAGCAGGCCGGCCGTCTTCGCGTCGCCCCCGTACCAGAGCACGGCGATCGCCGGGAACAGCGCCTTCGGGTGGGCCAGCACCATGGCGGCCATGTCGGAGAAGAAGGTCATCCGGATGTTGGGCCGGGTCCCGAGGAAGCGCAGCCCGTCGAGCACCGAGGCCCGGCCGCGCTCGCCGGGCGCCGAGCCGTCCTCCCGTTCGGGCTTCATCAACGGCAGCCGCCACATCGCGTAGAGGGCCGCGGTGAAGGTGACGGCGTCGATCAGATACGCCACCTGGTAGCCCCACCAGCCGACGACGAGCCCGCCGAGCGCCGGGCCGACCATCACCCCGGAGGTCATCGTCACCGAGTTCAGCGCGTTGGCGGCGGGCAGCTGCTCGCGCGGCAGCAGCCGGGGGATCATCGCGGACCTGGCCGGCCCGTTCAGCGCCCCGCAGACCGCCTGGAGCGCGACGACCGCGTACAGCAGCCAGACCCGGTGGTGGTCCAGCAGCGCGGCGCCGGCCAGCGCGATCGACAGCCCTGTCAGGCCCATGGCGCTGTAGAGGCCGAGCTTGCGCCGGTCCACGGTGTCGGCGATGGCTCCGCCGTAGAGCCCGAAGGCGACGAGCGGGACGAGCGTGAAGAGCCCTACCAGTCCGACGGAGAAGCTGGATCCGGTGATCTCGTAGACCTGGAGCGAGATGGCGAGGGCGGTCATCGCCTGGCCCGTCCAGGAAATGGTGCCGCCGACCCACAGCCGCCGGTAGTGCGGGGAGGTGCGGAGCGGCGTCAGGTCGGCGAATATCCGCCGCCGGGGGCGGTCGGGCGCGGCGATACCAGTCACAACGGATGATAACCAGCAGCCGGTCCGGTCCCGCCGGGCCCGACTTCCCTGTTCACGCACGCGCAACAGTCACCCCATGGGGATCCTCGGCCCCATACCGGGCCCGCGCTTGCCGGTAACTCGCCATTATCGCCTGACATTTGACTGAATCGACGTGCGCTCCCCGCCTGGTGTTCAGCTCATGATGAAAAGACTCGTATGTCCAGGGAGGCGCAGTGATCGAACCTGGCACCAGCACCACGAGCACCAGCACCACGACCGACACGGCCCCGCTCACCGTCGGGGTCGAGGAGGAGTTCCTCCTCGTCGACGCCCGCACCTTCCGGGTGGTCCCGGCCGCCCCGATCGTCCTCGCCACCGCCGCCGGTCTGCCGCACCAGCTGCATCCCGAGGGGACCCGCTACCAGGTGGAGATCTCCACCCCGGTCGCCCACTCGGCGGTCACCCTGCGCGCGGAACTCGCCGCCCTGCGGCGCACCCTCGCCAGAGCCGCCCGCGCGCACGGCTGCCGGTTGCTGGCCGCGCCGTCGCCGGTCGTGGCCGTGGAGGGGCCGCTGCACCTGACGGACGACGAGCCGCGCCAGCGCGAGCAGCACCGGCGGTTCGGCGCGCTCACCGACACCCTGGTCAGCTGCGGCCGGCACATCCACATCGGCACCCTCGATGTGGACACGGCGGTGGCGGTGTCCAACCGGGTCCGGCCCTGGCTGCCCACGCTGATCGCGCTGGCCGCCAACTCGCCGTTCTGGGGCGGCCGGGACACCGGCCATGCCAGCTGGCGGGCGATGGCCTGGTCGGGCTGGCCCTCGGCGGGGCTGCCTCCGCACTTCACGTCCACGGCCCACTTCCGGCGCTCGGTGCAGACGCTGCTCGGCTCCGGGGCGGCCCTGGACACCAAGATGGTCTATTGGGACCTCCGCCCCTCCGGGAACTGGCCCACGCTCGAAATCCGGGCGCCGGACATGTCCCCGGACATCGACACGGCCATCCTCCAGGCGGAGCTGGCCCGCGCACTGGTGGCCACGGCGCTCCGAGAGATCGCGGAGCAGCGCCCTGAACCGGCTCTACGGGACGACGTACTGCGCCTCGCGCGCTGGCGGGGGGCCCACGACGGCCTGGAGGGCTTCGGCCTGGACCCGTACACGGGCGCGGAACTCCCGGCGGCGGACCTCGCGGAGGCCCTGCTGGACCTGGTCGCCCCGGAACTGGCCGCCGCCGGCGACCTCGACCACGCGGCGAAGACCCTGGCCAGACTGCTCCGCGAGGGCTCGGGCGCCCACCGCCAGCGCGCGGCGTTCGCCCGCCGCCAGGACCTGATGGACGTGCTGCGCCACTTGGCGGACGAAACGGAGGACTTCTAGTGACGTGCCCCACAAGGCCGCGATCGCCGGCCGGGCGGGCGATCCGCCACCCACCGGCCCAACTCTCCGGCCCGCCGGACCCGTAGCGGGGCGGAAGGGCCACTGTGACGCGGCAGAGTCGCCGCGTCACACCGGGCCGCGGCGTCAGTCGACGGGCCGTAGCGCCCGCTCGGACCGCAGCCCCGCCCAGGCGGCCACGGCGGCCAGGGCCGCGACCCCGGCGAGGGCGAGGCCCCCGGTCAGGGGCGACGGATCGGGCGGGGCCTGATTCCAGACGTACAGCTGATACTGGGCCTCGGCGGGCAGGTTCAGCAGATCGGCGATCCAGCGGTGCGGCAGGAACGGCGCCGCCGGAAGCATCACGAGCGGCGCGGTCACCAGCAGGGGGCCGACCCCGAGCGCGAGGGTCCCGATGACGCTGCGCAGCAGGGCCGCCGCGAGCCCGGCCAGGGAGATGAAGAGGAACTGGACGAGGAGGGCGCCGGCGATCGCGCCCGCGGCCTGGCCCCAGGTCGCGGTCTCGACGGGCAGGGGAGGCGGCGCGTGGACCGCCCCGCTGCCGCTGAACCCCGGGGCCGCCGCGCGGGGCCGCACCGGCCACAGCCGGGCGAGCGCCGAAGTCCCCAGCCACAGCAGCACGCCGGTGACGATCTGGCTGGCGAGCGACAGGGCGAGCGCGGCACCGGCCTTACGGGCCCACAGCACCCCGACCCGGTTCTCGAACAGGCGCAGGGCGCTCCAGGTGCCGCCCTCCAGGGTCTGGCCGAGTCCGGTCGCGACGACCACTGCTGTGAGGAGGAGCCCCAGCAGGGTCGCGAACTGCCAGGCGGCCGCCCGCAGCGCGGCCGGTAGCGAGGTGAGCGCCGACACCGAGGGGTCGAGCACCCCGTACGAGGCGCCCGCCATCCAGAGCCGGGCGACGAGCGCCAGGGCCAGCACCATCACAGCTGCGGTGGCCCCCCACACAGGAGCGGTCCACAGGGCCCGCAGCTCGCCGGCCCAGGCGATCCCTTCCCCGCGCGTCGGCCGCCGCCGGGTACCGGTCATCAGGCGCGGTCCCGGGTCCGGTTGAGGCGGTCCAGCCCGAGCCAGAGCAGGCCGATGAGGGCCAGGGTCGGCAGGACGCGGAGCAGGACGGGGGCGGTGGAGGGGGCGGTGGAGATCCAGAAGTGGTCCCAGACCCCGTCCACCGCGCCGAAGCCGACGAGGTCGGCCAGCGCGCCCCCGGGAAGCCAGGCGCCCAGCCCCGGGGCGGCGGAGGTGCGGACCACGAGGACGAGCAGCAGCATCCCGGCGAGGAAGGCGCGCATCGGCTGGCGGAGCAGTGCGGCCAGGGCGACCGCGACGGCCGCGGCCCCGGCCAGCACGGCGGCCCCGGCCAGTACGCCGAAAGCGGTGTCGGCGAGGACAGAGCCGACGGCTCCGGGCGAGGGCAGCGGGTAGGCGTCACGGCCGTAGAGCAGGCCGAACGCGGCCGTCACGGCGCCGGACACGCACAGCAGCGCCAGGCTCCACACCCAGATCGCGAGGGCCTTGGCGGCGAGCAGCCGGCCGAGGAAGGACTCGTAGAGGAGGAGCGGCACGATGCTGCCCCGGCTCCACTCGCCGGCGACGGAGAAGGCCGCCAGCATGACGAGGAGCGCGAGCCCCGGCAGGGACGTCAGCAACCGTACGGTCCACAGCAGGGCGCCCACCGGGTGCTGGGCGTGGGCGGCGCGGACTCCTTCGGCGGTGAACCTGTCCTGGATCCGCTCCAGCCCGGCGGCCTCCATGGGCACGTCGGCGAGGCACCTGGCCTTCTGCTCCGGGGTGTTCTGCGCGGACTCGCACGATGCGGGGAGGAAGTCGAGGTTGGCCTGCACCTGCGTGATGTTGTGCGAGGCCATGCTCTGGCTCACCCAGGCACAGTAGAGGGAGCCGAAGACGAACAGCGCGGCGAGGGTCAGTGCGAGCGGGTGCCGCAGCAGCCGCCGGGTCTCGGCCCGGACGAGGCGGTTCACTGGCGGCCGCCGTCTCCGACGAGCCCGAAGAACCAGTCCTCGAAGGCGGCCGGACCGCTTTCGGGGTCGTAGCCGAGCGCGTCGAGGGTGCCGGCGGCGACCATCCGGCCCTGGGCGAGCATGATCACGCGGTGGCAGATCCGCTGGATCTCGTCGAGCTGGTGGCTGGAGACGAGGACGGCGGCCCCCCGCTCGGCCTCCTCGGCCACGATCCGCCGCACCATCCGCAAACCCTCGGGGTCGAGCCCGTTGGTGGGCTCGTCCAGGATCAGCAGATCGGGCTGCTTGAGCAGCGCCGCGGCGATGGCGAGGCGCTGCCGCATGCCCTGCGAGTACGTCCCGAGCCGCCGGTCGGCGGCACCGGTCAGTCCGACGCGGTCGAGCGTACGGGCGATCCGCCCGCCGTCAGGGAGCCCGGCGGTGTCGAGCAGGGTGCGCAGCATGGCGCGTCCGGTGGACCACCGGTGGAAGGCGGGCGCGTCGAGAGCGGCCCCGAGCCGGTCGAGTTGCCGCGGCCGCATGGGCAAGGCCTCCCCGAACAGCCGCACTTCACCGGAATCGGGGGTGGACAGCCCGGTGATCACCCGCATCAGGGTGGTCTTGCCCGCGCCGTTGAGCCCGAGGAGGCCGACGATCTCGCCGGCCTCCAGGCTGAGGTGGACCCCTTCCAGCACGGAGTGCTTCCGGAATCGCTTGGTCACTTCGTGACAGGAAAGGATGCTCATCTTCTCGGATCAGTTGTAGACGACGCGACCCGACGAGTGGACATAGGCCGGAGCGTTGGCGATCTGCAGGTAGTAGTTACCGCCGTCGCTGGCCTTGAACTCCTTGCAGTAAACGCCGTTGTCGCAAGACCAGTCACGCCATGCCACCCACTGGCCGGGCGACCAGGAGATGTCGATCTTGAAATCGTAGCCGATCCGCCCCGTAGCGCCGTTGCTCGTGGCGCACGCGTCCTGCGACGCCGACCGGTAGCCACCAGCGGCCGCCCAACGGCCGGTCTCCGCCCCAACGCCCTTCGATGGCTTGATTCCACCCACAGCAGGAGCGTCCAGGCGAGACCGGTCGCGGGGCGCCCCGCTTGTGACGCGCACCGGCCGAGTCGCTCCTCACGCATGCCGCACACCGTGCCGGACCGGGGCCCCAGCCACGGATCGAGCACCGACCCGCCGTGCAGTCACACGTCAGCCCAGCCACCGCCCGCACATCCGCCCGGTGACGTTCCCTGCGACAGGGAGGGGACCTCGCGGCGGGCTGCGGCCCGAGCGGCGCGCTAGAACTTGGCCATGCGCTCGGCCTCATTCCGAGCGGCGCAGGAAGTCTCCGTACAAGTCGCTCGCGAGGTTGAGGAGCGCGTCGCGGTGGATCATCGTCCAGGTGAAGCAGGCGCCGAGCCGCGTGGCGGCTTGCTCGGTGCCCTGCGGGTAGGGGTGCGAGCGGCGGACGAAGGCGACGACCTCAGTGTCGACCTCGCGGCGGAACGCCTGAATGGCGTGCTTGAACTCGTCCAGCGTGATCAGCACCAGGAGGCCCCGAGGCTGCTCCTCGAAGGCCTGAAGGACGCGCTGCCGCTGTGTGTCGAGACGCTGCCAGGCCTTCAACCAGAGCTCCCGCCTCCGGTTCTGCACGGCGAGGCGATGGCCATGTCTTCTGATTTGACGCTGAGTACGTGGTGCCCGCGACCGGCTCAGGTGCGGATGCCCCGCTGCCGCACGTCCTTGAGGACACTCGCCACGGCTGCGAAGTCGTTGTCCACGTGGAGCACAGTGTGGCCGTGGTGGACCGCGGTCGCGCATACCAACAGGTCGATCGGCCCGGCGGCGCAGTGCTGGCCGCGCTGGGTGAGCTTGTACTGGGCGGTGTCCACCCAGCGCCACGCGTTCTTCGGCACCGCGGACAGTGGACACAACGCGTCCAACTCCTCGGCCAGTTCATCCCTGTGGGACGGGCTGGTGGCTGAGTACAGGAATTCGGTCCTCGTGGGCTCGCAGACACGGAACACCCCGGCGGCGATATGCCCCTCCCAAGGCTGCAGCGCCCCTGGAGTGCGGAACAGATGCCACAGTGCAGAAGTGTCGAGCAGGTACGAGATCACTCGAAGGCCGCCCGCCGCGCCTGCTTCGCAGCGTCGTATGCGGCAGCGGCCTGCTCAAACTCGCCCCGCGCCCCACGGGCAGCCAGGTTCTCCGCGGCCTCCAGCCGCCGCACCCGGTTCACGTAGTCCCTCAAGGCGGCGTTGACCGTCTCCTTCTTCGTCGTGACGCCCATCAACCTCATGGCCTCAGCCAGCGCCTCGTCATCGAGATCAATCTGGGTCACCGACACAGTAACCACCTCCTGAGGGCAATGTATGCATTCACAATACATCGCCAACATGCACTGCGGCAGGAACGACAAATCCCCGCCGATAAAGAACGGAGGCCTGGTTGATTCAGACGTGCGACCGACCACCAGTGGCACGTTCGAGATAGAGATCAGTCAGGAGAAGATCAGCCCCGACCCGCCCGGCCACAGGGTCCAACTCTGGCATCTGACGGCTAAGCCGGCCCGCTCCCAGCGGGCCTGATCCTGCAGTTGAGACTTGTCTCAACTGGACCGGACTCCAGGTCATTCGGGCTGCGTCGGATATGCCGGACATCGGCGTCCACAGCTCGTCCTGTCGATCAAGAAACCTTGACCGCCAGGAGCCGTCAAGGTCCCCGAAGCCTGCGACCCTGCCAGCTAAGACGCTGGCCAGAACGTTTCTGCACTCCTGGCTCGCAGTGGGGCGGGTGGGACTCGAACCCACGGCCGACGGATTATGAGTCCTTTGGGGATCTTGACGGCCCTTGATCATCCCTGCCGATTCCTGACGTTTCCCCAGGTCAAACTGGGGCGTCGTTGTCAGGCTCTACCGGCCCTTGCCGATCCGTTCCTGTCCTTGTGTCCTCACGCCGTCCTCAACGCGTCCCACAGGACACCGCTCAACCAGCAGTCCACGCGGAGAGTCCCAGGTGCCCGCAGCTCACAGAACTCGTGCGCAGCGGATTCCCCTTCCAAAGCAAGGAAGCTCCGCCCCGTAGCTTGGGGCGGAGCCTCGTAGCCCTTGACGGGCCGACATGTCTGCGATCACTTTAGCGCCGCCGACGCAACGACGCTGGGTGACTGGGAGCTTGTGGCGCCCCTGCGAGCGGCACCGACGAGAGCCGGCTTCAGAGCACTCGATTCAGGCCATATTGGAGGCACGAAAAGGGCATACGGCACCTGGGCGTCGGACCGGCGGAGACTTCGATGCCTGCGCAGCTGTGACGAGCCCGTGAAACGGCGGTTCATGCCTGGATCGACCTGAGTGGGACCCGTTCGGGCAGCTGGCTGGGCGCCTGTTTCTATCGGCGTGATGTTGCTTTAGCTGTTGGGCATACAGGACTGGCTGATCGGTGTGGCAGGTATGCCGTCTGTTCCTCTTTCGTGAGTTCGCGGTTGACGGCCGCGCAGATCTTTTGGATCGCTGCGTCAGGCGCGTAGAGGACAATGTTCCTCAGCCGCACCGTGTTATCGCCGCTGCCGGTGGCAAGGGTGCGCCCATCAGGGCTGAACGCCACCGAGCCCACCGTGTTGGTGTGGTCGGTCAGAGTGGTACGGATCTTGCCGGCAGCTACGTCCCACAAGCGCACGGTGCTGTCGGCGCTGCCGGTGGCAAGGGTGCGCCCATCGGGACTGAACACGACCGAACCGACCCAGTTGGTGTGGCCAGTCAGAGTGGCACGGACCGTACCGGAGGCTACGTCCCACAAGCGCACGGTGCTGTCGGCGCTGCCGGTGGCAAGGACTTGCCCATCGGGACTGAACGCCACCGAGTCGACCCGGTCGGTGTGGCCAGTCAGAGTGGCACGGACCGTACCGGAGGCTACGTCCCACAAGCGCACGGTGGTGTCGGCGCTGCCGGTGGCAAGGACTTGCCCATCGGGGCTGAACGCCACCGAGCCAACCGCATCTTTGTGACCGGCCAGAATGGCACGGGTCTTGCCGGTGGCTACGTCCCATAGGCGCACGGTGCTGTCGGCGCTGCCGGTAGCGAGGACTTGCCCATCGGGGCTGAACGCCACCGAGTCGACCCGGTCGGTGTGGCCAGTCAGAGCGGTACGGGTCTTGCCGGTGGCTATGTCCCACAAGCGCACGGTGCTGTCGGCGCTGCCGGTAGCGAGGACTTGCCCATCGGGGCTGAACGCCACCGAGCCAACCGTATCTGTGTGACCGGCCAGGGCGGTACGGGTCTTGCCGGTGGCTACGTCCCACAGGCGCGCGGTGCTGTCGGCGCTGCCGGTAGCGAGGACTTGCCCATCGGGGCTGAACGCCACCGACCACACCGGCCCAGTGTGGCCGGCCAGAGCGACGCGGGTCTTACCGGTGGCTACGTCCCACAGCCGCACGGACATGTCGCTACTGCCGGTGGCAAGACTACGCCCATCAGGGCTGAACGCCACCGAGCCGACCGTATCTGTGTGGCCGATCAGGGCGGCACTCGTGCCGGTGGCTACGTCCCACAACCGCACGGACTTGTCGCTACTGCCGGTGGCGAGAGTGCGCCCATCAGGGCTGAACGCCACCGCGGTCACCGCGTCGGTGTGACCGGACAGGGCAGCGCGGGACTTGCCACTGGCCACGTCCCACAACCGCACGAACTTGTCGCCACTGCCGGTGGCGAGAGTGCGCCCATCAGGGCTGAACGCCACCGCGGTCACCGCGTCGGTGTGACCGGACAGGGCAGCGCGGGACTGGCCACGTCCCACAACCGCACGGACCTGTCGCCACTGCCGGTGGCGAGAGTGCGCCCATCAGGGCTGAACGCCACCGCGGTCACCGCGACAGTGTGGGCGGACAAGCGCCGCTGCAATGGAAGGGCTGCGGCGTTCACCAAGCTTTCGATGGACGCGGGAGTGTCGTCGGCGCGGTAAGCCTTGACGGCCAGGAGCGCGGCAAGATCTGGGTTGGCACTCAGGAGCGCGCCGGACTGGACAGCGAACTGACGGGACAAAGCTGTCTGCAGTTCATGGATGGCTACTTGCCGGCGCCATGACTCCGTCCCCGAGAACACTCCTCCGGCGAGTGCGAGGACAAGCAGGGCTGCGAGGATCGCGATGAGGCGTCTGCTGCGCCGGATGACGGCTTGTTGGTGTTGCTTGCTGGCGGTGAGGAAAGCAGTGATATCGCGTGGTAGACGGCGTTGTTGCGACCATTCGAGGGCTTCTGCGAGTGCTGTTCCCCCAAGTAGGTCTCCGTGGTCGTGCCCTTGGGCGTAGCGGGCCCGTTGTTCGCGGGCGCGCACGAACCATTCGTGGAATCGGTGGTCTTGGCTGACCCAGTCGCGCAGTGTGCCCCAGTCCTGGATGAGTGCGTCGTGGATCAGTTCGGCTACGGGCAGCGCAGGGCTGTTGTCGGAGAGCCCGGAGCTGCGGGGTGTGTGGGTGGTGATGATGCGATGCCGCGTGAGAGCGGCGAGGGTGTCGTCAATGGCTTCGGCGCTGTCGGGCAAGCTGTTCGGGTCAACTGCCAGCTCGCGCAGTTCTTGAAGCGGGACCTGCGCGCGGACGGCGGGAATGTTGTAGCGGGGGTCGGCGGGCCGCACCAGGGAGGTCAGGATGCGCTGTGCGATGGGCTGGTGGTCGGAAGGTATCTGTTCGAGGGCGGTGTCGCACCAGGTGGTTAGGCTGCCGGTGACGCCGCCGACCCGCCGGTAGGCGTCGTGGGTGAGGTAGCCGTCGTGGCGCCTTTCCCACAGCTGGCTGAGTGCCAGCTCCAGCAGTGGCAGCACGGTAACCGGTGCGCGGCGAGTCATGGCTCCCTCTGGGGTGGTGGCCAGGACGTCGCTGATGATCTGTTCGGGCAGCCCGCGCTCGAAGCGGGCGCCCGCGTTCAGGGCGGGCCGGGTGATGATGTCGTGCAGGTCGTCCTCGCTCAGCGTGCCTGGAATGTTGAGGAGTCCGGGCATCGCGGCTTCCAGCAGCTTGGGGGCCAGGGCCGCCTGCTGGGGGTAGAAGTCGTCGCGCATGATCAGGATCACGCTGAGCCTGGCGTGTGATCTGACTGCGGTGGTGATCTGTTCCGTCGCAGCCAGGCGGCGTTCCAGTTGGTGCCCGGTGGAGGGCTGGGTGAGCAGCTCTTCGAACTGATCGACGATCAGCAGAAGGCGCTGACGTCCCGGTTCGGTGGCGAGCGTGTGGCTGACGGCTGCGGCAATCCCGTCGCTCTCCACCCCGAGTAGTCCGGCACGTTCGAGCTCGGCCAGCAGGTCCTGCCTCGGCCGGACGAGCACAGGCAGCCACGTGTCGCTGCCCGGCAGCCCGCCGGAGGCCAGTGCGGGCATAACGCCGGCCTGGACCAGGGATGACTTACCCGAGCCGGAGGGCCCAAGCAGCAGGGTAACCCGCTGCTCGGCCACGTTCGCCAGTACCTGCCGCACCGCATCCTTGCGGCCCTCAAACCACTGGGCGTGTTCCGCGGTGAAAGACTCCAGTCCCCGGTAGGGGTACACATCCCGCTCGCTCAGTGCGGGCCAGATCTCCCGCAGGACCTGAGTGGGAGTGACGTAGGCGATCCCCTGCCCCCGCTCGTGGTCGTCGGGGGCTGTGATCTCGGTCAGCATGCCGATGACCAGGCCCGTCACCTCGTCCACGACCGGCCCGCCACTGAACCCGGTGGTCAGGTCGTTGGCCGCCGTCAATTGCAGATGGACACCCCTACTCTCGGTGGCCGGAAGCAGATCTCCGGCCACGCCAAAGCCGAAGTGCCCGCCTTCCGGGGCTTGGGCGGGGAATCCGAACGAGCGGACTTGATGGCCTCGGCAGCCTGACGCGGAGCCCAACGGCAACGGCGTCAGCCTCGCCGGAAAACTGTTCAGACGCACGATGGCCACGTCTTCGGCCTCGGGGTCACGCCATGGCTCGTCCAGGACGAGCCCCTCCACGGGGCACGCCTCGTTGACGTGCGGGAACACCAGCCGAACACGCTCCCCGGGCCCGCTGCCCGCGGCGCGGACGACGTGCGCGCAGGTAATCAGTATGCCGTCGGCGACGAGGAATCCGGCCCCTGCCACCTGATCGTTCGGCCCGATGACCTGAGCGACGGCGGGGAGGAGTCCTGAGGCGCCGTCTCCGTTCTGGGCCTTGCTTGTGCTGTCCATGGGATCACCCCGCGTACTTGTCCGTAGCGGACCGCTCGGGGCCGTCCTTCTTCCACGACATGGTGACCTTCAGGTGGCTGTTGAGACTGCTCTTGGTGATCACGACGCCCGCCTCGACCGCCAGGTCGACCCCGAACTCCATGCTGATCCCGTCCGGCCCCGCCTTGCGCAACTGATGGAGCATGGCGTGCGCCGCCTCCGAGACCGAGCCCAGCGCCTCCTGCAGGTTTCCCGGCAGGTCGTGAATGGCGTCGCTGACGCGACCGGCCTTCACCGGCCCCTCCGTCGAGGCCGGAGCCTCGACGAGGATGGATCCTCCGCCTTCCAATGGAATCCGAGCCAGATGCGTCAAGGCTCCTCCTTCACTCATCGTGCTCGTCGACTGCGACTCGGCCGTCGCGATGTTCCGTCACGGGGCCGCACAGGAGTCTCGGTCAGCGCCAGCCTTCATGCCCTTGCTCACGCGCCGACGCTCCACCCATTCCCGCTTGGAGGATCCATCCCTAAAGCATCAGACCTATGGCCACGCACGTCCGCAGTTCCGGTCGGGGACAGCAACTGCGGCACAGCGAAGCCGCGCAGGTGCACCAGCGCCACTAGTGATAGTCATTGAATCCATTGCATGCCGCATCCGGGGTGGGCCGTACGCCTGACAGGTGGAACGCCGGCTCCAAGCACTCGAAGCCTCCACCTGATCGCCACCGGCGCCCGCGCAGACCTCCCGGGTACCGAGGGCGGCAGCTGGCGAGCCCTTCCATCTCCTCGCCGGAGTCTCCGGCCGCACCCGGCTGAGGGCGCACTGTCGCAACTCCATGCCGGCCGAGTGGCCGCTGGTCACCGAGGCCGTCACCCGCAGCTTGAAGAGCCCGAAGTAGCCGAGGGTCAGCTTGTGGGCCCCTCGGGGTGCCCCGGGCGTCGATTTCGCGGGGGCGCGGCCCCACGCCTCCGCACACGCTCCCTCTGGGGCAGCTTGACGAGGCGCCGAAGCGCCTCACGCATTTCACAGCCCGGCTCCAGCGAGCGACACCCTCGGCATAGAAGCGAGGGCGACTCTGGGTCGTTTCCTGTTAGTTAGGACCGTAATCGCCTGGGCGGCACATAAAGGACACTCACCCACGACACAGGGGTGAAAACCACTCAAACCGTGGGGGAGTTCGTCCCCTGACTCGTCCCCTGGAGCATCAGAAGAGGTCCCCGCGAGACGCAGAATCCAGATTCAGGACGGTCCGGGATCACAACACAGGTCGCATCGGCCTTTGTCGGTGGTTCCTGTCCTTGCGTCCCCTGCGCGTCCCCTGGCGGTATCCACCATGAACGGCACTACGAGCAAGGCTCAACCTCTGAGGTCCAGGGCGAGTCGGCTTTGCACTTGAGCGCAGCGATGACCCCCAAAACAAACTGCAACGCAACAACAACGAAAATAGCGATTGACACCCCGAGCAACACGTATGCCCAACGCCTGAGCTCGCCAACGATAGGGGTGACGAGGTCCTTCTTTTTGACCTGACCGTGGCCGGAACGCATGGCTTCTAGCGGAGGGAGGACGTGGGAAAGGAAGAGCTCGTTTGCCCGCACGCCGATCGATTTCGGCGCTGCGAAAAAACTGCGAAAATCTCCATAAAGATACACATTAGTCATGGCCGCCCAGAGTGCCCTGCCGATCCACGTGAGCACCACGCCGCCTAGTAGCAGACCCAGCCAGTATCCGAAATTGTATGCACCTAAGAAAATGTTCCCAGCCCATGCGACAACGATCCCCACCCACGCTGGCCAAGCGACGAACGCGCACACTGCGCCGATCAGAATGAGCATCTGCTTGCTGAGCCACTTCTTCGTCGACGCAAGATTGGCACCAACCACATCATGCTTGACGAGAACCGAAATGAGTCCCTCCAGTTCCCCCTTAAGCTCACCGCCAGCGGGAACACGGGTTTCGAGCCAGTCAGACTGCTCCGTGGCTGACTTCACCACGATCGCGACGAGAATCTTCCGATCGAGCCAGCTACCTCGGAGGGCGACGTCCCCCTCGTCCAGAGTCTTTCGATACGCATCGGCCAGAGCGCGAACGTGCTCAGACGTGACTGCCATGCTTTACAGATACAGGCAGCGAAACTGGCCATCTCCACACCACGCCGACACCCAGAACAATCGCTGGCCCGCCCCAGACGAGGTATCGCGCAGCGGATTCCCTTCCAAAGCAAAGTGGCTGTTTGGGGCGGAACCTCGTAGCTCTGGACGGGCCGACACGTCTGCGACCACTCTGGCCCCGCCGACGCCGCGACGCCGGGTGACCGGGAGCTCGTGTCGCCCCTTGCGAGCTGCCCCGACGAGAGCCGGTTTGCGGGCACTCGATTCAGGCCATGTTGGAGGCATGACAAGAGCATATGGCGCCTGGGCGTCGGACTGGCGGAGACTCCGATGCCTCGGCGGCTGTGATGAGCCCGTGAAGCGGGCGGTTCATGCCTGGATCGAGCTGGGCGGGACCCGTTCGGGGAGTTGGTTGACTGCCTTTCCCACTGACGCTGGGCAGGCAGTGGTCGATGCGTTGCCTGCTCCGGCTGATGAGCAGTTGTACGTGCTCGGTGTGGCGCACCGCGCTTGTCTCGACGCGGCCGAGGTCCTCCTGCGTGGGGGCGGGGCCGTGTTGGATGAGCCCCTCCAGGAGCTCTTCGTGGATGCGCCTCCCGGCGGTCGCACGCATACGAACTGGCTGCCTCCACCTCGCGGTCACTGTCCGTTCTGTCAGGATCTTTACCCGGATCCCACGAAGGAGGACATCTATTCGATCTGGCTGGTTAAGGAACTGCGCCGCCTTGGGGCGAAGATCAGCTCGTCAGATCCTCGTCGTCGCAAGGTCACTTGGCCGACGACTCCGGTGTGCAGGCGTTGCAACAACACGTGGATGTCCGCCCTGGAGAACGATGTCTCGGGGGTCTTGCGGCCGATGTTCCTCCACACCCGCATGGTCTCTGAGATTGACCAGAGGCGTTTGGCGCTCTGGGCGGTGATGAAGGCCATCTTGTTCGATGTTGCCGGGGAGCCCGTCGTCCCCCATGGGTTCGGTCAGAGCCTTAACATCTTTCGGCAGCCGCCCCCTGACGTCCGCGTCTGGATCGCCGCCTATCACGATCCAGACCCCCTTCCGCTGATAATTCGACCCATCTACGCGGAGTCGGCAGAGGAAGCCGAACGGCTCAGCGGTTGGTGCGTGACCTTCGCAGTCGTGAGGGTTGCCTTTCAGGTCTTTATCCCTCTCATTGAGGGGGATCTCGCTCCTCTGCCTGATTTCCTTGGCTCGGTCGTTCAGGTGTGGCCGCCCACTGGTTCGGATCTCGACTGGCCTCCGCCATACCAGTTCGACAGTGCGTCCCTTCAGGCTCTGGCGGCTCGTGTGAATGACAACAAGGAGGTAGTCGAGATGGAGGTCACCCTCGTCGAGGCCGTAAGAAGGCCGGCCTCTCGGACGGATGGCGATTTGGTCTAGGGAGGCTGTGCTCAAGGCACTTGTCTTGGTCCAGGGCTGGAGTCGCCGAGAACAGGGCCTCGCAGATGGTCTCCGAGGCGTCTCGGCAAGGTCAGTCGTGACGGGCGAGTTTGACTGCGGAGACGAGCAGTATCACGGCCAGCGCGGGGATGAGGACCATGTCCGGGAACACCCCCAAGAGCAGCCCGCCCAGTACCGCGCCGACGACGGAGCCTGCAGCCATGATCGTGGTGAAACGGAGGTTGGCGCCGAGGACGGCGAAGCTGCCGTCGCGACTGTAGCGGGCGAACGCGACGAGCATCGTCGGCAGGGAGACCAGCAGGGAGAGGCTTCCGGCGGTCTTGATGTCCTCTCCGAACAGCAGCACGATCGTCGGGATCAGCAGCTCGCCTCCGGCCACGCCCATGATCGCGGCGACCACCCCGATGCCGAACCCGGCGACGACCCCGGCGGGCACCTGGGCCCACAGCGGCAGGGAGAGGGTGCCCAAGGTGGTGGTGTGCGTGACCACTAGGGCGGCCGCCATGAGCACCGCCAGCACCTTGTAGAGGGTCGCGGTGCGCATGCGTACCGCCCAGCTCGCTCCGACCCACGCGCCGAGCAGGCTGCCAGCGAGCAGGTTGACCGCGACGGGCCAGCGTCCAGCCACCTCGGCGGCCGGGACTGACGCAAGGCGTGCGGGTAGCGCGATCAGGACCACGGCCAGGCTCATCGCCTTGTTCAGGATGACGGCCGAGAGCGCGGCGAACCCGAAGAGGCCGATCAGCAGCGGTAGGCGGAACTCCGCGCCGCCCAGTCCGATCATCCCGCCCAATACGCCGATGGCCGCTCCCGCACCGAACACCACGGGTGCTGAGTGTGTCGGGCGAAGCGGAACGATATTCTGGCTGCTGGAGCGCCGCAGTCCCAGCGTGGCGTGAGGTCCCTTCACGCGCTGGCCGGCGCCGGAGGCTGTTCGGCTCGGCCGTGATCGACTACGGCGCCCTCGTCGAAGGCGCGGTTCCAGGCCTCGCTGTAGACCTGCAGGTCCTCCGGCGGCAGTTCGAGGTCCCCGTGTACGCGCACGGTGGTGGTGTCCCACGGGCGGTGCCGGTCGCGGCGAGGGGTGAGCAGGACGCCGAGGGCCGATGATTCCTCGGTCCGGCCGGTGCGACTGGTGACTTCGTGGTGGCGAAGCTGCACGTAGGCGGTGAAGGCTGCCTGGACGTCGCGGTCGAAGCGAGTCGCGGCGCCGACGATGAGCTGGCGTGTGCCGTCGGCGTCGAGCAGGCGCCGGAAGCGCCACTTGCAGTGATCCTCAGGTACTTCCGGGACATCGCGGAGCATGTCCAGCAGCAGGTGACCCCACTCCGCCCTGGATGAGACGGGGAGCCGGTCGAGGTCCGAGAGCACGGTGAAGCGGTCCCGCTCTGTCAGTGACTCGCCGAGCGGGGTGAGCGCAACGTCTTCGAGAATGATGCGGACGACTCGGTGGACGTTGGTGCCGTCGCTGCCGGCCGGGGCCTGAGGCAGCTGCGGGGCGGAGAACAGCGTGCCGCCGGCTCCCACCAGCTCGGTGTCGATGTCACCGGGAGGCGCGGCAACGTCGGCTGCGGCGAACTCGTAGTACCGCACCGGCTCCTCACCAAGCGGTACAGCCGGTTCGGCGGCGGCCCGGAAGAGGTAGTCGAGCACGGCGGTGGTGGAGCGCAGCTGGTTGAAGAGGAAGTCCCAATCGCGGCGGGTGAGCGCGATGGCGGGAATGCCGAGCGGCTGCCAGGTGGGCACGGCGTCGCGCGGGACGCGGGGGTGGTCCAGCAGAAACACCGCGATCCACTCGAACGCGTGACCATCGACGTGCAGGGTCCGGTTGCGGCCGTTGACCATGTCGGCGGGCAGCATGCGCAGTTGCCGTACCGTGCCCTTGGCCTGGCTCATCGCCTTCGCGGCCACCTTCTGGATCCAGGAGATCTCCTGAGCGTCGGTCTTGGGGCTGATGGTGCGGGCCTTGACCTGCACGACAGCGCCGCGGTGCCCAGCCAGGAGAAGCCTGTCGCCCAGTTCTCGCCGACCTGACCCCTTGGCGGCGTGGGCCGCCTGCTGGAACACGAAGTCGGGCATGCCCCAGGCGGCTGCTGCCATGTGGGTTGCCTCTTCGGCACCGGGACCGTGGTCGATGTGGGCAGGCAGCGGCAGGGCGGGCGGTACGCAACGTATGTGCGTGCCGTTGGGGGTGTCCACGATGAGCGTGAGTTCTTCGGGGTCATCGTCTTGCACGGGAAGCCACAGGCCGGATGAGGGAGGTCTCGTCACACCGGCCATTAGACGCGAGATTCAGCCAACCTGTCCTAATATTTACTCGGTTCGTCAGCGCAGTAGATCGGTGATCTGGCGGACGGCCTCACGGGCGGGCGGCCAACGCCGATGAGGGTGGCGGAGGCGGGTCCGGTCCAGTCGCCGTAGCCGAGCAGGTGCAGGCGCGGCTCGTCCACGGCGCGGGTCCCAACGGTCGCGATGTGCCCACGGGTGCCGCGCAGGCGCAGGGCGGCGAAGTGACCTGCCCATACTTCCCCGGCAAGACCTACCTCGCCTGGCAGCTCGAGGACCCGGCCGGCCAGGGCGTCGAGGCCGTCCGCCCCATCCGCGACGAAATCAAGGGCCTCATCGAGGGCCTGATCGCCGAGATCGACGCCAAGAAGCAGGGTTGATCCAGCGCCCGACACGACCACCACAGACGACGGCGCACGCCACGTCATCATCATCGGCTCCGGCCCCGCCGGATACATCGCCGCCCTCTACACCGCTCGCGCGCTCAGCTGAAGCCCCTGTTGTTCGGCAGCTCCATCTTCGTCGGCGGCTCACTCACCACAACCACCGAGGTCGAGAACTTTCGGCTGCAAGGATGCGGAAGCCGCACTGGCCGGCCCTCAGCCAGATCTCTCGCCACCTGTACAGCACGGCGAGGCGATGGCCATGTCTCCTGATGTGACGCTGAGTGCGTGGTGCCTGCGACCGGCTCAGGTACGGATGTCCCGCTGCTGCACGTCCTTGAGGACACTCGCCATGGCTGCGAAGTCGTTATCCCCCGCGTCCCGCACTGCATACGCCGCGACTTCACCTGGCAGGAGTGGCTCGCCCTGCCGGACTTTCACGTGGCAGGCGCCGCGTTGACCGTCCACATCCGGGGTGTTTACGCCCTGGCCCAGACAGGGTCGGCCGTGGTGAGCCGGTGGGTGGTCACCGAGGTCCACTGCGAGCAGCAGCAGGGCGAGCCGCAGTGTCACCAGGAGGTTGGTGTGACGCAGGAGTCGGGTACCCGCGAGGGCCCCAGCGAACATCGCCAGTATCGACAGCACTCTGCGCCCCGGCCCCGGGGCCGCTCCGCCCGCCGGGCCGGAGCCATCGAGCATCCGCCGCCCAAGCCTGCCCTCAGCCATCGCAACAACTGTGTGGCGGATCGGAAGCATCGCATCGCCGTGCCTGACCGTACTTCTGCGAGTCTGGCGCCCAGAAGAGGGCGTCCAAGACTCTCGGAAGAGCCGTATGCCCCGGTGTCCCGGCCTCCGCGAGGCCGACGTCCGGCCCAGCTGCTGGGAGCAGGAGCCACGCCCATAAGCCGTCTCCGCACGAGCCGGGTGCTGTTCTGGGCCGTTCCAGTACGGGCCATTTCCCCGTCGGTCAGCCGCGGTAGCCACAGTACGACCCAGAGGTCGGCAGCCCCGGTCGCCTGCTGCGGCACAGCATCTACTCCGCACTACTCGAGCAGCGCCGATGAGATGTCCCAAGGAAGCGACTTCCGGTTCCCTGCGTCCTGCCAGCGTCCACAATTCACAGCCAAGGCCGTCAGGCCAGCCATCTGCGACCAGCTCGCACGACCAGCGAGACCATGCATACACGCAGGTCACCGCAGTGCCAGCCATCACAAACCGGCCGAGAGCCAAACTCGCGAGCAGCGGATTCACTCCGCTGAGCCGAAGTTGCCACTCCGAGACCCGGAAAGGAACGTTTCTGCAGGTCAGAGACCTGCGATGGTGGGGCGGGTGGGACTCGAACCCACGGCCGACGGATTATGAGTCCGCTGCTCTAACCGGCTGAGCTACCGCCCCTTTACGGCGTGGCGCGTACATGTGTGCGCGCCGTCTGCCGCAGCATAGCCGCTCATACGATCTCCTGCCTCGGATGCCTCGCATGATCGGCTTCGCCTGCTCAGAGAGACCGCGCAGAGGGCTGCCCGGTTCCAGGAGCAGGGCAACAAAGAAGAAGAGGACCCACCGGGGCCCTCTTCTTCTTTCACGCTCCCCCGGCTGGACTCGAACCAGCAACCCTCCGGTTAACAGCCGAATGCTCTGCCAATTGAGCTACAGGGGACTGCGCTCCCCCGACTGGACTCGAACCAGTAACCTGCCGGTTAACAGCCGGCTGCTCTGCCAATTGAGCTACAGGGGATTGCTGCGGTGCACCGAACGGCCCACCTCCGGTGTTCCCGAGGGGCGAGCGTTCGCTGCGAGTCATAGATTAGCGCAAGCAGGGGGGTGCTCCGCCAATCGGTATCTGAAGCAGGCCGGGCACCACACGACGAAGGGTGGCAGGCATGCGGTACAAGGTCACGTTCGTGGTCGGACTGGCCCTCGGGTACGTGCTCGGGACCCGGGCCGGGCGCGAGCGGTACGAGGAGCTGAAGAAGTCCGCGCGGGAGCTCGCGCAGAACCCGGCGGTGCGGAACGCCGCCGAGAGCGCCGGGCAGACCGGGCGCCAGTTCGCCGGTAAGGCGTTCACCGTAGTGAGCGAGAAGGTCGGCGACGCCCTCCCCGATCGCCACGCCCTGGCCGGGCGGGTACGGAGTCTGCGCAACCGGGCCGGCGGCGGTGGCGGCGAGGACGACTGGGGCACCAGCAACACCTGAGCCGTGAGGGGCCCCGGCCGCATCGGCGTCATGCGACGCCGGTGCGGCCGGGGCCTCTGTGAAGTTCGAGGCGCCCGGGACGGCGGAGACCGTCGCCCCGTGCGGCAGAATTCCCCCCATGGGGATAGTCGCCGGGCTGGACAGTTCTTCCGCCTTCACTCGCATCGTCGTCTGTGACACCGACACCGGTGCCGTGCTGCGGCAGGGCTACGCGCCCCATCCACAGCCCACGGGTGACGCCGTACCCCACGAGACCGATCCACAGGCCTGGCTGCTCTCGCTGGGCGAGGCCGCCGGCGGCGGGCTCCTCGAAGGTGTGCAGGCCATCGGGGTCTCGGCGCAGCAGCGAGGCCTGCTGCCGCTGGACGCGCAGGGCGGACTGGTCCGTCCGGCGCTGGTCGGCAACGACAAGCGCGGGCAGGTCGCCGCGGCCGACCTCATCGAGGCGCTCGGCGGCCGCCAGGCCTGGGCCGAGGCCGTGGGTGGCGTCCCGCACTCCGCGCAGCCGATAGCGAAGCTGGCCTGGCTGGCCCGCGCCGAACCGGAGGCGGCCCGGCGGGTGGCCGTGTTGATGTCCCCGCACGACTGGCTGGTCTGGCAATTGCTGGGCCGGCCGGCCCGGCGGACCACCGACCGGGGTGGCGCCTCCGGCACCGGCTACTGGTCGCCGGCCACCGGCTCGTACCGCCCCGACCTGGTCGAGCTGGCCCTCGGGCACATGGCCCTGCTGCCCGAGGTGCTCGGCCCGGCCGATGCCGCCGGGACCACGCCGGAGGGGCTGCTGATATCCGCCGGCACCGGGGAGACCATGGCCGCCGCCCTCGGGCTGGGGCTCGGCCCCGGCGACGCGGTGGTCTCGCTCGGCGCCTCCGGGTCGGTGATGGCCGTGCACCACGAGGCGCTGTCGGAGCCAGGCGGGCTGATCACCTCCCTCGCCGATGCCAGCGGCATGCACCTGCCGGTGGTGAACACCTCCAACGCGGTACGGGCCCTGCGCGGCACCGCCGAGCTGCTGGGCACCGATCTGGAGGGGCTGTCCGAGCTCGCGCTGAAGTCGACGCCGGGCGCGCACGGCCTCGTACTCCTGCCGTATCTGGAGGGCGAGCGGACTCCGAACCTGCCGCACACCGCCGGGACCCTGTCCGGGCTGCGGCGCGACTCGATGAAGCCCGAGCACCTGGCGCGGGCGGCCTTCGAGGGCATGCTGTGCGGGCTGGTGGACGCGCTCGACGTGCTGCGGTCGCGCGGGGTGGAGATCCGCCGGGTGTTCCTGCTGGGCGCGGCGGCCGGGCTGCCCGCCGTACAGGCCGCGGCTCCCGGGCTCTTCGGGACGCAGGTCGTCGTACCGGCGCCGGCCGACTACGCCGCGCTGGGCGCGGCGCGTCAGGCGGCGTGGGCGCTCGGGGTGCAGCAGGGCACGCTGGCCGCGCACACCCCGCCGGTGTGGCCGGCTCCGGCGGCGCAGGTCTTCGAGCCCGGCGAGGAGTTCCCGGCCTGGCAGGCGGTGCGCCAGCAGTACATCGCCACCCGGGAGCAGATCCACCCCGGAGCGTTCCAGGCGTTCTAGGGCGTTCGAGAAGCGGTCCGCGATCAAGAGGCCCCGGGTGCGCCCGGGACCGGAGGCCTAGGACCGGTGCGGCGGGGCTACTCCTTTTGACCGCCGTTTACGAAAACCGGTGGGGTTCCGGCCCCGTGGTGGCTCAAGATGGGGTGAACCCCCCTCGACATTGCCGACCGGAGCCTGCGCGTGCTCATACGATTTCTGCGGACTCACCTCGGTCCGTACCGGAAACCGATCTCGATCCTGGTCCTGCTGCAACTCCTGCAGACCAGCGCGACCCTCTACCTGCCCACGCTCAACGCCGACATCATTGACAACGGTGTCGTCAACGGCGACACCGGCTACATCCTGCGCTTCGGCGTGCTGATGCTCGGTGTCTCGCTCATCCAGCTCATCTGCAACGGCGGTGCCGTCTACTTCGGCGCCCGCACCGCGGCCGCCGTCGGCCGGGACGTCCGCGCCGCCGTCTTCGACCGGGTGCAGAGCTTCTCCGCACGGGAGGTCGGCCAGTTCGGCGCCCCGTCGCTGATCACCCGTACGACGAACGACGTCCAGCAGGTCCAGATGCTGGTGCTGATGACCTTCACGCTGATGGTCTCCGCGCCGATCATGTGCGTCGGCGGCATCGCCATGGCGCTCTCCCTCGACGTGAAGCTGTCGGGCGTACTGCTCGCCGTCGTGCCGGTGCTGGGCGTCTCGGTGGGCGCCATCGTCTTCAAGACGCGCCCGCTGTTCCGGAAGATGCAGACGCGCCTGGACACCGTGAACCGGGTGCTGCGCGAGCAGATCACCGGCAACCGGGTGATCCGCGCCTTCGTCCGCGACGACTACGAGAAGGACCGCTTCCGGGAGGCCAACGCCGACCTCACCGGCGTCTCGCTGGCCGCCGGCAAGCTGCTCGCCCTGATGTTCCCCGCGGTGATCGTGGTTGTGAACATCTCCAGCGTCGCCGTCATCTGGTTCGGCGCGATGCGCGTCGACAGCGGCTCCATGGAGATCGGCCAGCTGACGGCCTTCCTCGCCTACCTGATGCAGATCGTCATGTCCGTGATGATGGCCACCTTCATGTTCATGATGGTGCCGCGCGCCGAGGTCTGCGCCGAGCGCATCCAGGAGGTACTGGACACCGAGTCCAGCGTGGTCCCGCCCGCCGACCCGGTGCGCGAGCTCGTCCGGCGCGGGCGGCTGGAGCTGCGCGGCGCCGACTTCCGCTACCCGGGCGCCGAGGCCTCGGTACTGCGCGGGGTGGACCTGGTGGCCCGCCCCGGCGAGACCACCGCGGTGATCGGCTCCACCGGCAGCGGCAAGTCCACGCTGCTGGGCCTGGTCCCCCGGCTGTTCGACGCGACCGGCGGCGAGGTACTGGTCGACGGGGAGGACGTACGGCGGCTCGACCCGGAGCTGCTGGCGCGGACGGTCGGCATGGTCCCGCAGAAGCCGTACCTGTTCTCCGGAACCGTGGCGTCCAACCTGCGCTACGGGCGCCCGCAGGCCACCGACCAAGAGCTGTGGGAGGCCCTGGAGGTGGCCCAGGCCAAGGACTTCGTGTCCGAGCTGGAAGGCGGTCTCGACGCCCCCATCAGCCAGGGCGGGACGAACGTCTCCGGCGGCCAGCGCCAGCGTCTGGCGATCGCCCGCACCCTCGTGCAGCGCCCGGAGATCTACCTCTTCGACGACTCCTTCTCGGCCCTGGACTACGCGACGGACGCGGCGCTGCGCGCGGCGCTGGCCCGCGAGACCGAGGACGCGACCGTGGTCATCGTCGCCCAGCGGGTCTCCACGATCCGCGATGCCGACCGGATCATCGTCCTCGACGAGGGACAGGTGGTGGGTGAGGGGCGCCACCACGAGCTGATGGCCGGGAACGAGACCTACCGGGAGATCGTGCTCTCCCAGCTGACGGAGGCGGAGGCCGCATGAGCGGGCCCGGAGGACGGATGATGATGGGGCCGGCTGAGCGGTCCCTGGACTTCAAGGGCTCGGGCGGGCGGCTGCTAAGGCAGATCGCACAGGACCGGGCCAAGATCTGGGGCATGATCGTCGCCGTCGTCGGCAGCGTCGCGCTCACGGTCGTCGGCCCGAAGATCCTGGGCGCCGCCACCGACCTGGTCTTCGGGGGGATCGTCGGCCGGCAGATGCCGGAGGGGCTCACCAAGCAGCAGGCGCTGGACGGGCTGCGCGCCAAGGGCCAGGACGGCATGGCGGACATGCTTGCCGGCACCGACTTCACCCCGGGCGAGGGCATCGACTTCGGCGCCGTCGGAGTCGTCGCGATCTGGGCGCTGGTGGTCTTCACCCTGTCGGGTGTGCTGATGCTGGTCGCGACCCGGCTGTCGAACCACGTCACGAACGGCACCGTGTACCGGCTGCGCGAGGAGCTCCAGGCGAAGCTGTCGCGGCTGCCGCTGTCGTATTTCGACCAGCAGAAGCGCGGCGAGGTGCTGAGCCGGGCGACGAACGACATCGACAACATCGGGCAGACGCTCCAGCAGACGATGAGCCAGCTGCTCAACTCTCTGCTGACGATCGTCGGCGTGCTGGCGATGATGTTCTGGATCTCGCCGTTGCTGGCGCTGGTCGCGCTGGTGACCGTGCCGCTCTCGATCTTCGCCGCGGCGAAGATCGGCAAGAAGTCGCAGCCGCAGTTCGTGGCGCAGTGGAAGACCACCGGCACGCTCAACGCGCACATCGAGGAGATGTACTCGGGCCACAGCCTGGTCAAGGTCTTCGGCCGGCAGAAGGAGTCCGCGGCGATCTTCGCCGAGCAGAACGAGGCGCTGTTCCGGGCCTCGTTCAAGGCGCAGCTGGTCACCGGCGTCATGCAGCCGGTCATGCTCTTCATCTCGAACATCAACTACGTGCTGATAGCGGTCGTCGGCGGTCTGCGGGTCGCCTCGGGCACGCTGTCGATCGGTGACGTCCAGGCCTTCATCCAGTACTCGCGCCAGTTCTCGATGCCGCTGACGCAGCTCGCGTCGCTGGCGAACCTGGTGCAGTCCGGTGTCGCCTCGGCGGAGCGGGTGTACGAGTTGCTGGACGCGGCTGAGCAGGAGCCGGACGCCGAGGTTCCGGAGCGTCCGGAGCAGCTGCGCGGGCAGGTCACGCTCGACAAGGTGGCCTTCCGCTACGAGCCGGACAAGCCGCTGATCGAGAACCTCTCGCTGGCGGTCGAGCCGGGCCACACGGTCGCGATCGTCGGGCCGACGGGCGCCGGGAAGACCACCCTCGTGAACCTCCTGATGCGGTTCTACGAGGTCACGGGCGGCCGGATCGCCCTCGACGGGGTGGACATCGCGAAGATGACCCGCGAGGAACTGCGCGGCGGCATCGGCATGGTGCTCCAGGACACCTGGCTGTTCGGGGGCACCATCGCGGAGAACATCGCCTACGGCGCCTCGCGCGAGGTCACCCGCGCCGAGGTCGAGGAGGCTGCGCGGGCGGCGCACGCGGACCGCTTCATCCGCACCCTGCCGGACGGCTACGACACCGTGCTGGACGACGAGGGCGCGGGCGTCAGCGCCGGCGAGAAGCAGCTGATCACCATCGCCCGGGCGTTCCTGTCGGACCCGGTGATCCTGGTGCTCGACGAGGCGACGAGCTCGGTGGACACCCGTACCGAGGTGCTGATCCAGAAGGCGATGGCGCGGCTCGCGCACGGCCGTACGTCCTTCGTGATCGCGCACCGGCTGTCCACGATCCGCGACGCCGACGTGATCCTGGTGATGGAGAACGGCTCGATCGTGGAGCAGGGCACGCACGAGGAGCTGCTGGCCTGGGACGGCGCCTACGCGCGGCTGTACACGGCGCAGTTCGCGCAGGCGGTGGCCGAGGTCGACTAGTGCCGTGGCCGGATAGGTTTGCCGGGGCGCGGCGTNNGGTCCGACAACGCGGCGAGGCGCCGTACTGGGCGTCGCGACCCGGTGAACCTTGCCGGTCACGGCACTAGCGGCCCCGGAGCCGGCCGACGGCTTTTCCAGGGGTGCCCTCGTTCTCTTGCGGGGGCACCCCTTCCGCGTTCTCAGTCCAGGTAGCCCCGGAGCTGGTCGGCGAAGGCGTGGTCGCGCAGTTTGTTGAGGGTCTTGGACTCGATCTGCCGGATCCGCTCGCGGGTCACTCCGAAGATCCGGCCGATCTCCTCCAGGGTGCGGGGGCGGCCGTCGGCGAGCCCGTACCGCAGCTGGACGACCTTGCGCTCCCGCTCGCCGAGGGTCGACAGCACGGCTTCCAGGTGCTCGCGCAGCAGGAAGAACGCGGCGGACTCCACGGGCGAGGCGGCGTCCCCGTCCTCGATGAGGTCGCCGAGGGCCACATCGTCCTCTTCGCCCACGGGGGCGTGCAGCGAGACGGGTTCCTGCGCGAGGCGCAGCACCTCCAGGACCCGCTCGGGGGTCAGCTCCAGGTGGACGGCGACCTCTTCGGCGGTGGGCTCGTACCCGCGCTCCTGGAGCATGCGGCGCTGTACGCGGACGACCCGGTTGATCAGCTCCACGACATGCACGGGCACCCGTATGGTCCGGGCCTGGTCGGCGATGGCCCGGGACATCGCCTGCCGGATCCACCAGGTGGCGTAGGTGGAGAACTTGTAGCCGCGGGCGTAGTCGAATTTCTCAACGGCCCGGATCAGCCCGAGGTTCCCCTCCTGGACCAGGTCGAGCATGGTGAGTCCGCGGCCGACGTAGCGCTTGGCGACGGAGACCACGAGCCGCAGGTTCGACTCGATGAGGCGGCGTTTGGCCATCCGGCCCATGACGACGAGCTTGTCCAGGTCGAGGGTGAGCTGCAGGTCGAGACCGGTGGCGCTGCCGAGCTTCTCCTCGGCGAACAGCCCGGCTTCGACGCGCCGCGCGAGCTCGACCTCTTCCGCCGCGGTGAGCAGAGGGATCCTGCCTATCTCGCGCAGGTACTGCCGGAAGAGGTCGGCGGAAGGGCCTGCTCCGCCCCCGCTGTCGGCGCTGCGCCTGCGCTGCTGCGGCGCCTGCTCGATCAGCTCCAGGGCCTCGGGCTCGTCTTCCACGGCTTCGGCCTCTGCCTCGGGTCCCACGGGGTCGGCACCCTCGGCGACGTCGGTGTCTTTCGCAGCTTGGGCGTCTGTGCCGGTCCGACTCACGTTCACGGTCAGGGTCTGGGTCTGCACGGGGGCGACCTCCAGGGCAACGAGGACGGGGGCACCGCACCTCAGTGTGGGGTACGACACATCGCCGCCACGAGGGGCGTGCGAGCACTTTCTGAGTCCGGTGCGTGACCGGATGGTTACCCCCTGGGGAGAACCCCGATGCGCGTCGGACGCATGTCCGAGAAGATCAATCCCATGTCTGAGTACGAAACCCACATCACGGTGCGCTGCCCGGATGCGGAGACCCTCGCGCACCTCGAAGTGTGGTCGGCGCGGAGGAAGTTGAAGGTGACGCACATCGTGCTCGCCCGGGGCCGGATGGTGTCGCAGCCGATGCTGACCCTCCGGGACCGCACGGGCCACGAGCGTCTGCCCGAGCCGGTCGAACTCGCCTGCGGGGCCGTGGTCCTGGCGGCCTCGCCCGCGCTCTCCCTGGCCTGGAAGGTGCTGTGGCTGGTGAGCGACGCCCACCCGCAGGGGAAGGACCTGTACGACGCCGTGCTGCTGGCCGAGCGGTACCCCCTGCCGTACGGGCTGCTCGACCAGGTGTTCCGGTTGGCGCCCGAGCAGCCGCTGCCGCACCCCGGGGTGATCCTGGAGGACATCACCACGTACGGGGACGCCGGCCACGAGTGGCAGCACTTCACAGCCGAGTACCCGCAGATCACCGGCTCACAGGAGGACTACGCCCGGCGGCTGCTGGCGGCGCTGGAGGCGACCTTCGCAGAGGCGCCGGCGACGCCTAGGAGGCTCTTGAAGATCTTGCTCCGACCGGCCGATTCACCCCATATTGCCGGTAAATGTCAATCGGGTTGAACCGGTGCAAGCCGGGCGCGTTTTCAAGATCTTCATCAGACTCCTAGGCCG
>NZ_JAGGOY010000044.1 GCF_018614095.1 Streptomyces sp. ISL-87 | reverse complement strand
GGGTGGGGGTAGTGGCGTGCGTGGGGTGGTTGGGCGGGGTGGGGGTTCGGGGGCCGGGTCTGAGCGGTAGGCGGGTGGGGTCATCGGGGGGCCTCGTATTCCGGGGTGAGGAGGTCCGCGATGTCCAGGACGTGGTAGCCCCGCATCGAGGGAAGGCAGCTGCCGCGGACCGGGCCGATGGCCGAGGACCAGGCGGCCGGGATCGCCGCGGCGCCGGACAGGGCGCCGGAGAGCGCGCCGGCCACGGCCGCCGTGGTGTCCGCGTCGCGGCCCATGTTGACCGCCGTCAGGACCGAGGACGGGAAGTCGCCGCGGCAGGCGGCGAAGGCACCGAAGGCCAGCCCCACCGCCTCCGGGGCCAGGTCCGTCCAGGGGTAGCCGCCGATCACCACCGCGGAGCGCACCGCCCGCTCGCCGCGCGGGGCGGCGGTGACGGCGCGGCGCAGGGAACGCGCCGTCCAGGAGTCCGAGGGGATGACGGACAGCGCGGCCGACACGACCGAGGCCGGGGAGCCCCCGGCCATGGCCGCCGCGACGCCCGCCGCGACCGCCTGGCCGCCGTAGATGCCCTCCCCGTCGTGGCTGACCGAGCCGTCGATGGCGACGAGCCGGGCGGCCTCCGCCGGGCGGCCCGCCGCGAAGACGCCGAAGGGGGCCGCCCGCATCGCCAGCCCGTCCGACCAGGCGTGGCGGTGCTGGGCCGAGATGGGGGCGGCCAGCCCGCGGCGGAGGTTCTCCAGCGTGCCCCGCTCCGAGAAGCCCGCCCCGCGGAAGGGGCCCTCGTCCAGGTCCGCGATCCAGTGGTGCCAGGCCCGCTCGACGTGGGACACGGTCAGCGCCGAGCCGTGGCGGGCCAGCAGCAGCCCCGAGAAGATCGCGTACTCCGTGTCGTCCGTGCCCGCCGGATCGTCGGAGACGAAGCCCTCGATGCGGCCCCATCGGGCACGGATCTCGGAAGGCTTCATGTTCTCGGCGGGGGCGCCCAGCGCGTCACCCACCGCGAGTCCCAGAAGAGCGCCCCTGGCCCGTTCGAGGAGGACCTGCGGATTGCATGCAATCAGCTCCATGGCGCGCCTCTCCACTTGATGGGACCCATATTGGGCCCTTGGGGGATTTGTGCCATGGCATGTGGTTTGTCGCTCGTCGCGAAACGCGTCGCCCACGCCGCCGTCACCCGGTCGCCGACCCCCAAAACCCCAGGTAAGTACGGCCTACCTTGCTGGCGGGCGGCAGAAATCGTGCGTAGTTTCGAGGTGTTCAGGGGGAGCGGTGCGTCTCACGCCGCCCGTTCGCACAAAAGGGGAGATAGGCCGCATGTCCATTATTGATACCGAAGCGCCGCTGCACACCGCTCACCGCGACAACCACACCCACCGTGATGTCAACGGTGGATGGCTGCGGCCGGCCGTCTTCGGCGCCATGGACGGGCTCGTCTCCAACCTCGCCCTGATGACCGGTGTGGCCGGAGGCGCGGTGGCCACGCAGACCGTCGTCATCACCGGGCTCGCGGGCCTGGCCGCCGGTGCCTTCTCGATGGCGGCCGGCGAGTACACCTCCGTCGCCTCGCAGCGCGAGCTGGTGCTCGCGGAACTCGACGTGGAACGCCAGCAGTTGCACAAGCACCCCATCGACGAGATGGAGGAGCTGGCCGAGCTGTACGTATCGCGCGGTGTCGAGCCGGCCCTCGCCCGCGAGGTCGCCATGCAGCTGTCGCGCGACCCGGAGCAGGCGCTGGAGATCCACGCCCGGGAGGAGCTCGGGATCGACCCCGACGACCTGCCCTCGCCGGCCGTCGCCGCGGTCTCCTCGTTCGGCTCGTTTGCGCTGGGCGCGCTGCTGCCCGTACTGCCGTACCTGCTCGGGGCGACCGCCCTGTGGCCGGCGGTGCTGCTCGCGCTGGTCGGGCTCTTCGCCTGCGGCGCGGTCGTCGCGCGGGTCACCGCCCGGTCCTGGTGGTACAGCGGGCTCCGGCAGCTGGTCCTGGGTGGCGCGGCCGCCAGTGTGACGTACATCCTGGGAACCTGGATCGGCAGCGCCATAGGCTAAACGGAGCAGGAGTGAGACACTATGCGGTACACAGCATAAGTAGTCCGTTACTCGGCGGTTTCAATCGTGTGACCGCTGGGCATCAGACTCTGGGGCCCGGGCAATGATGCCCGCCCCACCTTGGGCCTTCGCCCCGTAATCGTTCGCAGAAGTCCGCACAACGGCCGCGAAGGTCCCCTTTTCTGCTTCGGGCAGTGTCCGCATGCTGGAATGACGTATCCGCTTCTCGGGATTGCAGTCATCATGTAACCTGCACGAAATTTCGCAGAGGGCCAACGTCGTCCCTCGGCTATGCACATATGCCACGACGACGACGGGAGAGCCGATGCGTTCCGCATCCACGCACTCCGCGACCGGCCTCAGCAACACCGCCTGGTCGCCCATGGACGGTCGCCCCGCCCAGCAGGGCATGTACGACCCGCGCAACGAGAAGGACGCCTGTGGCGTCGGATTCGTGGCGAACCTCACCGGCGAGGCGACCCACACCCTCGTTGAGCAGGCCCTGACCGTACTGCGGAACCTCGAGCACCGCGGCGCCACCGGATCCGAGCCGGATTCGGGCGACGGTGCCGGAATCCTGTCCCAGGTCCCGGACGCGTTCCTGCGCGAGGTGGCCGGTTTTGAGCTTCCCGAGGCCGGCTCCTACGCCGTCGGCATCGCCTTCCTCCCCGCCGACGGCTCCGCACAGGCCGTCGCCGTGGAGCAGATCGAGGCCATCGCCGCCCAGGAGAACCTGACGGTTCTCGGCTGGCGCGAGGTGCCCGTCACCCCGGACCTGCTCGGCAACGGCGCCCGCGCCACCATGCCGGCGTTCTCCCAGCTGTTCGTCAGCAACGGGACGACGGGCATCGAGCTGGACCGCAAGGCCTTCGTGCTGCGCAAGCGCGCCGAGCGCGAGGCCGGCGTGTACTTCCCGTCGCTCTCCGCCCGCACCATCGTCTACAAGGGCATGCTGACCACCGGCCAGCTGGAGCCCTTCTTCCCGGACCTCTCCGACCGCCGCTTCGCGTCGACGCTCGCCCTGGTCCACTCCCGGTTCTCGACGAACACCTTCCCGTCCTGGCCGCTCGCCCACCCGTACCGCTTCGTCGCGCACAACGGCGAGATCAACACGGTCAAGGGCAACCGGAACTGGATGAAGGCCCGCGAGTCCCAGCTGGCGTCCGGCGTGTTCGGCTCTGCCGGCAATGGGCACAGCGGCGACGGCACACTGGACCGGATCTTCCCGATCTGCACCCCGGACGCCTCCGACTCGGCCTCCTTCGACGAGGTCCTGGAGCTGCTCCACCTCGGTGGCCGCTCGCTCCCGCACAGCGTGCTGATGATGATCCCGGAGGCGTGGGAGAACCACACCTCCATGGACCCGGCCCGCCGCGCGTTCTACCAGTACCACTCCACGATGATGGAGCCCTGGGACGGCCCGGCCTGCGTCACCTTCACCGACGGCACCCAGGTCGGCGCGGTCCTCGACCGCAACGGTCTGCGCCCCGGCCGCTACTGGGTCACCGACGACGGCCTCGTCGTCCTCGGCTCCGAGGTCGGCGTGCTCGACATCGACCCGGCCAAGGTCGTCCGCAAGGGCCGCCTCCAGCCCGGCAAGATGTTCCTCGTCGACACCGCCCAGAAGCGGATCATCGAGGACGACGAGATCAAGGCCGAGCTGGCCGGCGCCGCGCCCTATGCCGAATGGCTGGAGACCGGCGAGATCGAGCTGACGGACCTGCCCGAGCGTGAGCACATCGTGCACACCCACGCCTCGGTCACCCGCCGCCAGCAGACCTTCGGCTACACCGAGGAAGAGCTGCGCGTCATCCTCGCGCCGATGGCCCGCACGGGCGGCGAGCCGCTCGGCTCCATGGGTACGGACTCCCCGATCGCGGCCCTGTCCGAGCGCCCCCGGCTGCTCTTCGACTACTTCACGCAGCTCTTCGCGCAGGTCACCAACCCGCCGCTGGACGCCATCCGCGAGGAGCTCGTCACCTCGCTGCTGTCCTCGCTGGGCCCGCAGGGCAACCTGCTGGAGCCGACCGCCGCGTCCTGCCGCAGCGTCACCCTGCCCTTCCCGGTGATCGACAACGACGAGCTGGCCAAGCTCATACACGTCAACGCCGACGGCAACATGCCGGGCATGAAGGCCGCCACCCTCTCGGGCCTCTACCGGGTCTCCGGCGGCGGCGAGGCGCTCGCCGCCCGGATCGAGGAGATCCGCGCCGAGGCCGACGCGGCCATCGAGAACGGCGCCCGCCTGATCGTCCTGTCGGACCGCCACTCGGACGCCGAGCACGCGCCGATCCCGTCGCTGCTGCTCACCTCCGCCGTGCACCACCACCTCATCGCCACCAAGCAGCGCACCCAGGTGGGTCTGCTCGTAGAGGCCGGTGACGTCCGCGAGGTCCACCACGTCGCGCTGCTGATCGGCTACGGCGCCGCGGCCGTAAACCCGTACCTCGCCATGGAGTCCGTCGAGGACCTGCTGCGCGCCGGTACCTTCCTGTCCGGCCTGGAGCCGGAGCAGGCCATCAAGAACCTGATCTACGCGCTCGGCAAGGGCGTCCTGAAGGTCATGTCCAAGATGGGCATCTCCACCGTCGCCTCCTACCGCGGCGCCCAGGTCTTCGAGGCCGTCGGCCTGAACGACGAGTTCGTCGCGACCTACTTCAGCGGCACCGCCACCAAGATCGGCGGCGCCGGCCTGGACGTCGTCGCCAAGGAGGTGGCCGCGCGCCACGCCAAGGCGTACCCGGCCTCCGGCATCGCCGCCACGCACCGCGCGCTGGAGATCGGCGGCGAGTACCAGTGGCGCCGCGAGGGCGAGCCGCACCTGTTCGACCCGGAGACGGTCTTCCGCCTCCAGCACGCCACCCGCAACCGCCGGTACGACATCTTCCGGCAGTACACGGACCGCGTGAACGAGCAGTCCGAGCGCCTGATGACGCTCCGCGGCCTGTTCGGCTTCAAGAGCGACCGCCCGTCGATCTCCATCGACGAGGTCGAGTCGGTCGCCGACATCGTCAAGCGCTTCTCCACCGGCGCCATGTCGTACGGCTCCATCTCCAAGGAGGCGCACGAGACCCTCGCCATCGCCATGAACCAGCTGGGCGGCAAGTCCAACACCGGTGAGGGCGGCGAGGACCCGGACCGCCTGTACGACCCGGCGCGGCGCTCCTCCATCAAGCAGGTCGCCTCCGGCCGCTTCGGTGTGACCTCCGAGTACCTGGTCAACGCGGACGACATCCAGATCAAGATGGCGCAGGGTGCCAAGCCCGGCGAGGGCGGCCAGCTGCCCGGCCACAAGGTCTACCCGTGGGTCGCCAAGACCCGGCACTCCACCCCGGGTGTCGGCCTGATCTCCCCGCCGCCGCACCACGACATCTACTCCATCGAGGACCTGGCTCAGCTGATCCACGACCTCAAGAACGCCAACCCGGCCGCGCGTATCCACGTGAAGCTGGTGTCGGAGGTCGGTGTCGGCACCGTCGCCGCGGGTGTCTCCAAGGCGCACGCGGACGTCGTCCTCATCTCCGGCCACGACGGCGGTACGGGCGCGTCTCCGCTCACCTCGCTCAAGCACGCGGGCGGTCCCTGGGAGCTCGGCCTCGCCGAGACCCAGCAGACCCTGCTGCTCAACGGGCTGCGCGACCGGATCGTGGTCCAGACGGACGGCCAGCTCAAGACCGGCCGCGACGTCGTCATCGCCGCGCTGCTCGGCGCCGAGGAGTTCGGTTTCGCGACCGCGCCGCTCGTCGTCTCCGGCTGCGTCATGATGCGCGTCTGCCACCTGGACACCTGCCCGGTCGGCATCGCCACGCAGAACCCGGTCCTGCGGAGTCGCTTCTCCGGCAAGCCCGAATTCGTCGTCAACTTCTTCGAGTTCATCGCGGAGGAGGTGCGCGAGCTGCTCGCCGAGCTCGGCTTCCGCACGATCGAGGAGGCCGTCGGCCACGCCGAGCTCCTCGACACCAGCAAGGCCGTCTCGCACTGGAAGGCGCAGGGCCTCGACCTGGAGCCGCTCTTCTACGTGCCGGAGCTGCCCGATGGCGCGGTCCGCCACGCCCTGATCGAGCAGGACCACGGCCTGGAGAAGGCTCTCGACAACGAGCTGATCGAGCTCGCGGCGGAGGCCCTGTCCGCCGCCACCGCCGAAGAGGCCCTGCCGGTCCGCGCCCAGGTCGCCATCCGGAACATCAACCGGACCGTCGGCACCATGCTCGGTCACGAGGTCACCAAGAAGTTCGGTGGCGCGGGCCTGCCCGACAACACCATCGACCTGACCTTCACCGGTTCGGCCGGCCAGTCCTTCGGCGCCTTCCTGCCGAGCGGCATCACCCTCCGCCTGGAGGGCGACGCCAACGACTACGTCGGCAAGGGCCTCTCCGGCGGCCGGATCGTGGTCCGCCCGGACCGTGGCGCCGACCACCTCGCCGAGTACTCGACCATCGCCGGCAACACCATCGGCTACGGAGCCACCGGCGGCGAGATGTTCCTGCGCGGCCGCACCGGCGAGCGCTTCTGCGTCCGCAACTCCGGCGCCCTGGTCGTCTCGGAGGGCGTGGGCGACCACGGCTGCGAGTACATGACCGGCGGCCGGGCGGTCGTCCTCGGCGAGACGGGCCGCAACTTCGCGGCCGGCATGTCGGGCGGCGTCGCGTACGTCATCGACCTCGACATCAACAACGTCAACGTCGGCAACGCGGGCGCCGTCGAGACCGCCCTCTCCGACACCGACAAGCAGTGGCTGCACGATGTGGTGCGCCGCCACGAGGAGGAGACCGGCTCGACCGTGGCCGCGAAGCTCCTGGCTGACTGGTCCGTCTCGGTGGGCCGCTTCAGCAAGATCATCCCGACCACGTACAAGGCAGTGCTCGCCGCCAAGGACGCCGCTGAGCTGGCCGGACTCTCGGAGTCCGAGACCACCGAGAAGATGATGGAGGCGGCGACCAATGGCTGACCCGAAGGGCTTCCTCACCACCGCGCGCGAGACCGCCTGTTCGCGTCCCGTGTCCGACCGCCTCAAGGACTGGAACGAGGTCTACGTTCCGGGCTCGCTGCTCCCGATCATCAGCAAGCAGGCCGGCCGTTGCATGGACTGCGGCATCCCGTTCTGCCACAACGGGTGCCCGCTCGGGAACCTGATCCCGGAGTGGAACGACTTCGCGTACCGCGAGGACTGGTCCGCGGCTTCCGAGCGCCTGCACGCGACGAACAACTTCCCGGAGTTCACTGGCCGCCTGTGCCCCGCTCCGTGTGAATCCGCCTGCGTCCTCGGCATCAACCAGCCGGCCGTCACGATCAAGAACGTCGAAGTCTCGATCATCGACAAGGCGTGGGACAACGGCAACGTCACCCCGCAGCCGCCGGAGCGCCTCTCCGGCAAGACCGTCGCCGTCATCGGCTCGGGCCCGGCGGGCCTGGCCGCCGCCCAGCAGCTGACCCGGGCCGGCCACACGGTCGCCGTGTACGAGCGCGCGGACCGCATCGGCGGCCTGCTCCGCTACGGCATCCCCGAGTTCAAGATGGAGAAGGTGCACATCAACCGCCGCATCGAGCAGATGCGCGCGGAGGGCACCAAGTTCCGCACGGGCGTGGAGATCGGCCGCGACCTGGACGCCGTACAGCTGCGCAAGCGGTACGACGCGGTCGTCATCGCGGCCGGCGCCACGGTCTCCCGCGACCTGCCGGTCCCGGGCCGTGACCTCAAGGGCGTCCACTTCGCGATGGAGTACCTGCCCCTGGCCAACAAGGTCCAGGAGGGCGACTTCGTGTCCCCGCCGATCACGGCCGAGGGCAAGCACGTGGTAGTCATCGGCGGCGGCGACACCGGCGCGGACTGCGTCGGCACCGCCCACCGCCAGGGCGCGGCCTCGGTCACGCAGCTGGAGATCATGCCGAGGCCGTCCGAGGACCGCACCGCCGGCCAGCCCTGGCCGACGTTCCCCATGCTCTACAAGGTCACCTCGGCCCACGAGGAGGGCGGCGAGCGGATCTACTCCGTCTCCACCACCCACTTCGAGGGCGACGAGGACGGCAACGTCCAGGCCCTCCACCTGGTCGAGGTCGAGTTCATCGACGGCAAGCTCACGCAGAAGGAGGGCACCGAGCGCGTCCTCCCCGCGCAGCTGGTCACCCTCGCGATGGGCTTCACCGGCACCGACCGGGCCAACGGCCTGGTGGACCAGTTCGGCCTGGCGCTGGACGCCCGCGGCAACATCGAGCGCGACGCCTCCTACGCGACCAACGTGGACGGCGTCTTCGTCGCCGGCGACGCGGGCCGCGGCCAGTCGCTCATCGTCTGGGCCATCGCGGAAGGCCGCTCGGCCGCCCGCGGCGTGGACCGCTTCCTGACGGGCACCAGCGCCCTCCCGTACCCGGTCAAGCCGACGGACCGCTCCATCACCGTGTAACCCCGCGGTACCCCTCATACGGTCCGTACAACGGTGTACGGAACTCTGACACAGCGCCCGCCAAGTCCCCGACCAGGGATGGCGGGCGCTGTGGCGTGCGCGGTCAGGCTTCGGGCGTGAACTCGTACCGCAGCTCGTAGAGGTGCCCGGCCTTGACCATGACGGTGGCTTCGACAGGGCGTTCGTCGTCGCTGAGCACCGTACGGAGGGTGCGCAGGACGGGCAGGTCGCTCGGCAGTCGCAGTGCGCGGCACTGTTCCTGGGTCGGGACGCGGGCGGAGACCCGGTCGACACTCAGCCGGGGCGGGTAGCCGAGCCGCGTGAGGAGGGTGGGCGTACCGCCCTTGATCTTCCGGGCCTCGGCCAGTGGCGTGCCCTGGGCGATGGTCAGCGGATAGTAGGAACTGACCAGTTCGGCCGGTGCGTCGTTGATGTGCAGGAGCTGGCGGCGCAGGAGAGTGAGCTCACCGGACTGGAGGCCGAGCACGGCGGCCACGTCGGCCGGCGGCGCCACCTCACCCACCTCGATCAGGGTGCTGTGCGCGCTCGTACCCTGCTCGGCCGCATCGGCCAGCCACGGGTACGGGGCTTCGGCGGCAGCCGTCGTGAGGGAGCCTGCCGGGCGGATCGTCCGCTGCCGGTTCTCCCGTACGGTCACGGCCGCACCCGCGCGGCCAACGACGAGCCGCTCGTCCTTCAGGAGCTGCAACGCCTTCTGGACGGTGGCGCTGGACGCGTCAAACCTGGCCTTCAGGTGGGTGGTGGACGGCAGCTTGGCGCCCGGCGCCAGGTCGCCGCTCATGATCTCGTCCCGCAGATCGGCGGCGATCCGGACGTGCAGGGAGCGTCGGTCGAGTGCCTCCTCGTCGGGGCTGGGCAAGGTCATCCGATCTTGATCTCGTACCGCAACTGCTGGCGTTCCGCGGGCATGACCATCAGGTCCGCCTGGATCGGCCGGTCGTCCGCGTCCAGCGTGACTCGGGAAATCTGCAGGACCGGTTCGCCTGGTCCCATGCGCAGCTGGGCACATTCGTCCGCCGACGGCATGCGGGCTGTGACCTTCTCGACTGCCGTGACGCCGACGTGTCCCAGTTCGGCGAGCAGGGTGACGGCGCCGCCCCGGATCTTGGAGGTGGACGCGAGGCGGGTTCCGACCGCGATCGGGGCGGGGTAGTAGGTGTCGGTCAACTCGCACGGGACATCGTCCAGTTCGATGATCCGGCGCCGTACGACCACGATTTCGCCCACCATCATGCGCAGCATTTCGGCGACTTCGGCCGAAGCGGGCCGCTCACCGGCATGCACGATCCGCTGTCCGCCCCTGCGTCCGCGGGCCTGGGCCTCGGCGGTCCATGCGTCGGAATCCCCGGCCGCGCGGGGTGTCAGATAGGGCATCGATGTACTGGTCCACTCCCCGTTGCCCACGCTGTCCTCCTGTGCGTCCAGTCCGCCTTGCGGGTCCCACGGTATGCGACGAGGGGGCTGGCCCCTAGTCACAACCTTGCTGCTTTTTCCGAATAGCGATACGATCTGTGTGGCCTTGGAAGCTCAGCGTTAAGGCGGTGGGGTGGCATGTCTTGCTGTCGACGACAGCGGTTCCCCCGGGCTCGTGTCTCTGTACGCGCGGCCCGTCAGTTCGTCGGTGACACGCTCGGTGAGTGGGGGATCAGCGACCGTCGTGACGACATACGGCTCTGCGCTTCCGAGCTTGCGACGAACGCCGTCCTTCATGGGGTGCCGGAGGGCCGGGAGTTCGAGGTGGTGCTCATTCGGACGCCAGGCGTGGTGAGCATCGCGGTCCGGGACAGTGGGCCGGGTCTGCCGCAGGTTCGGCGCGCAGCGTCGGCGGACTTCCACGGGCGGGGCTTGTGGCTGGTCAGCGAGCTCGCCGACGAGTTCAATGTCGAGGCCGAGCCAGTGGGTAAGACGGTCCGCGTGTGCTTCAAGGTGGGTTCCGGCTGCGTGTGTTGAATGTCGACACGCGCCCGGCACGCCGCGGTCTGGTAGCAGTGGGTTACATGTCCTCACGAACGCTGCTGCGCTGCCTGTTGGGTGCCGTCCTGCTGCTGCCCGTCTCGTCTGCCGTCGCCGTCGGTGGCCCCGCCGGCCCCGCCGCGGGTGACCGGGCCGTCGATTACCGCGGGCTGCGCCTCGCCGTGCCCGACGGGTGGCGGGTTGTCGACCTTGACCGGAACCCCGGGGCCTGCCTGCGACTGGATCGGCCCACCCTGTACCTCGGGCACGCCGGGACCCAGGCCGAATGCACCGGCCGGGCCGTCCGCAACCGTGCCGAGACCCTGCACCTGGAACCGCTCGACGGCGCCCCGCCGCGCGCCGACATTCCGACCGTCGGGGTCGACGGCGGGGGTGCGCCGCCGTGGGCCCGGGGCGACAGCAACGAGGTCCGGTACGCCCTGCGCGGGTCCGGGGTGATGGCCACCGTCTCGTACGGGGATGCGCCCGACGCCGTACGTGAGCTGCTGGCGAAGGCCCGTACGGCAGCGGGCGGAGTCCCGGGCGGAGGCCGAAGGGGCCGTCCGGGCGGCCCCGGTGTCCTCGCCCGGCCCGCGGTCGCCGCCGACGGCGCGCCGTCCCGCACCGCGCAGGCGCCCTTCACCGGCCCGGGCTTCGACGCCTGCACCGCACCGGCCCAGGGCGCCATGGACGGCTGGCGGGCCGAGTCCCCCTTCGGCGCGGTCGGCATCTACATCGGCGGCCGTGCCCGGGCCTGCGCCCAGCCGCGGCTCACCGCCGGCTGGGTCGGGCGCCAAGCCGGCGCGGGCTGGCACCTGATGCCGCTCTGGGTCGGCCCGCAGCCCTGGCACAACGCCGCCACCGGCCTGTCGCCCGACCCCTCTCAGGCCAACGACCAGGGCCGGGCGGAGGCCGAGGGGGCCGTCCGGGCGGCCCGTTCGCTGGGCCTGGCCGAGGGCGCGGTGCTCTACAACGACCTGGAGCACTACACGGACCGCCGGACCTGGGACGCCCCGGTCGTCGCCTACCTCACCGCCTGGACGGTGCGGCTGCACGAACTGGGCTTCCGCTCGGGCGCGTACGTCTCGGCGAACTCGGGGGCCAAGGCGCTGAGCCTCCACCACGACCAGGCCCCCGAGGCCATGCCCGACGTCCTGTGGGCCGCGGCCTGGAAGGGCCGGGCCTCGGTCACCGACGCCGACATGGGACTGTCCGAGGGCACGCGCCAGTGGGCCGGCCGGCGCCGCGCCCACCAGCACCGCGGAGACTACGACGCCACCTACGGCGGGGTGACGCTCAACATCGACCGCAGCTGGGTCGACGTCGACCCGGCCGAACTCGACGGTCCCCGGCCGGTGCTCAGCTAGCCGGGTCCTCGCGCGGCGGCTCGTCGTCGTTGCCCCGGCGGATGGTGCGCAGACCGCGCGCCGGGGTCCACGACCGCACCACCAGGTCGTCGCCCTCGACGCCGATGTGGACCACCTCCGCGAGGTCCGCGTGGAAGAGGTGGAAGGGGTGCGGGGTGTCCGTCTCCTCCGCGTACCGGTGCAGCTCGGGCGGGTCCACGAGCTCGATCGCGCGCCCGGAGATCCGTACGTCCCCGTCCGGCATGTTCTCGCCTTCGCCGGGATTGGTGTGCAGCGCGAAACGCGGATCGCGCTGCAGGTCCCTGGCCTTCATCGAGCCCGGCATCATGCCGAGCCACAGCTCTCCGCCGCGGATGTCGACATTCAGCCCGCTCACCCGCGGGGAGCCGTCCCTGCGGAGGGTGGCGAGGACGTGATGCGGATACTGCGCGAAGCGGGCCTGGACCGCCGCCGCGAATTCCGGTTCCTGTTTCTCGAACGCTGCCCAGTTGTTCGTCGTCATGGGCCCCATCAAAGCGCGTGCCGGGGGAGGCGGTCCCTCAGACGCGCACAATCCCCGACGTGCGGGCGGCCGCCAGCCAGGCCGGGAACTCCGCGACCAGATGGTCGTACAACTCGGCGTCCGGCACCGCGCGCGGGTCCAGGCCCGCGTGGAAATAGCCCGCGTTGTCCAGCGCCCGCATCGCCGGGACGGGCAGTTCGTCCAGCCGGCGCAGGAAGTCGAACTGCGAGCTGCGCGTGTTGCCGAAGCCGACGAACTGCCAGAACAGCGGCAGCCGGGCCGCCTTGCACAGGTACTTCTCCGCCGCGAGCTTGTTGATCGGCCCGCCGTCCGTCTGGAAGACGACCAGGGCCGGAAGCGTGGACCCCGACTCCAGGTAGTGGTCGATCACCGCGTCCATGGCCAGGTGGTAGGCCGTCTTGCCCATGTGGCCCAGGCGGGAGGCGATTTCGGTGACCCGCCCCGCGTGCCCGGCGAGGGAGACCTCCTCCACCGCGTCGACCTCGGTGGAGAAGAACACCACCGGCACCCGGCCGTCGTCGTCCAGGTGCGCCGACAGGCTCAGCACCCGGTCCGCGAGGGCCTGCACGCTGCCGTCCTCGTAGTACGGGCGCATCGAACCGGAGTAGTCGAGCACCAGGTAGACGCAGGCGCGTCCGCCCTCCAGGCCGTGCTTGCGGAGCGAGACCCCGGCGCTCTTGTAGACGTTCACCAGCGCCGGAGCGGTCTCTTCCATCTTGCGGAGGTTGATCGCACTGCCCGTCATGGTCCCGAGGGTACGTCAGCCCGCGCCGGTGACATCCGGCCGGTCCCCGCCCGTGCCGGCCGCCCCGCGCCCGCTCCGCAGCGCCGCGACGTCGTCGAGCATGGCGGCCGCGAGATCGCGCTCGGAGGCGTAGTACCGCTCGGCCCACTTGAGGGTGAGGGCCGGGTACGCCCAGGACGCCTCGTCCTTCGCGCCCTCCGCGTCGGCCACCGCCTGCCGGCGCATCTGCTCCGCGAACTCCTGGTGCTGTACGAGGACTTCGCACATCTGCTCCGGCTCCAGCAGGTGGCCCAGCCACAGCCGCAGCATCGGCCCGTGCTTGAGGACGGGCGGGTCGACCGGGGTTTCGCGGGCCCATGTCCGCACGGCCGTCATGCCGTCGCCGGTGATCCGGTACACCCGCTTGTCGCGGGTGCCGGTCTCCTGGGCGACCATCCGCGAGGAGGCGTAGCCGGCCTTCTCCAGGCGCTTGAGCTCGCTGTAGATCTGGCTGAAGGACGGGCTCCAGTAGAAGAAGCGCAGCGACCGGTCCGACCACTTCTTGAGGTCGTAACCGGAGAGCTCCTCACCGAAGGAGAGCAGCCCCAGCACCGCCCAGCTGGTTGCCGGGAGCATGCGCTTGTTCGTCTCGTCTGCCATGCGGCGCAGTCTACGACCGGCCTTCGCGGCGCCCTTCCCTCTCGGAGGGGTGACTGCTAGAAGTATTCCTATTCGGAATACTCAAACCCTGGGGGTCTGACCGGTGATCTCACTGGACGGGAAGGTCGTCGTCATCACCGGCGCCGGGCGCGGTCAGGGCGCGGCGGAGGCCCGGCTGTGCGCGGAGGCGGGGGCGCGGGTCCTCGTCACGGACGTACGGGAGGAGGAGGGCCGGGCGGTGGCCGCGGAACTCGGCGCCCAGGGGCTGTACGTACGGCACGACGTCGCCGACGCGGACAGCTGGGCGGAGGTGGTGCGGGAGGCCGTGCGCGCCTTCGGCACGGTCTCGGCCCTGGTCAACAACGCGGCGCTGTGGCGCACCGCCCACGTCGAGGAGCAGCGGCTGGAGGACTTCGAGGCGCTGCTACGGGTCAACCTGCTGGGGCCGTTCCTCGGCATCCAGGCGGTGGCCCCGGTGCTGCGCGCCGGCGGGGGCGGCTCGATCGTCAACATCTCCTCCACGGCCGGGCTGGTCGGCATCCCGGGCCACGCGGCGTACGGATCCACCAAGTTCGGGCTGCGCGGGCTGACCCGGTCGGCGGCCCTGGACCTGGCGGGGGACCGGATCCGGGTCAACTCGGTGCACCCAGGGGCGATCGACACGCCGATGGTCGCCGAGGCGGTCGCGGGGCGGGACTGGTCGCACGTACCGCTGGGGCGGATGGGGCGGGCCGAGGAGGTGGGGGAACTCGTCCTCTTCCTCTGCTCGGACGCGTCCTCGTACGTCACGGGCGCGGAGTTCGCGGTGGACGGGGGGATGACGGCGCGGTGAGCGACGGCCTCCGTGGGGGGACGCGGGGGGCGGGGCGACCGGATTCGAACGGGCGTCCTCCTGCAATGGAGCAGGCGCACTGCCTCTGTGCGACGACCCCGCCCTTGGGCTGAACGTTAGCGAGACCCTGGGGCGGGGCGCACGCGGGCATCCCCGGCATGATGTGCTCATGTCGATATTGGTCCGCAACGTGCTTGTCCTGGCCGTGGAGTTCGGTGCCGTCCTGCTCCTGCGCGGCCCGGACGCCGCCCCCTGGATCCCGGCCCTGCTGGCGGTCTTCGTCGTCGGGTCCGGCGTCCTGCACGGCACCGAGGCCGAGTTCGTGCCGCGCTTCCTGGTCGCGCTCGCCGCGGTCGGGGTCGCCCGGCTCGGCAGCACGGCCTGGGGGTCGCCGGGGCAGGTGACGTTGACGGACGAAGCGCTGCTCGCCGGGGTCGGGGCGGGGGTGCTCCTGGTCGTCCAGACGGTGATCCTGGTGCGGTTCTCGCTGCGCCGCCGCCGGGCCTGAAACGGGTGGCCGACCTGCGAGTTCTTCGCCTAGGGTCGGGCCCGTGTCCCCTACGCCCCCTGTGAAGACGACGACCCTCTGGCGCCCGACGGGCCCCGTTGAACTGGACCTGGTCCGCGCACTCGACTGGCGGGCCTGGCCGCCGCGCCTGCCCGAGCAGCCGATCTTCTACCCGGTGCTGAACGAGGACTACGCGACCCGCATCGCCCGCGACTGGAACGTCAAGCACGACGGTGCCGGCTTCGTGACCCGGTTCGACGTGGACTCGGCGTTCCTGGAGCGGTACCCGGTCCAGCAGGCGGGCGGGGAAACGATCCTGGAGCTGTGGGTTCCCGCAGAAGAACTGGACGAGTTCAACGCGCACATCGTGGGCCGGATCGAGGTGGTCCGTGAGTTCCGCTGAGGAGGCCCGTATGAAGGACGCCCGCATGAAGGACGCCCGCATGAAGAACGGGCGGGTGACGGCCACTCCCCGCACGCGTGCGCGGTCCTTCGACACCGCCGCCGCGCTGTACGCCGCGTACCGGCCCGGGTATCCCGACGGGTTGTTCGCCGCCATCGAGGAGCTGAGCGGCCGCGGGCTGGCGGGCGCGCGGGTGGCCGACGTAGGGGCCGGGACCGGGATCGCCACCGGGCTGCTGCACGCCCGCGGGGCCGAGGTCGTCGCCGTCGAGCCCGGCGACGCGATGGCCGCCGAGTTCCGGCGCGCGCACCCCCGGATCCCGATCGTGCGCGGGGACGGGGACCGGCTGCCGCTCGTCACCGCCGGGTTCGACCTGGTCACCTATGCCCAGGCCTGGCACTGGACCGACCCCCGCCGTTCCCTGCCCGAGGCCCGCCGCGTGCTGCGCCCCGGCGGGGCGCTCGCCCTGTGGTGGAACGACGTGGACACCGCCGTCCCCTGGATCGCCGAGCAGGACGAGCGGATCCGCACCTTCTTCCAGGTCGACGCGGCCGACGTGGTCACCGCCCGGAACCTGCCCGCCGAGCCGGCTCTCACCACCCGGGAAGTGCGCTGGTCACGCCGGGTCCCGCTCGACGCCCACCTCGCCAACCACGCCAGCCACTCCGCCTTCCTCGTCCTCGGCCCGGACGGGACACGGGAGTTCATGGACGCCGAGCGGGCGCGGCTGAACTTCCGCTTCCCGGACGGCATGGTCGAAGAGCACTACGTCGTCACCCTCGGCCTGGCCGTCTTCACCGCCTGAAGCACCGCCGCCCGGCACGCCGCCGGTGTGCCCCAGGCGTCACGCAGCGGGCGGGCCTTGCGCAGCCACAGGGAGAGGTCCAGCTCCTCGGTGTAGCCGACCGCGCCGTGGAGTTGCAGGGCCGTCATGGCCGCCGCGTACGAGGCCTCGCCCGTGGCGAGCTTGGCGGCCGCCACATCGCCCGGGTCCAGGGACAACGCCGCCGCCCAGAGCAGCGGCCGGGCGAACTCCAGCCCCAGGAGGGTGTCCGCCAGCCGGTGTTTCACCGCCTGGAAACCGCCGATCGGCGTTCCGAACTGCGTGCGCTGCTTCGCGTACTCCACGGTGCGGGACAGCAGCGCCTCGCCCACCCCCAGGCACTGGGCCGCCGTCAGCAGCCGCGCCCAGCGACCGGCCTCCCGCGCAGCCGCCGCGACCGCCGGGCCGGAGGCCAGCAGCTCCCCGCCCGAGCCGGGGGAGGGGTGGAACAGGCGCCGTGCCGGGTCCGTCGAGCGCAGCAGCCGCCGTGTCGGGTCCGTCGAGCGGACCGGCTCTCCGCCCCCACCGCCCGCCAGCCGCAGTTCCCCGCCCTCCGACACCGTGAAGCAGTACGTCGCCACATCCGCGTCCAGCGCGTACGGACTCCCGCCAGGCAGCGTCAGCGTGGCCAGGGTCTCGCCCGCCACCAGCCCCGGGAGGAAGCGTTTCGCCAGCGCCTCGTCCCCCAGCCGTGCCAGCAGTACGCCCGCGGCCGCCGTCTCCACCACCGGACCCGGCATCCCCGCCCGGCCCAGCTCCACCACCGCCACGGACAGTTCCAGCGGGAGCAGCCCCACCCCGTCGTAGGCCTCCGGCGCGGCCGGCGCGAACAGGCCCGTCCGAGCCAGCCGGCCCCACAGCGCCCGCCCCGGCGCGTGATCCCCCGCCCCCCAGGCCCGTACCGCCGCCGGAACGTCCGAGGAGCCCAGCAGCCCGCGCAGCGTACGGGCGAAGTCCGACTGTTCGTCGGTCAGCAGGAAGTGCATCAGCGGCGGCCCTTCGGGAGGCCGAGCAGCCGCTCGGCGATGATGTCGCGCTGGATCTCGTTGGTGCCCGCGTAGATCGGCCCGGCCAGCGAGAAGATCCACGGCTCCGCCCACTCGCCCTCCGCCAGCTCCGCGTCCGGGCCCAGCAGGTCCAGCGCCGTCTCGTGCAGGGCGATGTCGTACTGCGACCAGAACACCTTGTTCAGGCTGGACTCGGCGCCGATCTCCCCCACTCTCGGCTCCGCTCGAGCGGGGGTGCCCCCACCGCCCGCCGCGAAGCGCGAGGCGTTCGCCCAGGTGAACAGCGTGTAGGCGCGCGCCCCGACCACCGCGTCCGCCACCCGGTCCGCGAGCGCCGTGTCCCCCGGATCCCCGGCCGACTCCCACAGCGCGAGCAGCCGGTCCGCCGCCGCCTGGAAACGGCCGGGGGAGCGGAGCGTGAGCCCGCGCTCGTTGCCGGTGGTCGACATCGCGACCCGCCAGCCCTGCCCCGGCTCCCCGATGACGTCCTCGTCGGGCACGAAGACCTGGTCGAGGAAGAGCTCCGCGAACGCCGGCTTGCCGTCGAGGCGGCCGATCGGCCGCACCGTGACCCCCGGCGCCCGCAGGTCGAACATCAGGTACGTCAGCCCCTGGTGCTGCCTGGGCGCCCCGGGATCCGTACGGAAGATGCCGAACGCCCGGTCCGCGAAGGCGGCCCTCGACGACCAGGTCTTCTGCCCGGACAGCAGCCAGCCGCCCTGCGTCCGAACCGCCTTCGACTTCAGCGAGGCGAGGTCGGACCCCGACTCGGGCTCCGACCAGGCCTGCGCCCAGATCACCTCACCGCTCGCCATCGACGGCAGCACCCGCGCCCGCTGCTCCGGCGTCGCGTGGTCGAACAGCGTCGGGGCCAGCAGGTTGATGCCGTTCTGGGAGACCCGGCCGGGCGCGCCCGCCGCCCAGTACTCCTCCTCGAACACCAGCCACCGCTCGATGTCCACGCTCCGGCCGCCGTACTCCTCGGGCCAGGACACCACCGCCCAGCGGCCCGCGTGCAGCAGCGCCTCCCATTCCCGGTGGGCCGCGAAGCCCTCCTCGGTCTCCAGGGAGGGGAGGGGGGAGGACGGGACGTGGGCGGCCAGCCAGGCCCGGGCCTCCGCGCGGAAGGCCTCCACCTCCGCCGAATGGGTCAGGTCCATCGGACGTTCGCCTCCTTGGGGGCGGGGGACAGCGGGCATCCGCACCCGCTTCCCTAACAAGTGTTTGGTAGGTTAGCGTACGGCCATGAGTGCCGTCGAGGAGTTCCGCACCGCACCCGCACCCGCACCCGCACCCGCACCCGCACCTGCCACCGCCCCGGCCTACGTGCCCGGGCACGGGCTGCTGAAGGGCCGGACCGCCGTCATCACCGCCGCCGCCGGCGCCGGCATCGGCGGGGCCACCGCCCGCCGCTTCCTGGAGGAAGGCGCCCGCATCCTCATCAGCGACGCACACACCCGCCGCCTGAAGGAGACCGAGGACGCTCTCGCCGCAGAGTTCGGGGCGGACCGCGTCACCTCCCTGCCCTGCGACGTCACCGACGAGGAGCAGGTCCGAGCTCTGTTCGCGCTCGCCGGGCAGGCCCACGGCGGCCTGGACATCGTCGTCAACAACGCCGGTCTCGGCGGCACCGCGAGCCTCGTCGACATGACCGACGAGCAGTGGTCCCGTGTCCTCGACGTCACCCTGAACGGCACCTTCCGCTGCACCCGCGCCGCGATGCGCGCGCTGAAGGAGGCCGGCGCGGGCGGGGTCATCGTCAACAACGCCTCCGTCGTCGGCTGGCGCGCCCAGACCGGCCAGGCCCACTACGCCGCCGCCAAGGCCGGGGTCATGGCACTCACCCGCTGCGCGGCCCTGGAGGCCGCCGCGTTCGGCGTACGGATCAACGCGGTCGCCCCCAGCCTGGCCATGCACCCGCACCTGGTGAAGGTCACCAGCGAGGAACTGCTCGCCGAGCTCACCGCCCGCGAGGCCTTCGGCCGGTACGCCGAGCCCTGGGAGGTCGCCAACGTCATCGTGTTCCTGGCCAGCGGCTACTCGTCGTACATGACGGGCGAGACGGTGTCGGTCAGCAGCCAGCACCCGTAGGGGGTGTCTTGTCGGTCGAGAATGGTCACGTGCCAACGAACAAGAAGAAGACCCAGGTGACGGCCTCACCCGAGCGGCGCCGCGAACTCCTCGACACCGCCGCCGAGGTCTTCGCCGCTCAGGGCTACAACGCCACCACCGTCCGCAAGATCGCCGACGCCGCCGGAATGCTCGCCGGCAGCCTCTACTACCACTTCGATTCCAAGGAATCGATGCTCGACGAGATCCTCTCGGCCTTCCTGAACGAGCTGTGGGAGGGGTACGACACCGTCCTCGCCGCCGGGCTCGGCCCCAGGGAGACCATCGAGGCCCTCGTCACCGAGTCCTTCCGGGAGATCGACCGGCACCGCGCCGCCGTCGCGATCTACCAGAAGGAGTCCCGGCACCTCTCCGCGCAGCCCCGCTTCCACTACCTCTCCGACTCGCAGGTGAAGTTCGAGAAGGCCTGGCTGGGGACGCTGGAGCGCGGGGTCGCCGCCAAGGTCTTCCGGGCCGACCTGGACATCCGCCTCACCTACCGATTCGTACGCGACACGGTGTGGGTCGCGGCGTCCTGGTACCGGCCGGGCGGACAGCACAGCCCCGAGGAGATCGCCCGCCAGTACCTGTCCATGGTGCTGGACGGGATCGCCCTGCGCCCGTAACCGATCAGAGGAGTCCCGATGCCCGAGGCCTACATAGTCGACGCGGTACGCACCCCCGTGGGGCGGCGGGGGGGAGGCCTGTCGGCCGTCCACCCGGCCGACCTGGGCGCCCACGTCCTGAGGGCTCTGATGGACCGGACCGGGGTGGACCCGGCCGCCGTGGAGGACGTGGTGTTCGGCTGCCTGGACACGGTCGGTCCGCAGGCGGGCGACATCGCGCGGACGGCGTGGCTGGCGGCGGGGCTGCCCGAGGAGGTCCCCGGTGTGACCGTGGACCGCCAGTGCGGTTCGTCCCAGCAGGCGGTGCACTTCGCGGCGCAAGGCGTCCTGTCGGGAACGCAGGACCTCGTGGTCGCGGGCGGAACCCAGAACATGTCGATGATCCCCATCGCCTTCGCCTCCCGTCAGGCCGCCGAGCCACTGGGCCTCACCGAGGGGCCCTACGCGGGGAGCGCGGGCTGGCGGGCCCGGTACGGGGACGCGCCGGTGAACCAGTTCCACGGGGCGCAGCTGATCGCGCAGAAGTGGGGCATCTCCCGCCTAGACATGGAGGAGTTCGCGCTCCGGTCCCACCAAAGGGCGCTGCGGGCGATCGACACGGCGCGTTTCGAGAAGGAGATCGTGGCGTACGGGCACGTGGCGGTCGACGAGGGCCCCCGGAGGGACACCTCCCTGGAGAAAATGGCAGCCCTGAAACCGGTGATGGAGGGCGGCACCATCACGGCGGCCGTCTCCTCGCAGGTCTCGGACGGCGCGGCGGCGATGCTGATCGCCTCCGAACAGGCTGTCGAGGACCACGGCCTGACCCCCAGGGCCCGCATCCACCACCTGTCAGTACGGGGCGAGGACCCCATCCGCATGCTGTCGGCGCCGATCCCGGCGACGGCGTACGCCCTGAAGAAGACGGGCCTGTCACTGGCCGACATCGACCTGGTGGAGATCAACGAGGCATTCGCCCCGGTAGTGCTGGCCTGGCTCAAGGAGACCGGCGCCGACCCCGACCGCGTGAACGTCAACGGCGGCGCGATCGCCCTGGGCCATCCACTGGGCGCGACCGGCGTGAAGCTGATGACCACGCTGCTGCACGAGCTGGAACGCACCGGCGGCCGCTACGGCCTCCAGACCATGTGCGAGGGCGGCGGCCAGGCCAACGTGACCATCATCGAACGCCTGTAGTCCGCTGTACGCGGCATCGGAGACGGCGAACTTCAAGGCTCTGCAACCGGACGGCTCGCCTCGCGACCGGTGTGGCGCAGGCATACGCTGACGTTGTTGCCTGGGTCCTCGGACGACAGGAGACCATGCAGTGAAGCCAACCCACATCCGGCTGCGCCGGGCCTGCGCGGCCGCTGCCGCCACCGGTCTGCTCATCGCCCCGGCGGTCGCGGGCTCCGCGCACGGGGCGACCGCTGCGCCGCTCTCCACTCCCGCCGCCGCACCCTCCCCGGACACCGACACGGAGTTCCGGCAGCTCACCCCCGCCGTCGCAGCGCAACTGGACGCGGCCGTGCGCCAGGTCATGCGCGAGGCGAACGTGCCGGGTGTGACCGTGGGGCTGTGGGCCCCCGGCAAGGGAAGTTACGTCAAGACCTTCGGCGTGGCGGACAAGGCGACCGGCGCCCCCATGACGACCGGGCTCCACATGCGCCTCGGCAGTGAGACCAAGACGTTCACGGTCACCGCCCTCCTCCAGCAGGTCGACAAAGGCAAGGCCGCCCTGGACGACCCCATCGGCAAGTACATCACCGGCGTCCCGAACGGAGACCGCATCACCCTGCGCGAACTGGCAGGCATGCGCAGCGGACTCTTCAACTACACGCTGGATCCGGACTTCATCAAGAAGTTCGAAGCCGATCCGGAAGAGCCCTTCACACCACAGCAGTTGCTCGACTACTCCTTCAAGCACCCGGTGCAGTTCCAGCCGGGCGCACAGTTCGACTACTCCAACACCAACCTGATCCTGCTCGGCCTCGTGCTGGAGAAGATCACCGGCCGGCCGCTCCACGAAATCATCCAGCAGGACGTGCTGGAGCCGGCCGGTCTGCACAACACGCTCTTCCCCACGGGCGCGGAGTTCCCGGATCCACACGGGCACGGCTACACGAACCAGACCGCCTCAGGCAAGATCGAGGACGCGACCGGCTGGAACCCCTCCTGGGCCTGGGCTGCCGGAGCGATGAACTCCGACCTCCAGGACCTGCGCAGCTGGGCCCACACCCTCGCCACCGGCACGCTGCTGAAGCCCGCGACCCAGGCCGAACGCCTGAAGACCACCCCGATGAACATTCCGGGTGCCGGCTACGGACTGGGAATCTTCAACGTCCAGGGCTGGATCGGCCACAACGGCTCACTGCCCGGCTACGAGGTCCTCGTCGTCTACCTGCCCCAGGCGCAGGCGACCATGGTCATCCTCCTCAACACCGACGTCCTCACCGACAACCAGGAGCCCAGCACGCTCCTCGGCCAGGCAGTAACCAGCATCGTGAGCCCCGGCCACGTGTACCCCAGCCACAAACCACTCGTACCCAAAAGCGGCTGACCGCCGCAAGGCAGACGGAGCCGGGTCCAGACGGGGACCCGGCTCTGACGTGATCTGCATCACTTCCTGTCACAACGATCGGTCCCCCGGTGTCTCGAGGGCGAACCCCTGAAACGAAGGAGACACCGTGACTGAGAATGTCCTCGTTATCGGCGGCGGATACGCGGGCGTCATGGCCGCCAACCGCCTGACGCAGCGCGACGGCGTGACAGTGACACTGATCAACCCGCGCCCCACCTTCGTCGAGCGGATCCGCCTGCACCAACTGGTCGGCGGATCCCACGACGCGGTCGTCGACTACCGACAGATCCTGGCCCAGGGCATCCGGCTGGTCATCGACACCGTGACACGCATCGACGCGGCCGATCGCACCGTGACCCTGGCCACCGGCGGCACGGTCGGCTACGACTACCTGATCTACGCAGTGGGCAGTGGCAGCGCCGACCCCCGCGTACCCGGAGCGGCCGAGTTCGCCTACCCGATCGCCGGCCTCGAAGAGGCCCAGCGGCTGCGCCCGGTCCTCGACGCCGCACCCGCAACGGCCGCAGTGACCATCGTCGGAGCCGGCCCGACCGGCATCGAGACCGCCGCCGAGCTGGCGGAGAACGGCCGCCGGGTCACCCTGGTCTGCGGCGGAGTACTGGGCCCCTACCTGCACCCCAGGGGTCGACACTCGGTGTCGAAGCGCCTGTCCCAACTCGGCGTGACCGTGCTCGAAACGAAGGTGACGGCCGTGACACACGACGCCGTACAGCTCAACGACGGCCGTACGCTGCCAAGCGACGTGACCATCTGGACCGCCGGACTCGGCGTCCCGGACCTGGCAGCACGCAGCGGGCTGAGCACCGACGCCCTGGGCCGCCTGCGCACGGACGAGACCCTGACCAGCGTGGACGACGTACACATCGTCGCGGCCGGGGATTCGGCGGCACCATCGGACCTGCCCCTGCGGATGAGCTGCCAGGCCGCGATGCCGCTGGGCGCGCGGGCCGCCGACACCGTACTCAACCGCATCGCGGGTGAGCAGCCCTCTACCCTCAACCAGGTGTTCGCCGGCCAGTGCATCAGCCTGGGCCGAAACGCCGGCATCTTCCAGTTCGCCCACAGAAACGACGTCGCCCTCTGGCTCCACATCGACGGCCGCCCCGGCGCGAAGATCAAGGAGTTCGTGTGCAAGGGCACCGTCAAGCAACTCGCCGACGAGGGACGCAAGCCCGGTTCGTACAACTTGCACCGCGTCTCAGGAGGCGCCAACCGCCAGCAACTGCTGGCCAAGTCCCCTGAAAAGATCACGATATGACCGACCACGCCACCGAGGCCTTCGTCGCCCACCGCAACCTGCTCTTCACTGTCGCGTACGAGATGCTCGGATCGGCGGCCGACGCCGAAGACGTCCTCCAGGAAACCTGGCTCCGCTGGGTCAAGGTCGACCTGGAGGAGGTGCGCGACCACCGCGCCTACCTCGTCCGGATCACCACCCGGCAGGCACTCAACCGGCTGCGCACCATGACGCGCCGCAAGGAGGCGTACGTCGGCCCATGGCTACCCGAGCCACTGCTCACCACACCAGACGTGGCCGAGAACGTCGAGCTCGCCGAGAGCGTGTCGATGGCGATGATGCTCGTCCTCGAAACCCTCTCGCCGACCGAGCGCGCCGTCTTCGTACTCCGCGAGGCCTTCGACGTCAGCTACGACGAGATCGCGGCCGCCGTCGACAAGACCCCCGCAGCCGTCCGCCAGATCGCCCACCGCGCCCGCCAGCACGTCGATGCCCGCCGCCCCCGCGAGGTGGTCTCCCCGAGCGAGTCCCGAGCAGCAATGGAATCGTTCCAGCGCGCGCTCACCACGGGAGACCTCCAGGGCCTCCTCGACGTCCTCGCCCCCAACGTCGTCCTCATGAGCGACGGCGGAGGCGTCAAGCAGGCCGCACTGCGCCCGATCACCGGCGCCGACAAGGTGGCCCGCTACATCATCGGCGGCACCGGCAAGATCGAAAGCACCCTCACCGTCACCCCCACCGTGGTCAACGGCAACCCGGCACTCCTCGTACACCTGGACGGCGAGATCGACGGCGTCATGGCCATCCGTGTCGAGGACGCCCACATCACCGGCCTCTACTACGTCCGCAACCCGGAAAAGCTGACCCACGTCGAATCCGAGACCCCGCTCACCCTGGCGGCGGAATAGCCACCGCCTATGTCCAGCCCCAGACGGGCGCCGGACGCCAAGCCGGCCGGAGCGCGTAGCGATCTGACGCGCCCCGGCTCCCGGCCGGGGTTTGGTGGTCCCGGGAGGCGGGCTGTGGCCGCACAGGGAAGCGGCCCGCGCATCCCTGGTGTGCCCGTCCCTGAATCACAACCTCCCGGCCATCCTTCGGGGGCTTCCCGACAGTCTTTGGCATTCCGGTTCGGGCCGGTCGGTCAAGGGTGGCCGCAGGCCATCGCGAAGCGACGCGAGCGCAGCGAGCGCCCTTGAGGGACCGGCCCGAACCGGAAGGACAGTGGACTGGCGGGAAGCCCCCGGACGCTCTCCGACGCCGAGTACAGGAACCCCGCTACAGGGTCACGCCGTCCAGGAATGCGGTCCAGGTGGTGGGTGCTACCGCCAGTTCCGGGCTCGCCGTGAGCTTCGTGTCCCGGATGTGGACGGTGTGGGCACAGGTGGCCACCTCGACGCAGTTGCCGCCTTCGCCGGAGCTGTAGCTCGACTTCCGCCAGGCGAAGGCGACTTCGAGGCACTCGCCGCCCTCGCCGCCGCTGTAACTGCTCTTGAACCAGGCCAGGTCGGTGGTGTTCATCGCTCTCCCAGCGTCTTCTCGATCAAGGTCAGGGACTCGTGTGGCGTGAGCGCCTGTGCCCGGATGATCCCATAGCGCTCCGCGTAGATCCTTACCTGTTCCGGGTCGGTGATGAGGTTGGGGTGGTTGTAAGTCTCCGTGTAGGCGACCTGTTGACGACCCTTGGGGTTGAGGAGAGTGAATGAACCCTCCATGGCAGGGTGTTCACCCTGGCCGAACGGCATCACCTGGAGCTCCACCGTCCGCAGGCGGCCGATCTCCAGCAAGCGGCGCAATTGCTCCGCGTGGACCTTCGGTCCGCCCACCGGGCGCATCAACAGGCTGTGATCCAGGACGAAGCTGAAGGTGGGTGAAGGCCACCGCTCGAAGATCTGCTGGCGGGCCAATCGGTCAGCCACGCGCTTCTCGATCGTCGATTCGTCCAGCAGCGGCCGGCGTTTCACGAAGATGGCCCGGGCGTGGTTCTCCGTCTGGAGCATTCCAGGCACGCCTTGGTAGCCGAAGTAGTGCAGGGCGTTGGCATCCGCTTCGGCCTTTGCGAAGTCCCGGAACCAATCCGGATGCCGAGTCCGCGCCCGCTTCAGCGCCTCCCGCACATCCGGCACCGCCGCCAGTAGCACCCCGCCCGCCCCCAGCGCGCGGTCGACGTTCTCCAGGAAGTCCGGCTGGGGGGTCCGCACCCCCCGTTCGATCGAGGACACCAGGTCCTCGCCCACATGCACCAGGGCGGCAAGTTCCTTCTGCTGAAGGCCCGCCCGTTCTCGTAGCACCTTGATGATTTTTCCGAGCGCCTTGAAGAGGTATGCGGTGCCGTCGACCTCCACTGGTCGCTCCGGCTGTTCCTCGCGGTCTGACAGGTCGTTCATAGGCTGAACCGCCCTCGTCCGTACGGGCCGTACACGCGGCAGGCGTCGCTCCTACGGGAGTCCGCCGTAGCGCCGCCGCCTCTGGCAAGCGTACGGCGAACCGGACACGCTCGGTGAGGTGACGACCGAAATCAGTGACATTGCACCCGAGGCCGAGAGCTACGAGTTCCGGCAGCGCCTTAGCGCCACCCCGCGCGGGGCCCGGCTCGCCCGGCGGCTCGCCGGGGTGCAGCTGGCCGCCTGGGGGATTCCGTACGGCTGCGCCCTCGCCGAGGACGCGGAGCTCGTCGTGGGAGAGCTGGCCGCCAATGCCGTCCTGCACGGGCTCGTACCCGGGCGGGATTTCGAACTCGGGCTCCGCTACGACGGCCGGCGGGTCCTGGTCGAAGTCAGTGATGCGCGCGGCGAGAAGACGCCGCCGGAGGGGCTCGCGCCCGCCGGTCGCTGGTCGGCGGAGGGCGGGCGCGGGCTGCAGCTCGTAGAGGCCGTGGCCCGGGAGTGGGGAGTACGGCCCCGGCCGCCGGGGCATCCGGGAAAGACGGTGTGGGCCTGCCTGTGACGGCGGTTCAGCGGGGTCAGACGGCAGCCGGGTCAGACGGCAGCGGGGTCACGCGACAGCAGATCAAGACTGCAGACTGAAGCCCCCCTTGAGGACCTTGTCGTACGGCGCCGGAGCCATGCACTTCGACAGGGTCATGTCCGCCGCTCCGGACAGCCCGACGCGCGACGGGCCGACGCCCTTGCCGGCGACGTAGAAGCTCATGCCCATGCGGACGTGGTCCTTCAGCATCTTCTGGAACGGGTCCTCGGGATAATTGGCGTCCTTCGGGTTGTTGCTGGCGGCCACGATCCGGCCGGTCACCGTCGCGTTGGGCCCGCCCTTGGTCATGCAGTCGACCTCCATGTCGGCCCAGTAGGTCCGCGACGACCCGTCCGGCCGGACCATCGTGTGGGAGAGCCGAAGGGTGCCCTCGGACCTCACGGGAAACCACGGGCTGTCCTTGGTGAAGGTGGCGCGGGCATCGACGGTGACCTGGATGTCGTCGGCGACGACGGGGTACTCCAGATGCGCCGAGCCTTTGATGTGGGCGGTGGTCTCCATCTGGGCGGTGGTCTCCACCGGCGGGGCCGTCGGCGGCGGCGGGGTCGCGGACGCCCCGCCGGCCGCCGTGGCGGTCATGACGGTGGCCAGGACGAGGAAGGTGGCGATCCGAACCGTCTTCTTGTGCCGCATGGCAAACGTCTTCTGGTGTCGCATGGCAATGCTCCGATCGAATCGAGGGGACCCGGTTTCTTGCCCGGTTCCTTGCGGTACCCCTCGATCCTCGGGAGCGGCGGCGTCCCGTGCGTCGCCCGCCAGGCCGAGTCGCCTCCCCCATCCGGTGGAGGCGGGCGGCCCCCGGATGGCCCCGCGGATGGACCCGAGGCGGTACGCCGCAGGGCCAAATTCCCGGTCTCCCCCCGGGTGTCCTGGCATCCAGGCTGGCGTCCAGGACGGAGGTCACACACGCGCGTAGGACACGTCCGGCCTTCGTGTGCTAGCTTAGAGGCGTTGCAGTTGTGGTACCCATGAACTTTATGTGCGCCTGACGGGATTGCTCCGACAGGCGCTTTAATTGTTTTTACCGGAATCTCCGGATGGGGCCCTTGCCGCCTATTCAGGAGATTCAAAATGGCACTTGGCACCGTGAAGTGGTTCAACTCGGAAAAGGGCTTCGGCTTCATCGAGCAGGACGGTGGCGGCCCGGACGTGTTCGCCCACTACTCGAACATCGCCACCCAGGGCTTCCGTGAGCTCCAGGAGGGCCAGCGCGTGTCCTTCGACGTGACCCAGGGCCAGAAGGGCCCCCAGGCGGAGAACATCCTCCCCGCCAACTAAGTATTTCAGCTTGCCGGGGTCCGCACCGTGAGGTGCGGACCCCGGCTTGTCTGCTGTTTCGACCTCGTTTCGACCTCGTTCGACCTTGTTGTACCTGCCGGTTTCAGGAGGGCATTTCCGCATGACCAGCTCCAGCTCCGCACGACCCAGCCGCCGCCCCACCCGGGGTCGAGGTGCGGCCCAGGGACGTCCGAAGGCTGGCGCGGGACGGCAGAAGTCCGCCCCCGTTGCCCGGCCGCAAGAATTCACCATGCCCGAACCGCTGACCCCGGCCCTGCCGCCGGTGGACGCGTTCGGCGACATGGACATGCCCGAGGCGCTGCTGAAGACCCTCGCCGCCCAGGGCGTGACGGAGCCGTTCCCCATCCAGGCCGCCACGCTGCCGAACTCGCTCGCCGGCCGTGACCTGCTCGGCCGCGGCCGTACCGGCTCCGGCAAGACGCTGGCCTTCGGCCTGGCGCTGCTGGCCCGCACCGCCGGCCACCGCGCGCAGCCGAAGGCGCCGCTCGCGCTGGTCCTCGTACCGACCCGCGAGCTCGCGCAGCAGGTCACCGACGCCCTGGCCCCGTACGCCACGGCAGTCAACCTGCGCATCGCGACCGTCGTCGGCGGCATGTCGATCAACCGGCAGTCCGGCGCGCTGCGCCGCGGCGCCGAGGTGCTCGTGGCCACCCCCGGCCGCCTGAAGGACCTGATCGACCGCGGCGACGCGATCCTCGACGACGTGGCCATCACGGTCCTCGACGAGGCCGACCAGATGACCGACATGGGCTTCATGCCGCAGGTCACCGCGCTGCTCAAGCAGGTCAGGGCCGACGGCCAGACCATGCTGTTCTCGGCGACGCTCGACAAGAACATCGACAAGCTCGTCAAGATGTTCCTGCACGACCCGGTCGGCCACTCCGTCGACCCGTCGGCCGGCGCGGTCACCACCATGGAGCACCACGTCCTGTACGTCATGGACGAGACCGACAAGAAGGCCGTGGCGACGCGTATAGCCGCTCGCGACGGCCGGGTGATCATGTTCGTCGACACCAAGCGCGCGGTCGACCGCATGGTCAAGAAGCTCCTGGCGGACGGCGTCCGCGCCTCCGGTCTGCACGGCGGGCGCTCCCAGCCGCAGCGCAACCGGACCCTGGACTGGTTCAAGACGGGCGAGGTCACCGCGCTGGTCGCCACCAACGTGGCCGCCCGCGGCATCCACATCGACGATCTTGACCTTGTCGTGAACGTGGACCCGCCCACCGACCACAAGGACTACCTGCACCGTGGCGGCCGTACCGCCCGCGCCGGCGAGTCCGGCAGCGTGGTCACCCTGGTGCTGCCCGACCAGAAGCGGGACATGTCCCGTCTGATGTCGGACGCCGGGATCTCCCCGCGCACCGCGCAGATCAAGTCCTCGGACGAGGAGCTGTCCCGGCTGACCGGCGCCAAGGAGCCCTCGGGCATCCCGGTGGTGCTGGACGTGCCGCAGCCCACCCCGCCGAATCCGCGCAACGGCAGCGGCCGCTCCAGTTCCGCCTCCGGCGGCCGTCGCCGCTCCGGTGGCGGTTCGGGTGGCGCGGGCGGCGCCCAGGGCGCCGGTACGTCGGCCGGCGCGGGCGAGGGCCGGCCGCGCCGGGCCCGCTCCGCAGGCGGCCAGGGCGGCCAGGGCGGCGCGGGCCAGTCCGGCTCCCGCGGCCAGGGTGGCCAGGGCGGCACCCGCGGCCAGGGCGGCGGCCAGGGCGGAGCCCGCTCCGGCGGCGCTCCGGTGGGTGCTCGCCGCCGCTCCGGTGGCGGCCGTCCGGCGGCTGGGCGCGCCAGCTCCTGACCGCGTAGCTGGCTGATCGGCCCAGACGGCCAGACGGCCAGACGGCCAGACGACCAGTCCACCCGACGACCGGCCCCCCAGTCGACCAGTCGGCCGGACCCCCAGCCGACCACCCGAAGCCCCGGTACGCCGGGCAGCGCAAGCACCCCGCGCTGCCCGGCGTACTGCTGTCGCGGGCCGGGCCGGGCCGCTAGCCGACGACCAGCTTGACCTGGAGCTTCGCCAAGGTCCGCAGGTCCAGGCCGAGGCCGTCCGTCAGGTAGCCGTAGAAGCTTCCGTAGTCGGCCTCCAGCTGGGCGGTCGCGGCGTCCAGGTAGTCCTGGCGGACCTCCTGGAGCGGGATCAGCAGGTCCGGGTTCTGCATCCGGCCGGACTGCTTCAGGCCCGCCCGCACCTGGGCGTCGTAGGTGGCGCGGAAGGTGTTCGACGCCAGGTAGTCCCGCCCGGCCGCGTCCTCGGGGACCGCCAGGGCGCGCAGCAGCAGGTAACTCATCCAGCCCGTACGGTCCTTGCCCGAGGTGCAGTGGTACAGGACCGGGCCCTGGGTGCCGTCCGCGATCTCCCGCAGGGTCGTCGCGAACTGCGCCCGGTTCTCGGGGCTGGTCACGAAGGTGCGGTAGATGTCGCGCATGTAGGCCTCGGCGCGGCCGCCGCCGAGCATCTGCTCCTGCTTGACGGGGTCGCCGCTGGCGATCGCGCCGACCAGGGTCCCGTAGAGGCCGAGGTCGCTGACCGGGCGGGAGGTGGGGGTGAGCCCAGCGGGCAGCCGGTCGGCGCCGTCGTACTGGAGCTCCATCGGGATGCGGAAATCGACGACCTTCGTGAGGCCCAGACCGGAGACGGTGGTGATGTCCGCGGCGGTCAGCTTGCTCAGTGCGTCGGAGCGGTAGACCAGCCCCTGGCGGACCTGACCGCCGGTGTAGGTGCGGTAGCCGCCCAGGTCGCGGAAGTTGACCGCGCCCTGGAGGGGGATCTGGCGAATCGTTTCCGCCGCCTGCTGCTGGTACCTGTGGTGCCTGGCGGAGGCACCGGCCGCCGGCGCGGCGTACGCGGCTGCGGGCAGAGTCCCGATGGCGAGGGCGGAGGCGAGCACCGCGGTCGCCAGGCGGAGTCGGGCACGGCTCATGTGTGGCAACTCCCGTAGCGGAGAAGGGGGATCACCCTGGTGGTGGCAGGGTGCCGAGCGGGTGCGGGGGGTGGATGCCGTGCAGGCGCTCCAGCACGGTGTATGCCTCGGCCATCACGCGGGTGACGAGCTCCGCACACGACGGAAGATCGTCGATCACGCCCGCGACCTGGCCTGATGCCATGACGCCGAGATCCGTACGGCCCTCGACCATGGACGCCTTGAGGAGCATGGGGGTGTTCGCGGCGAGCAGGACCTGGCTCCAGGACAGGTCCTTGCCGTGCTTCATCGCGAGGCCGTCCCGGACCATCCGCTGCCAGGTCAGCCCGGAGAGCTTCTTGAAACCGGCCGCGTGCCGGACCGCCCGGACCAGTGCCCCGGTGCGGCCCGCCCGCTCCAGGGAGTCCACCAGCGCGCTGCGGAGCATCCGGTGCGGCAGCCCGTCCACCGCCGTCGTGACGGTGACGTCCTTGACGGTGGCCTTCAGGTACTCGGCCTTCACCGCGTCCGGGACGGTGGAGTCGGAGGTCAGCAGGAAACGGGTGCCCATCGCGATGCCCGCGGCGCCGTAGGAGAGCGCGGCGACCAGGCCGCGGCCGTCGCCGAAGCCGCCCGCCGCGATCACCGGGATGTCCACGGCGTCCACCACCTGCGGCAGCAGCACCGTCGTGGCCACGTCCCCGGTGTGCCCGCCGCCCTCGCCGCCCTGCACGATCACCGCGTCCGCTCCCCAGGCGGCGACCTTCTCGGCGTGCCGCCGGGCCCCGATGGAGGGGATGACGACCACGCCCGCGTCCTTGAGCCGCGCGATGAGCTCCTTGGACGGCGCGAGCGCGAAGGACGCGACGCGCACGCCCTCGTCAATGATCAGCCGCACCCGCTCGGCCGCGTCCCCGGCGTCCGCGCGCAGGTTCACCCCGAACGGCGCGTCCGTACGGGACTTGACCTCCTGGACCGCCGCCCGCAGCTGGTCCACGGTCATCGTCGCCGAGGCCAGGATGCCGAGGGCTCCGGCGTTCGCTGTGGCCGAGACCAGCCGGGGGCCGGCCACCCAGCCCATGCCCGTCTGCACGATCGGGTGCTCCACCCCGACCAGCTTGGTGAAAGCCGTCTCCATCGCCTCAGACCCGGACTTCCCGGTCGCGCAGGCCCTTGGGGTCGATCACCTCGCGGATCAGCCGCAGCTCCTGCGGCGTCGGCTCGCGCGTGTACGGGACCTCGCCGGGCACGGCCAGCTCGAAGCCGGTGGCGGCCCGGACCTGCTCGACGGTGACGCCCGGGTGCAAGGAGGCCAGGCGCATGCTGTGGTCCGGGCCGGCGAAATCGAAGACACCGAGGTCGCTGACCACCCGGGGGAGCCGGTGGAACCGGGTCACCCCGGCTTCGGCGGCCCGGTCGTAGCCGACCCCGCTGACCATGTCGACCCGCTCGACGAAGACCCGTGCGGAGTGCTTGGGGATCCAGTAACTCACCGGGTTGTTGAGGGTGTTGACGGGTGCGCCGCGCACCCCTAGGAGCTGGCGGGCCGGCCGTTCCCAGTCACCGATGCAGGAGATGTTCTGGTTGCCGAACCGGTCGATCTGGCTCGCGCCCATCATCACGTGCCGCCTGCCGCCCGTGACCATGGTGAGGTGACGCCGGTACGGGAGCCAGCCCTCGGCCGTACCGTCGAGGCCGACCAGCATCGCCTCGCCGTCGGTCAGCAGGAGATCGGGGGAGAAGGTCCGCTTGGCGAGCCGGGCCCCGAAGGAGGGGATGAGGCCCATCGGGCTCGCGAGCACCTCGCCGTTGTCGCGCCAGGCCTCGGCGCAGGCGATCACGCAGTATTCGGCACGGCTGGCTGTGGCCGCTGTGCCCGCTGTGCTGGCTGTGCCCGCCGTGCCGGCTGTACTCGCTGGGCTCACTGCTGCTCCTCGTGCCAGGCCTGGACGGCCGACTGGTAGGCGTGCTCGCTCCCGCCGGACAGGAACCGCCCGGCGAACTCGGGCCAGGGGATGGTCGCGTACAGCTTCTGGAAGGCCTCGTCGCGGTCGTAGTCGGGGACGCAGGAGGTGAAGTGCGCGCCGTTCGGGGTCTCCACGACGCCGGTGACGGAGTGGCGGCTGACCAGGAGGGACTGCGGGGGCCCGGCCTTGGACAGCTCGGCGCTCTCCACGAGCTGCTCGCAGGAGACGTAGGCGGCGTCGGCGGCCTCGCAGAACAGGTCGTCGAAATAGGGGTCCGGGCCCAGGTACTGGGCGTTGCCGAGGCGGTCGGCGCGGTTGAGGTGGACCAGGGCCGCGTCCATGCGCAGGGCGGGCACGGCGACGAGCTCCTCGCCGTCGGCGTAGGGGGAGACGACGGTGCGCAGCTCCGGGTTGACCCGCATGACGTCGGAGCCGAGGCCCGCGCGGACGGGGAGGAACGGCAGCCGGTTGGCGGCGGCGTGCAGGCCCCACATGAACATGGCCTCGTCGAGCTCGGTGAGGGCGAAGGCGCCGCTCTCGCGGGCGGCCCGGAAGTGCGGCTCCAGCGGGATCGAGTCGAGGGTGGCGAAGGGCGCGACGAGCCGGGTGATCCGGCCGGCTGCGGCCAGCAGGCCTACGTCGGGGCCGCCGTAGGAGATCACGGTCAGATCGGTGATCTCGGAGCGGAGCAGTGCTCGTACCAGGGCCATCGGCTTGCGGCGCGAGCCCCAGCCGCCGATGCCGATGGTCATGCCGCTGCTCAGCTGCGCGACCACGTCTTCCGGGGACATCGTCTTGTCGGTCTGGGGGGTGGTCCGGGCGGTCGTGTCGGTCTGGGGGGTGCTGTCGGTCATGCGGATTCCGCCTTTGCTCCGGTGCCGAAGGTGTCGCGGACCCGGTCGGCGACCCCGCTGAGATTGGCCTCGAAGGTGAAGCCCTGCTCGAAGCGGTAGCTGCGGCGCACGTCGACGGGGTCGATGCCGTTGATGGCCGCCTTGGCCAGCCGGATCAGGTAGCCGTCCTTCTGGGCGATCTCGGCCGCCAGCTCAAGGGCCGCGGCGCGCAGTTCCCCACGCGGGACCACCCTCCACACCGAGCCGTGCGCGTGCAGTTCGGCGGCCGTGGCGGTGCGGGAGGTGTAGTAGAGGGCGCGCATCAGGTGCTGCGGGACCAGCCGCGCGAGATGTGTGGCGGCGCCGAGGGCGCCCCGGTCCAGCTCGGGCAGGCCGAAGGTGGCGTCGTCGGAGGCGACGATCGCGTCGGCGTTGCCCACCAGCCCGATGCCGCCGCCCAGGCAGAACCCGTTCACGGCCGCGACGACCGGGACCTCGCACTCGTACACGGCGGCGAACGCCTCGTAGCAGCCGCGGTTGGCGCCGACGAGGGAGGCGTGGCCGGTGTCGCGCTGCATCTCCTTGATGTCGACGCCGGCGTTGAAGCCCCGGCCCTCGGCGGCGAGGACGACACACCGGGTCCCGGGGTCGCGGCCGGAGGTGCGCAGGGCGTCGGCGAGGTCGTACCAGCCCTGCACCGGCAGTGCGTTGACGGGCGGGAAGTCGACTGTGACAAGTGCGATGCCCTTGTCCGGGCTTGAGGTGGAGACACCCATCAGCGGATCAGCTACCTTTCCACCAAACATTTGTTAGGTGAGGAAGGTAGCAGCCGATGGAGCTCAACGGGAGGGTCGCGGTCGTCACCGGCGGGACCCGGGGCGTAGGCGCCGGGATCGCGCGTTCGTTCCTCGCGGCGGGCGCCGAGGTCGTGGTCTGCGCCCGCCGGCCGCCGCGGGAGCCGGTGGAGGCGGGCGGGCGGCAGGCGGCCTTCGTCGCGGTGGACCTGCGCGATCCGGTTGCCGTGCGGGACTTCTTCGCGGCGGTCGCGGGGCGGTACGGGCGGCTCGACTGCCTGGTGAACAACGCGGGCGGGACCCCGTACCGGCGGCTGGGGGAGGGGGAGGGGGAGGGTAAGGGCGAGTCGGAGGGCGAGGCGGAACGGCACGCGCGGGTCATCGAGCTGAACCTGGTGGCCCCGATGACGGCCTCGCTGGCGGCGTACCCGTGGCTGCGGGAGGCGCGGGGCTCGGTGGTGATGATCGGCAGCGTCAGCGGGACCCGGCCCTCGCCGGGCACTGCGGCGTACGGGGCGGCGAAGGCGGGGCTGGAGAACCTGGCCCGGTCGATGGCCGTGGAGTGGGCGCCCGAGGTACGGGTGAACTCGCTGGTCCTGGGCATGGTGCGGACCGAGCTGTCGCACCTGCACTACGGGGACGAGGCGGGGATTGCGGCGGTGGCAGCGACCGTGCCGCTGGGGAGGCTGGCGGAGCCGTCCGATGTGGGGGAGGCGGCGGTGTTCCTGGCCTCCGGCCGGGCGGGGTATGTGAGCGGGGCGAGCCTGCTGGTGCACGGGGGTGGGGAGCGCCCGGTGTTTCTGGATGCGGCAACTGTGAACAAGGAGAGCTGAGATGGCTGGTTCGGGCGGGTTGGCCGAGGGGCGCGTGGTGATCGTGACCGGTGCGGGGCGCGGACTGGGACGGGCCCATGCGCTGGCCTTCGCGGCGGAGGGGGCGCGGGTCGTGGTGAACGATCTGGGGGTGGGGCTGGACGGGACGCCGGCGGCCGACAGCCCGGCGGGGCTGGTGGCCGCGGAGATCCAGGCGCTGGGTGGGGAGGCGGTGCCGCACGGCGGGGACATCGCCACGCCGGAGGGCGCGGCCTCGCTGGTGACGGCGGCGGTCGAGGCGTTCGGGCGGCTCGACACCCTGGTCAACAACGCGGGGTTCCTGCGCGACCGGATGCTGGTGAACCTGGAGGAGGACGACTGGGACGCGGTGATGCGGGTGCACCTGAAGGGGCACTTCCTGCCGCTGAAGTACGCGGCGGCGTACTGGCGGGGTGAGGCGAAGGCGGGGCGGGAAGTGGCGGCGCGGGTGGTGAACACCTCGTCGGGGGCGGGGCTGTTGGGGTCGGTCGGGCAGGGCAACTACAGCGCGGCCAAGGCGGGGATCCTGGGGCTGACCCTGGTCGCGGCGGCGGAGATGGGACGGTACGGGGTCCAGGTCAACGCGATCGCCCCGGCGGCGCGGACCCGGATGACGGAGCAGACGTTCGCGCGGACCATGGCGGCACCGGACGGCGGGGCGTTCGACGCGATGGCTCCGGAGAACGTGTCGCCGGTGGTGGTGTGGCTGGGGTCGGATGCGTCAGCGGGTGTCACGGGGCGGGTGTTCGAGGCGGAGGGGGGCCGGATCACGGTGATGGAGGGGTGGCGGGCGGGGCCGACGGTGGAGCGGGGCGCGCGGTTTGCTCCGCGGGAGGTGGGGGCGGTGGTGGGCAGGCTGCTGTCCCAGTCGGAGCCGCCGGGGCCGGTGTACGGGGCCGGGTGACCGTTTCCGGTTCCGGTTTCCGGGCCTCGCCCGGACCCCGTTCGGGTGCGGCGCCGTTGCCGGGGGCCGGCCCCCGGGCCCCCGCGCCTCAAACGCCGGCGGGGCGGGGTTCTGTCCGGCGGCGCTGGGCTGTGTCCGGCGGGGCCGGGTTCGCCCCGCGGTCAAAAGAATGCGGGCCCGGCCCCCTGGCGAGGGGTCGGGTCCGCAAACTCGCTTTGTGCGATGGGGTATTGCTACCCACTGCACCCACTCGCTGAACCGATTGCGGCCATCATGTTGACCGCAATCGGCCGCCGGGTCAGGTGTCGCAGTCGAGCACCGTATGGCACAGGCCGCAGCGGGCTTTGAGCGGGCCGCGTGAGGATCTCGTTCTCCTCGGTGGTCGGCAGGCTCAGGTCCAGCCGGTGCAGCAGGACATGGGTGACCTCGTGGGCCAGCGCCGCGGCAAGGTCGCGGCGGTGGGTGCGGAAGCGGTCGTTGACCTCGATGAAGTACTCGGGACCCGCGGCCAGTTCCACGGTGGCCGCATCCTCCATGTCCCGGAAGCTGATCACCATCCGTGCGTCGGGAAGCCGCAGCGCGTGCATCATCGCGGAGGCCACCCGCTGCGCCCCCAGGTAGAGGTCGTCGTCGGCGCCGAAGACCGCGTCGGCGGGGGCGAAGCTCGTCCCGTAGGCCCGGATCCCGGCGGGGGAGAGGCGCCGGAACGGGGCCGTGATCGCCGTGCGGACGGTCGGCAGGTGGGGAAATCCGTGCTCGACCGGACGGTTGCGCCTGCCGTTCTCCGTCATGCCGCCCCCCTCGCCGGACGTCCTGCCGAAAGTTGGCCAAAAACACGTTCTTGATGCGGTCCGTACCCCGGTTGTGTCATGGACTTGTCATTCACCCGATGACGCGCACGGCCCAACCCCCCACGAAAGGCAGTGTGTTGACTGTGGCTACCCTTGCCCGGTTCCTCAAGCGCGGCCTCGCCGTCGGCGCGGTCGCCCTCGCGGCCGTCAGCCTCCAGCCCACCAGCGCCGGCGCCTCCACGGCGCCCGTCGTCGGCGGAACCCGCGCCGCACAGGGCGAATTCCCCTTCATGGTCCGGCTCTCCATGGGCTGCGGCGGCGCCCTCTACACCCAGCAGATCGTCCTCACCGCCGCCCACTGCGTGGACGGCTCCGGCAACAACACGACCATCACCGCGACCGCCGGAGTCGTCGACCTCCGCAGCTCCAGCGCCATCAAGGTCAAGTCCACCAAGGTGCTCCAGGCCCCCGGCTACAACGGCAAGGGCAAGGACTGGGCACTGATCAAACTCGCCAAGCCCGTCAACCTGCCCACCCTCAAGATCGCCGACACCAAGGCCTACGACAACGGCACCTTCACCGTCGCCGGCTGGGGCGCCACCCGCGAGGGCGGCGGCCAGCAGCGCTACCTGATGAAGGCCACCGTGCCCTTCGTCTCCGACGCCAGCTGCCAGACCTCCTACGGCAGCGACCTCGTCCCCAGCGAGGAGATCTGCGCCGGCCTGCCCGAGGGCGGCGTCGACACCTGCCAGGGCGACTCCGGCGGCCCCATGTTCCGCCGGGACAGCGCGAACGCGTGGATCCAGGTCGGCATAGTCAGCTGGGGCGAGGGCTGCGCCCGCCCGAACTACCCCGGCGTCTACACCGAGGTCTCCACCTTCGCGGCGGACATCAAGGCGGCGGCCGCCGGAATGTGAGCCGAGCCCGTCCTTCCGGCCGACTGCGCTCCGAGCCGGCCGCGCGCGCGGTGTGAACCGGCCGGAAGGACGAGGCGCCATACCCCAAATGTACGTAAGGCCGGATGCGGAACCGCGGGGCCGGAACACCACTGTCCCGGCCCCGCCCGGTCCAGCCCCGCCGGCGTTTGAGGCGCGGGGTCCGGGGCGGCGCCCCAGGAAGCGCACGGCGGCGTCACCACTCACGCCCGCGCCCACGGGTGTCGGTCACCGCCACCCGGCCCCTGTGAGGCCCCCGCCACGACCGGCCGTCTCACAGACCGACTGACCGTCCGCCTCGCAGACCGACTGACCGTCCGTCTCACAGACCGACTGGCCGAGGAACCGCGCCCGCCCGCCACGTATTCTCGGGAACCATGAACATCAGCGACACCAGCGACACCGGCGACACCAGCGGCGTCGACGACATCGACGAGAACGTCACCGCCGAGCTGGCCCGCCTGCGGGACAGCATCGACAACATCGACGCGGCCGTGGTCCACATGCTCGCCGAGCGCTTCAAATGCACCCAGCAGGTCGGCCACCTCAAGGCCCGGCACCACCTGCCCCCGGCCGACCCCGGCCGCGAGGCCAGCCAGATCGCCCGCCTGCGCCAGCTCGCCGAGAACGCCAAGCTCGACCCGGCCTTCGCCGAGAAACTCCTCAACTTCATCATCGCCGAGGTCATCCGCCACCACGAGACGATCGCCGCGGGCGAAGAGTAGCCACCTGGGGCCCAGCCGCGGTTTCCGGCAGCATGGGCCCCATGTCCGCACTGACGCGCAACGAAGCGCAGCTCCGAGCCCAGGCCATCGACGTCCACCACTACGCCGTCACCCTCGACCTCACCGACGGCGACGACACCTTCGACTCCACCGTCGTCATCCGGTTCACCGCCCGCGCCGCCGCTGACACCTTCGTGGAGCTGAAACCGCACGAACTGCGCTCCGTCGAACTCGACGGCCGCCCCCTCGACCCCGCCTCCCTCGACGGCAACCGCTTCCCGCTCACCGGACTCGGCGCAGGCCCCCACGAACTGCGCGTCGACACCCGGATGCGCTACTCCCGCACCGGCGAGGGCCTGCACCGCTTCACCGACCCCGCGGACGGGGAGACGTACCTCTACACCCAGATGTTCATGGACGACATCCAGCGGGTCTTCGCGGCCTTCGACCAGCCCGACCTGAAGGCCGTCTTCGAGTTCACCGTCACCGCCCCCGCGCACTGGTCCGTCCTCGCCAACGGCATCACCGAGCGCGTCGGCAACCGTAAGACCGACAACGCCGGCATCTGGAAGTCCGCCCCGACCCCCGTCATCTCCACCTACCTCGCCGCCGTCGCCGCAGGCCCCTGGCACAGCGTCCGCACCGAGCACGCCGGACTCCCCTTCGGCATCCACTGCCGCAAGTCCCTCGCCCCCCACCTCGACGCCGACGCCGCCGAAATCCTCTCCATCACCACCGACTGCTTCGACCGCTACCATGAGAAATTCTCCGAGCCCTACCCCTTCGACTCCTACGACCAGGCCTTCGTCCCCGAATTCAACGCCGGCGCCATGGAAAACCCCGGCCTCGTCACCTTCCGCGACGAATTCGTCTTCCGCTCCGCCGTCACCGACACCGAACGCCAGCGCCGCGCCATGGTCATCGCCCACGAGATGGCCCACATGTGGTTCGGCGACCTCGTCACCCTGCGCTGGTGGGACGACATCTGGCTCAACGAGTCCTTCGCCGAGTACATGGGCTACCAGACCCTCACCGAAGCCACCCGCTTCACCGGCACCTGGACCGAATTCGGCATGGAACGCAAACCCTGGGGCTACGACGCCGACCAGCGGCCCTCCACCCACCCCGTCGCCCCCGACGCCGACGCCGTCCCCGACACCGCCTCCGCACTCCTCAACTTCGACGGCATCTCCTACGCCAAGGGCGCCTCCGCCCTGCGCCAGCTCGTCGCCTGGCTCGGCGAGAAGGACTTCCTCGCCGGCATCAACACCCACTTCACCCGCCACAAGTTCGCCAACGCCTCCCTCGCCGACTTCGTGAACTCCCTCGCCGACCACACCGAACGCGACGTCCACGCCTGGGCCGACATCTGGCTGCGCACCACCGGCATCGACACCCTCACCCCCCGCATCGAGGACTCCCACACCGAGGAGGGGCCCGGCGGCTGGACCCTCACCGTCGACCGCCACGGAAGCCGCCCCCACCACATCGCCGCCGGTGTCTACGACCGCGAACGCGACGGCACCCTCGAACTGCGCGAACTCCTCGACCTCGACGTCCCCTCCGACGAGATCGTCTCCGTCGGCGGCCCCCGCCCCGCCCTGCTCGTCCTCAACGACGGCGACCTCAGCTACGCCAAGGTCCGCCTCGACTACACCTCCCTCGAAACCGCCCTGCGCGGCCTCTCCCGCATCCCCGACCCGCTCACCCGCGCCGTCGTCTGGGGCTCCCTGCGCGACATGGTCCGCGACGGCGAACTCGACCCCGGCACCTACCTGGCCGCCGCCGAGGCACACCTCCCCGAGGAACCGGACCTGGCCATCGTCCAGGGTGTCCTCGCCTTCGCCCGCAACCAGCTCGCCGTGCGCTACCTCGCCCCCGAGCAGCGGACCGCCGCCCTCGCCACCCTCACCTCGATCGCCCGCGCCCTGGTGCGGCGCACCGAGGACGGATCGGAGCCGGGCATGCGGCTGGCCGCCGTACGCGTCCTCATCGACAGCGCCACCCAGCCCGACACCCTCCTCGGCTGGCTCGCCGACGACACCGTGACCGGCGGCCCCGAACTCGACCCCGAGCTGCGCTGGCGCATCCTCGCCCGGCTGTCCGTCCTCGGCGCCGTCGCGGAGGCCGAGATCGACGCCGCGCTGGCCGCCGACCCCAGCGCCACCGGCGAGGAAGGCGCCGCCCGCTGCCGCGCCGCCCTGCCCACGCCGGACGCCAAGGCCGCCGCCTGGCAGCGGCTCTTCCACGACGACACCCTGTCCAACTACCTCTTCAGCGCCACCGCCCAAGGCTTCTGGCAGCCCGAACAGGCCGAACTCGTAAAGGACTACGTGCACCGGTACTACACCGAAGTCGTCCCCCTCGGCGCCCGCCGCGGCCCCGCCATCGCCGAGGCCGCCGGCCGCTTTGCTTTCCCCGCCTACGCCGTGGACGAGGACAACCTCCAGGCCGGCCGGGCCTGCCTGGAGGACACCGAGATCCTTCCGCTGCTGCGCCGCAAGCTCGTGGACCAGCTCGACGACCTCGCGCGCGCCCTGCGGGTACGCACCGGCTGACCGTCACCGTCACCGCCGACCCCTGCCCCCTGCCCCTGCCCCCGGCCGCCGGGGGCAGGGCGCTCAGCGGAGGCAGCCGACGATACGGACCGAGATCTCCGCGCTGCCCGTCAAACCGCTCGCCGGATCAGTGGCGGTGAACACCAGCGGATACGTTCCATCAGGCAGCAGGGGCACCAGGAAGCTGCCGGATGCGCCGCTACCGAGCACCATCGGCCCGTTGGGCCCCTTGAGCTGCCAGCTGGTGTGCCGGGCATCGGTGATGGGCTGGCCGCCCGGGCGCGTCCGGGCCGTGCCGGCGAACGTCTCGTAGCAACCGCGCCGCAGCGCGCCGCCGCCGGCCGGCTGCTGGACGGAAACCGCCGGAGCCTGCGGCTGCGGGGTCGGGGAGTTGCCCGGGGGCGTCGTACCCGGCCGGGTCGGACTGCCGGTGGCCGGGCGGCCCGGCGTACCCGAAGTACGCGGTGTACTCGGCGTACGGGGTGCGGGGGACGCGCTCGGTGAACCGGACGGACCCGTCGAAGGCGACGGCGACTCCGAAGGCGACGACGAAGACGACGGCGACTCCGAAGCAGCCGGCACGGACGGCGCTGCGGAACCCGTCGGGCTCGGCACCACCAAAGCCGGCGGCACCTCCGGCCGGACGACCGCAGTCGGCGAAGCGCCCTTCGCGGGCTCAGTGGGCTCGGCATCGATCACGGCGCACACCGCGCTGGCGATCAGCGGCTGCACGGCCGGCACCGCCGCCGTACGCAGCTGCTGGTCGTCCCCGCTGTGCGGCTGCGAGTCGAAATAGCCGTTGCCGGTCAGCGTCTCGCGATCGCTGTGCTCGACCCACACCGAATTCCGGTACAGAGCACCGGCCTTCTGCTGGTTGACACCGGTGACATGCCACTCCCTCACCTTGCGCCCCGACGGCTCCCCGGCCGCCGGCGCGTCGGCCGAGGCGAACAGCCAGCCGTCCCCGAAGTACCGCTGCGGGGCCTCGGCGGCGCCGCCCTCGTTGGCCGCCGGGAACAGGAACCCGCCGCCCACCACCAACCGCTCCTTCGGGCAGCGCACCGAGGCATCCGCGCTGCCGCCCGCGGACACCGGCACCTCCACCTTGGCGATGGACACCGCCTTCGTCCTCACACAGATCGGCCGGACCCCCACCGCGAAGTTCGCCTGCGGCGGCTGCGGATCCTCGATCCGCGTCTTGCGCACCACGTCCTCGGACCTCGGCAGCGGGAACGAGCGGGAACTCAGCTCCGTCCCCGGATTGACCGACACCCGCCACGGCGCCGTCATCGTCGCGCCCGGCACCGCCGCCACCGGCGTCAGCCCGTCCAGCGGCACCGGCGCCACAGCCCGGCCCGCCAGGATCCGCCCGGCCCGGAACTCGGTGCCCACCAGCGTGTAACCACCGCCGCAGACAGGCACGGACACGGCATTGCCGGCCGCATCCGCATACGGGCCATCCGTCGACAGATCGTGGATGGAAGCGCCGTCGCCCACCGCCGTCACCTTGTTCAACCGGTCCCGAAACGCATGCGCCCGCCAGGCGAACTCCAGACCGGACTGGAACTCCGGCCGCGCGTTGATGCACAACGCGTACGCGGTCAGCGTCGCCGGAGCATCACCCGGGTTGAACGCCGCCGCCAGCCAGGCACCGCCGATGAAATGACTGCTCGTCGCGAACCCCGTACCGGAGATCGCGTACCCACCGCCCAGCGCCCGCTCATGCGCCAGACACCCGACGACGGAAACCTGCGCACCCCCGGCGGCGACCGACACCGACGCACTGCGCTGGACGACCACCAGCTCCGGCGCCCGCGTCAGCCACCACACGCCCGCCCCGGCGGCGGCCGTGACAGCCAGAGCACCGGCGGCCGCCACAGCGGCCGTCTTGGCGCCAACGGCACCGCCCCATCTCGCGAAGACCCCAGAACCCACCATCGATGCCTCCCGCCCCGGCCACACCCCAGCCCCTGGCCCCGCGCCTGTGGGGCGAGGGCAATGTAGTCCCGCGGCGACGCACAGCACAGGGCAGAGGAGCCAGGGATTTTCCGGCCAATGCGAACCCCGCCCGCCGGGCGTCACAGGGGTGACTCCGGTGACCCCAGCCCACGGGGGTGACCGGCCCCGCCCGGCCTCCGGGCCGCCTCCCGGACACGTACACCCCCGCGCGGCCCTCCGCGTTCGGCCCTCCGCGCTGCCCTTCCCGCGCGGTCCTCCGCGTTCGGTCCTCCGCGCTGCTCTTCCCGCGCGGTCCTCCGCGTTCGGTCCTCC